>NZ_JACJDV010000006.1 GCF_014163735.1 Shewanella sp. SR44-3
GTTTTTTCAAACTTTCTTTTCGCTTTGATTTAAGCGGTTAACTGTTTCAAATCAACCTATAAACCAAACTGATTCAGCGTTGGCGTGAACCGTTTGCCGTCTCAGTGGTTGCGCATTATAGGCAGATCAGATTTTTACGCAAGGGCTTTTTAACGCCTTTTTCAATAAAGGCGATCGTTAGGCGATCTTTTACACAAAAACGATCGTTTTGGCTTGAAACCGCCTATTTACGCTCATTTATTAAGCTTTTTGATTATACCAATCGTATTAATACCGTTAATAGGATAATTGATAGTAATGAA
This sequence comes from Shewanella sp. SR44-3, assembly GCF_014163735.1. Lineage (GTDB taxonomy): Bacteria > Pseudomonadota > Gammaproteobacteria > Enterobacterales > Shewanellaceae > Shewanella. Next base: position 303 of record NZ_JACJDV010000006.1, read on the forward strand.
TAGACTCTTATCCAGAAACTTATCTAGGATTGAATGCTGAACTAATATAAACGAATACTGATGCGGCGGATTGTTATCGCTTGCTTATCGTTAACGACCGAGTGTGTTTCGTTAGTAAAGTAGTGTCATAGAAGGTAGTTATATAGTGTGTTAGAGAATGTGCTTTAGTACCTGGTGAGTCGCTATTAACAAACAAGAATGTGCCAGAAATCACAAGGGCATCAACTCATCACAGTTGAATACTGTCTTGAGATGACGCCCTAAGTCTCATGCCTTGGCTATAACGCTCAGCCAGGTGCACTATATTCCGTGGAGAAGTTAGTCTTTATCTTGCTTTAGAAGTGCGGCTAACTCTTGCTGATCGGCCTCTGTGAGTTCTACTTGGCTGTTATTGACGATCCTTTGCTTACGAACAAACACAAAACCTATGATGAGACCGAATAGTAGTAATACAAAGGGGCCTATCCATAGCACGTAAGTTTTGGGGTCCAGCTTAGGCTTATAAAGCACAAAGTCGCCGTAGCGTGATGTCATAAACTCCACTATCTCATCATCGCCTTTACCCGCTTCTACCATTTGATAGACCTGCAAACGTAAATCTTTTGCCACGGGTGAGTTAGAGTCGATAAGGTTTTGGTTCTGACACTGAGGGCAGCGTAACTCGTGGGCCAGTGATAAGGCGCGCTTTTGTTTCTCTGCCGACGAAAACGCAAAGGTATCCACAGGCGTTGCTTGAACATAAGTACTGGCTATCGCACTGATGAATAAGCATAGGGCTATAAGCATTGTTCTTATCATCTATGAGGCTCCATCTTTTACAGCTTGCTCCTGCAAAGTTTTAACTATTGGATATAAGGTATCGGCCCATATACGCTGATCGATAGGCCCTGCAAAACGGTATCTGACTATGCCTTGGTGATCGATAAGAAAACTTTCAGGCGCACCATAAACGCCAAGATCCAATCCAAGACGGCCATCTTTGTCGAAAATGTTAATTTCATAGGGGTTACCTTGAAGTTTTAACTCCTCCAGTGCCATATCTCGTTCGTCACGATAGTTAATACCGTAAATGGGAATTTGCTTGTTACGGGCAAGCACCATTAAATAAGGATGCTCGTACTTACATGCAGGACACCAAGTGCCCCATACGTTTAGCATGGCAACTTTACCGATAAGATCTTTATTGGTAATCACTTTGTCAGATTGCTCTAATTGCTCCAACTCAAAGTACGGCACCGGCTTACCTTCTAAAGCCGACTCCAGCACCTTAGGATTGAGAAATAATCCTTTATAGAGAAAAAAGCCCATGCCTAAAAAGATCATTAATGGCACAAATAAAATTAACTTTTTCATTAAGTCTCCGTTATAGCGCTGGTGCGAATTTAGGATTAGCGTGAGTGTCCGCTTGTGCAACGCTCACTTTACGACGATAGCGCTTGTCTGACGCAGCTAATAGTCCGCCGACCATCATGAAAATCGCACCAAACCATAACCAGCGCACAAAAGGCTTATAATTTAACCGCACCGCAAATTCCGTAGTGCTGATGGGATCACCCATAGTCACATAAAGATCCCTAAACAGCCCCCAATCGATACCGGCTTCAGTCATATCCATGGTACGTACATTATATTGACGTCTATCTGGCTGTACTAAAGCCACAAACTCGCCCTGCTGATAAATCTCTATCTGAGCTTGTTCAGCGGTATAGTTAGGGCCGACAATATGACGAGTATCGATAAACTTAAATTGGTAGCCTGCTAATTCATAGCTCACGCCTGGCCCCATACGCACACTTTTCTCGATGGAGTAATTAGACACCATAGTCGCGCCAATCACTGAGACGGCAATACCTAAGTGGGCGATGATCATACCCCATTGGCTTCTGCCTATGCGGCGAAGATCAATATTCGAGCTACTTCCTCGCGCCATATTATAACCAGCCCTGAAAGTAGCTAAGATTATCCAACTTGCCATGCCTAAACCAAATGCAACCCAGATATCGAATTCACCTTCAGCAATGATAAATGGCAGTGTAACGCCTAAGGCTACCGCTATCATTGCAGGCAATAGCAGTTGACGCTTGAGCTCGCCAGCTTTAGATTTTTTCCAACGAATAATCGGACCTATACCCATAAAGCCAAACAAGATAAGCACCAAAGGCACAAACACCGCATTAAAATAAGGTGGGCCTACGGAGATCTTGCCCATGTTTAAAGCATCAATCAGTAGAGGATAAAGGGTACCCAGTAAAACGGTACCGGTTGCAACGGCGAGCAAAACATTACAGATAAGCAGCATAGTCTCTTTTGATTTAAGCTCAAAACGTGCAGGACTTGCCATATCGCTAGCTCTAAAAGCAAATAGGGTTAGTGAGCCGCCAACAGTCAAGGCGAGCAGTAATAGAATAAACACCCCACGACTAGGATCGGATGCAAATGAATGCACTGAAGTCAGCACCCCAGAACGAACAATAAAGGTGCCCAGCAAACTCAATGAAAATGCTGATATCGACAGTAGTACAGTCCAGTTTCTAAAGGCACTGCGCTTCTCTGTCACTATCAATGAGTGTACTAATGCGGTACCCACGAGCCACGGCATAAAGGAAGCGTTTTCCACGGGGTCCCAGAACCACCAACCACCCCAACCGAGTTCGTAATAAGCCCACCAAGAACCTAACGCTATACCTCCGGTGAGAAATACCCAAGCAGCGAGAGTCCATGGACGAGTCCAGCGCGCCCATGCTGAATCGAGTCGGCCACTCATTAATGCTGCAATCGCAAAAGCAAAGCTAACGGCAAAGCCTACATAACCGATATAAAGCATAGGAGGATGATAGATAAGCCCAATATCTTGCAACATAGGATTCAAATCTCGGCCTTCCATAGGAATAGGAAAAAGCCGCTCGAAAGGGTTAGACGTAAGTAACATAAAGAAGGTAAAACCAACAATCACTATCGCCAGTACCGATAACACCCTAGCGGTGAACACTTCTTCAATCTGCTTACTGAATAATGCGACGGCCACAGACCATACTGAAAGTGCAAACACCCAAAACAGTAGTGAGCCTTCGTGTCCGCCCCACACTGCTGAAATTTTGAAGAAAATAGGTAACTGGGAGTTAGAGTGATGAGCCACATAGGCAACGGAGAAATCATCCACCGCAAAGCTATAACCTAAACTAATAATTGATAGACTGACAAAAGCGAACATGCCGTAACATAGGGGCCGAGCATAGCGCACTAGATATTGATCTCTGCGGGCTGCACCTATCAAGGGCACAGTGGCAAGTAACAGTGCAAATGCCAACGCTAAGATCAGCGAGAAATGGCCAAGTTCAGGGATCATCAGTTGTCCTCAATCTTTCTTCTATAAAAAGCGGGAGTATACGCAAAGGCTATTAAGATAAATATTAAATAATAATTAACATTAGCAATGCCGAATTTTAAGTCATTCTAGAATCAATACTAAGCGCTGTCTGCCATTTTCATGTCAAACTGGGCTAATGGTCTCATTATAAATAGCTTTCCTGTTATTTAGTTGATTAAACATTATGGTGCTCTCGATCACAATTTCGTCATTCTGCGGCCGCTTTGTGCTTCCAAATTAGCGATTTGCGCTTGTAACACCTAACTCTCCCCCTGTTAAAGGAGTTAACTTTCCGTATAATCTGCCCTCAGTGAAGCTTTTTCTACAACCAATAAGTGAAGATAAACCCTATGACTCTATTCTGGATTGCTATCGCCCTCGTCGTTTTTAGTGGTTTATTGCTAATTTGGATCCCGCACTTTCGCCAACAGCACTTGTTGCAAACTGAAGCTTCTGGAGTCCGTAAGCAAACTAACCTTGAAGTCTTTGCTGAACGTTTAGCTAACCTTAAGCAAGAATTTCAGCAAGGCCAACTAGAACAGCAAGAATTTGCGGCACTAAAGCAAGAGTTAGAAGTCAGCTTGTTACAGGATATCAAACAAGTTGGCGATGACTCGCTCGATAACCAAATCCAAAAGAAAGGCCTATTCTGGCCATCACTCATGTCTATCACTTTATTGGCGCTAAGCGGATACCTCTACCAGCAGTTAGGAGCCTATCAACAATTAGCGATACCAATGCAGGCAAATGATGCTCATTCTGCAATGGGGCCTGAAATGGCCTTGGGCCAAAGGATTAAACTTCTTGAAGCTGAAGTGCAAGCTCAACCAGACAACAGCCAAGCTTGGTTCACTCTAGGACATGCCTACATCACTAACAATCAATATAACCAAGCCATCGCGGCATTTGATAAGGTGATGGAACTCGTTGGCGTACAAGCTGAGCTGCTTGGGCCTAAAGCCACTGCACTATATTATCAAGCTGATCAAACTATTACTGCAGAAGCCCAAGTTATCATAGATAAAGCATTAGCATTAGATCCTAAGGATCCTTCGACCTTATTACTTGTAGGTATGGATGCATTCTTTAAGGCTAATTACCCGCAGGCCATTGATGCATGGCAATTGATATTATCTAGCGATCGTAGCGATATCGACAGAGGGGCGTTGATTAACGCTATCGATGCTGCCAAAGCGCAATTACAAGCTCAATCTGGACCTGTTGCAGCCAAAGAATTAGCCATTAGTGTCTCTTTAGCACCACAGTTAACCGATAACATATCAGGCACTGAAACCTTATATGTATTTGTACGCACTCAAACTGAACCCAAAACTCCCTTGTTATTAACTAAGTTGACTGAAGTTAGCTTCCCAGTAACTGTGACATTAGATGCGCGCCACGCGATAAATGAACAGCTGAATATGAATGGTTTAGATGTGGTAGAAATCGTAGTGTTGCTATCCAAAAATGCGAGCCTCAAGCCGCAAGCTGGTGACATTCAAGCTAAGCTCGCCAATGGCAGCTTCAGCAAACCCAATGAATTAGTGTTAGACACTCTGTTAGAATGAATTCAAGGCTAGAAAAGCTCGCGACAACAAAAAACCGGCATTAGCCGGTTTTTTTAAATACGCTACGCTAACCCAATTATTTAGACATAAACTCGATAGCATTTTTATAATCTTCATCGGAGCAATCAGTACACATGCCTCCTGGAGGCATAGCATTCAGGCCCGTCTTAATAGAAGCGACTAATGTATCAATACCTTTGGTTAAGCGAGGTTCCCACGCAGCCACATCGTGAACTTTAGGAGCACCTGCAACCCCCATGCTGTGACACACTTGGCAAGCTTTGTTATATACAGTCTCGCCATCTTGCGCAGCAACTCCTGCTGATAAACCTAATGCCATTACGGCTGTCATCACTAACAATTTTTTCATCTTTAACGTTCCTAATGCTATGACTCACAAGCAGTATACCGCCTTCTCTATGGTTGGCTGGCTTCATTTTTATTAATTAGATTACTATAAAGCTCAAAAAAAACACATCTTTTTTGTGACGCCCTTCTCAGCTTGGTCTCAGTAAACAGACAAGTGAGTAAGAATGGTTATTATATTAGCAAAGCTTAAATAGCCCAGGGATTATCTGAGCGAACCGTTAGCTAAGATGTGGCTCTCACATTGATAGCAAATCGTGCGTAAGCTTTTATTATTGCTCCGGGATTGTGATACCATCCCGTGATTATTATCCGCTAGGTTAACGAGGCTATAGTGACAGGCAACAAACCATTCCCAGCATTACTCAGTGCTAGCCTGCTCACTTGCGTCCGTGAAGAACGGGTACTGTTCGATCAATTAAGCTTCGAGATTAATCGTGGTGATATAGTCCAGATTGAAGGCCCCAATGGCGCCGGAAAAACCAGCCTCATTCGTATTCTCGCAGGTCTGTCACGACCCTATTCTGGCCAAGTCTGCTACAAAGATGAGACGGTTTTAGATTGCCGAGAAGAATACAATGCTGACTTACTCTACTTAGGCCATTTGCCTGGGGTAAAGAGCGAGCTCACCGCAGCTGAAAATATCAAGTTCAACCTCACGCTCAGTGGCTATCAAGATTTTGATAGCCAAGCCGCACTAGTCAATATCAATCTAGCGGGATTTGAAGACGCATTAGCAGGCCATCTTTCTGCAGGACAACATAGAAAGACAGCACTAGCTCGACTATTGCATACACAATGTAAAATTTGGATATTAGATGAACCCTTCACCGCCATAGACAAGAAAGGAGTAGAACAGCTCGAACGGCTATTTCTAGCCCATGTTGATAATGGTGGCTGCGTGATCTTAACGACTCACCAAGACATGAGCCTGATAAAGGCTGATAAACTACGAAAAATCACCCTCGATTACCGTTCACTATAGGGCTATCAATGAACAGAGGCATTAGTTATCGCCAAGCTTTCACCACAGTGCTGATGCGCGACATTAAAATCGCCATTCGCCATAGAGGGGATATTTTTAATCCACTGCTGTTTTTCATTCTCGTGGTGACACTTTTCCCCCTAGGTATAGGCCCTGAGCCTAAAGTCCTTACCCGCATTGCACCCGGTATTATCTGGGTCGCGGCGCTGTTGGCCTCTATGTTGTCATTAGAGCGACTATTTAAAGCCGATTATAATGACGGCGCACTAGAGCAAATGTTACTCAGCCCACAGCCATTAGCTGTGTTAGTGCTGGCTAAAGTGTTTGCCCATTGGTTACTCACCGGAGTACCACTCATCCTTATTTCACCCGTGTTAGCGCTATTGTTGCAGCTTGAATCTAATTCCTATGTAGCACTTATTCTGACTTTAACACTAGGTACGCCTGTGCTGTCATTAGTAGGCGCGATAGGCGTAGCCTTAACAGTCGGTATTGGTAAAGGCGGCGTACTTTTGAGTTTGCTCATCTTGCCTCTTTATATTCCTGTGCTTATTTTTGCTACCAGCGCCATGGACGCTGCAGGAATGAATTTACCCTATGACGGCCAACTGGCTATAATTGGCGCCATGTTAGTGGCGGCGTCAGTATTGGCTCCAATCGCCATTGGAGCTTCTTTAAGAGTGAGTACAAATTAGAATGTGGAAATGGCTTCATCCTTACGCAGATCCAGAGCGCGCGTATAAACTTTCTGGAACCTTGTTACCATGGTTCGCTGTAGCAGCATTACTGCTGCTGGCAACCGGTCTTACATGGGGTTTGTTATTTGCCCCCATGGATTATCAACAAGGCGATAGCTTTCGCATAATATATATCCATGTTCCAGCAGCTTCTATGTCCATGGCCATTTATATGGGCATGGCTAGCGCCTCTTTTGTCGGGCTAGTGTGGCAGATAAAATCAGCCGACTGGGCGGCAGCATCTATGGCACCCATTGGCGCAGTTGTCACCTTTATCGCCCTGTTTACGGGGGCTGCTTGGGGTAAACCCATGTGGGGCACCTGGTGGGTATGGGATGCAAGATTAACCTCAGAGCTTATTCTGTTGTTTTTGTATTTGGGCGTCATCTCACTGTACGCCTCCTTTGAAGACAAAGTCGTAGCAGCAAGGGCCGCTGGCATATTAGCCTTGGTCGGGGTGATTAATATTCCTATCATCAAATACTCTGTGGAGTGGTGGAGCAGTTTGCACCAACCATCAACTATTCGTATTACTGAAGAATCGACCATGTCGTCAGAGATGCTATACCCCCTACTGATCAATATTGTAGGCTTTGGTTTAATGGCTGGTGCGATAACTTTGGTTAGATTTAGAGCGGAGATCTTAGCCCGTAACGGCATGCGACCTTGGGTAAGAGCCTTAGCGGAAGCGGAGGGGGTGAAATAATGCAGTTTGACTCTATCAGTGCATTTTTTAATATGGGCGGCTACGCCTTCTATGTTTGGCTATCTTATGGCGTTTCAGTATTTAGTCTAGCGAGCTTAATTATTCTAAGCCTAGGAAAAAAACGCAAGGTACTAGCGGAAATCGCTAAACAAGCAAACCGCGAGCAAAGACTCAAAGAACTCAGAACAGCTGAATCAAGAGGGACTCAACCGTGAATCCAAGACGTAAAAAGAGATTAACACTCGCCGTTGCATTAATAGTCGGGGTAGCAGGGGCTGCCTCATTGCTCTTGTATGCACTCAATAGCAACTTAAACTTGTTCTACACCCCAAATGAAATTATTCATGGCAAAAATGATACTGGCATTAAACCTGAAATAGGCCAGAGGATCCGGGTTGGTGGTATGGTGACCCTAGGGTCAATGGTAAGAGACCCAGACAGCCTGCATGTGGAATTCGCAGTTCATGATAGCACTGGCACAGAAGTTATAGTCACTTATGATGATCTCTTACCCGATCTATTCCGTGAAGGCCAAGGTATCGTCGCCCAAGGGGTGTTAGTCGATTCAGGTAAGCTTGAAGCAACAGAAGTCCTGGCCAAGCATGATGAAAACTACATGCCGCCAGAAGTGGCCGAAGCCATGGGTAAGCAACATAAAAAACTTGAGTATAAAGAAGGCGATGTAAAACCCGCTCAGTATTAATGTTATGGCCAAACGACTATATTCAATAAAAGCCTCATTTGAGGCTTTTTTGTGCCGCAAACACAATGACACTAAGTGTTATCCATGTATTGCTGTCCGCTTAGCTTCTTTCAAAACAAAAGTATTCAAATAGTAACGCGTCAAACTATAACAATTTTTGTTTACTCAGCTTACCAACACATGAGCAGATCTCGTAGGTTGCGAGCGCATTAAGGCAAGGCTAAATTTAGAGGCATCACAGAAAGCCCCCTCAGACACCAGTCCATGCAATAGAAGGCTCATTGTACCTCAGTTAATTCCATTACTTAGCAGAGACTTGAATTGCCAACTAAGTCATAGCAGCTTCAAATTTTAGACATAAAAAAACCGAGCCTAAGCTCGGTTTTTTAACTTTGTAAACTTAATTACTCAGCAGCTTCAACATCAACAGCTTCAGCAGCTTCAGGACGACCTACTAGCTCGATGTAAGCCATTGGGGCTTTATCACCGGCGCGTAAACCGCACTTTAGAATACGAGTGTAACCACCAGGACGTTCCTGGAAGCGTGGACCCAATTCTGTGAATAACTTACCTACGACTTCAGCATCGCGGGTACGAGCAAAAGCTAAACGGCGATTTGCAACGCTGTCAACTTTAGCAAGTGTTATTAAAGGTTCAACTACGCGACGCAGTTCTTTCGCTTTAGCTACAGTTGTCTTGATGATCTCATGACGAACTATTGAGCAGGCCATGTTACGGAACATAGCTTGGCGATGACTGCTGTTGCGGTTTAGTTGACGACCACTCTTACGATGGCGCATGACCTAAATCCTTATAACCAAAAAATCTGTACAAAACTGAGACTTATAGATCGTCTGCTAGACTAGCTGGAGGCCAGTTTTCGAGACGCATACCTAATGAAAGTCCACGAGACGCTAGAACATCCTTAATTTCAGTAAGAGATTTCTTACCTAGATTAGGTGTTTTAAGCAATTCTACTTCAGTGCGTTGTACAAGATCTCCGATGTAATGAATCGCTTCAGCCTTCAAGCAGTTGGCTGAACGTACAGTTAGCTCTAAATCGTCGACAGGACGCAGCAGAATCGGATCAAACTCCGGTTTCTCTTCTTTCAGCTCTGGCTCAGTAACATCACGTAATTCAACAAACGCATCTAGCTGTTCGGCTAAAATTGTTGCAGAACGACGAATGGCTTCCTCAGGATCGATAGTACCGTTTGTGGTCATATCAATAACGAGTTTATCCAAGTCAGTGCGCTGTTCAACACGAGCAGCTTCTACATTGTATGCAATGCGAGCTACTGGTGAGAAAGAAGCATCAACCAACAAACGACCGATTGGGCGATCATCGTCTTCGGTCTGTGCACGAGCAGAAGCTGGCACATAACCACGACCACGCTCAACGCGGATACGCATGCTGATATCATTATTACCTGTTAAATGACAGATAACATGATCAGGATTCATGATGGTAACATCACCATCATGCGTGATGTCTGCGGCAGTAACAGGGCCTGTGCCGGACTTGCTTAACGTAAGCATAGCCTCGTCTTTACCCTCGATTGTTACTGCTAAACCTTTAAGATTGAGCAATATCTCAAGGATATCTTCTTGTACGCCTTCCTTGCTGCTGTATTCGTGCAGCACGCCGTCGATTTCGACTTCAGTAACTGCGCAGCCTGGCATAGACGACAATAGGATGCGACGCAACGCGTTACCTAAGGTATGGCCAAAACCACGTTCGAGTGGCTCTAGTGTAACTTTGGCACGTGTTGGGTTAACCTGCTCAATGTCGACGAGACGCGGTTTAAGAAATTCTGTAACAGAACCCTGCATTGTGTCCTCTCTTGTTTGTTAGCCTTACTTAGAGTAAAGCTCGACGATCAGCTGTTCGTTAATATCCGCAGACAAATCACTACGTTCTGGTAGACGCTTAAAAGCACCTTCCATTTTAGTGTTGTCTACTTCAACCCATGTAGGCTTCTCGCGCTGAGCTGCAACTTCTAAAGACGCTTTGATACGTGCTTGAGTGCGTGACTTTTCGCGGATGCTTACAACATCGTTCGCAGACACTTTGAACGACGGAATGTTAACAACACGGCCGTTAACCAAAACTGTCTTATGGCTAACTAGCTGACGTGATTCTGCACGAGTCGCACCAAAGCCCATACGATAAACAACGTTATCTAGGCGTGTTTCTAAAAGTTGCAACAAGTTTTCACCTGTATTGCCTTTTAGGCGTGCAGCTTCTTTGTAGTAGTTACGGAATTGCTTTTCTAGCACACCATAAATACGACGAACTTTTTGTTTCTCGCGTAACTGAGTACCGTACTCAGACAAACGTGGCTTACGAGCGCCATGTTGTCCAGGTGCAGTTTCCAGCTTACACTTCGAATCGATTGCTCTCACACCGCTTTTTAGGAAAAGGTCTGTACCTTCTCTGCGGCTGAGCTTGAGCTTGGGACCCAAGTATCTTGCCATGATCTTTCTCCAACTATCCTATGAAACGACGTTATACACGACGCTTTTTAGGTGGACGACAGCCATTATGAGGGATAGGCGTCACATCGGTAATGTTGGTAATTTTATAACCAACAGCGTTCAGCGCACGAATGGCTGACTCACGACCTGGACCTGGTCCCTTCACGAAAACTTCAAGGTTTTTTAAACCGTAATCTTGAGCAGCAATACCTGCACGCTCCGCAGCAACCTGCGCAGCAAATGGGGTAGATTTACGTGAACCACGGAAACCTGAACCACCAGAGGTAGCCCATGACAACGCATTACCTTGACGATCTGTAATGGTGACAATAGTGTTGTTGAAAGACGCATGGATATGAGCCATGCCATCTGCAACCTGTTTACGTACGCGCTTACGCGGAGAACGTGACGGAACTTTAGCCATTTTGGTTTACCTTCCCGTTACTTTCTGATTGGTTTACGTGGACCTTTACGCGTACGCGCATTGGTCTTAGTACGTTGCCCACGGAGAGGCAGGCTACGACGATGGCGGAGACCACGATAACAACCAAGATCCATAAGACGCTTGATGTTCATTGAAATCTCACGACGTAAGTCACCCTCTACAGAGTATTTGGCGACTTCTTCGCGTAGGATATCTATTTGAGCTTCGCTCAATTCCTTGATCTTAGCAGTTTCAGCGATTGCTGTAGACGCGCAGATTGCTCTTGCACGTGTACGGCCGATGCCGAAAATAGCAGTCAATGCAATGACTGTATGCTTTTGATCAGGAATGTTAATGCCAGCGATACGGGCCACTATGCACTCCTTAAGTTAAAGGTCATCTGTGAAAAGCCCGAAAGGATACTCGACAGACAACAAATTTGCAAACAATATTTGACCAGCCCAAGTTTGAGCTGGTCAAAGTCTTTTTTTAGCCTTGACGCTGTTTGTGTTTTGGTTCAACACAGATAACGCGTACAACGCCACTACGCTTGACGATCTTGCAATTACGGCAGATCTTCTTCACGGAAGCTCGAACTTTCATTTCATCACTCCGTAAAGCTAACTTATCGACCAAAGCGATCTAAATTCGCTTTGTTCACTAAGTTTGCTTTCTTCATCACAGACTCATACTGATGAGACATCATATGGGTCTGAACCTGAGCCATGAAGTCCATGATCACGACTACTATAATTAGTAGTGAAGTACCGCCAAAATAGAACTGTACTTTCCACGCAATTAACATGAACTCCGGAATTAAGCAGATAAAGGTAATGTATAACGCACCTGCCAATGTCAGGCGAGTCATCACTTTATCAATGTAACGCGAAGTCTGTTCTCCAGGACGAATCCCGGGAATGAACGCACCACTCTTCTTCAAGTTATCTGCTGTCTCACGTGGGTTAAACACCAACGCAGTATAGAAGAAACAGAAGAAAATAATTGCTGTCGCATACAATAATGAGTACAGCGGTTGTCCTGGTGACACGGCTAGAGCGAAATCGCTTAACCATGACATGGACTCATTTTGACCAAACCACTGAGCCAGTGTGCCTGGGAACAAAATAATGCTGGACGCAAATATTGGTGGAATCACACCCGCCATATTCACTTTCAATGGTAAATGTGTGCTTTGTGCAGCGAACACCTTGCGGCCTTGCTGACGTTTAGCATAGTTAACGACAATACGACGTTGACCACGCTCAACAAACACTACCAAGTAAGTGACAGCGAACACGATTACCGCGAGTAGCAATAATACGAGTACATTCAAGTCACCTTGACGCGCCTGCTCGGCTGTTGAGCCGATAGCAGATGGTAATCCAGCAACAATACCTGCGAAAATTAATATCGAGATACCGTTACCTATACCACGTTCGGTAATTTGCTCACCTAACCACATTAGGAACATAGTTCCTGTAACTAAGCTTACAACTGCAACAAAGTAAAATCCGAATCCTGCGTTGGCTACAAGGCCTGGCATAAGATTAGGTAAACCTGTTGCAATACCGATCGACTGAAGAGTACCCAGCACGAGCGTTCCATATCTCGTGTACTGACTGATTTTCTTACGTCCTGACTCGCCTTCTTTTTTCAATTCAGCAAGTGCAGGATGCACGACAGTCAATAATTGCATGATAATCGATGCCGAAATATACGGCATGATACCCAATGCAAAGATAGAGGCACGCTCTAAAGCACCACCTGAAAACATGTTAAACATGCCCAGGATGGTATCTTTTTGCTGAGCAAATAGCTCTGCTAATACAGCTGCGTCAATACCAGGAATTGGCACAAACGAACCGGCTCTAAAGACGATAATTGCGCCAATCACGAACAGGAGACGAGTTTTCAGTTCAGATAAACCGCCTTTCGCGCTTTTTAAATCAAGTCCTGGTTTTGCCATCGACGTATTATTCCTCGATCTTACCGCCGGCAGCTTCAATAGCTGCACGTGCACCTTTGGTTACCTTCAGACCTTTTACAGTCACAGGGCGCTCAATGGTACCTGAAAGAACGATTCTCGCAAACTGGATGTTGCGAGTAAGAACGTTCGCATCTTTCAGCGTGTTTAAGTCGATAACATCACCGTTAACTTTTGCTAGTTCGAGTAAACGAACTTCAGCAGTTACCAAAGCACGACGCGAGGTAAAGCCAAACTTAGGTAGACGGATCTTAAGTGGCATTTGACCACCTTCAAAACCGACGCGAACGCCGCCGCCACTACGAGACTTCTGACCTTTATGGCCGCGACCCGCTGTTTTACCTAAACCTGAACCAATACCACGGCCTACACGCTTAGGAGCAGATTTAGAACCTGCTGCTGGAGATAGAGTATTTAGACGCATTATCTTATCCCTCCACCGAAACCATGTAGTAAACCTTATTGATCATACCGCGAACAGAAGGAGTATCTTCTAATTCAACAGTGTGACCAATACGACGTAGACCTAAACCTGTTAAGGTTGCACGGTGCTTTGGTAAACGACCAATGCCGCTTTTAGTCTGTGTAACTTTTAAAGTTTTAGTAGCCATTATGCATTACCCCCGAATTTCATCAACATTCAGGCCACGTTTGGCTGCGATTTGAGCTGGTGACTTCATGTGCACCAACGCATCTACAGTTGCGCGAACGATGTTGATCGGGTTAGTAGAACCGTATGCTTTAGACAAAACGTTATGAACGCCTGCTACTTCCAATACGGCACGCATTGCGCCACCGGCAATAATACCGGTACCCTCTGATGCTGGTTGCATATAAACTTTAGAACCAGTATGGCGACCTTTAACTGGGTGATGCAAAGTACCTGCATTCAACTCCACGGTTACCATATTACGACGGGCTTTTTCCATTGCTTTTTGAATAGCAGCTGGAACTTCACGCGCTTTACCATAGCCATAGCCGATCTTACCGTTACCGTCACCCACTACTGTTAGTGCAGTGAAGCTAAAGATACGACCGCCTTTAACTACTTTAGAAACACGATTAACTGCAATCAATTTCTCTTGCAGATCGTCTTTTTGCTGAGCTTCTAATTTAGCCATTTTTATAACCCCTTAGAACTTCAGGCCAGCTTCACGAGCGGCGTCTGCTAATGCAGCTACACGTCCGTGATACTTGAAACCAGAACGGTCGAACGCAACAATAGCTACGCCCTTCTCGATCGCACGCTCAGCAACAATTTTACCTACTGCTTTAGCCGCATCTACGTTACCGGTACTCTTTAGTAGCTCTTTAACCGTTTTTTCAACGGTTGAAGCAGCTGCCAACACCTGAGCTTCAGGACTGATCACCTGAGCATAAATGTGACGCGGTGTACGATGTACAACCAGACGATTCACGCCTAGCTCTTGGATCTTCTTACGTGCACGTAGAGCGCGACGTAAGCGAGATGTTTTCTTATCCATATCGCGTTACCTACTTCTTCTTAGCCTCTTTACGGCGTACTACTTCGTCGTCATAGCGAACACCTTTGCCTTTGTAAGGCTCTGGTGGACGATATCCGCGAATCTCAGCAGCAACCTGACCAATTAACTGTTTATCAACGCCCGAAAGCACGATTTCAGTTTGGCTAGGGCACTCTGCAGTTACGCCAGCGGGGAGTTTGTGTACCAATGGATGTGAGAAACCTAATGTTAGATCAAGGTCACTACCAGCGATTTTCGCACGGTAACCAACACCAACTAATTTCAATTTCTTCACAAAACCTTGTGAAACACCAACAACCATGTTGTTTACGAGTGCACGTGCAGTACCAGCCTGTGCCCAAGCGCCATTAACGCCTTCGACAGGAAGAAACTTAACTTGTGCATCTTCGATTACAACATTTACCGCACTGTTGATTACTCGAGTCAGACTACCCTTACTGCCTTTGACGGTAAGTGTCTGTTCGTTTAAAGTCACCTCTACGCCTGCAGGAATAGTGACTGGTGCTTTTGCAACACGAGACATATCTAGCTCCTTTACGCTACGTAGCAGATAACCTCGCCACCCGTGCCATTTTGGCGGGCGGCACGATCAGTCATCAAGCCTTGAGAAGTGGACACAATTGCGATACCCAGACCGCCCATCACCTTAGGAAGTTCGTCTTTACCTTTGTAAATACGAAGACCTGGGCGACTTACGCGCTGGATAGTCTCAACGACTGGTTTGCCTTGGAAATACTTTAAAGTGATTTCTAATTCAGGCTTAGCTTCATCTGCTACGGCGTATCCAGTAATAAAACCTTCATCTTGAAGTAATTTCGCGATTGCTACTTTTAACTTTGCTGAAGGCATCTTTACAGATACGTGGTTAGCAGCTTGGCCGTTACGAATACGGGTTAACATATCCGCAATAGGATCTTGCATGCTCATATTAGCTTACTCCGTGACAGTGCTTACCAGCTGGCCTTACGCAGACCAGGAACTTCACCACGCATGGTAGCTTCACGTAATTTAATACGGCTTAAGCCGAATTTACGTAGGAAACCATGTGGGCGACCAGTTTGACTACAGCGATTGCGCTGACGCGCCGCGCTAGAATCACGTGGTAAAGCTTGCAACTTAAGCACAGCTTCCCAACGATCTTCTTCCGAAGTTGCTGGTGCGCTGATAATAGCTTTAAGTGCTAGACGCTTTTCAGCGTACTTAGTCACGAGCTGTGCACGTTTTGCTTCACGTGCTTTCATTGATGTTTTTGCCATTATGCTACCCTTATTTCTTGAATGGGAAGTTAAAAGCGGTCAACAAGGCATGACCTTCTTCATCAGTCTTCGCAGAGGTAGTGATAACAATATCCATACCGCGAATTTTATCGATTTTATCGTAATCGATTTCTGGGAAGATGATCTGCTCACGCACGCCCATTGCGTAGTTACCACGGCCGTCAAACGCTTTAGCGCTTAAGCCACGGAAGTCACGAATACGTGGGATTGCTATGTCAACTAAACGCTCTAAAAATTCCCACATACGCTCACCGCGTAGGGTCACTTTACAGCCAATAGGGTAGCCTTCACGGATTTTAAAACCAGCAACTGATTTACGAGCAACAGTTACAATTGGCTTTTGGCCAGCAATTGCAGTCATATCACGGAGCGCATGCTCCATAACTTTCTTGTCTGCTACTGCTTCGCCCACACCCATGTTCAGGGTGATTTTTTCAATCCGAGGGACTTGCATGACACTGCTATAGCCGAACTTTTTAGCTAGTTCAGCGACGACAGTCTCTTGATATTTATCATGCAGTTTCGCCATCGTTTACTCCAATTACTTAATGAGTTCACTATTCGATTTAAAGAAACGGACTTTTTTGCCGTCTTCGAATCGGAAACCAACACGATCTGCCTTGCCTGTGGCTTGGTTAAAGATCGCTACGTTTGATGTTTGTATCGGTGCTTCTTTCTCGATAACGCCGCCAGTCACGCCCAATTGTGGGTTTGGCTTCTGGTGCTTTTTAACAAGATTGATGCCTTCAACAATTAATTTACCAGTTGGTAGGACTTGAGAAACTTTTGCGCGTTTACCCTTGTCTTTACCTGCTAGTACAATTATTTCGTCTTCACGACGTATTTTTGCTGCCATTTTGAAGCTCCTTACAGTACTTCTGGTGCCAATGACACAATCTTCATGAACTGCTCTGTACGCAATTCACGTGTCACTGGGCCAAAGATACGAGTACCAATCGGTGCAAGGTTCGCGTTAAGCAATACCGCTGCATTCCGATCGAAGCGAATGACAGAACCGTCTGGACGACGTACGCCTTTCTTAGTACGGACTACCACCGCGTTATATACATCACCTTTCTTCGCTTTAGCGCGAGGAATGGCTTCTTTAACAGAAACCTTGATGATGTCGCCGATGCCGGCATAACGACGATGAGAGCCACCCAAGACCTTAATACACTGAACTCTACGAGCGCCACTGTTACACGCGACGTCTAGAGTCGATTGCATCTGGATCATTTAAAGTGCTCCGCTATCGTTACTATACAATTCCCACTATGGGAGTATATTTTTTGACCCGAAAAGACTAGGATTTAGTCGATTTGGGCGCGCAAGTATAACACCACATATTTTGAATGCATAGCAAAATAAAACAAACGGCTCCAGTTACTGGAGCCGTTCACGATAAACCTAATAAAATTAGGCTTTAGTTACTACTTCAACCAGGGCCCAAGACTTAGTCTTAGATAAAGGACGGCACTGACTAATAGTCACTACGTCGCCTTCGTTACACTGATTTGTTTCGTCATGTGCATGGATCTTTGTCGTACGCTTAATGTATTTCCCATAAAGTGGGTGTTTCACTTGGCGTTCGATAGCAACAGTAATGGACTTGTCCATTTTGTTGCTAGTTACTCGTCCTTGCAAAGTACGGATTTTATCAGACATTACGCACCTGCCTTAGAAGTAATAATGGTCTTAACACGTGCAATGTTACGACGCACTAATTTCAACTGATTCGTTTGAGTCAATTGACCAGTAGCGTGTTGCATACGCAGGTTAAACTGCTCACGCAGCAGACCAAGTAATTCAGTGTTAAGTTCTTCAACACTCTTTTCTCTTAGTTCGCTCGCTTTCATTACATCACCGTCTTAGTTACGAAGGTAGTCTTCAGAGGTAGTTTAGCTGATGCTAAAGCGAAGGCTTCACGAGCCAAAGCTTCAGAGACACCATCCATCTCATAAAGAACCTTACCAGGTTGAATCTGACATACCCAGTATTCAACGTTACCTTTACCTTTACCCATACGCACTTCAAGAGGCTTAGAGGTAATTGGCTTGTCAGGGAAAACTCGAATCCAAATTTGTCCTTGACGCTTTACGTGACGTGTCATGGCACGACGTGCAGATTCGATTTGACGTGCAGTTAAACGGCCGCGGCCGACTGCTTTCAAACCGAAAGTACCAAAGCTAACTTCAGTACCGTTCGCTAGACCACGGTTGCGGCCTTTGAACATCTTGCGAAACTTCATACGTTTAGGTTGCAGCATTAAAGTTTCTCCTATTTAGCACGAGGCTTACGCTTAGGTTGCTGCTTAGGCTCTTCGATCTGTGGTACTAAACCGTCTAGAACTTCACCTTTGAAGATCCAAACTTTAACACCAATCACACCATACTGGGTGTGACTTTCAGAAGTCGAGTAGTCGATATCAGCACGTAAAGTATGTAAAGGTACACGACCTTCACGATACCACTCAGAACGCGCGATTTCAGCACCACCTAAACGGCCGCTAACTTCAACTTTGATACCTTGAGCACCAATGCGCATTGCGTTTTGAACTGCGCGCTTCATAGCGCGACGGAACATAACACGACGCTCTAACTGCTGAGCAATAGAGTCAGCAACGAGCTTAGCGTCTAATTCAGGCTTACGGATCTCAGCGATGTTGATTTGAGCAGTAGTGCCAGTGATTTTAGCCACTTGTGCACGTAATACTTCAACGTCTTCACCTTTCTTACCAATCACAACACCTGGACGGGCAGTGTGAATCGTAACGCGGATGCTTTTCGCTGGGCGTTCGATAACAATCTTAGATACTGATGCGGCTTTTAACTTTTCAGTTAAATATTGACGCACTTCCCAGTCGCTGTTCAGATTATTTGCATAATCTGATTTATCGGCGTACCAGGTCGAGATCCAAGGCTTGGTGATACCCAGACGGATACCATTAGGATGTACTTTCTGTCCCATTGCTCTCTTCTCCTAGCGATCTGCTACAACCACAGTGATGTGGCTGGTACGCTTCATGATACGATCAGCGCGGCCTTTGGCACGTGGCATGATGCGCTTCATCGTTGGGCCTTCATCTACGAAGACGGCTCCAACTTTAAGCTCATCAATATCCGCACCTTCGTTGTGTTCGGCGTTTGCGATAGCTGAGTCAAGTACTTTTTTAACTAGTACGGCGGCTTTCTTGGGGCTGAAGGTCAAAATCTCGAGTGCCTTAGAAACAGGCAAACCACGGATCTGATCAGCAACTAGACGGGCCTTCTGCGCAGACGTACGAGCAAAACGATGTTTAGCTAAAACTTCCATCTTATTCCTCCCGTATTAACGCTTCTTCGCTTTCTTATCTGCAGCATGGCCGCGATAAGTGCGAGTTGGTGAAAATTCACCAAGCTTGTGACCGATCATTTCGTCAGTTACGAACACAGGTACGTGCTGACGACCATTATGGACAGCGATGGTCAACCCAATCATATTAGGGATGATCATTGAGCGGCGAGACCAAGTTTTAATTGGCTTTTTATCTCCCGCTTCCATCGCTTTCTCTACCTTCTTCAGCAAGTGCAGGTCAATGAAGGGACCTTTCTTGAGAGAACGTGGCATGGCGAATCCTCTTACTTATTTATTACGACGACGTACGATGTACTTGTCAGTGCGCTTGTTACTACGAGTTTTATAACCCTTAGTTGGCACACCCCATGGACTCACTGGATGACGTCCACCAGAAGTACGACCTTCACCACCACCGTGTGGGTGATCTACCGGGTTCATTGCAACACCACGAACTGTAGGGCGTACGCCTCTCCAGCGCTTGGCACCTGCTTTGCCTAACTGGCGTAGCATGTGCTCGGCATTACCAACTTCACCAAATGTCGCGCGGCAATCAACTGGAACTTTACGCATTTCGCCAGAGCGAAGACGTAGAGTTGCATATGCGCCATCACGAGCAATAACTTGCACGTATGCACCTGCAGAACGCGCGATTTGAGCACCTTTACCAGGCTTCATTTCAACAGCGTGAACAACAGAACCCACAGGGATGTTGCGCAGAGGCATAGAGTTGCCAGTCTTGATTTCTGAACCAACGCCTGATTGGATTGGATCGCCTGACTTCATGCCTTTAGCAGCAAGAATATAGCGACGCTCACCATCGGCGTACAGTACTAACGCGATGTGCGCTGTACGGTTTGGATCATATTCAATACGTTCAACTTTTGCAGGAATACCATCTTTATTGCGTTTGAAGTCAATTAGACGGTAATGCTGCTTGTGACCACCACCAACGTGACGGACAGTGATACGACCAGTATTGTTACGGCCACCACTTTTAGATTTTTTCGCCAACAGCGCTGCAAAAGGTTTACCCTTATGCAAGTCTGTATTCACCACTTTAACTACGTGGCGACGACCTGGAGAGGTTGGCTTACACTTAATAACTGCCATGATAATTCTCCTTTGCTTACTCAGCGCCGCCGACGAAATCGATGTCAGCACCAGCAGCTAAAGTAACATAAGCTTTTTTCCAATCGCTACGACGACCTACACGGCCACCGGTACGCTTAGTTTTGCCTTTGTTTACTAGAGTGCGAACTGAATCTACTTCAACTTCAAATAGCTTCGCAACAGCAGCTTTAATCTCTGCTTTAGTCGCATCGATTGCTACGCGGAAAACAACAGTGTTTGTCTTCTCGGCAACCACAGTGCTCTTTTCAGAGATGTGCGGAGCTAGAATAACTTTTAGCAAACGTTCTTCGCGGATCATGCTAGCATCTCCTCGATTTGCTTCACTGCATCAGCAGTAACAAGAACAGTGTTGAACGCAATTAGACTCACTGGGTCTAGACCCGCTACGTCACGAACGTCAACCTTGTATAAGTTGCGAGCTGCTAAGAATAAGTTCTCATCAACTTCAGCAGTAACAATTAGAACGTCTTCTAAGTTCATTGCTTTCAGTTTAGCTTTCAGCTCTTTAGTTTTAGGAGCTTCAACACCGAACGATTCAACAACAACTAAACGCTCTTGACGTACCAATTCAGACAGAATGCTCTTAAGAGCACCACGGTACATCTTCTTGTTAACTTTTTGGCTGTGATCTTGGGTTTTAGCAGCGAATGTTACGCCACCGCCACGCCAGATTGGGCCTTTAACACTACCGGCACGAGCGCGGCCTGTGCCTTTCTGGCGCCATGGCTTTTTGCCAGAGCCAGTTACTTCCGCACGAGTCTTTTGAGCACGAGTGCCCTGACGCGCGTTTGCAGCGTAAGCTACAACTACCTGATGAACCAGTGCCTCGTTAAAGTCACGGCCGAAGGTAGTTTCGGAAACTTCAAGAGCGCTCTGCGCGTCTTTCAATACCAATTCCATTACTATCTCCTCAGACCTTAAGCTTTAACTGCTGGCTTGATAATCAAGTCACCATTGGTAGCGCCTGGAACTGCGCCGCGTACTAGTAACAAGTTACGCTCTGCATCAACACGTACTACGTGTAGATTTTGAGTTGTTACTTGCTCAGCACCCATATGGCCTGACATTTTCTTGCCTTTGAATACACGACCAGGCGTTTGGTTCTGACCGATAGAACCATTCGAACGGTGTGCCAAAGAGTTACCGTGAGTCATATCTTGAGTACGGAAGTTCCAACGCTTAACGCCGCCTTGGAAGCCTTTACCTTTTGATTGACCGGTAACGTCTACTTTCACAGTGTCTGCGAAAATATCAACATTAAGCTCAGCACCTACTTCAATGCCTTCGCCTTCACCATCTGCCAAACGCATTTCCCACAAACCACGACCGGCTTCTACGCCGCCCTTGGCAAAGTGACCTGCTTCAGCTTTAGTGATGCGATTGGCTTTTTTGGTACCAGTAGTCACTTGAAGTGCACGGTAACCGTCAGTTTCTAAAGTTTTCACTTGAGTAACACGGTTGCCAGCAACTTCAATTACTGTTACTGGGATCGACACACCATCTTCAGTGAAGATGCGAGTCATACCCACTTTACGACCGATAAGACCGATAGCCATCTCTCAAACCTCTTCTAAGGATCTCAATTAACCTAAGCTAATCTGAACGTCGACACCAGCCGCAAGATCGAGACGCATTAACGCATCTACTGTCTTTTCTGTTGGCTCTACGATGTCAACTAAACGCTTGTGAGTACGGATTTCGTACTGATCACGAGCATCTTTATTAACGTGCGGAGAGATCAAAACGGTAAAACGCTCTTTGCGAGTAGGTAGTGGAATTGGACCACGAACCTGCGCGCCTGTACGCTTAGCAGTTTCAACGATTTCCGCTGTAGACTGATCAATCAAACGATGATCAAAGCCTTTCAAGCGGATACGGATTCTTTGGTTCTGCATTGACCAGAGCTCCTAAAATGGACATATAAAAAATCACCCTCTAGCTATTTCCCCGAAGGAAAAGCAGAGCGAGATGATTTAACCGTTTGACTCCCAATCGGAGTCACTATGATAATGTTTAACCCTAAGGTTAAGCATATTAACGCTGCACGAGTCAGCGAGTGGGCAATTATACAGATCTTTTCTACTAGATCAAGCCCAGTGCGTAAAAAATATTCTAACTCATCCTTTACGTCTTATTAGCGCGGCATTCTACAGTTTTTATTGTAGAAAGCTAGCCTTAAAAACAAAAAGGAAGCCGAAGCTTCCTTTTTTAGCGTTTGATAAAATCAGCAATTAAGCGATGATTTTAGCAACAACACCAGCACCAACAGTACGGCCACCTTCACGGATAGCGAAACGTAAACCGTCGTCCATCGCGATTGGGTAAATTAGAGTAACAACCATCTTGATGTTGTCACCAGGCATAACCATTTCTACACCTTCTGGCAATTCGATAGTACCAGTTACGTCCGTAGTACGGAAGTAGAACTGTGGACGGTAGCCTTTGAAGAATGGAGTGTGACGTCCGCCTTCTTCTTTTGACAACACGTATACTTCTGATTCGAAAGTAGTGTGTGGGTTGATAGAAGCAGGTTTTGCTAATACTTGACCACGTTCTACGTCATCACGCTTAGTACCACGTAATAACACACCACAGTTCTCACCTGCACGACCTTCGTCAAGCAGTTTACGGAACATTTCAACACCAGTACAAGTTGTCTTAGTAGTCGCTTTAACACCTACGATTTCAACTTCGTCACCAACGCGAACGATACCACGCTCAACACGACCAGTCACAACAGTACCACGACCAGAGATCGAGAATACGTCTTCGATTGGAAGTAGGAATGGCTTATCGATGTCACGCTCTGGCTCAGGAATGTAAGAATCTAAAGCTTCTGCAAGCTCAATGATCTTAGCTTCCCACTCTGGCTGGCCTTCTAGTGCCTTAAGAGCAGAACCTTGGATAACTGGTAAGTCATCACCTGGGAAATCGTATTCAGAAAGAAGTTCACGAACTTCCATTTCTACTAATTCTAGTAATTCTTCGTCATCAACCATGTCACACTTGTTCATGAATACGATGATGAAAGGTACACCTACTTGACGAGAAAGTAGGATGTGCTCACGAGTTTGTGGCATTGGGCCATCTGTCGCAGCAACTACTAGGATTGCGCCGTCCATCTGTGCAGCACCAGTGATCATGTTTTTAACATAATCCGCGTGACCTGGGCAGTCTACGTGTGCGTAGTGACGTGATGGAGTGTCATATTCGATGTGAGAAGTATTAATAGTAATACCGCGCTCGCGCTCTTCTGGAGCGTTATCGATTTGAGCAAAGTTACGCGCTTCGCCGCCGTATGTCTTAGACAATACAGAAGAGATAGCAGCTGTAAGAGTTGTTTTACCATGGTCAACGTGACCAATTGTGCCTACGTTTACGTGAGGCTTTGAACGTTCAAATTTAGCTTTTGCCACGATATATTCCTTTCTTTTCAGAAGTGTTCGAACTCTTCGAACTATATAACATTATTTCGTAACTATAAATTAGCTACGAGATTCAATAATAGCTTTTGCTATGTTTTGCGGTGCATCGGCATACTTCAAAAACTCCATAGAGTATGAAGCACGGCCTTGAGTAGCAGAACGCAAATCAGTCGCATAACCAAACATTTCAGCTAGAGGCACTACTGCATGTATGAGTTTAACACCACCGATGCCATCATCCATACCATCAATTAGACCACGGCGACGATTTAAATCACCAACCACGTCACCCATGTAGTCTGCAGGTGTAGTGACTTCTACTTTCATGCAAGGTTCGAGCAAGGAAGGATTCGCCAGTAGCGCCCCTTTTTTAAAGCCCATAGAACCTGCAATTTTGAAAGCCATTTCGTTCGAGTCCACATCATGATATGAACCATCGAACAACGTAACTTTCACGTCAAGCACAGGGAAGCTGGCTAAAACACCATTCTTCATCTGTTCTTGAATACCTTTGTCTACTGCAGGGATGAATTCACGAGGGATCACACCACCTACAACTTCATTGACAAACTCGTATCCGGCGCCTTCTTCTAATGGCTCCAGCTTTAACCATACATGGCCAAACTGTCCGCGACCACCAGACTGACGTACGAACTTACCTTCGACTTCAACCGAAGAACGAATGGTTTCACGATAGGAAACTTGAGGTTTACCTACGTTACACTCGACACCAAATTCGCGACGCATACGGTCTACGATAATGTCTAAATGTAATTCACCCATTCCAGATATCAGTGTTTGAGCCGATTCTTCATCAGTCTCGACGCGGAAAGATGGATCTTCGGCTGCAAGTTTTTGCAAGGCGATAGCCATTTTATCCTGGTCGGCCTGTGATCTCGGCTCAACGGCAATGGTAATTACCGGTTCAGGAAACTCCATGCGCTCTAAAATCACTCTGTGATCGTTATCGCAAAGAGTATCACCTGTCGTCACATCTTTTAAACCAATAGCCGCGGCTATATCACCTGCACGTACTTCTTTTAACTCACTACGGTCATTAGCGTGCATTTGCACGATACGTCCTACGCGTTCACGTTTCTGTTTAACAGAGTTGTAAACACCTGAGCCTGATTGCAGTACGCCGGAATACACACGGATAAAAGTCAATGTGCCAACAAAAGGGTCAGTCGCTATCTTAAATGCTAACGCCGCAAATGGAGCGTTGTCATCAGATGGGCGCTCAACTTCTGCATCGTGCTCGTCGATACCTTTAATTGCAGGTACGTCGATTGGCGCTGGCAAATAGTCGATCACAGCATCTAAAACCGCCTGCACACCTTTGTTCTTAAAAGCAGAACCACAAGTGGCTAACACGATTTCATTATTGATGGTGCGCTGACGCAATGCTTGCTTAATCTCTTGTTCTGATAGATTACCTGTTTCCAAGTATTTATCCATCAATTCTTCAGAGGCTTCAGCAGCAGCTTCTACTAGATACTCATGCATTTCAGCAGCCTTAGCCGCCAAATGAGCAGGAATTTCTTCATAAGTGAAGCTCATGCCCTGATCTTCTTCAGACCAGTTAATGGCTTTCATCTTAATGAGATCAATAACACCTTTAAACTCTTCTTCTGCACCTATATTCATTTGAATCGGCACACAAGTCGCGCCAAGGCGAGTTCTGATCTGGTCAACCACACGGTCAAAGCTAGCACCTGCACGGTCCATCTTGTTAACAAATACCATACGCGGGACGCGATACTTATCAGCTTGACGCCATACAGTCTCAGATTGAGGCTCTACGCCAGATGAGCCGCAAAATACCACTACGGCACCATCTAATACGCGCAGAGAACGCTCAACTTCAATCGTGAAGTCTACGTGACCTGGGGTATCGATGATATTAATTCGGTGTTCAGTGAACTGAGCATCCATACCACGCCAAAAGGTCGTTACAGCAGCTGAGGTGATAGTAATACCACGCTCTTGCTCTTGTACCATCCAATCTGTCGTCGCGGCGCCATCGTGCACCTCACCGATTTTGTGAGACAAGCCGGTATAGAACAGAACACGTTCTGTTGTGGTAGTTTTACCTGCATCCACATGAGCAACAATACCGATATTACGATAACGCTCAATTGGGGTTATACGAGCCACTAATTATACCCTCTCAACTAAAACCTTAGTTTTAGCAATATCAACAACAGAGGTGTGAGCAATGCCCACACCAACAAATTACCAGCGGTAATGAGCAAAGGCTTTGTTAGCTTCAGCCATGCGATGCACGTCTTCACGCTTCTTAACAGCAGTACCTTTGTTTTCAGACGCATCTAGCATTTCACCTGCTAGACGTAGAGCCATAGATTTTTCACCACGTTTGCGAGCAGCTTCAACTAACCAGCGCATCGCTAGTGCGTTACGACGCACTGGACGAACTTCACATGGTACCTGGTACGTAGAACCACCAACGCGACGAGATTTAACTTCGACTGATGGGCGAACATTGTCCAGGGCTGCTTCAAGGATAGATAAATGTGCTTCGCTTTTCTTTTCAGCGACAACATCTAATGCCTTGTAGATAATTTTTTCAGCAGTCGACTTTTTGCCGTCCTGCATGATGACGTTGATGAACTTAGCCAACAACTCACTGTGAAACTTTGGATCTGGTAGGATTTTACGTTGTCCTACAACGCGACGTCTTGGCATAACAATTCTCCGTATGCTTCAGGTATTTCCAAAACTGGAATATTTACAAAAACAAGCTTGGCCTTACTTAAACGGGCAAGTTAAGACTTAGGACGCTTAGCACCGTACTTAGAACGACCTTGACGACGTGTATTCACGCCGGCACAGTCTAGTGCGCCACGAACTGTGTGATAACGCACACCTGGTAAGTCTTTAACACGACCACCACGGATTAGGATAACACTGTGCTCTTGCAGGTTGTGGCCTTCACCGCCGATGTACGAAGTGACTTCGAAACCGTTAGTTAGACGCACACGCGCTACTTTACGTAGTGCAGAGTTAGGTTTTTTAGGGGTAGTTGTGTACACACGAGTACAAACTCCACGCTTTTGTGGGCACGCATTCAACGCTGGCACATTAGTCTTTTCGACTTTTGGCGCGCGTGGCTTACGTACCAACTGGTTTACAGTTGCCATGTAATAGCTCCGATAAGTTGAATCAATCTCAACAATTAGGTGTGAAAAATCTATATCCCACAATGGTGGGACGCGGAATTTTAGAAAGGTAAGGGCCAACTGTCAAGAAATAGCCAACTTTTCATGCAAATTCCAATAAAAAAGGCGCCAAAGGCGCCTTTTGATAACAAACTCGTTACTTATTCTTCGCCACCGGCCAAGTTTAGTAGGTCTGCTAGGTTCTGTTCAGCTTCACTTGCCGTGGTCACTGATGGTGCTACTTTAGCTGCCGCTTTCTTGGCATCTTCTATCGCACGTTGTGCATTACGCTTCTTGTGGTAAGCATAACCAGTACCCGCTGGGATCAAACGACCAACGATTACGTTTTCTTTCAGACCACGTAATTGATCACTCTTACCGCCAACTGCCGCTTCAGTTAACACGCGAGTGGTTTCCTGGAACGATGCTGCAGAGATGAAAGATTCGGTCGCCAAAGAGGCTTTGGTGATACCGAGTAATTCGCGCTCGAACGTTGCAGGCGTCTTACCTTGAGCAATTAGCTCACGGTTAGCAATCTTAACGCGCGATACTTCTGCTTGCTCACCTTCGAGGAACTCAGTGTCGCCCGCTGAAGTGATTAAACACTTACGTAGCATCTGACGAATGATCACTTCGATGTGCTTGTCGTTGATCTTAACGCCCTGTAGACGGTAAACATCCTGTACTTCGTTCACAATGTAGTTTGCTACATTGTGGATACCACGAAGACGTAAGATGTCATGTGCCGCTTCTGGACCGTCTGCGATAACTTCGCCACGTTCAACTTTTTCACCTTCGAACACGTTCAAGTTACGCCACTTAGGGATCATCTCTTCATAATGCTCACTACCATCAGCAGGAGTGATCACTAGACGACGCTTACCCTTAGTTTCCTTACCAAACGAGATAGTACCTGAGATCTCTGCAAGAATTGCAGGCTCTTTCGGCTTACGCGCTTCGAATAAGTCAGCAACACGTGGTAGACCACCTGTGATGTCGCGTGTTTTAGACGATTCTTGTGGAATACGTGCTAATGCGTCACCAACGTTGATCTTAGCGTTATCGTCTTTAGCGACAATCGCGTTACCCGGTAAGAAGTACTGAGCTGGTACTTCTGTACCAGGGATCATTAAATCATTACCATCGGCATCAACTAGGCGAATCGCTGGACGCATTTCTTTACCCGCTGAAGTACGTGCACCTACGTCTAGTACTACAACAGAAGAAAGACCTGTTAATTCGTCAGTTTGACGCGTCATGGTCACGCCGTCGATCATATCAACGAACTTCACGCTACCAGCAACTTCAGAGATAATTGGGTGAGTATGTGGATCCCAGTTAGCGATGATTTCGCCCGCTGTGACTTCAGTGTCTTCCAATTTCTCAAGCACGGTACCGTAAGGCACTTTATAACGCTCTTTCTCACGACCTAGCTCATCGATAATAGCAAGTTCAGAAGAACGAGAAACGATAACTAACTTACCGTCGATGTTAGATACATGCTTAGCATTATGTAACTTCAGAGAACCCGCGTTCTTAACTTGAACGTTGTTTTCAGCTGAAGCTCGTGATGCCGCACCACCGATGTGGAAGGTACGCATGGTTAGCTGTGTTCCTGGCTCACCAATTGACTGAGCAGCAACTACACCAATGGCTTCACCGTGGTTAATAATATGACCACGAGCCAAATCACGACCGTAACAAGCAGCACAAACACCAAAATCAGTTTCACAGGTAATTACGCTGCGAACGATAACTTCATCAACACTGTGCTCTTCTAATGTGTCACACCATGCTTCATCAAGCAGCGTGTTACGTGGTGCAAGAATCTCTTCAGAACCAGGCTTTAACACGTCAACTGCAACTACACGGCCCAGTACGCGCTCGCGCAACGGCTCAACAACATCACCACCTTCAATTAGCGGCTTCATTGTTAGACCATGTTCTGAACCACAATCATCTTCAATGACAACTAAATCTTGTGCAACGTCTACTAGACGACGAGTCAAATAACCCGAGTTTGCTGTCTTCAATGCGGTATCGGCAAGACCTTTACGCGCACCGTGAGTAGAAATAAAGTACTGGAGTACGTTTAGACCTTCACGGAAGTTAGCCGTAATTGGGGTTTCGATGATAGAACCATCTGGTTTTGCCATCAGACCACGCATACCCGCCAACTGACGGATCTGTGCGGCACTACCACGCGCGCCCGAGTCAGCCATCATATAGATGCTGTTAAACGAGGCTTGTTTCTCTTCAACACCATCACGGTTAATCACTGTCTCAATAGACAGGTTTTCCATCATAGCTTTAGAAACTTTTTCGTTAGCGCTTGCCCAGATATCGATAACTTTGTTGTAACGCTCACCGGCTGTCACTAGACCAGACTGGAACTGCTCTTGAATTTCAAGAACTTCCGCTTCTGCATCTGCAACTAAGGTGTATTTCTCGTCAGGGATAACCATGTCATCGATACCCACAGAGGCACCAGAGATGGTCGCAAAACGGAAACCGGTATACATCAATTGGTCAGCGAAGATAACGGTATCTTTCAGACCTAGTTGACGATAACAAGTGTTTAGCAATTTAGAAATCTGCTTCTTACCCATGTTCTGGTTAACCAGATCATAAGATAAACCTTCAGGCAGAATAAGCGACAGTAATGCACGACCAATCGTGGTATCTACAATACGCGTTGCTTTGGTTTTTTCACCATCTGCATCTATGCTCGTTTCTGTAATACGTACTTTAACGCGTGCATGTATTTCAGCTACGCCAGTGGCATAAGCTTTCTCTACCTCTGACACATCAGAGAAGACCATGCCTTCACCTTTGCCGTTAATACATTCGCGGCTGGTGTAGTACAAGCCTAATACAACGTCCTGAGACGGAGTAATAACAGGCTCACCGTTAGCAGGTGACAGAATGTTGTTAGTCGACATCATTAGCGCGCGAGCTTCTAACTGAGCTTCAAGCGTTAATGGGACGTGAACAGCCATTTGGTCACCGTCGAAGTCGGCGTTGTATGCCGCACAAACTAACGGGTGCAATTGAATTGCTTTACCTTCAATCAGAACAGGTTCAAATGCTTGAATACCCAGTCTGTGAAGTGTTGGTGCACGGTTAAGCATCACAGGATGTTCACGAATCACTTCGTCTAACACATCCCATACTTCTGCCTGCTCACGCTCAACCATTTTCTTAGCCGCTTTGATGGTAGTAGCTAAGCCACGACCTTCTAACTTGCCATAAATGAAAGGCTTGAATAGCTCAAGTGCCATCTTCTTAGGAAGACCACACTGGTGCAGACGCAAAGTTGGACCTACGGTAATTACCGAACGGCCTGAATAGTCAACACGCTTACCAAGTAAGTTCTGACGGAAACGACCTTGCTTACCCTTGATCATATCGGCAAGAGATTTAAGCGGACGCTTGTTAGAACCGGTAATAGCACGACCGCGACGACCGTTATCTAATAGCGCATCAACTGACTCTTGTAACATACGCTTTTCGTTACGTACGATAATGTCAGGCGCAGCTAAATCTAACAGACGCTTTAAACGGTTGTTACGGTTGATTACGCGGCGGTACAGATCGTTAAGATCCGAAGTCGCGAAACGACCACCATCTAACGGCACTAATGGACGTAGATCAGGTGGCAGAACCGGTAATACTTTTAAGATCATCCACTCTGGCTTGTTGCCAGAAGTGAAGAATGCTTCCATCAGCTTAAGGCGTTTTGTCACCTTTTTACGACGGGTTTCAGAGTTGATTGACGGCAACTCTTCACGCATTTGCTCGATCTGTTCTTCTAAGTTGATAGCACGTAACAATTCAAGAACTGCTTCAGCCCCCATCTTAGCTTCGAACTCATCACCGTACTCTTCTAACGCATCAAGATACGTTTCTTCGGTCAGCATTTGGCCGCGCTCAAGCGTGGTCATGCCAGGCTCAATCACAACAAATGATTCGAAATACAGTACGCGTTCAATATCACGCAACGTCATATCAAGCATTAAGCCGATACGTGACGGAAGTGATTTCAAGAACCAAATGTGGGCAACTGGGCTTGCAAGATCAATGTGACCCATACGCTCACGACGTACTTTAGTCTGGGTAACTTCTACGCCACACTTCTCACAGATAACGCCACGGTGCTTCAAACGCTTGTACTTACCGCACAAACATTCGTAATCTTTCACTGGACCGAAGATACGCGCACAGAACAAACCTTCACGTTCTGGCTTGAATGTACGGTAGTTAATGGTTTCTGGCTTTTTAACTTCACCAAATGACCAAGAACGGATCAAGTCTGGCGAAGCCAAACCGATTTTTATACCGTTAAATTCTT
Source organism: Shewanella sp. SR44-3 (assembly GCF_014163735.1). Classification (GTDB taxonomy): domain Bacteria; phylum Pseudomonadota; class Gammaproteobacteria; order Enterobacterales; family Shewanellaceae; genus Shewanella. The sequence goes on from NZ_JACJDV010000006.1 coordinate 31,825, forward strand.
CAGTCTTACTTTGCTGTTTAAGAAACTTTAATAAGTCTTTCACGTTTCTCTCCTGAAGGAGTTAAACCAGGTGCTTTGCAGGGCAAAGCACCCTTGGTTACCAAACACTGCTTAAGAGCGATGCTTACTCTTGATCCAACTCGATATTAATACCGAGTGAACGAATTTCCTTCAACAATACGTTGAAAGACTCAGGCATGCCTGGTTGCATCTGATGATTGCCGTCGACGATGTTCTTATACATCTGTGTACGACCATTAACGTCATCTGACTTAACCGTTAGCATTTCCTGCAGAGTATATGCAGCACCGTATGCTTCTAGTGCCCACACTTCCATCTCACCGAAACGCTGACCACCGAATTGAGCTTTACCGCCCAATGGTTGTTGAGTCACTAAGCTGTATGAACCCGTAGAACGAGCATGCATCTTGTCATCAACTAAGTGGTTCAGTTTGAGCATGTACATGTAACCAACGGTTACTTTACGCTCAAATTCGTTACCGGTACGGCCGTCACATAAGGTCAACTGGCCAGACTCTGGTAAGCCTGCAAGAGCAAGCATTTGCTTGATCTCTTTCTCTTTAGCACCATCGAATGCTGGTGTTGCGATTGGAATACCACCCTTAAGGTGAGTCGCCAAACGGACAACTTCATCATCGCTGAATGAATCGATATCAACGCGCTGTAGCACGTCATCACCTAACTCATACACTTGCTTGATGTAACCACGAAGCTCGGCAATTTCACGCTGCTCTTCGAGCATAGCAGTGATCTTATTACCTATGCCTTTAGCGGCAGCACCCATGTGGACTTCAAGTACCTGACCTATGTTCATACGCGATGGTACGCCCAACGGGTTAAGCACGATATCTACTGGATTACCTTCTTCATCGTATGGCATGTCTTCAACAGGACAAATCTTAGAGATTACACCCTTGTTACCATGACGACCGGCCATTTTGTCACCAGGCTGGATAGTACGTTTAACTGCAAGGTAAACCTTAACAATCTTAAGTACGCCAGGTGCCAAGTCATCACCTTGAGTGATCTTGCGACGCTTGATTTCAAATTTCTTATCAAAGTCAGCTTTTAGCTCTTCATGTTGCTCAGCTAATTGCTCAAGTTCTGTCTGCTTAGCTTCGTCATCAATCACTTGGACTAATACGTCTTTACGTGGCAACTCAGCTAATTTAGCTTCTGAGTAGCCTGCAGAAAGTAACAAGTTGCGCGCACGGCTTAATACGCCTTCTTCAAGGATCTTAAACTCTTCACCTAGGTCCTTGCGGGCCTGAGCAACATGCATTTCTTCGATTTCAAGGGCACGCTTATCTTTCTCAACGCCATCACGAGTGAAGACTTGAACATCGATAATGGTACCTTTTACTGAGTTAGGAACGCGCAATGAGCTGTCCTTAACGTCAGACGCTTTCTCACCAAAGATAGCTCGGAGAAGTTTCTCTTCAGGGGTCAACTGTGTTTCGCCTTTTGGCGTCACTTTGCCCACTAGAATGTCGCCACCCTTCACTTCGGCACCAATGTATACGATACCTGACTCATCTAATTTAGACAGAGCAGATTCACCTACGTTTGGAATATCGGCAGTGATTTCTTCGCTACCCAACTTAGTATCACGAGCAATACATGAAAGCTCCTGAATGTGGATAGTGGTGAAACGGTCTTCTTGCGCTACGCGCTCGGAAATTAAGATCGAATCTTCGAAGTTGTAACCGTTCCAAGGCATGAACGCGATACGCATGTTCTGACCTAGCGCCAACTCACCTAAATCGGTAGAAGGACCATCGGCTAATACGTCACCACGAACCACTGGCTCACCAACGAAACAACAAGGACGCTGGTTAATACAAGTGTTTTGGTTAGAGCGGGTGTACTTAGTTAAGTTGTAGATGTCGATACCCGCTTCGCCTGGGCGTAGCTCATCTTCATTTACCTTAACCACGATACGGCTAGCGTCAACGTAATCAACCACACCGCCACGCTTAGCAACAACCACAACGCCTGAGTCAACAGCTAGCGTACGTTCAATACCTGTACCTACTAACGGCTTATCAGCACGTAGTGTAGGTACGGCTTGACGTTGCATGTTCGCACCCATCAATGCACGGTTAGCATCATCGTGTTCTAGGAACGGAATCAAGGACGCTGCAACAGAAATAATCTGCTGTGGTGATACATCCATGTACTGGATGTCAGCTGCGCGCATAAAGGTAGACTCACCTTTGTGACGACAAGCAATTTGTTCTTCAACCATGCGGCCAGTGCTATCAACTTCGATGTTAGCCTGTGCAATCACATAACGGCCTTCTTCGATAGCTGATAAGTACTCAACTTCATCGGTAATCACCCCATCAATCACTTTGCGGTAAGGTGTTTCCAAGAAACCGTAAGAGTTAGTGCGGGCAAAACTCGCTAGCGAGTTGATCAAACCAATGTTTGGACCTTCAGGCGTTTCGATTGGACATAAACGACCATAGTGAGTCGGGTGTACGTCGCGGACTTCGAAGCCTGCGCGTTCGCGTGTCAAACCACCAGGACCAAGCGCAGAAATACGACGCTTATGCGTGACTTCTGACAATGGGTTGTTCTGATCCATAAACTGTGACAGCTGCGAAGAACCAAAGAATTCTTTCACTGCCGCAGAAATAGGCTTAGCGTTAATTAAGTCTTGTGGCATTAGCTCGTTTAGATCGCCTAAAGATAGACGTTCACGAACGGCGCGCTCAACACGGACTAGACCAACACGGAATTGGTTTTCAGCCATTTCACCTACGCTACGAATACGACGGTTACCAAGATGGTCAATGTCATCCACTTCATCGTAACCATTACGGATTTCGATGATTTTCTTCATAACGCAAACGATGTCATCTTTTGACAATACGCCATTACCTTCATCTTCAGCTATCTCAAGACGACGGTTGAACTTCATACGACCTACTTTAGATAAGTCATAACGCTCTTCACTGAAGAACAAGTTCTGGAATAATGCTTCAGCTGCATCTTTGGTTGGCGGCTCGCCAGGACGCATCATACGATAGATTTCAACTAAGGCTTCTAAGCGGTTAGTTGTAGAATCTATGCGTAATGTGTCAGAAATATAAGCGCCGTGATCAAGATCGTTAATGAACAGGGTGTCAATTTCTTTAATGCCAGCAATCGATAACTTAGCTAAATCTTCTAAGCTAATTTCGCTGTTAGCAGTAACTAATACTTCACCTGTATCTTCATCGATATAGTCTTGAGCAGCATACTTACCAACGATGTAATCTACTGGCACTTCAAGCTCAGTAGTGTTGGACTGTTCAAGTTGCTTAATGTGACGGGCAGTAATACGACGACCAGCTTCAACTAAAACACTACCATCAGCAGCTTTAATGTCATAGCTTGCAGTCTCGCCACGAAGGCGATCTGGCACAAGTGCCATCACTAAAGAGTCTTTCTTAATCTTGAACTGAATACGTTCGAAGAATAAGTCTAAGATATCTTGAGTTGAATATTCTAGTGCGCGTAACATGATAGTCGCAGGTAATTTACGGCGACGGTCGATACGAACGAACAAGGCGTCTTTAGGATCGAATTCAAAATCGAGCCATGAACCACGGTAAGGAATAATACGTGCGTTATACAGCACCTTACCTGAAGAGTGGGTTTTACCACGGTCATGGTCGAAGAACACGCCTGGAGAACGGTGTAACTGAGATACGATAACACGCTCAGTACCGTTGATAACGAAGGTACCGTTATCAGTCATCAATGGGATATCACCCATGTAGACTTCTTGTTCTTTAATATCTTTTACTGTGCCTGCTGCGGCTTCACGATCGAATAACACCATACGCAATTTAACGCGTAATGGAGCCGAATACGTAACACCACGGATCTGACACTCTTTCACATCAAATACTGGCTCACCTAGCTTGTAGCTGACATATTGCAGCTCAGAGTAACCAGAAAAGCTCTTGATAGGAAAAACGCTACGGAAAGCGGCTTCAAAACCACGCTCACCGGTAGGGTCTTGATCGGTGAATTTCTTAAAAGAGTCTAGTTGGATAGACAATAGATAAGGGATATCCAACACCTGTGGACGCTTACCAAAGTCTTTGCGAATACGCTTCTTTTCAGAATAGGAGTAAACCATGGGTTTCCTCTGCTTACGGAATGTGACCAAGACTGAAATAAATTTAATTAAATCAGCACGTTTGCCTATCACCCTTGTTGACAAGAACCTAACCAGTAATCTCTGCTAGGGACTGTTAAAACTGGCGAAAAAAGGTGAAAAAAATCGCCTGCGCATAAAGCGCAAAAAAGGCCGACGGTTAAAAAACCGCCAGCCTTCACCCAATTGCTTGGGTGATCAAATAAGCTAAAGCTTACTTGATTTCAACAACAGCACCAGCTGCTTCTAAATCTTTCTTAAGCGCTTCAGCTTCTTCTTTAGAAACGCCTTCTTTGATGGCGATTGGAGAAGATTCAGCCATAGTCTTAGCTTCTTTCAGGCCTAGACCTGTAGCGCCACGAACGGCTTTAATAACAGCAACTTTGTTGTCACCGTGTGAAGTCATGATTACGTCGAACTCTGTTTGCTCTTCAGCAGCAGCGCCAGCGTCACCGCCAACAGCAACAGTAGCAGCAGCAGCAGAAACGCCGAACTTCTCTTCCATTGCTTCGATTAGTTCAACAACTTCCATTACAGACATAGCTGCAAAGGCTTCTAAGATTTGGTCTTTAGTGATAGACATAAGAAATATTTCCTATTGTTCTGAATTCAATTTGATTAAGCAGCCAGCTTGAAATTAAGCGGCTTCTTGTTTTTGATCGCGAAGGGCGGCCAATGTACGTACGAACTTGCCAGCAGATGCTTCTTTCATAGTCATCATCAACTGAGCTAGTGCTTCGTCGTAAGTTGGTAGTTTCGCTAAACGATCAATATCAGCTGCAGGGATAAACATCCCTTCAAAAGCTGCACCTTTAACTTCAAATTTTGCATTTCCTTTAGCGAAGTCTTTTAAAAGACGCGCTGCAGCACCTGGGTGCTCATTAGAAAAAGCTATTAAAGTTGGGCCAGTGAATGTTTCAGCTAGGCACTCAAAAGCAGTACCTTCAACCGCACGTTTGGCTAGAGTGTTACGTACAACACGTACATAAACACCGTTAGCGCGAGCAGTTTTACGCAGAACAGTCATAGCACCTACAGTTACGCCGCGTGAATCGGCAACAACTGCAGAAAGCGCACCTTTGGCAGCTTCGTTGACTTCAGCAACAATTGCCTTTTTGTCTTCGAGTCTTAATGCCATTAGGCTTTACTCCTGGATTCTACCTAGGGAAATCCCTAGTATTTACCAAACCAAATACAACATGTATTTGATTACTTACGGTGCAGATTTCCAGTAAAAAAATTAGCTGGGGCCTGACACCGTCTACGCAGGAAATTAAGTATGTCTGATGACAACACCTGCGGTCTTGGACGGAAGCCGAACTATTAGTCAAATCAAAAAGTTAACTTTAAGAAATCACACTAATAACGGCTTCAACCCACAAAGTGCGCGCATTATAGACTAATGTACGCACTTTGTAAAATTACTTAATGTCTTCCAAGCTACCTTGGTCAACCGCAACACCTGCACCCATAGTGGTAGAGATGCTGATTTTCTTCACGAAAACGCCTTTAGCAACAGCTGGCTTAGCTTTCTTAAGTGCTGACACTAAAGCTTCTAAGTTTTCTTTCAACTGTTCAGTCGTGAAGTCCACTTTACCGATAGTAGTGTGGATAATACCGTTCTTGTCATTTCTATAACGAACTTGACCCGCTTTGGCATTCTTAACTGCTTCAGCAACGTTAGGCGTTACTGTACCAGTTTTAGGGTTAGGCATTAAACCGCGTGGGCCTAAGATTTGACCTAACATACCAACAACGCGCATTGCATCTGGAGATGCGATAACTACGTCAAAGTTCATTTCACCAGCTTTGATTTGCTCAGCCAGTTCTTCCATACCAACAAGTTCAGCGCCAGCAGCTTTTGCAGCTTCGGCATTGGCACCCTGTGTGAACACGGCAACACGTACGTCACGACCAGTACCGTGTGGAAGTACAGTAGCACCACGCACGTTTTGATCAGATTTACGTGGATCAATACCAAGGTTTACAGCAACATCAACACTTTCAACGAATTTAGCAGTAGCCAATTCTTTTAATAGTGAAACGGCTTCGTTGATATCGTAGCTCTTCATTCCATCCACTTTGTCGCGGATTACACGCATACGCTTAGTTAGCTTTGCCATTATCTTAGTCCTCTACTACCAAACCCATTGAACGTGCAGTACCTTCAATTGTGCGAGTCATCGCTTCAACATCGGCGCCAGTCATATCAGCTGCTTTCAGCTCTGCAATTTCTTGCACTGCGTTACGCTTGATAGTACCCACTTTTACTGTGTTCGGACGAGCAGAACCAGACTTCAAGTTCGCTGCTTTAAGCAGTAAGTAAGATGCTGGAGGCGTCTTAGTTTCGAACGTGAATGAACGATCGCTGTATACAGTGATTACCACTGGAATTGGCATGCCCTTTTCCATTTTTTCTGTACGTGCGTTGAACGCTTTACAGAATTCCATGATGTTCACGCCTTTTTGACCCAAAGCTGGACCAACTGGTGGTGAAGGGTTCGCAGAACCAGATTTAACTTGTAGCTTAATATAAGCTTCAATTTTCTTTGCCATGTCGACATTTCCTCAGTTTGGGTTCAAACGCCTATTGGCGACATGCCAATATGCTCCCCTTGAAACAACGGGTGCGGATTATACAAAACTCCATACCCGCAAACAAATAGTTTTTGTGGTTATTTTAATCAGCTTTTTTCAACTTGATGAAAATCTAATTCCACTGGAGTCGAACGACCAAAGATCATTACCGACACCTTAACGCGATTCTTCTCGTAATCCACTTCTTCAATAGTACCGTTGAAGTCAGCAAATGGACCGTCACAAACGCGAACAACTTCACCAGGCTCATAAATAACGCGGTGAGTTGGAGACTCAATTGTGTCTTGTAAACGCTGAAGGATAGCATCGGCTTCTTTATCAGAAATTGGTGCTGGGCGATCTGAAGTGCCACCAATAAAGCCCATCACACGAGGGATGCTCTTTACTAAATGCCAACTGTCATCGTTCATTTCCATCTGCACTAACACATAACCTGGGAAGAACTTACGCTCACTCTTACGGCGTTGACCTGCACGCATTTCAACGACTTCTTCGGTAGGAACTAAGATCTCACCAAAATAGTCTTCCATGTTGTGCATTTTGATATGTTCAAGCAGGGTTTTAGATACACGACCTTCATACCCAGAAAAAGCTTGGATCACATACCATCTCTTTTTAACTTCTTTAACTTCAGTCATTTAAGATGCCTATACGCCTGTGATTAAATTTACAAGTCGCAACAATATCGCGTCAAATCCCCATAGGATCAGCGCAACGATAGCGGTAGCAACCAGTACAATAAAGGTGGTGTTTAACGCTTCTTGACGCGTTGGCCAAACAACCTTGCGTACTTCAATGTGAGCTTCTTGAGCAAAAGCAAGTGCTTGCTTGCCCTTTTCAGTCTGAAGTGCAATCAAACCAGCAACTGCAAACGCGACGATTACGCCTAAAGCGCGAACGACAACACTTGCCTCGCCAAACATTTGGTTGCCAATAATAGCAGCAGCTAGCAATACAATTGCTACGCCCCACTTCACGATATCCAGAGAATTAGTCTGGTTTTCAGTATTAGTTGTCATCGGTTTATTCCGTTACTTACAGCGACCTAAGCTTATGGCTTGAAAGATATTTACACCTTACAAATATGCATTTCCGAGTTTTCCCTTAGAAATGCCTCAGCACAGGGTCAAAAATTCGGCCATAGATTGTATTCTTATTCAGCTTTGTTAGCAAGACAGAGTGTTTGGCTTAGGGACAAAAAGCCCAAATCTTAACGCGCCTTTACCAAAGCCAAACCAAATCGAACGCTTTTTAAGCAATCAAGATAATTATTGTGCCAAATACACGGAAAAAATTCACGGGACTAAAGATGTGAATTATCAAGATAAAATTTATTTTATTGCGAATTTAACGACAGGATAAATAAAGTAGAATGAAGCTTGAAAAGTTGGAGCGGACAGCGGGAATCGAACCCGCGTTATCAGCTTGGAAGGCTGGAGTAATACCATTATACGATGTCCGCGCACTAACTCGCCTAATGGCAAATTAGTTAAAAAAGTGGTGGAGGGAGAAGGATTCGAACCTTCGAAGGCTGAGCCGTCAGATTTACAGTCTGATCCCTTTGGCCACTCGGGAACCCCTCCACATAAATATGGTGCCGGCACCAAGAGTCGAACTCGGGACCTACTGATTACAAGTCAGTTGCTCTACCAACTGAGCTATGCCGGCGCATCATTTCGGGGACGGATATTATGGAAATGTGCTCTAGAGTGCAATAGCAAATTCGAAAAAAAACTAAAAAACTCGTTTAAGCGTTGCTTTTTTATCCTCAAGGGCTTTTTTTGGCTAAAAACCAACCGAGACTTCGTCCAGCTAATGGCAAATGCCGCCGTAACTATTGTTCCTATTAACACCTTGGTGTACTGTGCAAAACCAAGCGAAGAGAAAGGTTAAGATAGTGGCAAACTCAATACAAGACGCACTTTATTTAGCATTTGAGCGTGAACAGTGGTCTGAACTGAGAAAATCAGTGCCGCTCACCTTGAGTGAAGCCGAGCTAACCCAGCTTAAAGGCATGAATGAAAAACTGTCTCTGAATGAAGTCACTGACATTTATCTACCTTTAAGCCGTTTACTTAATCTGATTGTCGGCGCCAAGCAGCAGCGCGGCCTAGTTATCGATAAATTTTTATCACAACAATCCCCAAAAAGCCCATACATCATCAGTATTGCTGGCAGTGTTGCTGTGGGAAAGAGCACCACTGCTCGTATCCTGCAAACATTATTGCAGCGCTGGCCAGAACACCCCAAAGTCGATTTAGTCACCACAGATGGCTTCTTATATCCTCTAGCAGAATTAAAACGCAGGGGGTTACTGCAACGCAAAGGCTTTCCTGAAAGCTATGATACTAAGCTGTTAGGTGAATTCATTTCCGCGGTGAAATCTGGGGATAATAGCGTCAAGGTGCCACTCTATTCCCACATCACCTACGACAGATTAACTGATCAGCAGCAAGTCATAGAACAACCAGACATCATCATTCTGGAAGGCTTAAACGTGTTGCAAACAGGGCTTGATACCTTAGTTGAGACCCGCAGGCCATTTGTGTCAGACTTTGTGGACTTCTCAATTTATGTGGATGCCGATGAGAGCTTATTGAAAGATTGGTATCAACAGCGTTTTTTACAATTCCGCCACGGTGCCTTTAATGATCCTAGATCCTTTTTCCATCATTACGCTTCACTATCAGACGATGAAGCCAATGCCATAGCCGCCAATATTTGGGACACGATAAACGCTCCCAATCTACAGCTCAATATTCGCCCCACCCGTGAGCGGGCTAAGCTTATCTTGAAAAAAGGCAAGGACCACCTCATTAGCCAAGTGTTAATGCGCAGATAAGCGCTGCTCCATACCATTATAAAAAAGCCCAAGGCATCTGCCTTGGGCTTTTTTATAAAGCGAAGCAATACTGGATAGCCCTGCAGGGCTAAGTTTTAGCCCGTAAGCTAATCTCACCGCCGACAAACGTTTGCAGTCCCTGCGCAGTTTGCAGTAGTACGGCCCCTTGTTCATCTATCCCTTGATAAGTCCCAGTCACTTCATTAGGCGCCATCAATAAACTCACTTCACGGCCCATGAAAATATCATCCGCCTGCCAAGCATCAATAAAATCTTTAAGGCCTGCGGCTTCAAAGCGTTTAAGGTCTTGTTTTAGTTGTTTATGCAGCGCAATAACTAACTCGGTTTTGTCTGGCATAGACTCAAGGGTGGTTAAATCGCTCCAAGGCTGGTCGATAAGCTCACCTTGGCTGGCAGACATACTCATATTAATCCCAAAACCTATCACCAACTGACAGGCCTGCACAGGACTATTGATAAGTTCAATTAAAATACCCGCAAGCTTCTTGTCATTAAGGTAAATATCATTAGGCCACTTAAGCCCTAAGCCATTCACGCCCATTTGCTTAAGCACAGCAACGATAGAACACGCCACTACCAAGCTTAATCCCATGGCTTGAGACATACCCTGCTCCAAACGCCAGTACATTGAAGCGTATATGTGGTGGCCATAGGGTGACAGCCATTGACGACCACGGCGACCACGGCCGGCAGACTGATATTCAGCCAGGCATATATCACCACTTTTGAGTTCAGGGCCATGGGTGAGCATAAATCCGTTAGTGCTGGGTAAATCATTAAAATAAAAACAGCGATTATCTAATTGTTGCAGTAACTTAGCTTCATCAAGCAGACAAATGGGCGTGGCAAGCTTGTAACCTTTGCCCTTCACCGAATAAATATCTATACCGAACTCACCCATGGCTTCGATTTGTTGTTGGATAGCCGAACGCGAAATAGCTAATTTTTGGGCTAATTGCTCACCTGAAACAAAATACTCAGAAGAGAGTAACGCCAAAATCTGTCGCTTATTATGCCATTGAATACTCATAGATTTATCTCTCCCTGTCGCCCCATAACTCTGGGTTCTGGCTCTAATTTCACCCCGAATTTTGCCTCGACCTCAGCCATGACTTTTTTAGCTAAATCGCAAATATTTTCACCTGTCGCGTTACCTTGATTAATCAACACCAGTGCCTGTGCTTTATGAACTGCAGCGCCGCCGACACTCGTGCCTTTCAGACCTGCTTGATCGATGAGCCAGCCCGCAGCAAGCTTAATCCGACTATCATCTTGAGCATAACCAACAATATCTGAGTGCTGTTTCATTAAATTAAGGTATTGCTGCGCCGAAATTAACGGGTTTTTAAAGAAACTGCCCACATTACCTATCACTTGCGGATCGGGCAGCTTTTCCTGACGCACTTGGCAGACACAATCAAAAATAGCCTGAGGCGTCACGGTTTCGGCTTCAAGATGCTGCAGCGGGCCATAACTGAGCAACGGCTGCCAGTGTTTTGCTAACTTGATTTGCACTTGGGTGATAACGATACGATTTTTAAGCTGCTGCTTGAAGATGGACTCGCGATAACCGAATTCGCAGGCAGTATTGTCTAGCCTTATCAGTGTCGCTGTTGATAAATCTTGATACTCAACCCAGTCACACACTTGGCAAAACTCTACACCATAGGCGCCGATATTCTGAATTGGCGCGGCGCCAACCGTGCCCGGGATTAAGGCTAAATTCTCAAGCCCCGGCATATTGCGTGCCAGGCAATATTCCACCAGCCCATGCCAAGACTCACCAGCCTGTACCGTCAGATAGAAATGGTCTTCATCTTCGCTTACCGCTATGCCTTTAGACAGCACCTTTATTACTACACCATCGTAATCTTCGGTGAACACAAGATTCGATCCACCGCCTAGCACCAACATAGGTTTGTCGCCATCATAGGCACTTTGGCTCAATGAAATAAGCTCTTCACAGCAATGAGCCTCGTGCAAGGTATGGCAAGTTTGCGCCAAGCCTAAGGTATTGTGCATTTTTAGCGGGTAAGATAATTTGTCAGCAGACATAAGTATGAAATCAAAACTCATCAAAAAAGATAACCCATTGTAACCACTCGCACTCAATAAAGCTGCTATCAAACGCGCAAAACATGCCTCTGTAAACATGTAGGTTAATAAAGACGAGCTCTGTATTGACTCTGCATCGTAGCTGAAGTGCTGTTAAGCCCAGTGATAAAATTCTTATTAAAGCATTCGCAATGCTGATTATAAAATCCAGCACCGCGAATGGTTACACTCAACATTTATACCAATGGGGTTATTTGGCAATGATTAGCAATGTGTTTGGCAGTAGAGATTTCTGAATTCCATCACTGACGCTGACTTCTAAGGTGTACCAACCTGGTAGATCCGGCGTAAACTCGGTTACTGACTGAGTTGGGGCACTAAATGTTCCTTCTGTGCCAGGATCTTTATCTGTCAAACGCCACTCAAAAATCATCGACTGACCTTCAGGATCTGTCGCCTGCGCCTCAAGTTTAGTAGGAGAACCTGCAATAACGTAGGTATCATAAATCACCTTAGTGATCACTGGTGGATGATTAACTGCAACCCGAATTCTTTTAGTGGCAGGCGCTGACGTTAGCTGATTGTCACTGGCAGTCAAAGAGACTAAATAATCCCCTTTCGCATCTAGGTATAACTGTGTATTTTGCTGATTTGAGTTAGAGAATTGAGCGCTACTATCGCTAGGTTTAGAAACTAAGCTCCAGCTATAACTTAAGCTATCATTGTCAGGGTCAACTCCAACCCCTTGCAAGTTAATCGTTTCACCTTGTTTAGGTGAATTCGAATTTAGATTGATGCTAACCACTGGGGAACGATTGGCAGCGGTCACCTGTAATTTCAGTTGTTTTTTATCTTGTAGCTTGCCATCACTGACAGTCAACTCTACCTGATACTCACCTAAAGAATTCGCACTAAACTTTGCCTGTTGCGTTGCTGCCTGCTCCAGCTTAATTTCTGCACTATCAGGCTGTTGAATAACTTGCCAACTAAAACTTAACGTATCACCGTCGGCATCCGTACTTTGAGCTGCAGACAATGTGAGCTCTTCATTAATTTTAAGCTCAGTACTCGCAGCAGTAATAGATGCCACTGGAGCCGTGTTGCTGGTAACACTAGTAGCCGTGATCACGCGCTGGACCACATCAGTGTTTTCATTTTGATCTTTGAGGCTTAACTGCACCTTATATTCACCCAACTTGTCGGCGGTAAAATAAGTTTCCACTGTATTTGTGCTGGTCAGTGCCGCTTCGCTAGTGGCAGGTTTTTCTAATAAACTCCAGCTAAAACGAGTATCAGCTGTTAAGCGGCTGCTTTCGCCTGAAAGCGTCACTATATTGCCCTGTTTTACCGTTTCGGCAGAAGAAATCACAGCTACAATCGTGCTAGCGTTTGTAGCGCCTGCAACCTGTAAGGCTAACTTTGCCTTATCATTTGCGCCTTTACCATCACTTACGGTTAGGCTTACTTGATATTCTCCAACCATAGTGACATTAAAACTCAACTGCTTATTTTTAGCATCACTCAAAGCCAATGCCATACCTTGAGGATCGCTAACCTGCCACAGATAGCTTAAACTGTCGCTATCAGGATCACTACTTTGCCCACCTTGAATTGAAACAAGATCTCCTATGCTAACTGAAGCGTTGTCTAATGACATTCTGGCTGTCGGTGCATTATTCACAGTCGAAGTTGTTGAAGCACCATCATCGGAGCCACCACCACAAGCAATCATACTGAGAGCCAAAAAAGGAAAGGCTAGATAAGATTTTATTTTCATTACACGTCCTTGTTATTGTTTGATTTTTATCATCGCAGCCATCCTACGGCATTTATTTTTCGATAACAAAAAGTAAGTTGTTACATTTTATTAACTTAAAAATAAAACATTTATTCATTTTTACTTACGATCATCATTTTTAACAAGCACTAAGTTATTCTCAATCACAGTTATCGTTATTGGAGCAGATAATGACAGCCTGATTAACTGGCCATTTGTAAACTGTCATCAATATCTATCCACAATGCCACTGAGCGCTCTATACCTATTTGCAATGATTTTCCCGCGCCCATTCTGCGGGTTTTGACTCCCAACAAACGCAATATTCTTTCACAAGCCACTGTTGTTACTAGAACATAATGCTTAATCTCGTTCTCTCTAGCGAAGTCATAGAAGGATTTAACTAAGGCTGCTGTAGATGAGTTAACTAAGCCAGCGCCTTTTTCGCCATCGCCTTTACGTACGGTAAATCGACTAATTTCCCACACATCTTCACACAATGGTGCCGCTTCGCCCTGTAATAACTCAGGGAAAATATCTTTAAGCATATACTCACCTTGAGTCGGCAATGCACGCCAGCAACCAATGACATTATCGCTTTTATCCGTCATAGCAATATGAGATACATTTAATTTATCGAAGTTATCTTTTTCCATACCATTTTCAGTTTTTACTTCCCAACCTAATCTCTGTTTGAATGTTTCATTTCTTAATTTAAATATCTGATCCAATATTTGATTGTTAACATTTGAAGACATTTTATTGATTACTGTTATTTTTGACATTTTGATCACCGTTTCGTGTTTGAAAGTGAGATCAAAACTAAAAAAAATAACGCTGCTACATAACTGTCAGTTGTGGGGATGTTAGATCTGACAGGTACATTTAACGCTGTTTTCCTCTATTTTATTTACTCCATATTTTGCGTGATGCGGTTAATTGCCAATGACGCTTTATTTGCCTAGCAAAGACTCTGTCATATGTAACAGCTAACCAAACCCTTCTTCACTGGTTAATCTAGAAATATTAAAAACGTAGGTGGGACCTAATGAGCGCACAATTGCAACCAATTACACTTCAGCCAGAGCAACTTCCACAGGAGTTGTTGTTAACCTTAGATAAGGCGCTGCTAACATCCAAGCATTCTGGATGGGCTTGGTCACTGGCTAGACATAACCGCCGAGTATGCTCGGGGTCGGGCATGTTTGGTTACCCAGCCTCCCAGCTAACTCACATGATGGAAAGCCATACTCAGGCCACTGCCCTGTATTTATCGGCGCCATTGCACTGTGGTTTTATTACCTTAGATGAATTGCTCCCCAGCCTGAAGGCGGCAGGTATTCGCGAAGTTAATCTTCCGAGCATAGACAATGCTTGGTGGATTTTTGGTAAAGCGGAAGATAAGAGTGTCGAATCCGGCATTGTCATCAATTACTTCCCAATCAATCACATCGCCAGCCAAGTCTATTATGGCCCCTATACAGTTAAAACGAAGAACCGCCCCTGGATAACCTGCATAACGGCAACCAATATGCGAGGTGGTCATGTTGATATGCAGGTTTTTAATAAAGATTTTGGTTTCAAGCAACGCATAAGACAAAGCGTAATGAGCTGCCATGCCGTCATCACAGATAGCAGTGTCAGTAGTAAAACTTACCAAGGGATGCGTAATTCGGCGGGCTGCGAGTTGCTGCTACATGAATACCAAGATGAGGCCAGTCTACGGGCATTTCTTGCAAATTTAGCAACAATGCAGCTGTCGACTGCTGTGGTCATTGCCAATTACACCACTTGCATGCAATTACAGCAATCAGGCTTAGTCGATGAGTTTCTACTTAGCTATCAATTGCTGGATAGCCCTGACATTGAGCCGACGCCATCGACTCAATCCACCCTAGCTAACCTAGCTGAATGGACAGTCGTTGATAGCCACTTGTTGTCTCTGGGTGTGCAAGTGGAATTAATAAAAAAACCTTTTTGAGCTGTGTCAGATTAATTTTTATATTTGGAGAGAAACATGGACAGAATCATCACTCAACGCCGTTCACCCAAGCTTAAGAAGCTGGCTGCCACCGCAGTATTGACGTTAACTATTGCTTCGGCGGCTTATGCCATTACAGCATCAAACACTGACACCATTTCGCAACGTACTGCACTAGGCACCATTAGCGTATCTAAAGTGAAAACGGGACTCTTTGAAGACAGTTTACGCCTGCGCGGCAATATCAGGCCCAAGACGACCATATTTTTAGATGCCATTAGCGGCGGCCGTATCGATGAAAAATTGGTGGAGCAAGGCGAGTTCGTCACAGCAGGCCAACCTTTGGTCGCACTGTCCAACAGTTCGCTGCAATTAGATGTGATAAGCCGCGAAGCACAAATTACTGAGCAATTGAATTTTCTAAGAAATACTCAAATGACCATGGAAACCAACAAGCTCAATCTAAAGCGAGATTTACTAGAACTCGAGCATCAAATCAGTCAACTGACTCGCAAGCTAAAACAGGCAACCGCCTTGAGTAAGCGGGATCTTATCCCAAAAGATGATCTGTTAAACCTGCAAGACGAACTTAGATATTATCAGAATCGCCGCGAGCTCACGTTGGAGCGGCAACAGGCGGAAAACCTTATTCGCCAAGCGCAAATTACCCAGCTGGAAGACAGCGCTAAGATGCTCAACACTAATTTAGACTTTGCCCGTAAGAATCTTGAAAACTTATTGGTGCGTGCTCCCGTTGCCGGTTACCTCAGCGACTTGGATGTAGCCGTTGGCGAATCTAAGAGCCAAGGGGCCAGATTAGGTCAAATTGATCTGCCAGGGGAATACAAATTGGCGGTAGAAGTGGATGAGTATTACCTCAACCAAGTGGAGCTCGGCATGCTGACCGATGTGCATTTTAATAACCAGGTCATACGCTCCAGCATCAGTAAAATTGATAGCAGGGTCAATGCGTCGCGATTTCTTATCGAGGTGGACCTTCCCAATAACCTTGAAGGCATCAAGCGGGGTCAAAGCTTAGATTTGGATCTCATTCTCAGCGACCCACAAAGTCACTCGACCCTATTAGAAAAAGGCGCCTTCTTCAATACCACTGGAGGACATTGGGTCTTTGTGGTCAATGAAGATAACTCTAAAGCCTATCGCAGACCCGTAAAGTTGGGTAAGAAGAACGGCGCCGTATATCAGGTACTAGAAGGTTTAGAACCCAAGGATAAGGTCATCATCTCCAGCTACAGCAACTTCGACAATGCCGACGAACTCATACTCAACTAAATTTTAAGGGAATAAACATGATCACACTAACAAATATTCACAAGTCATTTCGCACCCATGATGTTGAAACCTTGGCATTGGATGCCCTAAATCTCACAGTAAATCAAGGTGATTTCATTTCCATCATGGGCCCGTCAGGCTGCGGAAAATCGACCCTATTGTCCATTTTAGGCATGCTCGACTCCTGTGATAGTGGCCAATATCAGTTTATGGAGCAGAATATAGAAGGCTATTCTGAGAACCAGCTGGCTAAGCTGCGTAGCCGAAATCTTGGTTATATTTTTCAATCTTTTAATTTGGTCGACGACCTGACTGTGTCACAAAACATTGAGCTGCCCTTGCTTTACAATAAAGTGAATAAGCAACAGCGAGTAGAACGCGTTAAGTCCATTATGGAAAAACTTAACATCAGCCACAGAGCCAATCACCTTCCGCAGCAGCTTTCTGGTGGTCAACAACAAAGGGTCGCCATAGCCAGAGCCTTAGTCATCTCACCAAAGCTTATCCTTGCCGATGAACCTACCGGCAACCTGGATTCAGAAAATGGTCGCGATGTGATGAATTTGCTCACAGAACTCAATCAGCAAGGCACCAGCATAGTCATGGTCACCCACTCAGAAAGCGATGCCCAATACGGCAACAGGATTGTTCATCTTCTCGATGGCAAGGTGGTATCAAGAGAACCTAAGGCCGTGTTGAGCGAGGTGAAGTATGCTTAATAACTATTTATTGACTGCGCTACGTTCCATGTTGCGCCAGAAAAGCCACAGCCTGATGAATATAATGGGGCTTTCTATCGGTTTGGCTGCCGCGATATTGATAGCCCTGTATGTGAATTACCATCAGTCGTTCGACAAGTTTCAGCCTGAGCCCACCAGCAGCTATCGATTGCAGCAACAATGGCCCAGCATGGGACTGCATGCTCCCTTGGTAAGCAGCGCTTTTAATAGCGAGCTGAGTAAAATTAACGGCGTAGAATTAGTATTCAATCTGTTCGATTTATCCAAACAAATTGATTCTGCAGTGGAATATCAAGGTGAAAAATTACATTTAAGCAGTTTATTTGCCGCATCCGACAATATTGAACAGCTCATGCTGTTACCCACAGTGGCCGGCGACTTACAACAAGCCTTGACGGCCCCCTACCAATTAGCCCTGTCCGTTAAAGAAGCCCAGCGTCTGTTCGGCCGCAGTGATGTCATAGGCAAAAGCTTACAGAGTCAGGATGCAAGCTGGACTGTAGCAGCTATTTTTGAAAATCTGCCAGATAACACCCACTTTCATTTCGATGCATTAACCTCGGCAAACCCAGCTATCATAGGGACCCCAAGTATGGGTGCCAACAATAGTTATACTTATGTTCGCCTTGCTAACAGCGCAAATGTTGATGAAATCAGCAAAACATTAACCAGCCTCTACAATAATCTGGCCTACTCGGGTCAAGACATGGTGCGAGTCGAGCTGCAGCGACTGGACAAAATCCATTTAAACGCCCAGTCACAGTTCGAAATGAAAATGAACGGCTCTCAATTCACTGTCACTGTGTGTACTGGCCTAAGCCTGCTCTTGATTGGCATTGCCATGATAAACTTTATCAATATGAGCACAGCTCAGGCGGGTAGGCGAGCTCAGGAAGTCGGCGTCAAAAAAGCCATGGGAGCCAGCCAGTTCCAGCTTATTAGTCAGTTCCTGTTTGAATCGACCCTGCTTTCATTTATCTCAGTGATGATAGCCACCCTATTAGTTCAGCTAACCTTACCTTGGTTTAATAACCTTACCGAAAGCCATCTTAGTCTTACAGCCAGTGTAGATAGCTTGTTAGTCTTGGCCTTTTTAACCTTAATCATAGGCATCACAGCCGGTCTCTACCCCGCGCTATTTATGTCATCATTTAGCGCAAAACGAGTATTGAGTGGCGATCTACAAAGAGGAAAAACGGCAGTGCTTATCCGTAAATCACTGCTCACACTGCAGGCGGCACTGTCGGTAGGCTTAATTGTCGCCGCCGCGATACTGTTCCAGCAATTGGATTACCTTAAACAATTGCCCGTAGGCTATGAGCGGACTCAACGAATTGAAATATCAGCGATTGCTGCAGACATGCTGTTCGAGAAGAGTAATAACGCCATCGTCTCTCGACTGTCTCGAATTGAGGGAGTCTCTGACATTGGTTTCAGTGACGCTTCGCTGACCGACACCACTAACACTTCCACTAAACTGCTATGGCCAGGTGCCGATGCCGACTCCCCTTTCTTACCCTTTATTGGTAGCGGATATGGCATAGTCAAAGCTCAAGGGCTTAAGTTATTGGCGGGGCGTGATTTTTCCGAAAAATACGGCAGCGACTGGTATCAAGAAGATGCTCAAGGACAAGGCTTTGCCGGCATCATAGTCACTGAATCTATCATCAAAATGTCTGGACTAACGGATCCTCAGCAAGCGATTGGTAAGATTTGGCAATTCAAGACAGGCAAAGAAGACAGTGATAAGTTTGATGTGAAAATCGTTGGTGTCGTGGCAGACATTCAGGTGGGTTCAGCTCGCAACAGCTTGTCTCCCTTGCTGTTCATCTGTGGCTTAAGCTGGATGTCAGAGGCCAATATAGTGGCAACTATCACTCAAGATCAACTTCCACTGACCTTAAACCGCATTAAAACAGAGCTAGCTCAGCAGACTGGCAATGACGAATTTACCATTAGCCTAGTGGAAGAAAACTATCGCCAACTGTACAGTGATGATCGAAGGGTAGCGAATTTTGTACTGATTTTCTGTGGGCTTGCGGTTTTCCTTACCTGCGTAGGTATATTTGGGCTGTCATCCTACAGCGCCCAATGTAGAGCCAAAGAAATGTCTATTCGCAAGGTCTTAGGAGCCACTAAGTTGGACTTGATTAATCTATTAGCCAAAGAGTACCTGTGGCTACTGGCTGTCAGTATCTTTTTGGCGGTACCGGCTACCTATTACTTATTAGGCCAATGGCTTAACGGTTTTAATGAGCGTATTACTCAGCCACTCTCGGCTTATGTCGCGGCAGCTGCGCTGGTAAGCCTGATAACTTGGCTCACTGTCGCTTCGCACGGCATTAAATCAGCCAGTGAACGGCCGGCGAAAATATTAAAAGCCGAATAAAAATTCGCGATAACACAAGTTAAGCATGGCTCCCAACTCGGGAGCCATTTTTTTATGTCCATCTCCCACTCCCGCCAGCTAACCTCCTAAGCGGTTAATCTGAAAGTGTGGTTTTCAAGCTTACTGAGACTCACAAAGCGCCTATTTAGAGGTTTAGCATTTGATTTCACCTAGGAGCTTAACAGGCGGCTTGCTGTTTATTGCTAACAGGAGTAGATTACCCTATAGTTTTGCAACATATCATTAACAATGGGTGGTTTTGTCATGGATAGTAAGATCTTCTTGCAGCTGGTGCAGAACCTGGAGCTGCTCAAATCAGCGGATCAATTAAAAACTGCCTGTGAAGAGTTTTGCCAACTTCTGGACGTTCCATTTTACTTAATGGGGATAGTTTCCCAAGATTCCCTATACGCACCTAAAATGAATGTGTTGAGTAATTACCCTGAAGAATGGATGGACATTTATTTCAAGCAAGAAAAGCATAAGAATGACCCGGTTGTCACCTATATGATGAACAAGCATGCGCCAGTTCAATGGAGTCAGCTAGTGCAGCTCGGCAAGTTCAATGATGCCAACAGCCAAGCGTTAATGGAGGAAGCAAAAAGCTATGGCCTTAAAAATGGCCTAAGCATACCCATACGTTCGACCTCTGGGGAATTTGCTGTGTTCAGCCTCGCCATAGATGATGATACCGAACAAGGCAGTGACAAGCTGAATCAGGTATTACCCTTCGCTCATACTTTTGGGGTTAACTTGTTCGAGCGTCAGCTCGCCTTGATAACCTCAGAAACTTGTGAGTCCAATCTAACGAGCCGCGAGAAAGAATGCCTTTTTTGGGCCTGTGAAGGTAAAACAGCGTGGGAGATTTGTCAGATTATCAATATCACAGAACGTACTGTGCTATTCCATTTAAACAATGTCACTAAAAAACTAGGGGCTACCAACCGTCAGCATGCTGTGTCTTTAGCCATGCGCTACGGTATGATAACCCCCAATGTCTAATTTGTATCATGTGATGATGTAAAAATCAGTCTCTCTATTTTTCTTGTGGAAAAATGGGGTTACTAAGCCATTTTTCGAAACAAGACTAGCACTAGCTTTTCATTGCCGCAAAGGTGATGCCGCCATTACCTATGATATTAATACTGCTATCAAACATCTCAGTAAATCGCTCGCCTTCATGCATGATCATCATCAGTGACGCGCCTTGTGTGAAGCGGTCTATAATTCCTAACACAGTCGCCTTACTCTTATCATCTATGTTAGCCAAAGGTTCATCGAACAAATAGGTTTTAGCCGGTTTCAGCAAGCACATGGCTATTTGGCATTTTTTCTTCTGTCCCTCAGACAAGTTATCGTATTTGGATTCGAGGCAAGGTTGTAAATTTAACTCTTCCACCAGATAAGACACTTTATCTTCACAGCCATATTTTGAACCTATGATGTTAAAGTTTTTCCCTATTGTGCCAGGCAATAAACCAAAGGGGTATAAAGAGGCACTCAAATCATGCAGCTCTGGACCTGAGATACTGCCATTGTCTGGTACATAAAAACCGGCCAGCAAGTTGGCGAAGGTACTCTTTCCAGAGCCATTAGGCCCACTGATCAACACGCGGCTCTGAGCACCGATTTCTAGGCTAGCATTATGGAAGATGGATTTTCCTTGGTGATCATATTCCATGTCTTTAAGTGAAAAACCTGACAATACTTCACGCTTGATAGAATGGGCACCATCTGACTCTGACTTAAAGGCTTTGTATCTTTCAATCAAGGTATTCAGCATCACCAAGCTTGGAATAATAGAAGTGATTTGTTCGACAGAGCGAGTCACCATAGAAAAGGCGCGGGTTAATGCAAACAAGGCGCCGATAGTCACTACCCCTGTGATGACTTGGTAACCTGCAATGACGATGACGGATAACTCGGCGTAAGACAGGAATACCGCACTGATAGAGCGATACATGCTGGCATATTTCGCGCTCTGATAAGTTGCCTCTAGGGGCACTTTCAAACCTTGTTTAATTTCTTGTGTCGCCGTGTCATTAAGATCAAACAGTTTTACTAATTTAAAGCTGTCGATTACCGTCGTCAGTATGGATTTAAACTCGGCTTCTGACTCGTGCATTTTATTGGTTACTTCACCAATTTTATTGCTGAACTTATTCGCCAACAGATACAGCATGGGCACTATCACCACTAATGCCAAGGTCACTTGCCAGCTGATCCACAAGGCAACACCGACGCCAGAGATAGCAACCACAATACCCACTAACAGCGACAGGGACACATCAACCACGGCGGCCAGCTGTTTAGGCTCATCGTGCAGCCGAGAGATATAATAGCCCTTGCCATGATTATCAATTTTCTTGCAATCATGTTGATAATACACCGCCGTCAACTCAGCACAGACTTGCTGTTGAACGGCATTTTTGATCTGCTGTCGCAACAAGGAAGTCCAGTAACTTAACCAACGCCCGCCTGTGGCTATCGCCGTCACGGTTAATGCTATGATGACAAATAAGCGTGTGTTCCCCTCAGTGATGGCATCAATCAGATACTTAAGCGCCAAGGGATCGAAGATGGTGAACACTATGGCCTGAAAGATACTTAAACTGAATAACAGTCCCAGCTTCTTTTTCCAAGGCGCTAGCAGTTCAGCCACTATTTTTAAATTCTCTCTGTTAATCGACATAGTGTACCCCTTAATATGACTTATGCGAGATCGTGCAACCAACGTGGCTGACCCGTGATAATTCTATTTAGAAACAAGCCAATGCCTGAGGATCCAAATGCAAGATCTGTCGATAAACGGTAGGAGAAGCGTCCAGGATAAATGCGGCCCTGTGGCTTTTTAATCGAGAACAGCATCACACTGTCGGCAATCTGTCGTGCCGATTGCAAATAAATGGCTTCACCTGTGACGCGATAAATATCGAGCAACAGCTCACCAAAGCCTGACAAACCATTGAAACTTCCCTGCTCTGCCGAGTAGCGTGAGAAATTGGTTACTGCTAGCGATTTTAAAATATCAACATAGTGAGCTTGCGCTGTGACCTCATAAAAACGGGCGATAACGGCGCCAACCCCGCCAGCACCATACTCCCAATAAGGCAATATCTGAGTGCTATCGGCCGTTTCCCCCCAGCTATAGCTGCCATCGTCTCGCAGACCCGCATTGATATCATATTGCAGTGACGCTTTGGCAAGTTGTAACACCTGTGCATCATCCGTGCTTTGATAGAGATGTAGCAGGAACAATGCGATTCCAGCGCTTCCATACGCTATACCTACTGGATCTCGGTCTGCTTTTTCTGCCGGGTAACGCACCCCTGTGGCTTCCGTTATTGCTCGCTGAGCAAGCAAGTCGCCAATTTCTTTCGCCTTGCTCAGATATAATTCAGCGTGAGTTTTGCGATACATAGCCAGTGCCATAAAGCCTATTCCGGCCAAACCATAACCGAAGCTATTCAGTTCAGCGAAAAGCGGCGAGTTAAACGACTCCTCGGCATATTGTTCAGCTAAATCTAGGCGATTCAATTCAAGTTCCGCTAAGGCCATACCGGCTGTACCCACCAGCAAACCCGCACTGAATTCAGTCACTGATTTAGCATCAATTTTTTGTAGCAAGTGTTCTGGCACCTGATGGCCACTCTGGGTTAATAACACAGCAGGACCGTAATAACCGTAAGCCAGTCCGTGAGGATGAAGATCGAATGCACGGTAATCGATTGGCACAAATTGTGGGTCGTTTTCACGGGGAACACCGGTTTTCACCAGTCGGATTAACTCATCGACTTCGTCTTTGAGTTCTGCAGTGGAAACACGCGGCGCTGTATTGGGTAAAGACTCGAATGGCAGGGCTTCTTTTGCAGCCAATTCAGAACGGAAATTAGCTTCCAATGCCTTGACTGATAACAGCGCATTATCGGGTTCACCTTGCGCTAAGGCAGTGATGACAGAGGCAATGGCAGGATCAAGTTTACAATCATCGATAAGTTTAGGTAGCAATTCCCAACGTAAATCCTTGTCGATATCAAACAGGTTTTGTATCGGTAATAAAATGCTGTAAAGCACCATGCCTAAGGCATACCAATCGGCTTGATAGCTACTGCCATTTTTAAGCAAGGCCTGAAGATCACTAAAACCTGGGGTGCTTAAGATGGGGACTATGCCCTTGCCTCCTTCGACTTCACCTTCCTTGAGGCGATAAGCACCATCGAAATCAATGAAGCGGATGCGTTTATTTTCACTGTCCACCATGATGTTATTGGGGGAGATATCAGCTAGCACAATACCGCGCTCATGAGCTGCCATTACAGCTTCGATACAGGACTTGGCTATCCAACAAAATGCGCCTTTAAATCTTTCCGCTGATTCTGGTGCATCTGTATAGGGGACTAAGGTGCACTCGCTACTGGCGCGGAATTTTCTCAATGGAATGCCTTGGACAAATTCTTCCACCAGGAAGGAATGCTCCCACTCGACAAACCAATCTATGGCTTTAGGAAAGTAAGCACTGCTTTGCAACAACTGCAATGCCTTGTATTCATTTTTCAATACCTGATCGGCATAGACACTGGTTTTGGCCATAGAGCGGAAATTGATATGCGGCCGAGCTTCTTTAATGACAACCTCTTGATTTGTTCTCAAATCTAAGGCTTGGTAAACACCACCACTATTAGAGAAAGCCAAGGCTTTAATGACTTTATAGCGATTATTAAGTGGCACTGCCTCAGTACTGGCATCCAGTGCTTCTGGGAAAGGCTCCTTGACCCAGTGAGGCAACTGATAAAATGCATTGCGCTCATCTTCGACTATATTACCGGCATCATCTTTTATACAAGCGAGTGTGGTGCCATCGGCTTTAATCTTAGGTAATAACAGAAATCCACCGTAACGGTAGTGAACCACTTGGCTATCCAGGTATCGTTTATCAGATAAGATATAAGGCCCTAAATTGTCTTTAAGGCTTAAGTACAGATCATTAATGAGCGACTTGAAAACCTTGTCATTTCTAGGGTAAATAGTAATGAGTTTTCCAGCGCTGCTGCGCCCGCATGACTTGGATGTCATGTTAGTAGCGATGTCGTTACGACAAATAACTTTAAATGCCGTGTTGTGCGCCACGCAATGAGATAATGTCTTTTCGATTACCTCTATTGCTTGTGATTCAATGGCTGATATGTGTATTTTAAATCCTTGCAAAGGCAAACTTCCATCAGCAGGAGAACCTGCCAACCAAATATTCTTCCTATTCAATATCCAAGTATCTGGGATACTCTGCTCAATGGCTTTTTTATAGAAATCATCTGAAGGCAACTCAATAGGAAGAGTAAAATAATCACGATCGCCATAGGTATATAAATTATTGCTCACAATAAAATCCTTTTCTTAAAGGTGGTAGTAAAATCAAAAGATTAATTACTCTATGAGTTGTATCGATATCAGCCAGGCGCTAGATTACTGACTGATATCGATAGGTTTTTATACGAATTTCCATAGGATAAAACAGGATTCCTACTAGCAAAACTTAACAACAAGACATGACTAATAAGTTTAGCTTTTATACTCAAGTGTTTTAATAAAATAAATTATTAGCTGCATCACAATGCATAACAACAGCATGTTTTACTTTTATTAATGAGTGCAGCATTAACGCTTGTTCTTACACTGCCTTTCATTTAAATGACAAATGAAAGGGAACGTTATTAGCAATGATTGCTAATAGTGCTCCAATCCATTACTGGAGCGGTTTCTTTTTCTAATGCTAATATTTGCAAGCTTAAAATGTTGTTCATCTTGATATCCTCAATTAAATTATGATTAATAAGTTATCGTCACTTCGATTAGCAGTGATTACTGATCGTGCTCCATTCCATTACTGGTGCAGATTCTTTTTCTATCGCTAATGTTTGCAAGTTTAGTATGTTGTTCATTTTTCATTATCCTTAAAATAGTTAATTTGTGAATTAAGCGAGTTGTTTGCCACAGTGGTTACTGATCGTGCTCCAGTCCATGACTTCAACATCAGACTCAACGGCGAGTGTTTGTAGGCTTAAAATGTTATTCATATTTTTATTCCTTATATAACTGTTAGTTAAATTATTACTTTTGTGCGTTTCCGCCACAATGGTTACTAATCGTACTCCAGTCCATGACTTCAACATCAGACTCAACGGCGAGTGTTTGTAAGTTTAAAATGTTATTCATATTTTTATTCCTTATATAATTGTTAGTTAAATTATTACTTTTGTGCGTTTCCGCCACAATGGTTACTAATCGTACTCCACTCCATGATTTCAATATCAGATTCAACTGCGAGTGTTTGTAGGCTTAAAATGTGATTCATTAGGTTATTCCTTAAATAAGTTGATAGGTGAAAATATACAATTGATTATCGCAATACGTTGCCGCCACAGTGGTTACTGATCGTACTCCACTCCATGACTTCAACATCAGAATCAACAGCTAGCGTTTGTAATTTTAAAATGTTCTTCATATTTTTATTCCTTATATAATTGTTAGTTAAATTATTACTTTTGTGCGTTTTCGCCACAATGGTTACTGATAGTACTCCATTCCATGATTTCAACATCAGATTCAACGGCGAGTGTTTGTAGGCTTAAAATGTTATTCATTTGGTTATTCCTTAAATAAGTTGATAGGTGAAAATATACAATTGATTATCGCAATACGTTGCCGCCACAGTGGTTACTGATCGTACTCCACTCCATGATTTCAACATCAGAATCAACGGCAAATGTTTGTAAGTTTAAAATGTTATTCATTATTACCTCCATTATTTATATTTAATTGTCATCACTTGATGACGGAATAAACAATAGCGTTTAAAAAAATATTAAATAACCGTTAGATCCTACAGGTTTATATCAATAGCAAAATAACCTGTAATTAATGACAGGTTTCACTAAATAAAATCATTAGAATATTGAATGGTTAATTTGTTGATTGAAAAAAAAGTAAAAAAAAGCCTGCATTGAATGCAGGCTTTGGGTTTAACCGCTTATTTCAACATGAAGCGGTTAGCTGCGCACTTGACCTGTGCCATTAACTAGGTATTTCTCTGCCGTCAATGACTCAAGCCCCATGGGGCCGTAAGCATGCAGCTTCGAGGTGGCAATACCAATCTCGGCGCCTAAACCTAGCTCTCCGCCATCGGAGAAACGTGACGAGGCGTTAACCATAACCACAGAGGCATCTACAGTGCGTTGAAAACGCATCGCCGTAGCATCGTTTTTGGTCGAAATCACTTCGGTGTGATGACTGCCAAAGGCGCGGATATGATCTATTGCCTGGTCAAAGTCATCGACGATGCGAATAGCGATTTCAAGGTCTAAATACTCTTGGCCAAATTCACTGTCATCCAGCACAGTGCAGCCTGTAAAGTACTTAGCTGCACGTGAACAAGCATTAATCTTCACCTTGTGGCTTGCAAGCTCAACAGCCGCTTTTAATAGAAAAGCCTCGGCCACATCTTGATGGACGATCAAGCCTTCCAGCGCATTACACACTCCAGTACGCTGAGTCTTGCCATTAAGCAGTAATGCCATGGCATTGTCTAAGTCAGCATCTTTATCCACATACAGGTGACACACACCTTTAAAATGCTGAATAACTGGGATTTTACTGTTATCGGTAACGAAGTTTATCAAGCCTTCACCACCTCTAGGAATGATAACGTCGATATAGGCTCTTTGCTGCATCAGCTCCATCATCAAACCGCGATCTGGATCAGGAATGACAGTGATAAGCGCCTTTGGCAGCTTATGCTTTTGCAGTACATCTTGCAGTACCTTGGCAATAACCAAGCTAGATTGCAGTGCTTCTTTACCACCACGCAATACCACAGCATTACCTGATTTGAAACATAATGCACCCGCATCAGCAGTCACGTTAGGACGAGCCTCATAAATCATACACACTACCCCTAGCGGGATGCGCATTTTTCTTATTTTAATGCCATTAGGGCGCTCACTTAAATCACGAGTAATCCCAACAGGATCCGGCAGTGAAACAATAGTTTCAATCCCTTGAGCCATACCTTCAATACGCTCAGGCGTTAGCAATAATCGGTCTAACATGGCTGAGCCTAGGTTATTTTGCTCTGCGTGGCTCAAATCTTGTTGGTTCGCCGCTAGAATTTCAGCTGTGCTGGCTCGTAAAGAAGTTGCCATATCCTGCAGCACTATATTTTTAGTCTGCTCATCCAATACAGCTAGAGTTTGCGCCGCAATTGCTGCATCACGTGATAAGGTTTCAATTAAACTTAAGTTTGCATTATTCATATTTTTTCCAATTAGCTATTTTCTAAGATGGCGATATGTTTATCAGAAATCATCGAGCCAGTCTTTTGTTGAAATTCGTTCGCTATGGCGCCATCATCTTCTTGATCAGCAATGAAATTAAGCAGACAGCTGCTGTAATTTGATTGGGCTTTTGCCAGTTTAGTGCCATCGTCTTTACGCACTAAAATAGTATCGCCTACGGAAAAGTTACCATTAACAGCCATAACATCATCACTTGTGAGCTGATTTTCAGATCCATCGAACGCGCCTTCAAAATCATTTTCGACGATCAATTCCCCTTGCACCTGTGAAGTGTGCGTCATCCAATGCAAGTGCTCCTGCATAGGTTTTGCGAAGGGAGTAAATAAGGTGCCAGGGTTTTCGCCCTTAAGCAGACGGTTGAAGTTATCCGCCTCAAAACCATTCACAATAACAGTTTCTATACCGTGAGAAATAGCTTTTTCCGCTGCTTGGATTTTAGTGTGCATACCGCCAGTACCCACGCCACCAACAGTAGCGCCGCCTGCCATGGCATAAATATCAGCATCAATCTTAGTCACTTGCTTTATCAATTTGGCATCGTCATGCAGTTGTGGATTCTTAGTATAGAGCCCAGCCACATCAGAACAAATAATCAATGCATCGGCATCAGCAGCCGCGGCAACCATTGCCGATAAATTATCATTATCACCCACTCTTAATTTATCTGTAGTTACCGCATCGTTTTCATTGATGATCGGCAGCAAACCATGATCTAACAAGGTTAAAATCGTATCCTTGATGCTGACATAACGCTCGCGGTCACGTAAATCACCGTGAGTCACCAAAAGCTGTGCCGAGGGGAAATCAAATAATCTATCCCAGATTGCCATCATGTCTGCTTGGCCGGCTGCTGCCATGGCTTTTTTAAGTGTCACGCTAGGTTCGGCAACCTCACTAAAATGATGCCTGCCTGCGGCCACTGACCCCGATGACACTAATACTACTTGTATACCTTTTGCGCGGCAGTTTGCAATAAACTGCGCTATGCCTAATAAATAGTGGCTGCTACAGCCTTGTTTGTGAGGCGCAATCAATGCACTGCCGACTTTTACGACAATGCGCTTCCAATTTAACTCTGACATCTAAATCTAAATCCCGTTATTTATGTTCGGCCATGACACGGCCTGCTTCATGGAATAATTCAGTGGTTTGCTCACAAGGCGCATCGTCTAGGTGTGAAACCACCCAAATCACCACACTACTGACCACAAATCCTGGGATCATTTCATACATTACACTGCTTAAACTGCTGCCATCGGCAAGCACCGGGGCATAAATCCAAAACAATACTGTTACAGCACCAGAGATGATGCCCGCCATTGCAGCCTTGTGAGTTAAGTTCGCCTTATAGAGGCTAAATAACACCAAAGGGCCAAAGGCGGCACCAAAGCCTGCCCAAGCATTACTCACTAAGGATAAAATGCTATTGCTGCGATCCAGAGCCAACAAGCTGGCGACAATACCTACACCTGCAACACCAAAACGCCCTAGCTTAACCATATCTTTTTCGCTAGCCTCTTTATTAGACACCACACGATAAATATCTTCTGTCAGTGAACTTGACGACACCAACAACTGGCTTGAAATCGTACTCATAATGGCGGCTAAAATTGCAGCCAATAAGAAGCCACTGATAAGCGGGTGGAACAACAACTCAGAAAATACAATGAAGATGGTTTCAGGGTCTTTCAACGTCATTTCAAATTTATTGGCATAGGCAATACCCACAAGTCCTGTGGCTAATGCACCGACTATAGTCACTGTCATCCAGCTCATGCCAATGCGCCTTGCCGTTTTCACATCACTCAGCGAACGGATTGCCATAAAGCGCACTATGATATGTGGCTGACCAAAATAGCCAAGGCCCCATGACAGGCTAGAAATAAGTCCCAACATGGTGACATTTTGCATGCCTTCGGAAAATTGTGGGATCGACTGATATGCAAAATCCATCATCTTATCTGCGCTGTTAAATTCTTGAAAAGCAACAACCGGCACCAGTACCAGCGCGATAAACATAATACAGCCTTGGACAAAATCCGTCAGGCTCACAGCTAAAAAACCACCCAGCAAGGTATAAGACACCACGACCCCTAAGGTGACGATTAAGCCCAGCTCATAATTCAGATTAAATGCCGATTCAAATAACTTACCGCCAGCCACTAAACCTGCAGAAGTGTACAAAGTAAAGAACACCACAATAATCACCGCAGCAACTATGCGTATTTTACTGTTAGGCGCATTAAAGCGTTTAGCAAAAAACTCTGGGATAGTCAGCGCGTTATTAGCAACTTCTGTGTATACCCTTAGTTTTGGTGCAACCACCAGATAATTAACCAAGGCACCAATCAACAGGCCAATAGCAATATAAATAGTCTCAAACCCGACCAGGAACATGGCACCGGGTAAGCCCATCAACATCCAGCCGCTCATATCTGAGGCACCCGCTGACAGTGCAGTCACCTGTGGGCTCACCTGACGGCCGCCAAGAATATAGCCAGACACGTCACTGGTAGAACGGCGATAAGCAAAAAGACCTATGGCCAACATGGCCACGAAATATAATCCTAGGGATACATAAGTTAATGCTGGCATAAATTACAGCTCTCCAATCGCTTTGTTATTTTGAATCACATTAGGTTTCAACATGACAAAAAGATAGGTGCTTAATACAGCGCATAAACACAATAATTGACACGCCTCTTTTAGCGTTAAACTCAAGCGGGCTAACGCACGAGTGATGAAATTGTCTTCGGTTACATTGTCAAATGACATGCTGACCTCCAGTTTGTTTTTGACAAAAAAAAACACCAACATAGTTAGTGCTGTAACTATTGTACCTCATTTAGCTAGCCAGTTTCTACCCAACTACGGTATTTTGTCCAATAAATAACAACTTATGTGATCTAAATTAGATGTGTACATGGTTTGAACTATTAGTAATCATAGCCTTAGACTGCTACAGCTTTACTCGTCATTCCAAGCGTAGTATTACCAATTGTATTAACTTCCTGCTCATTCTGCGGGAGCATCTGGCGCGAGCAAAATCTGAACATTACTTGCTCTGTTGCAACAAAAAGCCCCTAGCGATTCGCTTAGGGGCTTTTATTTTTAAAGCGGTTATCTGGGGCTTACATTATTGGCAAACGACCTTGGTAGTTAACTGGGTAGTAACCTTGGCTGTCGGGTTTACCTAGATAAGCTAATGAGTTGCGCATGTCTTGAGGTTGGCCGTCGGTGGCTTTGACTTTAGCGGTGACTTTTATTGAATTATCAGCACCAAGTAAAATCAGCCCGCTGATGCCTAATTTGTTGTCCGCCTCTGTCATGCTTACAGCCACTTGGCCGTCTTGACAGCTTAATGCTAGCGCCATATTGCCTAATGGATATTCACCAAACTGGTTTTTCATATCGGCATGGTTTAAGAATAACTTTCCCGATAACTGCTCACACCAAGGCTTGCCTTGAATAAAATCTGCCACCATAAGGCTAACTTCGCCTTGGATTTGCGTGCCAAAGGGCAACCTAGCCCCAGCGATTAAGAAGCTGTTGGGTGCATCGAAACGCAGTCCTTGCACTTTAACCCCTGATAGTGACCAGCTCACATCGGCTTTACCGCTCACCGCAGTGGCGCGGTTACCTAAGTTGATGTCGACATTAGCTTGCCCCAACAATAGCGCCCATGGGCTTAATTGCCATTTCAGCTGCTCTATTTGCCTTGGGCCAATTTGTACTAAGTCAATTTGACCATTCCACACACTGCCAGTCACTCCTGAAAGGCTAACGTTGGCGGGTAATGGCGCTATGCTGACGAGCCATTTTGTTGGTAAGTAGACCACTAAAAATATTAGATACAGGGCTACGGCTAGAATAATTTTTTTACTCAAACTCACGATTTACCTACTTATTGAGACAACTGAATGCGTCTAACTTTAACTATGCCTTGGGCATCGGATTCGGCCAAATCTAGGCTATCCAAGGTCAAGCCTTTATCTTGCACTAAATAATGTAAGTAGCTCAGCAAGGCTTCAAAAGGCACATCATCCATCCACAATTGGACCTTATCTCCCTGTGGTTGCATCCGAGTGATCTCTAAGCCAAATTGGCTGGCAGATTGATTCACAACGGCGCTTAAACTGCCACTCACTTTTGCTGTGGCACCCGCTTGCTGCAGGCCAACTAATTTATTGGCGGATTGCTTAACATAGTTCAGTGTTTTCACCGCCGCGTTATGATTACGCTCGGCATCTTGCTGAGCCTGACTGATGGGGCTCCAAATGCCCCAATACAATAAGCCGATGACGAAACACACGCCCGCCACACTGACTAATTGTTGTTCACGCTGGGCAAGCCCCTGCCACCAAGTACGCAAATTTTCCATGTTATTTGCTCCTCACTGTCACAGTGCTGGTCACCTTGTCTTCGTTGCTATTCATGGCACCTGTGTCTATTTCAAAATCTTTACTGACTAGGTCTTTAAACTGCTCGATTTGGCCGTAGGAGTTAGCTGTGATCTGCATTCTTATCTCATTGCGATTAGCATCAAACCTTAAGCTATTGGGTTTCAAATCGGGGATTTGCTTAAAGGCCGTCTGCAGGCCGCTGAGCATTTCAAAAAACGCCACCCCGCCGCCATGACCTTGCATGCTTTTTAACATAGCGCCCATTTGCGAGTGTATGTTAACCACTCGCTGAGTGCCCGGGCTTACGCTTTTAAAGATGCTCTCGCTTTGTTGGTTTAGCTCCATCGTTGCTTGATTCAGTTGGCGAATATCTAAGCCTTTATTGACTAAAGCAAGCACTATGGCAAGCACACAAATAATGGCACTATTTTTCCATAATAACAGCTGCTTACTGTATTCACGTTTGGGCTTGTAGGCACCAGAAAGTAAGTTCACTGGGGCATTGAGTATACCCTTGGCGAACACTAACATAGGCAAATCTAATTGTTTATGCTCAACATTGGCGCCTGCAAACTCTAGATTTTCGCTGTAACTTGCCAAGTTTATCGTTTCGCTCTTTGGGTCTTGTGATGCCATCAACTTTGGCAATGCAAAGGACTGCCAAGCTTGTGGCAAATTCACCCCAGTGCCTTGACCTGTGCGAATAATTAGCTCATCACCGCAGCGCATGGCGGCCCAATCCGAGCCAGCTAATGGCAGGGCTAAGCAGTCTGGCACTAATCGCTTGGCTTTTAAGCCTGCATCATTAAGCCAAGTTAACCAATCTTGCATTTGTTGGTGCGCCACCGCAATCACGCTGAGCTTTTCACCGCTTCGCGGGCCAACCACAAAATGCATATCTTCAATACTGGTCGCCAAGGATTCTTCCATCAAAAAAGGCAATGCCTTTAATGCTTGGCGTTGACCTTTTTCTGGCAAACTGATGTCGGTTAACATCATGCTGGCAGTGGGCACTAAGATATCTACCGGGCGATTGCCGACTCTGTCTTTAAGATTCGTTAAACTGGCCGCATCACTGAGTTCACCTGAGGCGATAATCTCTTGTTCTTGTTCGGACCAAACCAGCCAAGAGCAAGCCTGCTCATGATGGGTTCCTAATCGAATAAATAAGCGTTCTGACACTGTTATTCTCCAGCAAGCGGTTTAGAGTGAGGCGACAGAGTCTGCCTAGCGCTTGTTATTGTTTT
The DNA here is from genome assembly GCF_014163735.1 of Shewanella sp. SR44-3. Taxonomy (GTDB): domain Bacteria; phylum Pseudomonadota; class Gammaproteobacteria; order Enterobacterales; family Shewanellaceae; genus Shewanella. The sequence goes on from NZ_JACJDV010000006.1 coordinate 65,693, forward strand.
CATTTGTGTTATTCGAGTTATCATTGGTGCTGCTATTAGTACTGCTACTGGCATTTGGGCTGGCATAAAAATCTTGATTGCCATACTGACGTGTTAACACGTCCATGGAATTACCAGAGCCTTTTTTCAGCACAGACTCCATGCTAAAAATGGCTTCATTGACCTTGGCGCCAGCTTTGAGCAAAAAGTAGTCGCTGTCGATAACAAAACTCGATTTAGCATCGGCATCCACTTTTAATCCCGAGACTGAAGAGTTTTGCCAAAATTCGTCAATTTTCTCATAACCACTGGCAGGCACTTGGCCTATGATACTTTCCGCTTCACCCAGTGAGATTTGGTTATCTAACATGGCCATCAACAGCGGCGCTTGCTCGATTTCCAAAGTATTCACATTAAGTAACTGTCTGTCATCCCCTGGGATGGCGCACACTAAGGGCGATAAGTGTCGATAGACATCTTTGGTAAAACCTAATACCGCCCTGAGTTCACTTTTGTGATTCATCAAGGTATTCGCGGCGCGATAGGGGACATTTCGCGACTCATATTCCGCATCTTCTGCACCATAGGGACTATTAATGCTGTCGCTATCAACATAATCCTTAAGGGTATGCGTTAGACGCTCGGCGGCAAAATCATCCATACCTAAGCCTACCAATAATGCTTTAAACTGCTTGGCCGCTAAGGGCAGCTGCGGCTGACCATTGTTATTGGTTTTTGATGCTGCTGCCAAAGCATTAAGATTAAAACAGGCGCGCATATCGCTAACCTTACCGACAATCTCGCCGTATTCGGCTGGAAATACCACATCGGCCAAGGCCCAAAATTGTTGCCTGTGGACTATGCCTTTACTGTCATCCAAATCCTGTTTTAAGACTTTTTTAGTTAGCTCTTCTGCCGACAAGGCATACCAATAGGCTTGATCATACTGAGTCAAGTTCATGGTACGGCGCATGGATAACTGATTTCGGGCACTGATGTTAGTGGCAATAATAACCACCATGGCCACAATCAAAATCACGGTAATGAGTGCCACTCCGCGCTGTTTACTTGGCCCCATTACTCGCGCTTCCTTTCGTCTTCATCACCGTAGTCACGCCTAACGTCTGGCTGGCCTGTGCCGGGCTTAGTTTGCTGACCGTTATTCACATTATTGGGATCGTTTGGATCGCTAGGATTGTTGGGGTTATTTTCAGAACCAGACGAACTACCCACTGCCGCCGCACCTTTAGGTAATAAAAATTTACGCTCTATTACGCCTAAACCTTCTACTTCAACTTTTATGGCTATCCCTTGGGGTAACTGGGTATTGGCCACTTGCTTCTGCCATTTATCGCCACTAAAAAAGGCGTATTCCACCGACAAGACTTTATCTATAATCACGCTTTTTAATGGCTCTGCACCACTATCGGGTTCTGGGTAGGGATAATACCAGCGCTCCAAGCGCCCTTCTTGCACCACATAAGCCACAGATTGCAGTGTACCTCTTGGCAAAATACCCGCAGGATTAAGCCAACCTAAACGGAAAAACACCAAGGATTCAGATTCTGAATCCAAGATGTTAGTGCCATATTGAAATACTCCCTTGTCGCGGCTACCATCGAGCAACCTAGGAGTACGAGCGACGATTTGCCCAAGGTCGCGCTCTATAGCGCCAAAACCTTGTTGCAAGGATTTAAGCCGTTTGGCAAAGTCTGAGGTGACTTCATCATTACGCATCACGGTAGACAGTACGCTGTTGGCGGCCACGCCTAACATGGCAAAAATCGCTACCGCGATCAGCATTTCGAGTAAGGTAAAACCACCGCTGCGTCGATTATTTTTGATGCACATAGCTGCTCAACTGGGCTTGGATGCGTGTATACCTTTCATCATCGCTGACGCTAATACGTATTTGGCGGAACTTATCATCTGTGGTTTTCACCACATTTTGACGCCAATACCACTCTTTTCCAGCAAGCTCCACCCGACCTTCTTTCTGGCCAATATCTGGAAACTCACTAGTTAATCTCGCTTCCACCATTTGGTTACTGGCCACCCATTGGGCCAAAGTGCGTTGTTCCAAAATAGGCATATTCGCCATTTGCTCGCCCAAGCTTTTGGTGACGGCCACCGCAGCAATGGAGAACACAGCTAAGGCAACTATGACCTCCAGTAACGTCATGCCTTTAGTAGGTTTCATCACTACGGCCCATATGTAATCTTCCCATGGCATCGCCACTGATAAACACATCTATGACTTCAAGCTTGTCATTTTTGCCGCTAACTCTTAACTCAAAGGCGGTGATTTCACCACTGGGGAACAGTAACACCTGCGGATCGGGACGTTTTCTTTGGGTTTTGCTTAATTCTGTTTCGGCTTCAATGAAAGGCTCATCAAACCAAGACTCATCCTCTAATTCATCTTCCTGCACTAACGGCAAGCCATCTATGGTGATATCTAGAGTGACAAATTCAGGTAATTCCCGCAGGGCTAGTAATCTATCATCTTTTATGGGCAGCCATTTTTCATCTTTATAATAGACAAACTCATAGCGGCTTTCTTCCACCACTATGCCGACAAACTGGCCGCTTAATACGGTTTCATCCAACACCAACTCAGTGGCTGAGATAAACTGTTGCGCCAAACGCTTTAGCTCTTTTTCAGGCCCAGCATCCCCCATTGTCAGGGTTACCGCAGCCGCAGTTAACCCCATAAGCAGGGCAACGAGTAAGACTTCGAGCAAGGTAAAGCCCTGTTGGCGAGAGCGCAGCATAGTATTCAACTAATCTTATTGAAAATCTTGAAGATTCCAGCTACCGATATCATCTTCAGTACCGGGTTGACGGTCAGGTCCCGCACTGAAAATATCTATCTTGCCTTGCTCACCTGGGCTCAGTAACAAATAGGCATTATCCCAAGGATCCTGCGGTAGACGCTTCACATAACCACCTTCGCGGTAATTACGAGCTTCTGGCGATGAAGTGGGTGCATTAACTAAAGCATCTAAGCCTTGATCTGTGGTTGGATAGAAACTGTTATCTAGCTTGTACATGTCTAGGGCATTTTCCAACGCCACTATGTCTGATACGGCTTTTTGCTGATCGGCCTTGTCTTTGTTGCCCATAAGGTTAGGCACCACCATTGAGGCTAAAATACCCAAAATTACGATAACGACCATGACTTCTAACAGGGTAAAACCTTGTTGTCTGCGATTGTGTTTCATTGATTGCGTCTCCCTGATATCACTATGTTTAAATTTTTTATTGGTGACCTATGCCTTAGCATTAGCCACTGATTAAGTTGTTCAATTCTAGAATAGGTTGCAAGATAGCCATCACGATAAATAACACCACAGCCGCCATACTCACCACCAACATAGGCTCAAACACCCCAAGGGCAATATTGACGTTAGCTTCAAACTCTCTGTCTTGGTTGTCTGCGGCGCGCTCAAGCATATTTTCCAGCTGACCACTCTTCTCGCCTGATGCGATCATATAGAGCATCATGGCAGGAAATAACTTGGTCTGAGTCAACGCAGCCCCAAGGCTGGTACCTTCACGCACTCGGGCTGTTGCATCATCAACAGCAGCACGCACTTTTACATTTTGCAGTACTTCACTGGCGATGCGCATGCCTTCAAGTAATGGCACTGAGCTGGCTGATAAAATACTTAAGGTGCGGGCAAAGCGTGCTGTATTTAAGCCTTTGCTGACTTTCCCCACGACCGGAGTACCGAGCAGCATAGTGTCCCACTGCATCCGATACGCAGGCAAGGTCAGTAACCGCTGCAAGCCAACAGCGAGTAAAAAAATAAGCCCAATAACCAATAAACCGTAAGATTGCACAAAATCTGATGCCAAAATCAAAAACTGAGTGGTGCCGGGTAATTCTTGCCCCATGTGCTCAAACTGCCCCACCACTTTAGGCACTACTGCAGCCAATAATACCCCGATAACGCCAATGGCAACCATGGTTAATACCACGGGATATATCATGGCTTGAGTGAGTTTAGATTTAAGCTGTTGGCGTCTTTCGGTGTAATCAGCAAGGCGATTAAGCACGACTTCAAGATGCCCTGATTTTTCACCAGATGCCACCATGGCACGGTAAAGATCATCAAAAATATGCGGGAATTCAGCTAAGGAATCGGCAAGACTATAGCCTTCAACGACCCTTGAACGTACTGCCATTATCATGCTGCCTAAGCGATCTTTTTCCGACTGTTGCCCTACCGCTTTAAGGGCTTCTTCAATAGGTAGACCGGCTGCCACTAAGGTGGCTATTTGCCGAGTGATTAAAGCTAAATCAGCAACAGGAATGCCACGCTTAAACAAGCTAAAGCCTTGTTTGCCTGCTTTTGATTCTTTCTCGTTCACTTGGCTCAACTCTAGGGGCATTAGCTGCTGTTCCCTGAGCTGGCTACGGGCATGCCTGGCGGTATCGGCTTCGATAACGCCTTTGTGCTGCTTGCCTTGTTTATCTAACGCTTTATATTCAAAGGCTGCCATGCTTATTCCTCACGGGTGACACGCAGTACTTCTTCCAAGGTCGTCACACCTGCGAGTACTTTGCTCATGCCATCGTGGCGTATGCTAGGTACGCTTAAACGAATATAGCGCTCGATAGCAAGCTCGCCCTTACCGCCATGGATAAGTTCGCGCACGCTGTCGTCGACGGTAAGCAATTCATGAATACCCGTACGGCCACGGTAACCGTTATTGCCGCAAGCCTTACAGCCATTGGCACGGTAGATATGCCTAGGGTCACTATCGCTAATACCTAATAGTTCACGCTCTCGCAGATCGGGCTCATGCTCTACCTTACAACTTGGGCACAAGGTTCTGATCAAGCGCTGGGCTAACACACCTAAAAGGCTCGAAGACACCAAGAAAGGCTCGACCCCCATGTCTTGCAGACGGGTAATGGCACCAGAGGCAGTATTGGTGTGCAAGGTTGAAATCACTAAGTGACCGGTTAACGAGGCTTGCACCGCAATTTGCGCGGTTTCTAAGTCGCGGATTTCACCTATCATGACCACATCAGGATCTTGACGTAAAATCGCCCTTAAACCACGAGCAAACGTCATATCGGCCTTGATATTCACTTGAGTCTGACCAACGCCTTGAAGCTCATACTCGATTGGATCTTCAACTGTTAATATATTGGTATCTTTAGAGTTAATCTCGGTCAAACCTGCATACAAGGTGGTACTTTTACCTGAACCTGTGGGACCTGTCACTAAGATGATGCCATGAGGTTTGCGGATAAGCGCATCAAACTGCTCGCGAATACCTTGGGTCATACCTAATTGTTTTAAATCTAAGTTGCCGGTGTTTTTATCCAGTAGACGCAGCACCACCCGCTCACCATGACTTGATGGCATGGTCGATACCCGCACATCTACCGCGCGGCCAGCAATACGCAAAGAAATACGTCCGTCTTGAGGCACACGTTTCTCGGCAATATCTAAACGCGCCATCACCTTAATACGCGACACCAATAGCGATGATAATTTACGGTTTGGCTTAAGCACTTCCTTAAGCACACCGTCGATACGGAACCGTACAACAAGCTGTTTTTCGTAGGTTTCTATGTGGATGTCAGAGGCTTCTTCCTTGATAGCTTCTGACAGTAATGCATTGATAAGCTTGATTATTGGAGCATCATCATCCCCTTCAAGCAAATCTTCAGTCTGAGGCATTTCTTCGGCAAGGGTGAATAAATCCATCTCGTTGCCTATGTCTTCCATTAACTGCTGCGCTTCTGATGAGTTAGCCTGATAAGCCTGAGTTAATTTAGCCTCGAACTTGGCCACTTCAAGCTTAACCAAGGGCAACTCAGCGCCGCTATAACGCCGCACCTCTAGCATGGCATTGAGCGGTGTATTGTCGGTATAAAACAGACTCAACACCCCTTCTTCTTTAGCCAGTACCAATTGAAAGCGTTGCGAAAACGCGAACGGTAAACGCTCCTTACTGTTGGAGTGAAACACCTCATCGGCATCTTCGAGCTCTAAGGCTACATCCTTGGACACTTGCGCCAATTGTTCAGTCATCAGTGCCTCACTCATCGGCCGAGGCTTTATTGTCTGAAATGGCCTTCAATGCGGCATCACTTTCACGTAAATCAGTGTTTAAACCTTTGCCTTGCTTATAGCGCTCAAGCACACGGTTTACGTCTTCTGGGATATACGCATCCTGATCCCACTCTTCCAGCACTGGCACGTCGGTATTTGGCATTAAATTAACGCCTCGTGCCCGTTGTTCAAGCTGTAATGCTCTGAAATAATTATACTTACGACCAGCAATGCCTTCCATAGTCACACCATCACGAATAATGGTTGGCTTGATAAACACCATCAAGTTCTTCTTCTTTTTGCTGCTAGAGGAAGACTTAAATAAATGGCCAATGAAAGGGATATCGCCTAAGAAAGGCACTTTTTGCACGCTTTCTTGGACTTCTTCATTAATTAACCCACCTAAGACCACGATTTGACCCGAATCAGCCATAACTGTCGTGGTTAAACGGCGAGTCGCAAAGGTGACATCGACCCCAGTTTTACCATTAATGCCTGACACTTCTTGTTCAATAGTGAGCTTAACCGCTGAGCCTTCATTGATCTGCGGTGTTACTTTAAGTTTAACCCCAACCTCTTTACGCTCAACCGTCTGGAATGGGTTAGCATTGCCATTAGATGAATTTTGGCTACCGGTTAAAATAGGCACTTCGTCACCGACGATAAATGAGGCTTCTTGGTTATCCAAGGTAGTAATCGAAGGGGTCGCTAATACGTTTGAATCGGTATCGCTAGACACTGCCTGCACTAACGCTGCAAAATCACCGCTGGCAACGCCCCAAGCCATACCATTAACCTTGCCTAAGGCCTGGGCTAACAGGGTGTAATCCCCCTCTGTTTTAGGATTATTACTAACAACAGGCTTATTGTTTGCATCAATAGTCGTCACCTGAGCGACGTCTTTCTCACGGGCCGCCCATACGCCAGCGCCCACTTCACCTATGGTCGTGCCTAAGTTGTTAAACTGGGTGCCACCACCTGCAAGTGTGCCCCACTGAATACCAAAACCAACATCATCGCCTTCGGCAACTTCCACAATAATGGCTTCAACTAACACTTGGGCGCGGCGAATATCTAATTGGTTAATCACATTCTCTATGGTGCGCATTTGATCAGGTTCAGCGCTAATCACCAAAGCATTGGTGTCAACGTGGGCCATGATATTAATATCGTTACGACGCTTACCACCGCCCTGTTGGCCGCCTTGGTCTTTACTACCTTGAAGGCGCTCGGCAAAACCTGTTAGCACTTCAACTAAATCTTCAGCTTTGGCATAGTGCAGGTAGCGCACCTTGGTATTGCCTGTGCTTGCTTGCTCGGCATCGAGCTTGCGAATAAGAGAAACTACCCGCTGACGACTTTTTTCATCGCCACTGACGATCACCGCATTAATGCGTTCATCGGCAACCACTTTAGGAGATTGGCCTGGCATTTGCGATTGGTTAGCGGTCGCGCGGTAAAGGGTATCGATAATACGCACCATCTCGCCGGCTGAAGCGTATTCTAGTGGCACGACTTGAACTTCGGTGTCACCTTGCTTATCTACGCGGCGAATGATTTCAACAATCTTGTTCACTACCGCTGCGCGGCCAGTAATCATCATTACGTTGGATGGGTCATAGTTGACTACGTTACCGCCACCAGCGTTATCGTTTAGCTGACGAAGTAATGGGGCAAGTTGTTTAGCTTCGGTGTTGTATAGCGCCACAATACGGGTGACCATTTCATCACCCACACCAGGGGCTTTATCATCGGCAATGCGAATGGCCGAAACTTTGGCATCTTTGTCTTTAATCACCTTGATGATGTTATTGTCCATTTCAACAACTGCGTAGCCATAGACTTGCAATACGTTGAGGAAGAAACGGTAATATTGATCATCTGTTAGCAAGTCATAACTGCGGACATTGATTTTGCCGCGAATGGTGGGGTCAACCACTATGGTCTTATTGAGGTTTTTACCCACAATATTAATAAATTCTTGAATGTCTGTGCCTTTGAAATTGGCAGCATATTGTTCCGACCAAGCAAACTGTGATGTGAGCAATGCGGCGCCTGTCAACGCACTAAGCAACAGCTTACGGCGGATCCCTTTATTATTCATTATGCTTTTATCCCCTAAGACCAGTGTTATTCTGGCAAACTAAACATGATTTCAACCAGTTGCCCATCTCGCTCAACCATCACAGCGATTTCGGTTAACTCAGATAAACTGGCCATCACTTCTAACGCTTGACTCATTTCGGTCAGATCATAGCCATTAATTGATTTGGCTAAATCATTAGCCTGAAAACCGGCCTGTTTAAACAAGGCGGCATCTCTACCCGCATTGAGACGATATCCCGCGAGAGAATCACCACTTCGCACCGGTGAAATAGCTAAGAAATCGGTGATTTTACTCGGATCTGCGAGCAATTCATCACGAGACTGTCGCAATTCTTGCGATATTTGTTGATTATTGCGCTGATCGACCCGAGAAATATTTTGGTTTTGTTTGGCCTGTTGTAATTGCTTATTCACCTGGCTACTTGTGGTGTATGGTAAGCCATCAAGCATTAAGGTTTCATAACGGCCGCCATTGGTGATAATAATGCGATCCGCATAGACTTCTTTTAGTGAAGCCGAAGTGCCGCTAATTTTATCACCTAGACCATAGGTGTCTTGCACGCCACGAGAATCGATTACAGCCAAGCCTTGGGTTTCAGAGGTCGATGCCACGACCCCAGTCAGCAGAATTGATAAGCTGGTCTTGGGCGCATCGGTTATAGTTTCAACCACAGGTGCTCGACTCACTTGGCTGGCATCATGATTACCAAATAAATGTAAATTATGTACGTCTTGCAGATTAATTGACTTAACACCTGTTGAAGCCACAGGAGAAGCTTGCCAAGTTGCTATTGGAGCATTGGCAGGAATTAACTTCCATGTAACTTGTGCAGCCAGGAGTGCAGCAAGAATAAATAAAAACCAAAAAACAAACAAACTCAGTTGTTTATGAGGTATTTTTGCGGCTTTCGCTAATACGTTATCTAATACATCCATATTATTTTGGACCCTCGACCAGGCCTCTGTTCTGATTATGTTAATTTATTAAACCCGCCTAATGCTAACTCACTGAGCTAGCAGCAACAAGCCCACTGTATAAGGATTGGCGAAATTAGCCCAAATATGCTATGTTGCGCCTCTTAAATGGTTATAAAGCCGCCATAAATTTAGCGGTTTTAGTGACGTTATCACAGTACTTTTTCATCAGCTTGTGAACTCATACTTTCTTGGAGAAAAAATGAGCGACTGCCAAGGCGGAAACAGCAAAATCAGACTGGACAAGTGGCTATGGGCAGCACGTTTTTATAAAACCCGCGCCTTGGCCAAAGAGATGATTAACGGCGGTAAAGTACATTACAACGGCCAAAGGGCCAAATCCAGCCGCAATGTTGAATTAGGCGCCCATTTAAGAATTCGCCAAGGCATGGAAGATAAGCACATAGTCATTCTTGGTTTATCAGAACACAGGCAAGGTGCTAACGTGGCTCAGACTCTCTATCAAGAGACTCAAGAGAGCCAGCAAAAACGCGCGGTTAATGCCGAGGCTCGGCGTCTGAATATTTTGCTTAATCCAGCCCCTGAACATAAACCGGATAAGAAGCAAAGGCGTCAGCTACTAAAAGTTAAACAGTATTAACCCGCAAACTTTTATTCGCGGGTTAACTTAAATTACAAAACACCAAACCACGAGATAGTCATGAGTAGAGATATTTTACACCGTTACCTGTTTGATAATGCCGATGTGCGCGGCCAGTTAGTCCAACTTGAAGCTAGCTTTCAAGCTATGCTAGCAGCCCAAGACTACCCTAATGCTGTGCGAGTATTGTTAGGCGAACTAATGGCTGCCACTTCGCTACTCACCGCGACCATCAAATTTAGTGGTGATATCAGTGTGCAGCTGCAAGGCGATGGTCCTGTGTCATTAGCGGTTATCAATGGTAACAATGAACTGCAGCTGCGCGGCGTTGCCCGCTGGAAAGGCGAACTTGCTGAAGATGCCAGCTTGCCGACTTTACTGGGCAAAGGCTATATGGTGATCACACTCACCCCAGATGAAGGTGAACGCTACCAAGGGATAGTCTCGTTAGAGCACGGGACTTTGGCAGCCTGTTTAGAAGAATACTTCAATCAATCTGAGCAATTGCCAACCCAAATCCACTTATTCGCCACAAACGCGCAAGCCGCCGGCATGTTGTTGCAAGTTTTGCCTAGCAAGCAAGAACAAAATGACGGCTTTGAACATTTATCTGTACTAACTCAGACCATTAAACCCCAAGAACTGTTCGAGCTAGATGCAGAAGACGTGCTGCACCGCCTTTATCATGAAGAGGAAGTCAGGCTGTTTGAGCCCATGGATGTCAGCTTTAAATGTACTTGCTCCCGTGATCGCAGTGCTGGTGCCTTAAAAACCTTAGATCTGACCGAGCTTGAAACCATTATCGCCGAAGAAGGCAAAATAGAGATGGGCTGTGAATATTGCACTGCAAGCTATAGCTTCGATGCCATAGATATTGCTGCACTCTTTAATGACAACGCCGATACCAGTCAAACTAAGACTCAATAACAGGCTGGTTATTGAGTCACTGTTTTTAGTCTCAGCTTAACCTGCTATTAAAGGTGCCAACAGGCACCTTTGTTATTATCTGCCAACCCCTTCTCTACGTCCCGAATCTAGAACACACATATCACGACATAGGCTGTTACAGCTGAGTTTGCATAAGATACAATAGCCGCCATAAAAATCAGGCCATGATCACAAACCGTGGCAGCCTTTACTGAATAAAAACTCAACCAGCAATAGACTGGCACTCTGACCTAAAGACATGGAGATATTATTTATGACAGATGGAGCACCTCACACTTACCTTAACCCTACCAGCGCCGAATTAGTTGAAATTGCACTTCAACGTGGCGAAGGTCGACTCACGGCTAATGGCGCACTTGTGGCGCTTACTGGTGCTCGCACTGGCCGCTCTCCAGCGGATCGCTTTATCGTTAAAGAGCCCGGTTCTGAAGCTGATATTGAATGGGGGGCAGTCAACAAAGCTTTCGATGCTGGCGCCTTTGATGCGCTATGGGGCCGTGTTGAAGCTTATCTTTCTGAAAAGGAGCTGTTTGTCTCAGAGTTAGAAGTCGGCGCCGATGACGAGCATTATCTTCCTGTGCGTGTTACCACTGAATACGCTTGGCACCAATTGTTCGCTCGTAACTTATTTATTACCCCCGAAAAATTTAACCGTGGCGATAAAGGCGTATGGCAAATCATTAACGCACCCGGTTTTGTTTGCGATCCTACTCGTGATGGCACCCATTCAGATGCTGTGGTGATTTTAAACTTTGCCGAGCGCAAAGTGCTGCTTGCAGGCCTTAAGTATGCCGGTGAGATGAAAAAATCCATGTTCTCAGTGCAAAATTTCCTGCTCCCAGCCAAAGGCGTATTGCCTATGCATTGCTCGGCGAACGTAGGTCAAGATGGCGATACGACGTTATTCTTTGGCCTCTCAGGCACAGGTAAAACAACGCTTTCTGCAGATCCTAAGCGTTTTCTTATCGGTGATGATGAACACGGCTGGGCCAAAGGTGGCGTGTTTAACATCGAAGGCGGCTGTTACGCTAAATGTATCGATTTAAGCCAAAAGAATGAGCCAGTAATTTGGGATGCTATTCGTTTCGGCACTGTGCTTGAAAATGTAATGCTCGATGAAAATCGCGTACCAAACTACAAAGATAGTAGCCTGACCGAAAATAGCCGCGCTGCTTATCCGCTTGAGCATATTGCTCAACGTAAAGAAGATAACCGTGGCAATGAGCCTCATGCTGTGGTGTTCTTGACCTGTGACGTCTCTGGCGTACTACCTCCAGTGTCGATTTTGACCAAAGAGCAAGCCGCATATCATTTCCTATCGGGTTACACTGCAAAAGTAGGCTCTACAGAAATGGGCTCAACCTCTGCAATACAATCAACCTTCTCAACCTGTTTTGGCGCACCGTTTTTCCCACGTCCTGCAGGCGTCTACGCCGAGCTGTTGATAGAACGTATCAAATCATTCAATAGCCAAGTGTACTTAGTCAACACAGGTTGGACTGGCGGCCCTCACGGCGTAGGTAAGCGTTTTGATATTCCAACAACTCGAGCCATAATTGATGCGATTGTTTCTGGTAGCTTGAAAGATGCAGCCACTGAACATCTAGATACCCTGAATCTTGCTGTGCCATTGGCCATTGAAGGGGTTGATAGCGCACTGCTTAATCCAATCAATACCTGGGCAGACAAAGATATGTACGCTAAGTATGCTAAGCAATTAGCTCAGGAATTTAACCGTAACTTTGCTAAATACGATGTATCTGATGCCATTAAACAGGCTGGTCCAAAAGCGTAGCCTGCAACGTATCACTTCCTATCCCAGAACCTTGCGTCAGGCTTAGTCGCTAAGCACTGCAACAGACATACAAAAACCTCAGAACACTCAGTGTTTTGAGGTTTTTTTATGATTAAATCAATTAAAGCATACCTATGGTATTACAGCTTAATCCAGAGTTCTGGACGTTCAAAAGGCGTGCTAGCGGGGAGGATTGGATTGATTAAATCAAAAATCTGACTTTGATGGTAACGGCTCAGCGGAAACATACTCCTGGTTACACTATGATGGCTAATAAATTGATGCAACTCTCCAGATTCAACCATGGCCTCTAAACCTTGGGCCAAGCGCTTCTCAAGCTGCCTATTGTCTTTACTGACAAAAAAATACATAGGCAAAGAATACCGCAGTAAAATCCCTTCATAGGCCATTAGTCCTTGACGATCGGGCCCCTCCAATTCGGCAAAAACCTCGTTAAGTCCTCTAGGGAAATAGTCGCAGCGGTCATGATTTAGCATGGAATACATAAGATCGAACATGATAATTCGCTCAACTTTATAGCCATTAGCCTCTAATATATCGGAATCCGGCCATTGAGACCCTTGGCATGCGGTAAGTTTCTTAAGTTGCGCCGCGGTACTAATCCCTCGAAACTCCGCTAAGCGAGCTTTCTTAATCACAGGCACTCGCATCCCTAATAAGCCTCCGATTAATGGGATGCGTATTGGAGTAAAATGCTGCTCACGCTCTAAATTCGTGCCCGCCCAAGTTATATCAATCAAACCAGAATTCAGTGAATTTAAGCCTCTGGATTGGGACAAAGGGCTGGGGATAGTTTCTAATATCACTTTACCGTATTCGGCCTCGGTATTGCGAAACACCAATTCCAGCAAGTCATAATAATAGTAATAACTAGATGAATACTTCGATGGTCGAGGTTGCAGTCTAACTCTTTGAGTGGCTAGTGTTGTCGAAGTGACTTCTATACTAGCCATATTTGTAGCAGCCACCTTAGTGGGCGAGATCGCGCTTTGTTTGGCTGTAAATAGGCTTGTAGCTTTTGCTTCTGGCAAACAAAGATAACCAAGCAGGGCCAACCAAAGCCATGAGGTTAATACTAACTGCGGCCTACGCATATAAGGCTGTAGCGCAGACATGTTAATCGAGGCGAACGACATCGGCGTATTGATTTCCATTAATCAATTGCAGTTTTTGCACTCGGGTGAGCTTTTTAACATTTAGCTCACGTTTTAACGCTTGGCTTTGGCTACCAACTAACTCTTGATAAACCAAGGTCAATGGACCTTTACCTTTCAGATACTTAGCGGCTTTATTGCCACCTTGTTGGTGCTCATTAAAACGTCTGGCGACATCTTTAGTGATCCCCGTGTACAGGTGACTATTGGCGCACTGCACTAGGTACAAATACCAAGGCGACTGTTTTTCATCATCCATAAACTTTTATCTTTCATTATTTGAACTGCAAATAGCTAAAGCGTTGTAGAGATCATAGTTATCTGAGCCCAGCATGGCATAATAGTGAATCTATCATGAAGTTATGCTATAAGTCTGCAGCTTAAAGTCACTAAGGAATCTTGTATGACCAGCCCAATCGATGCCTGTGCTCAGCCCGCATTACTCCACCCTGTAGAGGCTATTAAGCTGTTATTAGCTCAAGTCAGCCCCATTGCTGATACCGAAGTGCTGAGTTTAAGCCAAGCCGTTGGTCGAGTACTGGCAGAAGATCTTGTCTCTTGCATTGATCTGCCCCCTTTTGATAACTCAGCTATGGATGGTTACGCCTTCCGCTTCGATGAATTAAAGCACTCAGAAACCAGTGCCTTTACTTTAGCTGGTAGCTCATTCGCCGGACACCCTTTCCAAGGGCAAGCTGGCAGTAACACCTGTATCAGGATAATGACAGGTGCCCCGATGCCAGCTGGCTTTGATACAGTACAGATGCAAGAGAAAACCCAACAGCAGGGTGACATAATCCTGATCCAGCCCCCCAAGATCCGCGGCGCCAACGTGCGCATTAGAGCTGAAGAGTTAAGCTCTGGCACTAAAGTGCTCAAGAAAGGCGTGATCCTTAGAGCCGCTGAGTTAGGGGTATTAGCCACTATTGGTGTGAGTCATGTGCGGGTCAGCCGTAAACTAAAAGTGGCTTTTTTCTCCACAGGTGATGAATTAAAACCGGTAGGCAGCGAGCTTGCCGCAGGGCAAATATATGATTCTAATCGCTACTCTATCCACGGCTTGTTACACAGGGCAAATGTGGAATTATTAGACTTGGGCGTTGTTGCTGATGATAAAGAAGCGATACGCGCAGCCTTTAACACAGCTGCAGCTCGCGCAGATATGATTTTAACTTCTGGAGGCGTATCAGTAGGCGACGCCGACTACACTAAACAAGTGCTGGCGGAAGAGGGTGAAATCAGCTTCTGGAAATTAGCTATCAAACCGGGAAAACCGTTCGCTTTTGGTAAGCTAGGCTCAGCTGTATTCTGTGGCCTCCCGGGGAATCCTGTATCGTCTATGGTGACCTTCTATAAACTTGTTTGGCCATTACTGCAGAAAATGCAAGGGCTTGAACTCGTGCCTAGCTTAAGCTTTCCCGCTAAGCTTATTAGTCCTATTCGCAAACAACCGGGGCGGGTAGAATACCAAAGAGGCATTTTATCTTACGATAGCAATAACCAAGCTTATGTTGCCATCACCGGCGGCCAGGGCTCAGGCATGCTCACCTCCATGAGCCTTGCCAATTGCTTTGTATTACTCGAGCAAGAACAAGGGGATTTAGATGTGGGCGCCATAGTCAGAATAGAACCTTTTAATTCGGTGCTCTGCTAGCACTCTTTGAGTCGCACGCTAATAATATACATCCGATATGAAAGCCTAAAAGGGATGAGTTAATGTTTGAAGCCGAGATCCTATCCCACCCAGAGATGATGCGTTACAGCAGACAAATCTCAATAAAAGGGGTGGACTTAGAAGGCCAAGAAGCTTTAAAACAAGCCAAAGTATTAATCATAGGCTTGGGCGGACTGGGTTGTGCGGCCAGCCAATACTTGGCGGTTGCCGGTGTGGGTGAATTAACCTTAGTGGATTTTGACCAGGTCGAATTATCCAATCTCCAGCGCCAAGTGCTGCATCATGATGACAACATAGGCCAGAATAAAGTCGACTCTGCCAAACAGAGTCTGCAACAGCTTAATCCTCACATTAAACTTAACAGTATCAATGCCAAGCTAAGCCAAAACGAGCTAACTGAATTAATTAAACTTCATGACTTGGTATTGGACTGTACCGATAATTTAGCCATCAGGCAGCAGCTAAACCTTAGCTGCTTTAATCACACGGTTCCCTTAGTGTCTGGCGCCGCTATTCGCATGGAAGGGACTGTCACACTCTTTGATTATCAAGAAAGTCGTCCTTGTTATCACTGTTATAGCTCGCTCTTTGGTGAGCAATCCCTGAGTTGTGTAGAGGCGGGAATTCTAGCACCTGTGGTTGGTATCGTTGGCGCCATACAGGCCACTGAGGTCATCAAGTATTTTACTCATTTAGGTCAAGGTCTTGGGGCCAAAGTGCTACTTATTGATGCCATGACCATGGAGTTTAGGCAAATGAAGCTGTTGAAAAATCCACTCTGCCCTGTTTGCAGTGCTAGCAGAAATTAGCACCTCATAAATCTATTAAGACTGGGCAAGGTAAACGAAAGCGACACCAAAATCTGTTTTATTTAGTGCTAATCGGCCTCTGAGCTCACTTCAACTCGTGCGCTATCACTGACGCCCATTGAAGCATCCACTTGATCTCTATCGGCTTTAGCGACATATTTGGGCTTATTGGCAGGTATGCCAGCTTTTTTAGCATTGGCTTTCTTCGCCTTTGCCTTTAGGGTTTGGTTTATTTTCTTCTTACGATTCATTACAGCCTCAATACGCCGTTCCTCTCGAGGTTTATTACCCTCGAATAAGCGGGCATTATAACCACGCCTGCAGCTTAAGTCTTTATTGGCATAGCCTCTTAGTGCATACAGTACAACTAATCGTTATTCATCTAGCGTGCAGCCCAAGATAACAATTCAGGTTTTCTCCACTCTTGAGTAAGCTGTAGCTGCACAGTTTGCATATCGAAACTCACGCCTTGTGTTGGCATGCTGAGATAATGAAATGCCTGGCCTTGATAGATAAAATCCAAACAATAGGCATGTAAATAACACCTATCATTTTGATCTAAACTTGCACCATAAAGCTTATCCCCTAAAATAGGTACGCCGATACTGGCGAGCGCCACCCTAAGCTGATGAGTCTTGCCCGAATGCGGCTTTAACAGATATAAACGTAATCCTTCGGCAATGGAATGTGAGAAAAACTGTGTTATTGCCGGATTCTCCGTGCTGCGTAGCAACTTAAACATGCTACGGCGAGACTTCGCCATATCACCGATGACCCACCCCTGTTTTTTCTTAGGTTTACCTTGAGCGATAGCTAGGTAGTATTTTTGTACTTGATGCTCTGTGAACATGTCCGTAAAACGCCGCGCTGCATCTGAGGTTTTTGCCAATATCAATAAGCCCGACGTCGGCGTGTCTAATCTATGCACGGCATACAGCTTTAGCCCTAAATCGGCCTCTAGTTGCGCCACCACGCCTGCGTTACCGTCTTGACTGTGAAAATGCACATCGGCATTTTTATTGATGACAATAAAGTCACTTTCATCACTGATAATTTGATACATAAATTCACTTAACAAATGAGGTTTGGTTGAGCTTGCAAACTAAATTGAGTGGCTATTTTCAGGCTAAAATTGAATTTCAGCCCTAAGCCCAGGATGATTATCCAAAAGAGCAATACTTGCTTGATGGCGCATTAAAATAGCTTTGACCATAGATAAACCTAAGCCAGTGCCCTTAAGGTGGCGACTGGGGTCTAATCGCACTAAGCGTTCAAACACTCGCTCTTTGTCGCTATCTTGAATTCCCGGACCATTATCACTGATACTAATGAGCTTGCCTTGCTGCCTAAGCTCAATTTCAGCGCCTACGGGAGAGTAATGTATAGCGTTATCCACCAGATTAAACAGTGCTTGGAATAGCAAGTGCTTATCACCCGCAATGCTCATATCATTTTCCAAATGTAGGCTTAATCGCTGAGATTTTGCCTCTGCCATGGCCTCTGCCATTTCAAAGAGGTCTTCACACAAGCCTTGTAGCGAAACTTGCTGCACATCAAGACTTTGCTGGCCTTCTTCTATGCGCGTTAAGGACAGCATGGCATCAAAAGTCGCCAGACAATGATCTAACTCTTCCAGTAAATCGGCACTGGCATTGGCAAGTTCAGAGCTTGGCTTTGATTCTAGCCTTTCTATGCCAATGCGCAGATGAGATAAAGGCGTGCGTAAGTCATGGGCTATGTTATCTGTCACCCCTCGCACTGCCAGCAGATTATGCTCCAAGGTATCCAACACCCGATTGAATTGCTTAGCCAACATATCGAATTCATCATTCTTGTTGCTTAAGGGCAAGCGGGTATCATATTGACCCAGTTCAATTTGCTCACTGAGGCGATTGTAATGCACTAATCGGCGTAAAATCGCCTTAGAAAAAATGTAACCCAGCGCCAATGTTAGCCCTAACGTTAACCCCACAGCCCAAAGCGCGGCCTTAATAAACTTATCAATTAAAGTCGCCAGATGATCGGTGCGGGTGGCGATAAGCACTGGGCCATAACCGGTCATCACTAAGCCACCGGTGAGAATGTGCAATTTATCCGGACCACCAGTGAAAATGGGGAAGTCTTTGGTTTCTGGCAACACTGGCATATTGTCAGGCACAAACGTCAGCGCCCCCACCATGTCGACATTACTGCGCCAAGCGATAAAAGCAGTCTTAGGATCGGCGGCGCGAATTTGCGCCGCAAAGCTGCGGCGATTAACCGTAAGGGATAATTGCTGATAGCGAATTTTCTCTGCAGCTAAATGGCTATCAACTTGATTTTGTTGCTCAATAATTAGTTGTCTATACAAGCTTGTCACCAGTAAGACAATTAACAGCGTCACCAAAATAGAAAAGATGATGGTGATACGCCAGGTGCTGCTTTGGGAGGGTTTAATGCCCTTTGCTGAGGCGATAGCCGGCCCCTCTCACTGTTTCTATCATCTCAGGAAAACCTATCTCCTCAAACTTGCGTCTGAGTTTGGCTATGTGCACATCAATCACATTGGTTCTGGGATCAAAATGATAATCCCACACCGCTTCAAACAACAGTGTGCGGCTAATGACTTTATTCGGATGCTCCATCAAGTATTTAAGCAATTGGAACTCCTTTGGCTGCAGCATAAGCTCATGCTCAGCCAAAGTTACCACACGAGTTAACAGCTCCATTCGCAGTTGACCGACAACCAATTCAGCAGGTGGAGCCACGCCTTGGCTGCGTTCGGTTAGCTTTTCAGCTCTGACCAACAGCTCAGCAAAGGCGAACGGTTTAGTCATATAGTCATCGCCGCCGGCACGCAAACCTTTGACTCTCTCATCCACGTGATTTAGCGCTGATAAAATCAATACCGGAGTACTGTTGCCACTGCTTCTTAAGGCACCTAGCAAGGTCAAACCATCAAGCTTTGGCAACATGCGATCTAGGATAATTAAATCGTAGTTATTGTGCCTTGCAAGGTGCAGACCTTCTTGACCATCTGAAGCAAGATCTGTGGCAATATTATGCCCAGCAAAGCCTTCAACTAAATAAGTTTGCGTAGTAGCGTCATCTTCAATAATTAAGATTTTCATGTCTGATCCTTGCGGCTAGTCCCACTTAAGTAAAGGTAGTGGCCGTAAATTGTCGATATCGAAGGCGATAGTATTCTTGCTCTGTTCAGTGAGCAATTTAAGCTCTAAATAGCTAATGGCGAGATCATGATCTAATTCAGCTTCCAATAAAAATCCAGGCTGGTTTTTTATCGCCATGTTCACGAGGTCAGAAAAACTTAGCTGCTTTTTTTGCAACATTTTGAGTGCTTGGACTTGGTCTAAATCATCAGCAGCAATAGTTTTACTGCTGTCTTTGAGCTTGACGCCATCTTTGGCTCGTATTCGAGTTTCGATAAGCTTTTGCTTCGCTAAATTAACGATCATAAACTCATAAATAAGTTCATCAGCTTCAATTTCCATATCAAAAGCCACGATCATGTCGCCTTTTACTGCCTCTAACTGCTTCATCACTGAAATAGGCGTTTGATAAGTGCCCTGAGATAGCACCTGGTACATGCTAGGAGCAGCTAAAGCGTTACAAGAAAAGGCTAGAAAAACAAACAGACAACGAAACATGAAAGGCCCCATAAAATTAATCATTGGCACTACTTTACCTAAGCCGCGTGTAAGTCCCAAGCATTGAAATATTAAACATTGATCATGAAGGGGTTAATCATACTAAACCCCATGATTATTTATTGATATTTGGATCGGTATCCGCCGCAATGGTGAGCAACTCAGCGGTGACGATGGCAAGTTGCCTGCGTTGCTCGAGCTTAACCTCAAGTGATGCAAACTCCATCAAGCTTAGTTCAAGGCTTAAGTTGTAATCACTCTGCTCGATAGTGAGCTCACATCGAACAAACTCTGCAATTACCCGTATCTTAGTCACCCGAACCCACAGATCTTGTTCCACAGGTGATAATGGCTCATTGGCCTCTAAAGCCACTAACCGTAAGCTGGGTTTCTTAAAAATACAGTAAAGTGTGTCGCCCAGCTTCACCTCGACATTGGACGTAAGTCGCAGAGTTTGCTCGCCAATACTGAACTCGGCATCGCTGCGGCTTAGGCTCATGCTTGGATTTGGGCTTGGATTTGAGCTTAGGCACTTAATAGCAACAATATTTTTAAGCCCCATTTGCCGCGCCACCAGCTCATTAACAGGATTAGCCCAAATGTTAGCCGGAGCGCCACTTTGAAGTATTTTCCCTTGATGCAGTAACAGCATCTTATCTGCCAGTAAAAATGCTTCTTGGATATCGTGAGTCACTAAAATGATAGGAATCGCGAGCTCAGCGATAATCTGCATCAAATATTGATACAAGCTATCGCGAGTTTGTATATCCAGCGCCGAAAAAGGCTCATCCAGCAGCAAGACCTTAGGCTCACGGCTTAACGCTCGAGCAAGGGCGACTCGCTGTTTTTGACCACCAG
The DNA here is from genome assembly GCF_014163735.1 of Shewanella sp. SR44-3. Classification (GTDB taxonomy): domain Bacteria; phylum Pseudomonadota; class Gammaproteobacteria; order Enterobacterales; family Shewanellaceae; genus Shewanella. The sequence goes on from NZ_JACJDV010000006.1 coordinate 86,338, forward strand.
AAAGCTGCCTAGGTAATCTGTCGCTATATTCCCCTAAACCAACCCGCTGTAGCCAAAGTAAAGCCTGTGGGCGGCGCTGGGATTTTGGTAAATGATCTAACCCTGCTAGTAGGTTCTCTAGTGCTGTTAAACGCGGGAATAAGCCAAAATGCTGCGGCACGTAGCCAAGGTGGCGTTGCTGCGGCGATAAGCATAATTGCTTGTCACTATCAAACCACACTTCTTCACCCAAGCTGATAAGGCCCGATTGTGGCCGACTCAAGCCTGCAAGCATGCGCAGCAAACTAGTCTTGCCACCACCAGAGGGTCCCACAACGGCAAGGACTTCGCCGCCTTGGCAGTTGAAATCCAATTCCAAGGGAATAGGTGTATGCTGGCTTATCTGGCAACGGAATTGATGCGTATTATTGGCCATTGGTAGTCACCATACGCCGTGATAAATGGCTGGTTAAAGCTAATACACTGACGGCAAACACCAATAAGAATAATGACATTGAGCCAGCGGCCGCTAAATCGAAGGCTTGCACGCTATCATAGATGGCAATAGACAAGGTTTTGGTCTCGCCGGCAATATTGCCACCCAGCATAAGCACCACGCCAAACTCACCCAATACATGAGAGAAACACAATACAATCGCGGTCAGTACTCCAGGCCATACCATGGGCAGTTCAATCTTATATAGTATCGCCCAAGGTGACATACCGCAGCACAGGGCAGCATCGCGCACATCCATAGGAATAGCTTCAAATGCTCGCTGAATAGGCTGCAATGCAAAGGGAATATTAATCAATACCGAAGCCAGCACTAGGCCTGAGAAGTTAAACACTAATGAAGTGCCTAAATATGTCTCTAACCATTGCCCCACTAAGCTTTGGCTGCCCAACCCCACCAGCAAATAATAACCTACTACTGTGGGCGGCAAAACTAATGGCACCATCACTAGCGCTTCTAACCAAGGTTTGGCTTTGAAATCACGGTAAGCTAAGAATTTTGCCGCAAAGATAGCCAGCGGAATTAAGATAATCACAGTCGTGCTGCTTAATTTAATCGACAACCAGAATGCTTGCCAATCCATTAACGCTCTCCCGTCACTGCGGCAGTAAAACCGAACTCGGTAAAGGTTTGTTGAGTTTGAGGCAATAACAGATATTCATAAAAATCTTTGGCTTGGATACTTGCATGCTTAATCAACGCCATGCGCTGATTAAGCGGTTTATGCCAAGTTTCAGGTAAAGCAATGTAGCGGCCATGCTGTTTAAACTCAGCATGTTGCACCAAAGACAGCGCCACTATGCCCCCTTGAGTTGAACCACTTAAGGCAAACTGCAACGCTTGGGAGACATTCTCCCCTAGGATGAGTTTATTTTGTATTCGCGGCCAATTGCCACTGGCGGTTAACACCTCGACGGCACGCTCACCATAAGGTGCGTGCTTAGGGTTGGCGATGGCAAAACGTTTTAGTTCGCCCTTGGCAAGTAATAGCTTAAGACCATTCAGCTCAGCATCTAGACTTAGGGGGGAACCATGGGGGACAACCAGTGCTAATCTGCCAATGGCATAAATGTGCCCTTCACCCTGAGTGAAACCTAAGGCAGCCAATTGATTTACATAAAATTCATCGGCACTGAGCATTAACTCATACGGTGCTCCATGCTGAATTTGCGCGACAAAATTACCCGATGATCCATAAGTGACCCGAATATTTGCTCCGGTATCCCTATGGTAATCGGCAATGATGGTATCCAATGCTAATTTCACGTTGGCAGCGGCGGCGATTAAGGGACCTTTATCATTGGCCATCGCCTGAGTGGTTATCCCAAGACTTAAGCTCAGTAGCAACAAGCAGATGCTAATAGCAGACCATTTGCGGCTAATGCTCACACTAACACCATGGTCCGTTTGGCACATCAATGCTCGCTTAACCACTCCCTTGCAACCACCCCCCCTCAACCCCATTAAGCTTTTCCTTGTTGCCAAGTGTTAGCCGCCGCTTCATCCGTGTCTCTAGCCGCTAACCAACGCTCACCTTGCTCGCTTGCTTCAAGCTTCCAAAAAGGCGCCTTGGTTTTTAAGAAATCAATGAGATATTCACAGGCAGAGAAAGCATCGCCTCTATGAGGACTGCTGACCCCAATAAAGACAATTTGTTCGCCTAAATCTAGGCGGCCGACACGGTGGATCACAGTTAAATGGTTTATCGACCAGCGCTGTAGTGCCTGCAGGCAAATCTGTTCAAGCACAGATTCTGTCATCCCAGGGTAGTGCTCTAAAGTGAGCGAAGTAATATCACTGCCCTCGTTAAAATCACGCACCTTGCCGCAAAATGTCACCACTGCGCCATCATTGTTGTCTTGTGCAATGCGCCCATACTCTTGGGCAAGATCAAAATCTGCCTCTTGCACTGCTATTTTTACCTTAGGCATCATCAGCCCCCAGTCACAGGAGGAAAGAAAGCCACTTCATCGCCATCTTTAATGCTGGCATCCCAAGTGCTCATGGTTTGATTAATGGCTACCAGCAACTTATCGGACGCCATCACCTTGGCCCACTTGTCATCTGTGCTTGCCAATTGCGCCCTAAGTACTTCGGCCGTGATACCGCCTTTCTCAATTGCAAGATCAAGACTTGCGGTGCCTAATAATTCACGAACTTGGGCGAAAAATAAAATCTTAATCATGCGAAATATCCTTAACAGGCTTTACGCCTTAGCTTTAAAATCACCCGACTTACCGCCGCGCTTTTCAAGCAAGCTTACACTGGTAATTGTGATGTCTTTTTGCACAGCTTTACACATGTCGTAAATGGTCAACGCAGCAACACTTGCCGCCGTAAGCGCTTCCATTTCTACCCCGGTTTTTCCCGCAAGTTTGCATAAACTGGTTATCCGAACTCGATTAAATTCAGGCTCAGCAACCAACTCAAGCTCAACTTTAGTGAGCATTAACGGATGGCACAGAGGGATCAGATCTGAGGTCTTCTTAGCGGCTTGGATACCTGCGATTCTGGCGGTCGCAAACACATCGCCCTTATGATGCTGACCATTAATGATCATCTGCAGTGTCTCTGGGGCCATCTCAACAAAAGCTTGGGCACGTGCTTCACGCTCTGTCACCTCTTTAGTGGTGACATCCACCATATGAGCATGGCCTTGAGCATTGATATGGGTGAATTCTGACATTGAGTTACGGTACCTAAGGCTAATGAGTGAAAACAAATAACATGAGTCATGTTGAATTATCGGTCTTTAAATGAGGTTATAAACTTGATGTTTCTCCTCTCTTAGCCGCCAATTGAAGCCAAATGCGTAGTCACCCCAGTAATACCTTGATGTAACGAGTGCGCCGCTGTCTTATAACCTAATTGCTGCTGTAAACGTGCCATCAATTCAGGGGTTTGGCTTTTGTCTTGCAGCAAATCTTTCAGGTTAACGCCATTCTCAGTAAAGAGGCATAAATGCAGTTTACCTTTGGCTGAAACCCGTAAACGGTTGCAACTAACGCAGAAGTTTTTCTCATAGGGCATGATAAGACCAATACGGCCTTGGTAATCACTATGGCTGAAGTTTTGCGCGGGGCCATCAAGAATATCAGCCTTATCTAATTGCCAACCATCACGAATAAGTTGCTGCTTCACTTGGGTTCCAGCTAGATGATGCGCCTTAAAATACTCGCGCCCTAAACCTGTCTCCATCAATTCGATAAAGCGCAGATCCACCGGCATGTGTTTTATCCAGTGCAGGAACCTAGGCAGGTCTTGGCTATTGAGCCCTTTTAGCAGCACGGCATTGATTTTAACCCGTTCAAATCCGGCCTCTAGTGCAGCATCTACGCCACGCATAACCTGATCGAAGCGATTCTCGCCTGTGATTTGATAGAACATCTTAGGATCTAGACTATCAATAGACACATTAATGCGCCTTAAACCTGCACCATACCAAGCTTGGGCATTTTTCTCTAACCGATAGCCATTAGTGGTCGTCGCCACGGTGCGAATATTAGGCGTGTTGGCGACGATACTAATAATATCGATGAAGTCTTTGCGTAGGCTGGGTTCACCGCCAGTAATACGTACTTTTTGAGTGCCTAATTGTGAAAAGGCATCAACGAGTAACTCTATCTCACTTAAGGACAAAAACTGACTGTCGCCTTGGCTTTGATAGCCATCAGGTAAGCAATAGGTACATTTAAAATTGCAGGCATCTGTCACCGACAGGCGCAGATAGTGAAACCGTCGACCATAATTGTCTTGTAGTTGGGACATGTTAACCTTTCCAAGTGTGGGAGGTGAGTGCATTTCTTTGCTCACCCCGGTGGCATTATTACCACGGCTAATTACCCGTATCTAAAGACTTAGGATAAGAAGCTCGGAGAACCGTCAGTGCTTATTATAGACATGTCTAATTTAAATCAAACAGCCTATTTTTGTGTTTCCCCTTCTATAGACCGGAAATCAGCGGCTTTTGTGACGCAGCTCACCTCAGGAATAACATACTTGCTGCTGTGCCAACGGTGTTTTTTAAGGTAAGGTAAACACATAAAAAAATGACAACACCCGCCTATAGTCGGGGATTAACTAAAGGTGAAAACATGGAACGCGAATCAATGGAATTCGACATAGTTATCGTCGGAGCAGGTCCTGCTGGTTTAGCCACGGCCTGTCGTTTGATGCAGATATCAAAAGATGCCAATAAAGAGATCACTGTCTGTGTCGTTGAAAAAGGCTCAGAAGTCGGTGCTCATATACTTTCTGGTGCAGTATTCGAGCCTCACGTGCTCGATGAGCTCTTCAGTGACTGGCGTGATGATGCTCCCCTTAAAACCAAAGTCACAGATGACGAGATCTACTTACTCAACTCTGATGCTCATTCCCTACATATCCCTAATACCTTCGTACCAAAAACAATGCACAACCAAGGTAATTATATTATCAGTGTCGGCAATCTTGCCCGTTGGTTGGCTGAACGTGCAGAAGCTTTAGGAGTCGAAATATTCCCAGGTTTTGCCGCCAGCGAAATGCTATTTAATGAAGACAATAGCGTTAAAGGCATCTTGATTGGTGACATGGGTGTCGGCGCAGATGGTCAGCCTAAAGACAGTTACATGCCAGGCATGGAGCTGCACGCTAAATACACTGTACTTTCTGAGGGTTGCCGCGGCCACCTTGGCAAGCAGTTGATTGAAAAATATCACTTAGATGCCGGTAAAACCCCACAGCATTACGGTCTAGGCTTTAAAGAAATTTGGAAAATCCCTGCTGAGCAACATACTGAAGGGAAAGTGGTTCATACTGGTGGCTGGCCGCTCAATAACGGTTCGTCTGGTGGTGGTTTCCTCTATCACATGGAAGACAACCAAGTTGCCGTCGGTTTAATTATCGACCTTAACTATAAGAACCCACACCTAAGCCCATTTGATGAGTTTCAGCGTTATAAAACTCATCCGCTCATTGCACGTACTCTAACGGGAGGAGAACGCTTAAGCTATGGTGCTCGCGCTATCGCCAAAGGCGGCTTTAATTCATTACCTAAGATGAGCTTCCCCGGCGGCTTGTTGATAGGCTGTGATGCTGGAACATTAAATTTTGCCAAAATTAAAGGCACTCACACTGCAATTAAGAGTGGTCTTGTAGCAGCCAGTACCTTAGGTGAGGCATTGATTGCTGGGGTTGAAGCTGGCAAAGACTTAGATTGCTTCGGTCAGCGTATCAGCGAAAGCTGGTTACATGAAGAATTACATCAATCTCGTAATTTCGGCCCAGCACTGCATAAGTTTGGCACTTGGATGGGTGGCGCCTTTAACTATATCGACCAGAACTGGTTTGGTGGCAAAATCCCGATCACATTAAAGGATGAGTCAGCAGATCATGCTCAGATGGGCCTAGCTAAAGACTTTAAGACTATCAATTACCCTAAAGCCGATGGCAAATTAAGCTTTGATAAACTGTCTTCGGTATTTCTATCTAATACCTTCCATGAAGAAAACCAGCTCTGCCATCTACGTTTAAAAGATGCCAGTATTCCAATCTCAGTAAACTTAACTAAATTTAATGAGCCCGCCCAGCGTTATTGTCCTGCTGGCGTGTATGAAATTGTCGAAGAAGCCGGTGAGAAGAAATTTGTTATCAATGGACAAAACTGCATTCATTGCAAAACCTGTGATATTAAAGATCCCAGCCAAAATATCACTTGGGTAACCCCAGAGGGTGGCGGCGGTCCTAACTACCCAAATATGTAGCATGCGCCACAATTTGGTATATTTTTTCCAAACGCACTCAAAATGAGTGCGTTTTTTTATTATATTCGACTAATATTGGCGCTATTCAACTTAAACACACTAAGTGTTGCAACTAAGTCGTAAGCTTGATACTAAGTTGATATTACTATGTTTATTTTATGCTTTTAGTCAACTATTTTGCCTAGCAGCCGATAAACCCTGAGTAACCCACAAAGGTAGTTTATAGATGAATTATTTCAACTCGCTCACCATCAAACAAAAGATACTTATGACTGTTGCTTTCGCGGTATTACTGTCGACCATTTTGGTTGGAGTACTAAGCCAGCGCAGCGCAAAAAATGTTATTGAGCAGCGCATGCTTGGATCTGAGCTACCGAGTCTGTTAGTGCAAATTCGCAATAAAGTCGAAATGGACATTAGCGGGCTAATGAATGCTGCTGAACAACTTGCCAGTAGTCGCATGCTATTGCGCTGGCTCCAAGATGGACGTCCTAGCGAGCAAGAGGCCTTAGTCACATCCCAACTCAAAGACTTAACCTTGCAATATGATTTAGCCCAAGCCTCCTATGCCGACAGACAAAGTGCAGCTTATTATACTCAAGATGGCTTCTTGCGAGTGCTTCAACCAGACCAAGACGGTTGGTTCTTTGGATACCGTGACAGTCGTCAAGAAAGAATGCTCAATGTATTCACCGAGGCTAATGGTGAAGTCAAACTATTCGTCAACTACCAGCAACCTGATGGTCGCGGTTTAGTGGGGCTGGCAAAATCTTTAGACGATATGGTGGCCTTGCTCGCCTCGTTTAAAATTGAAAAATCAGGTTTTGTGTTCCTTGTGAATAATGCCGGTGGCGTGACTCTGCACCAAAACAAGAGTTTTATTGGTAAAGCTAAGTTAGAGCAACTTTACCCCAACATTCAAACTAGAGAACTTCTAAGCAAAAATAACTTCAACTTAGTCAAGGCTGATGTTGATGGTCAACATATGTTGGTCGCCTCAAGCTATATTCCCTCTATGGATTGGTATTTGGTCGCCCAGGTACCTGAAGCTGAAGTGTTCGCACTACTGGAAGAATCGGCATATCAAACCTTAGTTTTAACTGCTCTCGTTGCTGGTGCATTTATATTTCTAGCCTTGTTTGTGGCAAGCTCAGTAAGCCGACCCATTACTGTCGTGGCTGAGATGTTTCGCAATATTGGCGAAGGTGAAGGCGATTTACGTCAACGTTTACCTGTTAAAGGCGAAGATGAGCTTGCGCAACTTGCCAAGGGCTTTAATAGCTTTATCAGCAAAATCCAAGAGTCCATCATAGAAGTTGCCGACACCAGTCAACAACTCGGCTTGTCCGCTAAGGATGTTTCGTCTCAATCGAATCTCACCCTCAGCGACAGTCAAATCCAGAAAGACCGCACCATGATGGTGGTCACGGCTATTAATGAAATGGGTGCCACAGTTAATGAAATTGCCAGCAACGCAGCGCAAGCCGCAGTAACGGCAAGGGATGCTGATAAAGGCGCTGTTGAAGGTCAAAACGTCGTTATCCGTGCTCGCACCACCATTAATCAATTGTCTAAAGACGTTGAGTCGGTAGGCGAAGTGATTGAATCTCTCGCAACCCACACTAAATCCATTGGCAGTATCTTGGATGTTATCAGAGCGATTTCAGAGCAAACTAACTTATTGGCATTAAATGCCGCCATTGAAGCTGCGCGTGCTGGTGAAGCAGGTCGGGGTTTTGCCGTTGTTGCTGATGAGGTGCGTAATTTAGCATCACGTACTGCGGCGTCAACCAACGAAGTACAGGCTATGATTGATAAATTACAATCAGAATCGGGCCGCGCTGTTGATGCTATGTCGCAGAGCCGTTCACGCTCACGTGAAGGTGTCGCAGCAGTAGATGAAGCCAGCCAATCTTTAAGTGGGATTAGCGAGCAAATTGCTATGATAAGCGACATGAATATACAAGTTGCCGCAGCCACTGAAGAGCAATCTACCGTAGTTGAAGAAATTAACCGTAACGTCACGGAAATTAATGACATTACCCATAGAACAGCTAATACAGCTCAAGCTGCTGCTCAGGCTAGCCAATCCCTGAATCAATTAGCCCATAGGCTTGATTCTTTGGTAGCTCGCTTTAAGGTTTAGCACCGACCTAAGCTTACATTTAGAAAGTCTAGTGCTAGGCTTCCAATAAAAAAGCCGTTAACTTATTAAGTTAACGGCTTTTTTTATAGTACAAATAGTGCCAATAATATTGTAATACTAAGCCAATGAGTCTGCTGCTATAGCTCCCAGATACCTTTGCAATTCCTCTCCAGGTATTGAGCTTGGAGTTTCAACCGCAAATGCTGCCCAGCGCGCGCCTTCAGCCATCGCAGTAACGATATTCATGCCCAAACAGAGCCCATGGATAACCCCAGCCGCATAAGCATCACCAGCACCTGTGGTATCAACCACATTAGCGCTAACAGCTGGTACTTGCTGTACTTGATAAACTTCATCTTGATCTTGACTGTAAACCAAGGCGCCAGCCTCTCCATCGGTAACAATAAAATGCCTAAGGCTGTCACCCGATAGCTGCGTTGCAAATTCCCAAGGACTTAACTCACTACGCCCCGCTAGATCGCTTTTAGAGGCAATAAGCACATGGCAAGGTCTTGGCCTATCATCTTTTGCTAATTGCGCCACCACTAAGGTATGTGCCAATGCTGATTGCGCCCATAACTCGGCGCCTTGAGCCGATGAATTAATATAAAATGCCTGCCAATCATGCCACTTAGGGGCAGATTTGAGAATAAAAGCCGGCCTTTGGGGACGAATAATGGTTCGCTCACCGTCTGGGGTCATGACCAATAACATTTCGCAGGTATTACCGTCAAAACGCTGCACTAAACGACAATCTAAGCCGTAAGTGCTGGCTTTAGCTAAAATCCAATCGCCAATTTCATCGCTACCTACTTGGCTGACAATGGCGACATCATGCTGCGCCCATACCAAGCCAATTCCAGTGTTAGCTCCCCCGCCACCTAAGCGCAATCCACCATCTTGATAATGGAATCTGCCACCGGTTTGCAGTGGTTTATCTAAACGTAAAATTCTGTCGCAGTTTAAGTTAGCCAAGATCAAAATATTTGCCATGGAGGTTTCCTAAGATTAAACAGAGCTGATACTAACGCGATTGTTCACGTAATTTAGCCCAAGCTTGACGCTGAGCGTGACTTAGAAAACTCCAGGCCAAAATACGAGTAATTTTATTGCCTTGGTGCATTTCTATTGTTTTCACTTCAATGGCATTTTGTTGTGCTAATTGTGCATAACAGGGCTTTAGATTCTCAGACTTGGATACTAATGACGTAAACCACATACACTGTGCGGCAAAGGCTTTACTCTCTACTATCATATTTGCCAAAAATGCCGCCTCGCCCCCTTCACACCAAAGCTCAGCCTTTTGACCACCAAAATTAAGCTCAACTGTCGACTTAGTCATTTTAGGTTGTCGCTGGCCTTTATTCTTAGCAAGATTCCTCAGTTTACGCTGGGTGCCAGCACTAGCGTCAGCCAGTGAACGATGAAAAGGTGGATTACACAGGGTAACATCGAAGTACTCATCAGGCGCAATGACACCGCTAAATATCGCCTTAGGGTTAACTTGCAGCCTAAGACTAAGCTTGGAGGCTAACTGCGGATTATTCTCAACAATTTTCCGTACGTTATCCAATGAAACCTTATCGATATCACTGGCCACAAATTGCCATGAATAGCTTTGAATACCCAACAAGGGATAAATGCCGTTCGCCCCAGTACCAATATCCAGCGCCCGTATTCTCCCATTAGCCCTAGCCTGATTATTCTCATTTAAGAGATCCGCTAAATAATGAAGATAATCCGCTCGACCTGGGATGGGGGGGCACAAATAGCCCTGGGGAATATCCCAATGAGTAATGCCATAATGGTGCAACAGTAATGCAGCATTAAGTTGCTTCACGGCATTAGGATCTGCAAAGTCGATAGAAGTATTACCATAAGCATTAGGAGTAACAAAAACCGCCAATGCCGGATGCGCCTGAACTAACAAGGTAAAATCATAGCCTTTGTTATGAAGGTTTCGCGGATGCAAGGTTTTAACTAACGACTTAGATACTGTGGGAGTCACAGTTTTTTTCTTGGCGCTGCGCCGCTGAGTCATCCCAGGGCGCTTGTCCTGTTTAGGAGGGAACTTTGACATGGGGTTAGTCGTATAAATAACGAGTAAATAAAAGGTTTACGACAAATCCACGGCCCGTTTCTTGCTCCATTAAACGATTGATCACTTCATAGCATTCCCGACGTATTTCCTCGCGACCAGTTAAAGACTTCACTTTGTTTTCCGCTTGATTACCTAAAATTTCTACGATTGCAGCACGCAGTAAAGGATCGTGATGTTCAATAGAAACAAGATCATCAGGGTTCTTAACCATCAGCTCGACACTTATTCGTACAAAGCCCATTTTCTTACGATTTGAGATATAGTTAGTAACGATTTCTGGCTCAAATCCATAGTAAGCATAATCTTCTAACGCAGCCTCTCCAGCACTTTGAGCATCAAAAGCCAATGTCAGCAATACCAATAGCGCAGTGGCAATTTTTTTCATAATAAAATGCTCTCCTAAAAATGGTTTTGGGTAGGCTTGAGCTAACGGGTCCATCGGGCCATCTACCCGCAAAATGATCGACATGATAAACTCAAACGCTTTTAACTATATTGTAGCGAGTAATTGATGAATGTGACTAGTCTTAGCTTCCCTTATGGTGAATCAATTCAGTGGTTTTCACCAGAAAGAGCCGATTCTATTGCAGAACCTCAGTTAAAAGACTGGTTATTAGCCACTGGCAGTTTAACCCTTAGATTAAAAAGCCTTTGCCATCACTTTGAAGTTAAGGTCCTAGGTGAGCAATTAAGCGCTATCTCACCAGCCGACAACGACCTAATCGAACCGGTATGGGTACGAGAAGTGCTACTCTGCCTTGACGATACCCCCTGGGTGTTTGCCCGCACTTTAGTGCCTCAAGCCCTGCTTGATTTTAAATCCCAAGCCTTTACTCAATTAGGCAATAAACCCTTAGGTGAACTGCTATACAGTAGCCCAGAGATTATTCCTGGAAAAATAGAGTTAGCAAGATTTGATAAGGACTGTAAGTTAGCACAATTGGCGGCATCACTAGCACAAGATGTCAGTGAACCACTTTGGGGACGTAGGCGCCATTTCAGCCTAAAACAGACAAATCTCACTGTCAGTGAAATATTCCTCCCAGCTGCAGTTGCTCACATTCATCAGCTGAAAAAAAAGAGAGGCTAATGCCTCTCTCTTGTTAATCTTATTTTTCAACACCACTTAGGTTGGGTCAATGCTAATTGATACTCACAAAACGTCTACACCCAGCAGCGAATCCCAGACCAACAAGCATAAGCCAAGTTAAGCTACCGCCACCACCAGTATCGGCTACTGGAGTAACTATTGCAGGCGTTACTACAGATGGTGCTGTCACTGCAATGACTTGTGCACTGCTGTGACTATTCCCTAAACTGTCGGTCACTGTTATCTGAACGGTATAACTACCTGCTGCTGCATAAGTATGGCTAACTCTAGTTCCTGAGCCCAAATTACTGTTATCACCAAAATCCCATGTATAGGCCAGTGAGCCGAAGCCATGGATTGCTGCAGCTTGTAAATTCAGCTGCAAATCACTCTTAGTGAAAGTAAAACTAGCAATAGGCTTGATGACTACTCGTATCACTTGGCTGCTGGTCACTTTAGCACCGGATGAATCTGTCACAGTTAAACTCACAGAGTAATCACCTGAAGACCCGTAAGTATACTCAGGAGCGGCTAAAACACTTGATGCATTAGCCACACCAAATCCCCATAAATAACTGTAACCACCACTGCCACCGGAAGCGACTAGCGTAAAGCTCACTTTGTTATCCGTAATCTGAGCTGTAAAACTCGCATCCAGTGCTGATGGTTCAGGAGTGACGCCATTAGCTTTCTTCAAACGAATAATAGCGCTACTGCTATCTGTAGCTTGAGTTATCACTTCCATTGTAAAACCTAACTCGTCAAGCTTCATGCCTGCCATAGGCTTTAATGGCGCACTATAATCCTGACTGTCATCAAAAAGTGATGAGTTCGCTAAGTGAGCATCGCTTGGATAGGTTTTTTGACTATAAAGACTAAAGGCGGCATCCCTTATTTGTACATCTGTACTGGTCGTCTTAGCATCTCCAATAATCTCTTGGTCAGCATCAATCACACCGATCAGTCCCTCGCCTTCATGAGCGAAAACATTATTATCACTCTGGTCTAAGTTCTCTAGCCATATCAGCACGCCGGGTTCATAACCTCTGGCTTCAAGCCCAGCATCAATACCACTATGGTCTCTTAGCTGTATTAAATAGCGGCGATCTTTACCGGGACGGGTATTAGTCACACGACTAAAGCCATTTAATAGCAACCCATTACTAGATATCGCTGATTCTGCACCATCTTTATAAAGCTCATTGGTATTATGCAATAAACGAATATCATCTATAGCCATACCATACTCTACACTCGCTTCATCGGTGACGTAAACTAGGCTTATTTTCTTTGACAGCCCTGCATAGGGACTGAGATCATAACTAAGTTCGACCCACGAATCCGTGCCTGTTGCCCCCGTAATAGATGCAGAAGTGCCAGAAATATAGTTTTTAACACTTGAGTGTTTAGGGTTGCTGGCTTGAGTGTGGTTACCGACTATCGCAACGCCATCAACCAGCAGCTGCATATAGTCATAATCTTGCTCTATGTTCCAATGCGCCTTTAAGTTTAACGTTAGCGGAATCGTGTCCGGCAAGGTAAGATCGAAGGATAAAGCGTTATTTAACAAATCGCCTTGACCTGAATAATACTGATACTGACCACTAAATGGCTCTTTAAATGCCACCATGTTTGGAGGCAGTGCCACTGAGATTTGGTTAACATTATCGCTATCTACCGCCCTGCTTAGGGGCAAATCAACACCAACATCATTTAAACTATCCAATGACATTCGCTGCTCATTGACCCATTTACCTTTATAACGCTGCTGTAAATAAGATTTAGCGTAGGGGCTGAAACCCGATGGTTGAGTACCTGATAAGGCTCCAACCCAACTGCCTCCTGACATTAATGACCAAAGCCCTACTGGCGAGCCATCTGAGCCTTTACTGGTATCGTATTCATCCGGTAGACCTAAGTCATGACCAAACTCATGGGTACAAACCCCTGTTGCTGCATCAATGGGTTGTATCGTATAACCAAACAACTTTTTAGTTTTACCTGGAATACTATAACCATTTGAGGCTTGGTCGACGAAGTACCTATGCGACCAAATCGCATCGTCTTTAAGTACACCACCGCCCGCTTCTTCACCGATACTGGAATGAAATACCATTACGTGATCGATAATGCCGTCACTCTCTTCGGTATTTAAATCTCCATCGAGATCATAAGGATCTTCGATATCATAGGAATTCAGAGTCTCAGCTGACATTCCTGCCACCGCCTGAGTTACCGCCTCTTTAATAAGAGCTGGCACAGCTTTGTCATTGTCATCATTAGCGGCATCATTACCACCATAAAATGCAGCGTTATTACTGGCGCGATACCACCCCATTACCTCACCAGTAAAGAAAAAACTGCCTCCTGATGCGGCCTGAAAATACTGATAGCCTGATTGCAGGTTCTGGCTCTGAGGGCCATTAAAACCTGTGGTGGAAAACAATAGATTTTTGTAATGACTATTCGGATAACTGTTATAAAACATATCAGTATCACCAGCTTTTAATCGATTAGCATCAAAAGGTAAATCAGGGAAGTCAATCAAAACCGCCAGCACTTTCACTGTTTTTGTCACTTGGGAGTCTGCTAAAGTTTGGCTTGCTGCCTTTTGCGCGTCGTTAATTGGAGATTTCACCGATTTGAACAGCTTAGCTCTATTTTTTTCAGCTTGAACCTCAATACGGGGTAATTTAAATTCATGACGCCCGCTACGTTCTATAAACGCCTGTACCGCAGCCGCCTTAACTTCCTCACTATCTCCTTCATTGACATCACCATGTTGAATAAGCCAGTAGAGCACCCGCTCTTTATTCACAATCGCGCCATCAGCTGGGGTACCTTTTAACACTGCACCATGGCCGGAAAAAGAAGCTAGGCCACAAACCATCAATGCAATTGCTATCACTGACGATTTCTTAACTCCTATCAATTTATTCATTATTAATTTCCTTTATTTATTGCAATTTTTAAACGCTTGCTGGCGCTTGTAAATATAACTAGCAACCTCAGCATTGATTTGTTCTGTGCTCATAGATTCAGTGATAACACCTTGCTCTCTGAGGTTTTGTATTAGCTTACTGGTATCTTTTGGAGGAGGCGGCACACTACAAAGCAATTTAATTTTCTTCGGCGATACTGAGCTCGGATCAGCGCTAGTGTCAGAAATTGTCTTGCCCGTAAGCGTGGGCACCATTACCGGTTCAGTCACCCTAGGGTAACTACAGCCTAAAATGACACACAAAGGTAAAGCGGCGACAAGTAGCGTAAACTTCATTTTAATTGCTTATTAACAGGCTTGAGACAAAACTTTAACAGCCTTGAAGGCCCTTTGACAATGGGATTTAGAGATAGCTAGGTAGTTATTGATCTAGTAATGCGGATAATCTTTTGTTTCACTTGCATAAAAGCTGAGTCAACCACTCAGCTTTTAAATTTTTGGCTAAATCGCTTAAGGTTATTAAGCTGTTTTAATGTAATTAGAAATGCCATCTAATAACATTTGTACCGAAATCATCACTAGCACCATCCCCATGAGACGCTCGACTGCGATAAGCCCCTTCTCACCCAAGATGCGAGTAAAGATCTTATAAAACATCAGAATAAACGCACTCAAACCCCAAGCTGACACTAAAGCTATGGTCCAGTCGGTCATTCTGCCTGGATCTGTATGAGCCAGTAAAATTAACGCAGCCAGAATAGAAGGCCCAGCCATTAACGGGATAGCCATGGGCACGATAAATGGCTCCTCACCAGCGGCAAGACCTGCAACACCACCGGGTTGTGGGAAGATCATTTTAATCGCAATTAAGAATAAAATAATCCCACCTGCAATGCTGACGGATTCAGAACGTAAATTTAAGAAGTTTAAAATAGCTTCGCCAGCGTATAAAAACATCAACATAATAATCAAAGCAAAAATAAGCTCTCTTATCAGTACCTTACGACGTTTTTTAGGGTCAATGTGACGTAGAATAGAGGCAAATATAGGTAAGTTTCCTAATGGATCCATGATCAGAAACAACATTACCGCAGCTGAAAAAATATCCATTGATGCTTTTTTCCTATTGTAAACAGAGACTAATATTGTATACGTAAAGCCACTCTATGGCTAAGCAAAGCCAGTAAAAAATACGGCTAACCACTATATTAGTAATGTAAATAATCACAGCTTTGCTACTTTACTCATGCAGCAAGTATTAAATTCTCACCAAGACTAAGATATACTGCATTGTTTTTTCATTGCCAGCCTGAGATCCATGCTTTATCTAATCGCCAGTTGTATCGCACTGTTATTCGGCCCCTTATTTTACCGCTTCTTTTCTTCCGGTAATGGCCTGCAAAAAGGTCTAGACGGATTTATTTTCGTTTCTCTAGGCGGCTTAGTGCTAATCCATATTCTGCCTGAATTGCTCGAACACGGCGGATTTATCACTTTAGTATTCGTGATGCTAGGCTTATGGGGACCCACGGCCAGTGAGCGAATTTTCCATCGTTATTCAGAGATAACCCATAACGTCACCCTAACCTTAGGTGTTGCTGGTTTACTGCTGCATACCATCACTGACGGCGGTGCTATGGTGCTAGCTCAGCAAGATGGCAACTCTATTTTATTAGCGCTCGGCGTAGTCATGCATCGCTTGCCTGTGGGTTTTGCTGTTTGGTGGCTACTAAGACCACACTTAGGTGCCCGCTGGACCTGTGCCATTTTAGCCGCAATTATGTTTTTCACTGGAGTTGGATACTTTGCTGGCGAACAACTTCTAGATCAATTAAGTCTAGATAATACAGTGTATTTACAAGCATTTGTGACCGGTTCAATCTTACATGTAGTGCTACACCAACCCCACGGACACCAAGAGCAAGATACCCAAGGACGCTTTGAGTATCAGGCAGGGATCGGCAGTTTAATCGGCCTTGGTTTATTGGCAGTATTGCTGCTTATGGATACTGGTGGTCAAGATCATGCCCATCATGGACATAGTACTGAGCAGCTAGTCAATTGGTTGCTGACCCTAAGCCCTATTTTATTACTCAGCTACGCCCTAGCTACATTGCGTTTTCAATGCGGCTTACAGCCGGAGCATAAACACTTAAGTTTACGTTGGCTTCAACGCCTGACAGGCCCAGAGTCCTTAATTGTGACCTTCTTTTTGCTCGGGCCCAACTATGCATTATTTCAAGTGGCCAGCCAATTAGTGATTGGGCTAATCATGAGCCTCAATAAAGTCGAAATCACCGATCCTCATCAGCAAGTGCCTAGCTCGTCGCTGAGGTTTGGCTTTGCACACTTAGTGGATCGCAGTGCGCCTTGGATAATTCTAAGCCTTATTCTAGCCAATTTAATTGGTCATCCATCCATGGCATTAGATCATCCAGCCATACAACTTGCGGTGTTACTACTCGTGTTTCTGCCTATGCGTTTTTGCAATTTAGGTGCTGCCGTGCTCGCCTTAGCGCTAGCCTACAGCGGTTGGCACCCTATGGCCGTCGCCTTGACCTTGATTGCAGCCCCTGTACTGAGCATTAGCCAGTTGCGTTTGATGAAGCCATTAGCCTTAGCCTTATTGACGATTTCATTAACCTTAAGCCTAGGCGCTGCGGCTTGGCTATTAACACCTGGGCAAGCCTTATTCACAATGCATGAACCGCTGCAAATGAGCGCGCTGGTTATCATCAGTTTATTGTTCGCTGCGAGCCTATTAAGGTTGGGCCCGAGAAAATTCCTCCGCCGTTTGCTAATAAACTTACCGGCGGCTCATGCTCACGAGCATAATCATGGTCATGAACAAAAACATAGCCATGGCACACACGGTCATTCTCATGGCCATAAACATAGTAATGATGACTCGCATCGATAAATTCAGGCTAATATAGACTCATGCCCTTAACTGGATGAGTCTATGTGCATTTTGTTTCTTGCGGTGAATGTTCACCCACAATTTCCCCTTATCGTGTGTGCAAATCGGGATGAATTCCACCACAGACCGACGATGCCCGCCCATCAATGGCAAGACAGCTTAATCATCGCAGGTAAAGACTTGCAAGCCGGAGGCACTTGGTTAGGTGTGGCTCAAGATGGCAAATTTGCTGGCTTAACCAACTTAAGATGCCAAACTGGAAATCAAGATGGGGTACGAAGTAGAGGGGAATTAGTGCTCAAAGCCCTCTCAGGAGAAGGCTTGACACCCAATTGGCTTAAGCGTCATGCACATAACTATAATCCTTTCAATTTAGTCTTTAATCACCAAGGTCAACTGCACTGCTTTAATAGTCTGCAAGGACAGAGTTCACCGCTTGCCGATGGCTTTCATGCGATAAGTAACGGTGCTTTGGATGAGATATGGCCGAAAATGGCGAAAGGTCAAAAAGCGCTTGAAGCCTATTTATCACAACCAATCATCCCCGAAATTGCACAATTAATCACGATTATGGCCGATGAATCTCAAGCCAGTGACGACTTATTACCCGCCACAGGTTTAAGCTTAGAGTGGGAACGCAGGCTGTCCGCAATTTTTATCCGTCATGAAGAATACGGTACCCGCTCCACCAGCCTAGTACTCCAAGACACGCTAGGGAGAACCCAATTTACCGAGGTACGTTTCGATGGCAAAGCACGTAACTTAGGCCAACAAGACTTCAGCCTAACGCCGTGATGCATTATAGCCATCAAATTAATCCGTCGAATGGTCGTGAGTAATAAGCCAGCGGCCATCTATTTTCTCAATCACAACCGTAAATACACCGCTTGGATTATCTTTAGCGCGCTTCAATTCCCAGCGCCCAGAGACCACAGCAGCACTATCGCTTAAGACCTTAATCGCTAAGCCACTAAAGTCCAACAATCCCATGCTAGCAGTATCGGGATAGCTACGCTGATAACTCTTAAAAAGAGTACCCCAGCCATGATTTAATTTTCCTTTAGATACAAAAGATAATCTTTCATCTTGCCAATAACCTTGCAAGTAAGCTCGGATATCGCCATTATTCCAATCCACTTCTTGCTGAGTAAGAAGAGCGTGAATATCATCCTTTGGTGTTGCCATCACGCTGAAGGTGCTGCATACGAGTAATGTCCAGAGCCATTTTTTCATCATTTTATTCTCACTATTTTCATGACTAGATATGCTGTTATAGCTAGTTTGCATCCAATTAACAGCTTAAAGAAATTAGTCTTAGCTAATAAACCCAACAAGATTTATGCTGCTTATTAGGGTATTTATAGCTCAGTTCAATTAAAAAGATACTGTATATACAACAAATTAAATGGAAGACCTGTCATGTTTAGCAAATTTTGTTCAATGTTGTTTTATCGCTTTGGTTGGCAATTGGAAGGAAAGCTGCCTGATTCTCCTCAATTCATTATGATCGTCGGCCCACACACCAGTAATTGGGATTTCGTTTTGGGCATAGTCGCAAGAGGTGCACTTAAGACTAATATCCATTTTTTGGGTAAACACCAACTCTTCTTACCTCCTTGGGGCTGGATATTTCGAGCCCTAGGCGGCAGTCCTGTAGACAGACGCAAGCACAATAACTTAGTCGATGCTGCTGTCCAGTTATTTAAACAAGATGCCAATTACAAATTAGCACTAGCGCCAGAAGGCACTCGCAGCCCAGTCAAACGTTGGAAAACCGGCTTTTATCATATCGCTAAAAAAGCCCAAGTGCCGATTGTATTGGTCGGGTTTGATTTCTCAAGAAAAACAGTCGTGTTGCACCCCGCCATCAATACAGGGGATGACATCAAACAAGACATGCAATACATCATAGACTTTTACCGCAGCATAAAAGGCGCACATCCCAAGGTGATCCCAGACTTTAAACAAGACTGAACTCGGCCATAGGACTAACGTCATAAGTGACGCCTATTCTTATCGGTAAAAAGTTAGACAATGAATGTCCAAAAAATAACCGCCATGTGAAATAGCCAGTTCGGCATCCTTGCCTCTCGTTCAATAGCGCAATCACTTAAGGTTGATTTTTCACCGTGTACTTCAAAGTCGCAGAGTCACACTCTGCAATGGCCTAGAGGGGAAGAATTGACGGTGCCATCCACCTACATGGACGGGATGTTCGAGCTAACTTGTTTGTACCATAAAGAGTGTTTTGAATATTCACTTTAACAAGCGGTTAAGCCGTCTGAGCATAAACCTTGGACCACAGGCTTGAGCCTGGGCGGCATACTTGCTAGTGTGCGCTATTGCTCATTTTGCTTATGTTAGTTTACCCCCTATGGCCTACACCCGATGTTAGCACTCAGTCGCCACAAGCAGCTGTTAGCCCTTGCGCTGCCAATGATTTTATCCAATATCAGCACGCCCTTGCTGGGTTTGGTGGATACCGCGGTGATCGGTCATCTCTCTAACGCCTATTTCTTAGGTGGTGTCGCCCTTGGCGGCACTATTATCAGCCTGATGGTGTGGTTATTGGGATTTTTGCGCATGTCTACCACAGGACTTGTGGCCCAAGCCGTTGGGGCGAAGGATATTCACAGCCAATATCGCTTGTTGATGCAAGGTGGGATACTGGCGCTATTGCTGGGCCTTGGGGCCATGCTCATTCAAGCACCCTTGACTGAATTGGCGCTCAAGTTAAGCCAAGCCAGTGCCGAGGTCAGCCACTACTGCCAGCAATATATTGCCATTCGTATTTACTCCATTCCCTTTGCCCTGCTGAATTTAGTGCTGTTAGGCTGGCTATTGGGAAGACGCTCGCCCATGGCGGCCATGTGGCAACTTATCATAGCCAACGCGGTTAACATCATACTGGATATCATTTTTGTGGTCGGCCTTGGCTGGCAAGTGGAAGGCGCAGCTTGGGCTAGCGTGATTGCCGATATTGCCTCCTGCACCGTGGCCTGTATTTTGGTGTATCGTCAATTACTCAATGAACCTGACTTCACCCCAGCCAAGCTGTGGCAAGGCTTAAACTTGAGTGGCTTAAGCCAGCTTTTAAGTCTTAATCGGGACATTTTCATTCGCAGTTTATGTTTGCAAGCCTGCTTTAGTTTCGTCACTTTTTACGGTGCCAGCCAGGGTGACATCATATTGGCCGCCAATGCCGTACTGATGAATCTATTAATGCTAATTTCCTACGCCTTAGATGGCATCGCCTATTATGCCGAAGCTGAAGTGGGTAAAGCCTATGGTGAAAAAGATAAACTTAAGCTTAGGCAAGGGGTGAGTCTGGCGTTTTACTGGTCGCTCAGCATTGGGCTAGCCTTTAGCCTCACTTTTTGGTTGTTCGGCAACAATATCATTAGCTTGCTCACCGACATCAGCCAAGTGAAAACCACTGCCGAGCAATACTTACCTTGGCTTATTGCGCTGCCTTTATTGTCTTTTGGCTGTTATCTATTCGATGGGGTTTATATTGGCGCAGCAAAAGGAAAGGTGATGCGTAACAGCATGATACTCGCAAGCTTCGGGGTGTTTTTTCCGCTGTGGTTCATCACCCAAAGCTTAGGCAATCATGGTTTATGGCTGGCGTTTAGCAACTTTATGCTGGCTCGCAGCTTGCTGCTGGGGCTAGATTATCGTTTCAGCAAAGACTTCTAAGTCTTACTGGCACTGAAACTAGCATTTACTGCCGAATAGACATAAAAAGATTTTTACGCATTATAGAAAGCAAAAAGCTCCACTCAAATGAGGGAGCTTGTTGTTCGACGCTCAAGCTTAATGGCTTAGCGTTAACTGTGAAGCTTAAGTATAAGAGTGCGCACCGTGCTGATGATCTGTCACGTCGCGAACCCCTGTGAGTTCACCAGTGAATAAATCCAGCAACTGCTTTTCGATACCGTCTTTTAGGGTGATATCCACTTGCGAGCAACCGTTACAGCCGCCGCCAAACTGCAATACCGCAACACCATCGTCAGTCACTTCCACTAGCATGATGTTACCGCCGTGGCTGGCGAGCTGTGGATTGATTTCAGATTGGATAACGTATTCGATACGCTCAACTAGGGGGGCATCGCCAGACACTTTACGCATTTTTGCGTTCGGCGCTTTAAGGGTCAGCTGAGAGCCTAACTGATCGGTGACGAAATCTATGCTGGCGTCTTCCAAATAAGGGACGCTTTTCTCATCGACCATGGCATTAAAGCCATTGAACTCTAGCTCGACATCATCGCTTTCAACGGCATCCGGAGGGCAATAAGATACGCCACACTCGGCCTGACTGGTACCTGGGCTGATAACAAACACGCGAATGTGTGTTCCAGCAGGCTGATCAGCCAATAGTTTTACAAAATGGGCCTGAGCCGAATCGGAAATGCTAATCATAACAAGCTGCTCCGTCAGGGGATACCTGAGTAATTTAGTAAGATACCGCCTATGATACTCTGACTTGCTTGGGCTTTGTAGTCCCAAACCCTCTCATTCGTAATATATTGGGTTATATTCTATGCCTTATCAGGTTAATCCTGCCCTCTAAGGCTGGGTGCTTCCGCTCTGGCAAGGCACCAAACATCCACATAAACACCTTGTTTATTAAGCAATTTGGCAATTTCATTGGCGGTTGTGCCTGTGGTGAGTACATCATCCACCAAGGCGACGCGCTGATAAGGTATATCATTAGTTAATTCAAAGGCTTTATGGCAATTTTTTCGCCTTTGCTTGCCTGTCATCCCAGCCTGTGGCTGAGTGTCTGCCACTCGCTTAAGCACATTGGCATCAAGGGGAATATTAAGCTGCACGCTTATCTCTTTGGCAATCAACCAAGCTTGGTTAAAGCCCCGCTGCTTTAATCGCTGTGGATGTAAGGGCACAGGCAACAAGACTTGCGGCAATATTATTAATTGCTGCTCAACTAACTGATTCACCCGGCGTACCAGCGCTGCGACCAATACCTTCAAGGGTGCCAATTGCTGCTGATACTTTATTGCAGCCACCACAGGGCCTAGGCCATGATGATAACTGGCTGGCGCGACCACTTTAAGCGGCACTGTCTTTAAGCATTGACCGCAATAGCGGGTTGATTGCGCGTTTACACTTGATTGCACTGGGGTTAAAGACGAAGGGGCTAAAGACGCAGTGGTTAAATGCATGAGTTCCACTAAGGTTTTACCGCAACCTAGGCAATGGGGCGCTTGATACAGGCACGCTTCAAGGCACACCTCACACAAACCCGCAGACCATAAATCTCCTAATGCTGTATGTGAGTTATGAATGCTTTGATGGCACAACAAACAGCGGTTAGGTAAACTAGCCTGCACTTGCCTAGGGATTGTAGAGATTGACGCTAGCAGCTTGGTTATCCATGCTCGCATACGGTCATCGTCCTTTTGGCCCACTCATAAATGAAAGATAGCAGATGAACAGTGTGAATAAAGCCAAGCTACATATTGAGGTACAAGGCCAAGGCGCAGATTTAGTCCTGCTCCACGGTTGGGGGGTCAACAACGCAGTATTTTCATCAATTAAACATGAGCTAGCCGATTATCGCGTCCATTATGTGGATTTACCTGGCTTTGGCCACAGCCCAAGCCTTGACGGGGGCATTAATACTTGGGTCGAGGCTATAGTGTCCGCCGTTCCCTCAAGCGCGATTTGGCTGGGTTGGTCATTGGGCGGATTAGTGGCGAAACAAGCCGCCATTAGTTATCCAGAAAAGGTGAGCGCATTGATCACTGTTGCCTCATCACCCTGCTTTATGGCCAGAGATCTCGAAAACTGGCCCGGTATTGCCCCTAAGGTACTGGCGCAGTTTTCCAGCCAATTGGGCAGCAATCTGCCAAAAACCTTAGACAGGTTCTTAGCCATTCAGGCCATGGGCAGCGATACCATGAAGCAAGATTTAACAGAGTTAAAGCAATTGCTGTTAGATAAGCCACTGCCACAAGCTCAAGCGCTGGAGCAGGGGCTCGCCATGCTGGCTCAGGTGGATTTGCGCCAAGAGTTAACTAAAATCAGCCAGCCATGGTTAAGGTTTTGGGGTCGCTTGGATGGCCTGGTACCACAAAAAATTCAAGCTCACTTGCCACATGGCGCGCTCATAGAGGATGTCATTCAACACAAGGCCTCCCACGCCCCCTTTATTTCCCATAAGCAAGAGTTCAGTCAGCACTTACTCACTTGGCTAGCCAAGCAACAATAATGTTAAGCATTAAGGTTTTGCAAGCCAAAATAAGAGAAGTTGTCAATGCGATAAACTAGGCGTAACGCCAGCGGCTGGATAACGTCTTCCCGAGAGGCTTGGAGACAATTTGGGGAATAAGCGTAGCTAAGTTCAAATATTTGCACTATTTGCTTCAGGAACGCTATGACTCACTTCCAGTAAATCATAACTTCGGCTATTATTTGTACTAACTCATATTTGGTGACCGAATCATGCTGATTAATTCACACTATCCACAAGTGCCAATCTCGACATCCAATGTCGCGACTGATCTTGCGCGGATAGATAATCAGCAAAGGCCTCCTTTACTACCTCCTCAAGAGCCTAGCAAAGGCCACGAAGAGCGAGCGTTTAATCAAAACAATGAACGTGCTCCTGCTGATGTCATTAAACAAAAACAACAACAGCAAGAGCAGCAACAAAACGCTTCTTTATATCAGCAAAAAGCCAGCACTCAAACAGCAGCGGCTCCTGTCGCTGCCAAAGCGGTACGCATTATTGCCACTAATAAAGCCGCACTCGAACGTAAAGATATTCATGTAAAACTGTCTGCCAAAGAAGGCCAGAAAGAGTTAAAAGGCCTTGCTAGCAACCCTAGTCTACAAGGGCAAAGCGGTAGTTTTTATCAACAGCTAGGCCAACAAGTTGAGCAGTTTTATCACGCAAAAGTGTCACCTCAAGCCCTGCCTGCACTTGCCATCAGCATTTAAGATAATCCTTCTTTTCGTCCCTATTCTCTAAGGCTCCAACTTTTCTTTTGTCTCTAGGTTAGAAACTTTTTTTGGTAGCCTAAACCATTGTCTGTTGTAGGCCATGCTGCCCCACAATGCCCAGGCCAGTGCGGTATTGGCTTGTTCGCTATCCAAATCCTTAGAGGTTAACTTTTCAGCCGAAAAATCATAGACAAAACTCTTAGGTGCTTGCTCAGGTTGCAAAATGGTGACCTTGCGGCCTTGCATCAAGGCAAAGTTTTTCTCGTATTGCATCAAGGCGCGGCCTTGCCAGTTATCTTCCACTTGGCTTAAGTCTTGACCCAACATAGGGTAGCTGGCAGAGATCCCCATCAAAGACAGCAGTGTAGGCGCTAAATCAATTTGACTGACCACACGTTTATCCTGCTTAGCTGGTATTCCTTCACCTAAGATAATTCCTGGGATCCTAAAGCGTGAAATAGGCACAAGATCGGCGCCGCCAACACGGCTGTCGTGATCGGCAACCACTAAGAATAAGGTGTCTTTCCAATAGTTTGATTGTTTAGCGCTCTTAAAAAATTCACCCACTGCATGATCGGCATACTTAGCCGCATTATTACGGGTTTGCTTTGGCTGCTCATAAAGCTCAATTTTATTATCTGGAAACTCAAATGGGTCATGATTACTCGAGCTAAATACTAAACTAAAGAATGGCTTACCTTCACGGGTCAATTGCTCAAATTCGCTATGAGCTTTTGCCATCAGATCTTCATCTGATACGCCCCATGATCCTTCAAAGAAAGGGTTTTTATAATCATTTTGATCAACAATATCGCTAAAACCATTGCCGAGGAAGAAGCTGCGCATATTATCGAAATGACTCTCACCACCATAAATAAACTGGGTGGTATAGCCTTGGTTTTTAAGTAATTCAGCCAAAGTAAAAAAGCCATTCTGGCTCTTACCCAGCTTAACTACAGAGCGCGCTGGAGTGGGTGTAAAGCCAGTAATCACAGCTTCTATGCCCCGTACTGAACGCGTGCCAGTCGCATAAAGGTTTTCAAAGTTCCACCCTTGAGTCGCCAAGGCATCTATATTTGGCGTTAACGGTAAGCCACCTAAATTGCCGACGAATCGAGCCCCTAAGCTTTCCTCTAAAATGATCACCAAATTTTTGGGTTTACCCTGAAAAGTCGCCTGATTGAAAGACAAGCTAGGGATATTGGTATCTTTAAATATTGAGGGAGCACGACCACTTTCACGACGAATGGTGTCAATAATCTCTTGTTCCGGCAAGTTGCCATACATCTTGGAAGCATCTTCTTCACTGCCCATTTGCTTGATAGCAAAAAACAGTGAGTAGGATGAATTCAGCACTAAGGAGTTCACTAAAGGATCTGTGCTAAAAGACACCATGGCAGGATTTAATGGCCTATGACCTAAAGTGGAACGTGCACCGGCAAGAGTAATCGCGATGACCACTATGGCAATCATTGGGCGCCAATACCACTTAGGAAAAGCAATATTACGGCTAAAGCGGCCAGAAAGATGCCATCCAAGCCCTAAACTTAACAGAGAAATAATCACAGATAAGATGAGTTCAAACTTGCGCCCACTCCACAACATGGACAAGACTTCTTTAGGATAAATTAAATACTCAATATAGAGGCGATTGGGCCTAAAACCGTATTCTTCAATAAAAGCGGGAGTAGATGCCTCCAAGAAAATCACTAGCCACAAACCTAAGGTGAGCCATAATCTCAAGATAAGTTGCCAAAGCTTACCTATGGCATGATTACCTGATAAAAAAGCTTGCCCTAAGGCCGCAATACCGAATAACCAGCACAAGCTTGCAATATCAACTCGAAGCCCTTGCGGCAATAAATGACTCCAACCTTGAGCATCATTAACTCGTTCAAGCTGCCACAAACTCAAGCCAATACGGCTTAATGTCATCACCACAAGGCAAATCAACGCCATAATGAAGAGAGATTTAAAAGCCCACTGACGCGATTGAAATGGCGAGTTTTTTCTAAATGAAAAAGACCCCGCTCGAGAATGTTTAACTTCCTTGGCGCCGGAAAAAAATGCCATATCTGACCTCGATTATTATTCTTATTTGAGAGAACACCATATTTTGCTAAACCATGATTACTTCAACGCTTAGGTTACTTAAATTTAGTAACGCCATTTTGCTAAGTTAAATAACTCGCACCAGTCGAATAGGTCTATGACAAATAAATCATCACAAAGTTGCAGTAAAAACAGGGATTTTATCGGTTTTTTTGGTCAATAGTAAAATTTATGTTAAAAGAATAACTAAATTGAGCTCTCTGTCATACACTGAATAATTTCTGCCATGTTGCTCACCGCTGCTGTTACATCAACACGATATGCGTGTTAAACAGCTAAGCTGAGCTATCGCTAAAGGAAAAGTAAGTGATTAAAGTTGTAGGCTTTTTACTTGTATGCCTTTTTTCATCTCGTGCGTTAGCACAAGATACGCTTAATATTTTTACTTGGGATGGTTATGTCACTACAGAAGATTTAAGCCAGATTAATGCCAAGCTGAAACATCAAGGTTATAACATACAAGCAAAACTGATACAGCCCTATGCAAGTGGACCCAAGCAGATGTTTGATATTCTGCGTCAAGGGACATGTGACATCTCATTCCTTACTCTGAATTACATCAAGATGCGGGAAAAAAAAATCGCCCCTTTATTGCAAAGCATCAATGTCAATTCACCACGATTAAGCTCTTACGCAAATTTACGGCCTGAACTCACCAATATCCCTATGGGAATGGAAGGAGGGAATCCTCTTTACATCCCATTCGGTGGTGGCGCTTATGGGATCTGGGCCAATATGGCTAAATTAACTCATGCCGAACTACCAGTCCGACTTAACGATCTGTGGCTGCCCAAATGGAAAGGCAAAATCTCACTGACTCAAGGGCAAGTACAACCCAATATTGCATTGGTTTTTCTTTCAATGCAGATGCCGCCGTACCACATTAATGACCTGCTATATTTAAATGAAGATAGCCCGCAATTTTACGCCAACCGCCGTCAAGCTATCCAAATCAGCCGTGGACCTATCCAAGAAAAAACCACTCGCCTATATCGACAAGTGGCACGATTTTGGGATTCAGCTCCAGACTATGGCGATGATATTCTGCTCACTGCAAGTTATGGAATTGAAATAGCTAAGCTCAATGCTCAGGGTGGAAAATGGGAATTTATTCATTTTGAAGAAGGCAGTACCACTTGGTTAGATACCATTAATTTCAGTAAACATTTAACTGGGAAAAAACTTGAAGCTGCTGAAATCGCGGCAAATCATTTCATCAGCAAACAAGCTCAAACTCGAATAGTGGAACAATTGGGTATGGTCGCAGCAAGTAAGTTAGTGGACAGTAACCCACAGCTCGACGACAACCCATACTTTTTCTCTGAGGCCATGTTTTGGCCGCCCTACAGCAAAACAGCCAACAATATAATGCAAACACTTTCTGATAAAGCCATGGCGCAAGCTAATCAGGCGTCAGAGTCACCCTAAGTACCTTGTGCATCCTTGTTGCTACTCAGCGACACCTAAACTGGCTAATAATTTTTCGGGCTGATTTAAAAAGGCCTTAGTAATCTGATAATGCTCAGTATCTTGATAGTTTATTGGGGTGATCCCTGTGGCGGAAAACTGGTAAATTTTGGCTCTAGGATAAGCTAATAGAATGGGTGAATGAGTGGCGATAATAAACTGCGACTTATCTTGCACCAGTTGATGAATAGCAGATAACGCCGCTAATTGCCGACTAGGCGACAACGCAGCCTCTGGCTCGTCCAGCAAATACAAACCTTGGCCCCTAAATTTATTCAGTAAGGTCGCCATAAATGACTCACCATGGGACTGCTGATGCAAAGAAATGCCACCATAACTGCCTAAATACGCCTCTCTACCCTCCTCTTCCATGTAAGAGGCCAAATTGTAAAAGCTTTCCGCCCGCAGAAAATAACTGTCTTTAGGTTTTTTGAAGCTTTTTATCGTTTTAAGGTAATCGCCAAGGCTTGAATGACTGGCTTTAGTGGCAAAGTGGGTGTTCTTATTGCCGCCTTCGGCATTTAACCCCATAGCCACAGCGATGGCTTCTAATAGAGTAGACTTTCCTGAGCCATTTTCACCCACAAAGAAGGTTACGTCAGCATCAAAGTCTAGGCTCTCAAAGCCTGTTAGTGCAGGGATAGTAAAAGGATAACAGTCTTGAACCCTACGAGGAGGCTCATCTTGATG
The DNA here is from genome assembly GCF_014163735.1 of Shewanella sp. SR44-3. Classification (GTDB taxonomy): domain Bacteria; phylum Pseudomonadota; class Gammaproteobacteria; order Enterobacterales; family Shewanellaceae; genus Shewanella. The sequence goes on from NZ_JACJDV010000006.1 coordinate 115,008, forward strand.
CTGCTCGCCCATGTCCAGCCAAGCTTCAGCCAAACGCTGCTGCTTTAAAACAATACTACGCAGATAAGGTTTTTCATCAAAATTCATCTACTGCTCGCTCCATAACGCCACTAATAATTACAAAAATAAGCTCCCTTTACCTTAATAAAGGGAGCTTATTGTTAACTTCAGCTCAAAATAACCCAGTATTACTGACTGATTATTTTTTCAGTTTTGCAAAGGCATCGGCAAAGGCGTTACCCATGGCGGCGTTTGCAGGGGCCGCTTTTGCAGCTGGGGCTTTTTTGGCGCTTGGTTTCCCGTTGTTAGCGCTCGGTTTATTCGCAGAATGTCCGCGATTATCTTGCCTAGGCTTGGCATTACTTGCGCTGGTATTAATGGCTTCATCTAAGCGCATACTTAAGGCAATGCGGCGACGCTCAACATCTACTTCCATGACTTTAACTTTCACCACATCACCGGCTTTGACAATAGTGTGCGGGTCGCTGACAAACTTGTCAGTTAACGATGAAATATGCACTAGGCCGTCTTGATGCACGCCAACATCAACAAAGGCGCCAAAGTTAGTCACATTAGTCACCACGCCTTCTAAAATCATCTCAGGCTTTAAGTCTTTAAGATCTTCAACCCCGTCTTTAAAACTTGCGGTCTTAAATTCGCCGCGAGGATCACGCCCGGGCTTATCAAGCTCGGCTAAGATGTCATTAATGGTCGGCAAACCAAACTCATCACTGACAAAGTCTGCGGCATTAATGCTGCTTAACAAGCTAGTGTTGCCCATCAAGCTGTCTATAGCTTGCTGGGTCTTTTGGGCTATGGTTTCCACTAATTTATAGGCTTCAGGATGCACAGATGAAGCATCAAGCGGATTATCACCACCGCGAATACGCAAGAAACCGGCCGCCTGCTCGAAGGCTTTAGGCCCAAGACGCGCCACTTTGAGCAACTGCTTACGGTTAGTAAATTGGCCGTGTTCATCACGGTAATCCACTAGGTTTTTCGCCAAGGTTTTATTTAACCCCGCAACCTGGGCCAGCAATGGCGCCGAAGCCATGTTGAGATCCACACCGACACCGTTGACGCAGTCTTCAATCACCGCATCCAAGGATGATGACAGCTGACTCTGGCTCACATCATGCTGATATTGACCCACACCAATAGATTTAGGTTCGATTTTAACCAGCTCAGCAAGCGGGTCTTGCAGGCGGCGGGCAATAGACACAGCGCCGCGAATAGACACATCTAAGTTAGGAAACTCTTCTGCGGCAAGCTCAGAGGCCGAATACACAGAGGCGCCCGCTTCGCTGACCATAATTTTAGTTAAATTGGGGTGGGTGTCTTTCAGGCTTGCGATGACTTCGCCTGCCAGCTTGTCGGTTTCCCGAGATGCGGTGCCGTTACCTATGGCAATCAGCTCAACCTTATGCATATTCACAAGATTAGCCAAAGTACGAATGGATTTGTCCCACACATTTTGCGGTGCGTGAGGGTAAATTACGGTGTGAGCCACAAATTTGCCGGTGTTATCGACAATGGCGACTTTGACGCCGGTTCTCAAACCAGGATCTAGCCCCATGGTGGCTTTCGCCCCTGCAGGTGGCGCCATCAATAAATCACCCAAGTTGCGGGCAAAGACTTTAATGGCCTCCTCTTCTGCGCGCTCACGCATCTGGGAAATCATTTCATTTTCCATTTGCAGGGCAATCTTGATGCGCCATGTGGCGGTCACTACCGTTTTAAGCCAAGCATCGACACTGGTATCGCTCAATTTCAAATTGAAATGATCGGCGATAATCACCTCACAATAACTGCCATCGATTGCCTGAGTATCAGGATCGGCATTCATCGACAAACTTAAAATGCTCTCATTACGGCCACGTAACATGGCCAGCGCACGGTGAGAAGGCACCTTATAAAGAGCTTCGGTATGCTCAAAGTAATCGCGAAACTTAGCCCCTTCTTTCTCTTTGCCTTTCATCACCTTACTTTCTAGCACTGCATGCTGGGCAAGGTGACTACGCACTTTACGCACAAGCTCAGCATCTTCGGCGAAGCGTTCCATTAAAATATAACGCGCGCCTTCAAGCACGGCTTTTTCATCACCAAAGCCTGCATCAGAATTGATAAATTCAGCGGCTTTTGCATCAATATCGGCATTACGGTTAGCCAGCAGGAAATCCGCCAAAGGCTCGAGCCCAGCCTCAATGGCAATCATGCCTTTAGTACGGCGCTTGGGTTTAAAAGGTAAATACAAATCTTCGAGGCGAGTCTTGCTGTCCGCTTGATTTATCTCATGCTCTAAGGCTGGGGTGAGCTTATCTTGAGCTTTAATACTCGACAGCACCACTTGGCGGCGATCATTAAGCTCACGCAAGTAACTCAAACGGCTGTGCAAGTTACGAAGCTGAGTATCATCTAAGCCGCCGGTCGCCTCTTTACGATAACGGGCGATAAACGGCACGGTCGAGCCTTCGTCTAGCAAGGCAATAGTCGCTGCGACTTGCTGTTCACGCACATTCAGCTCTTGAGCTAAGGTTTGAGCGATGTTCTGGGCGATGTTTTGTGCAGTAGTCTGAGATGTAGAATGCATAAAATAGGTCTTATAGGACAAAAGAAAATCGGAAATTATGCCAAAGATACCACAGCCAAGGATGAAGCCCAAGAAAGGACCAAGCCTTGGCAGCTATGGCTAGCCAGGGGATTTACCCAGGGCCTGCTTCGCTTTATCACTAAGCGGTATAATATGAGATAGTGATAATCATCAAGTTCCAAATTGCATGCATAATAAAAATCAACTTAGCGCCTTGGAACATGCCTGCGTTAGATAAAACAAATTTGACAGAGCAAACCGAAAAATACCAACCGACTAAAAAATAGCAATAACAAGCATACCGATGCACAGACGATAAAAGCCTCTAAAATCAGTGCCAACGAGCTATCCCCAAACCTTAAGCGACTTTCCAAGGGCGCGGTTTCCCGCTAAATCTACCGCGCCTTTGTTTTAAGCTCTGCATCAGACACTCAATCTAGGAGATATTTTTTTAAAAATTTTCTTCCACTAATTGCAGATGCATGAGCGATCATGGAAGTTAATACAATGACAAAACTAATATCAATTTCACCAAATCGTTTTATGATAAAAACAAACAAGGACATTAACAAACTTGTTATTATTATCGTAATAATCAATCCGGTTACTTGTATTTTTTGTTCACTCACAATTAACTTCCTTTAATTAGCCCCGAATTCAGATAATAACTGCGTCACTCTAAATCAAGTGCTGCTATTGGACATTTACTCAGATGCCATTTGATATCTATAGCTTCCTAGCATATATCCGCCAGCAACAAATGCTCCGCCTATTGTTCCAGCTGAGCCCATAATTAAGATGCGTTTATCGAGTTTTATATCTAAGCTGCAAGATAGATATAGATACCAGCATCATTATTGTCAGCAATAATGAGCCTTCCAAGCCAAAATCGCCTCCCGTCATCAAGGTGTTGCCACTTAATTTTTGACTAATAACACTGTCGACTTTCAATCCGCTGACTTCAAAGCCTAAAATGGGCCCTTGAAAAAATTCCAGCTAAAATGCATGCCGATAGGAAACCACAAATTACCTTTATGTATGGTGTAGATGCCGAGCATAATGCCGGCTAAGAACAGATTAACTAAGGGGATCAAGGACAAATTATCATTAGGTAAGTGCATTAACATGAAGATCACTGCCGATGCCACTAAGGCCCAATACTTGTTCATTGAATCCATTAAGTTTGTCAGCACATAACCACGGATTAAAATTTCTTCGTTCAATGCTACCAGTGCAAATAAAACAATATAAGCCAGTCCATTGATAGCATTAAAATCAAATCGAGCAACACTGGTAAAACCCAAAATATACAAGGCGAAAAAGCCACTAAAAAGCAATCCTGCGCCCCAGAATAAACCTTTTACAAAATCCAGTTTAAAGTGAGTGAACTCAAGCCCTAATGATATGAAAGATTTTCTGTCAACAAATCGCCTAAAAATAGCAATGACAGTGATTGTGATTAATAGCTGAAAAAACATCAGCAGGACGACCAAGTTGACGCCTAAGCTATTGAACATCTCATTGACAGTGCCCATTAACGCTTCGGTAGACAAATCACCTGAGATTAACAAAGGAACGACACTCAATCCTGAGACTAGGGAGGCCACGAAAGCCAATATTACGACTCTTATCCAACCAGTATTAATCATGGGCTGGGGCTGCTGCGCTTCATGCACAGCTAAACTCCCTGCAGCTATTGCAAGCTGTTCAATACTCATTTTTATTCCTTTAAATTATATCATTCCTTAAAGCCTGCAAATCTTATGTGTTTTTCCATGCCTCTTCAACCCTATGATTAACGAATTAGCATCGACAACTTATGCTAAATTCGGTAGTTTCCCTTGTATAGATTTATTAAGAGCGATAGCAGTGAAAACCAATTTGATCACGGCTGAAGGTTTGGCCAAGTTAACCCATGAATTAAATTATCTTTGGCGTGAATATCGCCCTGAAATCACTAAGAAAGTGGCTTGGGCTGCAAGCCTTGGGGATCGCTCAGAAAACGCAGATTACAAAGAGAATAAGCGCCTACTCAGGCAAATCGATGGCCGAGTGCGCTTCCTGCGTAAACGCATTGAGGCGTTAAAAGTGGTGCCCTATTCAGCCGAGCAAGAAGGCAAAGTCTTCTTTGGCGCTTGGGTTGAAATAGAGAATGATGAGGGCGTAACAAAGCACTTTCGCATTGTTGGCCCCGATGAGATTTATGGTGATGCCAAAGATTATATTTCTATCGACTCCCCCATGGCGCGGGCGTTATTGAAAAAAGAAGTCGATGATGATGCCAGCGTACTGACCCCTACAGGAGAGCAGTTTTGGTATATTAATAAAATCTCCTATCAAGGCCCGCTTTAGCTGCTTGCAAGTATTAGCTTGATAACATTAGCTTGATAACATTAGCTTGAAAGTTTGACTTCCAAATCTTTGAAAGACAATACAGAACTTAATAGGCGCACCATCATACTGGTTATTCTAATTTGTGACTTTTCACCTAATAAAAAAGCCTGAGCTGAGCTCAGGTTTCATGTTTTAAAGATTATGACTTGCTAATTAGAAGGCCGCTGTGCCCCATAACCAGACTTTATCTGTGTCTACTTTGCCTGCTGCCGCATCGCCTGCGCTATAGGCGGCGTATTTAACCCCTACAGTGTAATTTTTAGCCACGGGCAGGGTGTAAACCACATCGATTTCTGAGCCTAAATCATCCACTGTTGCGCTTGCTGCATCGGCTTCACTCTCTGTTTCGAATCTGTGGTACATCAAGGTAAAAGCCCCGCCCGCCACAGGCACTGACACTAAGGCGTACATGTCCACTAAACCTTCTTTAGGCGTGCTTAAAAACATATCGGCCCAGCCATTAAACTTGTGCAGCGTCGCTAGCGGCGTGGCAAAACCATAAAGGCCATCGTCTGAGCCTAGCACTTCATAGCCAAGCTTAGTGGTGATGCCAGAAAACGCCGCGCCCACTTCTAAGGCGTAGTAGTTGCTACTAAAATCACTCACGCCACTTTCAGAATCTTGAGTCGCATACTCTAGCGCATACAATAACTTGGCATCTTTTAACTGCTTAGCTCCATCAAAACGCACCCCGTAAGTATCTAGCGCGTTATTGCTATTATCATCCACTTCTAACAGGTAGCTATAGGCACTTAGTACACCTAAATCTGTTTTTAGTGAGGCGTTGAGCAAGTGATCTTTGGCATCTAAGTCTTTATCTTCGGCGAAAATCCGATTGCGCTGCGTCACGTACATATAATCGACTTTGAAGGCATCGGTAAATTGATACCCTAACATCATACCGTCGAAGGTTTGTCTGTCTTGACGCCAGCCCACATCACCCACAAAGCGCTGACCATCAAACATCAGTGCCTGACGACCTGCTTTGGCGGTAAAACCTTGGTTTTTATACTGCACATAGCCTTGATCTAATTCTGTGGTTTCAGGATCGGCAATCACTGAATAACCTGCTTGGTGACCAAGAGAATCGTTGTAATCGTCCATACCGGCAACAACCCGAGAGTCTTCAAACTCGATCACAGATGAGAAGCCATTGAATTCTGCCGTGGTGTAATTAAGCCGAGTGCGCAGGGTTAACGCATCGGCATCTTTAAGTGCATTATCTTGCTCGACGCCTTCGTAGCGTAAATTAAGGTTAATGCTTGCCTTACCATTGGTCATTGCACTGGCTAAAGAGTCGGCTTCAGCGCCGTGGGCTACGCCCATGCTAAGTAGGGCCATAGGGGCAAGTACTGCGGCAACACGAACTGCGAGTAGGCTCTTTCTCATCTCATCATCCTCTGCTGATATGACTCATTGGTATGGCATATCATTATTTTTATTGGTTTGAGTGTTAGTTTTGACCTCAAACCATGGCGGTAAAGCATCATGCTTAAGGTATAAATAATTCGCTTGTTAAACTAACACCCTAAGGCGGAGGATTTTGTGGCATAGAGCACAATTTATTAAGGTTATAACCCCTGCATTAGCGATATTGAATCTATCTGAGATCCAGCCCCCAAAGCTTGCCGCAACGGGCGCAAGATCACTTAGCTCACTGCTATAACAGTCGTATTGATCAAAAACACCAGCCATAGCAATTAATTATTATGGCGTTTTTGCAACATCCACGGCTTTAGGTTCAATTTTAGTGTTTTGATCATGCACTAAATACCAGCCATCTCCTTGCTTTTTAAATAACAAACTCAAGTAATGGTCTATGTGATAAGGCTTACCATCGCGGTCATCTTCATCATAACTGACAAGCAGCAACGCATTTGCCATTTCAGCGCTTTTCTCAACACTGATAATTTTATAATTAAAATGCCAACCTGAAGTGGCAAACCACTCTTTAAGCATGGCGCGATACTCACTAGCATCACCAAAAAATGCGCCATTGGGTAAAATAAAGGTCAACCGTGATTGCTGACTGATAGTAGATTCAAAAGCGGTAAAATCTCTGGCTTTAATGGCCGTCAAATGCTTATTAAGAGTGCAATCAAAATCACAACTGTAGGCGTTAGTGCTCAATAACAGGCTTGCTGCTATCACAGCCTGTTGGGCTATCCTTATGCTCATACTCATCTCCTTATTCAACATCACTCAAATTTGCATAACTCAATGTGGGGTTGCGCGGCTATATTTGGTTATTTTATAAGCTAAGAGGCACCTGCAAAAAACGCAAGCAGTAAGCAGCTGATCCGAATTAGCCTTAGGGCCAAAATGCAACTGCAAGTCATTGAAAGCAATTTAGTTACAATTTATTCAATGATTACCGAAGATATGAAACACTTTGTATTTCAATATTTTGTGAACTCTTTTATCCTAAAAGACGCTACTAATCCCTTGAGCTGATATTGATGAAGCTATTAGCTCACCATTAAACTGGTTATATTAAACCAGCATACGCATTTAAAAATCACCTAAAAGGATATTTCATGGGCCAGGAAACATCGAAAATACTTGTCGTCGATGATGATATGCGACTTCGTTCATTGCTGGAGCGCTATTTAGTAGAGCAAGGTTACCAAGTGCGTAGCGCTGCCAATGCCGAGCAAATGGACCGCCTGCTTGAGCGTGAAAACTTTCATCTTTTAGTGCTGGATTTAATGCTGCCTGGCGAAGATGGCCTATCCATTTGCCGTCGTCTACGCCAACAAAATAACCCCATCCCCATTGTGATGCTCACAGCAAAAGGCGATGAAGTCGACCGTATTATCGGCCTAGAGCTTGGCGCAGACGATTATCTACCTAAGCCGTTTAACCCAAGAGAACTGCTAGCGCGGATAAAAGCCGTGATGCGCCGCCAAGCGCCAAAAGTCCCCGGTGCACCAGCACAAGCAGAAGAAAGCGTCAGCTTTGGTGAGTTTTCACTTAACTTAGCGACCCGTGAAATGTTTCGCGGCGATGAGAGTATCGCCCTCACCAGTGGCGAATTTGCGGTACTTAAAGTATTAGTCAGCCACCCTAGGGAGCCATTATCTCGCGATAAACTGATGAACTTAGCCCGAGGCCGAGATTATTCCGCCCTTGAGCGCTCAATTGACGTGCAAGTATCACGTTTACGCCGCCTCATCGAAAAAGATGCCACCAGCCCAAGATACATACAAACCGTTTGGGGCCTTGGTTATGTGTTTGTTCCCGACGGTGAAGCCAAATAGCTTAAGCAACCTCAGAGCAAGAGAGCATAATGCAGAGAAAATGGTGGCGCCGCTTCCTCCCCCAAAGCGCGTTTAGTCAAACCGTGGTCTTGATAGGCAGCCTGCTGCTGATTAACCAGCTGGTGTCTTACCTGTCTGTGACTGTGTACTTTATCAAACCCAGTTACGAGCAAATAAACCAGCTTATTGCCAGACAAATCAATCTCTTGTTTGTTGATGGGGTTGAAGTGGGGCGCGAGCACTTAACCATAGTCGATGCCTTAAATGCCAAAGTCCGTGATGATGGCATGCGCTTTTACAGTCAAAAACAGGCTATGCGCGCCGGTGTCGAACAGGCTACCTACTATGGGTTTCTGTCGGATCAGATGTCGATGTATTTAGGCGGCGAAGCCGATGTTAGGCTGTCCCAAGGCAGTGAAATGCAGGTGTGGATCCGCCCACCTCAGGCACCTTCTTTGTGGATAAAAGTGCCCCTAGCCGGCTTTAATGAATCAGATTTATCACCACTAACCTTATACCTTATCGTGATTGGCGCCTTGAGTGTCGCTGGCGGCTGGTGGTTCGCAAGGCAGCAAAACCGCCCCCTTAGACGGCTGCAAAAAGCGGCGTTAACCGTATCAAAAGGTGATTTTCCCGAATTACTCCCCTTAAAAGGCTCCACTGAAATTGTTGAAGTGACCCACGCCTTTAATCACATGGCGCAAAGCATGAAACAGTTAGAGCAAGACAGGGCGCTATTGATGGCAGGGATCTCCCATGATTTACGCACGCCATTGACTCGCATTCGGCTCGCTTCTGAAATGATGGTTGAAGAAGATCAATACCTTAAAGATGGCATAGTCACAGATATTGAAGACATGGATGCAATTATTAATCAGTTTATTGCCTATATTCGCCACGACAGAGAAACCCCTAGAGAGCCGGATAATATTCTGCGCTTAATCCAAGAAATTGCTCAACAAGAGATACACCGCGAAGGGGAAATTGAATTAGCGCTTAACGATTGCCCCGACATCCCCATGCAAAGTGTCGCTATCAAGCGAGTATTGAGCAATTTAGTCGAAAATGCCTTTAGATACGGTAATGGCTGGATAAAAATCAGCACCTATAATGAGCAAAAATACGTGTGCTTTAGCGTAGAAGATAATGGCGCTGGTATCCCTGAAGATAAAATCGATGAACTATTTCAACCTTTTACTCAAGGCGATAGCGCTAGAGGTAGCACCGGCTCTGGTCTTGGGCTTGCCATTATCAAGCGTATTGTCGACCGCCATCATGGCAAGGTTAAACTCAATAACCGCGCACAAGGCGGTCTGTGTGCCAAAGTGTACTTACCTAAGGTCTAAGCTTGCGTCACACAGCTAGACGCAAGCAGTCTTGCAGCACAAGGATCCCTTATGGATAACAACCACTGGAAAATCGGCCTACTTGTCACCAGCCTTATCGCCCTACCTAGCTATAGCGCGGCCGCATCAGCTAACGCTCACGAGGCGCCCCAAAACTCGCCTTTGGGTTTATCACTATTAATGGGAATGGAAAGCTACTTAGACTCCCCTCATAGCTCACTGTCTCGCGGCGCAGGCGTCTCATTTATTTGGGATGAAATGCGTGATCCAAGCAGCTTCAAAATAGGTCAAGGCGTCATCCAAACACGCTTTACCTATTATTATGAGAAAGACTCTGAAGTTTATGATATCGACAGGTTTAGAAGCTCAGGCGATGCAAAATTCATCTATCAAGTTCCCTTCGCCCATTTAGGCGCACACCATGACTACCTGCTGAGCTTTCAGGGCCGCTATGAAGGCCACTACAATAGCCAACAATTAGAAGAGTTTGAGCAATTGGCATTAGCAGGCCTTGCGTTAGAAAGGCGTTTTTCTGATATTAATCATTTTGATGTGGGGCTTATCCTTGCCGCAGGTTTTAGTGAAGAAGAAAAAGATGATGATTGGCCACGGGAGCAACTGGGGCATGATACCGACGTACTAGGCCGCTCTGGCTTTGGTTTATATATGGAGTTAAACAACAGCTACACCTTTAGCCACACAGGCGTACAGCTACAAGGCTCAATAAGCCGCTACGCTGGCCACTGGTTTTATGATGATAATCAGTTCTATGAAGTGAATAAATTCAATGTCAGAGTGATTGTCCCTTTAGCCAATCAAAACAACTTATTGCGTTTCTCAGGGCAAATTATCGCCAGAGAATACGAGCTGGATTTAATCGGCTTCAAAGACACCCTCTACCGTGCTGGCATTGAATACCTGCATTATTTCTAAGCTGCCCACACGACTGACAAAGACTATTGACAAAAAGTCATGCCAAAGTGAACAACAAACGCCGGAGCCCTGCATAAAAAAAGGCCATGATGCATCCATCATGGCCTGTTACATCAACAGCTATTACACGCTGTGATTACAGTGCAGCTAATACCGCCTCAGCCTTGCTCACTTCAAATGACTTCGGCGCTTCCACGTTTAATACCGTCACTTTGCCATTCTCAATCACCATGGCATAACGCTGCGAGCGCACGCCGCCAAAAGCCGCTGTGTCCATTTCAAGCCCTAAAGCCTTGGTGAAACTGGCATCGCCATCGGCAAGCATCATTAGCTCAGAGGCATTTTGTGCTTCGCCCCAGGCCTTCATCACAAAGGCATCATTTACCGAGACGCACGCTATCATGTCCACGCCTTTAGCCTTAAATTCATCGGCAAGTACCACGTAGCCGGGTAAATGTGCTTCAGAGCAGGTTGGCGTGAACGCGCCAGGCACCGCAAAAAGGACCACTTTCTTGCCAGCAAAAAGTTCATTGACCTGGTGATTGACCATGCCATCTTTAGTCAGTTGACCGAGTGTCGCTGCGGGGAGTTGTTGACCGACTGAAATCATAATATTGCCCTTTTAATGGATTAAAAAATAACATAAAAACTTGAGATCACTAACATACAGAGGATCGCAAATAATAAACACTGATAAAACCCAGTGGCGTACATTCATCCCCCGACTAAGCCGACTAACTCTAAGCCTAAGTCTGAAAACGCTATACCTCGATATTACGTGACAACCACGCCGCCAGCACAATAAAGATGCTGGAAATCCATAAACAGGCCGCTAATCCATACGCTTGGTATACCCAGCCTGACAGCACAGTGCCAATAAGTCGCCCCATGGCATTGGCCATATAATAAAAGCCCACATCCAGTGAGACGCCTTGTTTATCGGCAAAACTCACTATCAAGTAACTGTGCAACGATGAATTTACCGCAAATACGGCCCCAAAAATAAGCAGCCCTATGATTAGCGCGTACTCAACATGAAAATCGGCCCCTAATGCCAAGGCAATCAATGCCGGAATAACACTTAAATAACTGGCCCACACCAATGCCGTGCGCCCTGTAGGCAAATGCCCTTGAGCCTTAGCCGTGATTTTAGGTGCTAAGGTTTGCACTAAGCCATAACCTATAACCCAGCTTGCCATAAAACCGCCGACCCAAGCCGATGACCAATTAAACTGAGAGGTTAAAAAAACCGGTAACGCCACCACAAACCACACGTCTCTGGCGCCAAAAAGGCACATTCTTGCCGCTGATAAATAGTTTATTGCGCGGCTTTTTGAAAATAACTCGCTAAACTTAGGCTTGTTTTTCGCCTTGCCTAAATCTTGAGTTAATTTACATACACTCAGCAGCCACATCAGTGCCAGCATGACTAGCATGATCCATATCGCGCCTTGAAACTCGAACAGGCTCAGCAATAGACCACCTAAGAAAAATCCCACTCCTTTAAGGGCATTTTTAGAGCCAGTTAATAGCGCAATCCACTTGTACAGCTGGCTTTGCTCATTATCGGCCACCAAGAACTTGATGGCGCTCTTAGCGCTCATCTTATTAAGATCTTTAGCTATGCCAGACAATGCCTGAGCCGCCATCACATAAACCACAGTTAACAGCTCATTAGGCACAGTTAACATGCCCAGCGCCAATACCTGCAGCCCTAAGCCAATGTTCATGGTGCGATTTAGCCCAAGCCTTGCCCCTAACCAGCCGCCAACTAAATTGGTCACTACGCCAAAGATTTCATAAAACAAAAATAGCATGGCGATGTTTAACGGACTGTAGCCCAGCTGATGGAAATACAGCACCACCAGCATCCGCAGCGCGCCATCGGTTAAGGTAAAGCCCCAGTAATTGGCTGTGATAAGCAAATACTGCCGCACGTCTGCTGACAAATCCTTTAAACCCATAATGGCTATTCCTTATCGGCGCGGCCTACCATACGGGCAAGCTCGGCGATGCGATTGGCATAGCCCCATTCATTGTCATACCACACGTAGAGCTTCACTTGGGTGTGGTTCACTACCATGGTAGAAAGCGCATCAATAATGCTCGAGCGTGGATCGGTTTTGTAATCAATGGACACCAGCGGACGTTCTTCATACCCCATGATGTTGTTCAATTCACCTTGAGCAGCTTGTTTGAGCAGTTGATTCACCTCCTCCACGCTGGTGTTACGTTCAACTTCAAACACACAATCGGTAATTGATGCATTGGTTAAAGGAACCCGTATGGCATGGCCATTAAGTTTGCCTTTAAGCTCAGGGAAGATATGGGTAATCGCAGTCGCTGAGCCTGTAGTTGTCGGAATTAAACTTGTGCCACACGAGCGGGCTCGGCGTAAATCTTTATGAGGCGCATCTATAATAGTTTGAGTATTAGTAATGTTATGGATTGTGGTCATAGAGCCATGCTTAATGCCTATTTTTTCATGGATAACCTTAACCACCGGCGCTAAGCAGTTGGTGGTGCAAGAGGCCGCCGTCACTATTGGGTGAATCGCCTTGTCGTATAAGCCATCATTAACCCCCATAACGATATTCAATACCCCGTCTTCTTTCACCGGCGCTGTCACAACCACACGTTTTACCCCTTGGTCTAGGTAGGCTTGCAGCAAGGCCTTGGTTTTTATCTTGCCTGACGCTTCAATGACCAGATCACAACCCGACCAGTCGGTATCTTGAGTGGCGATGTTTTGACTGCAAGGAATGCTTTTACCATTAATCACCATGGCGCTTCCTTCATGAGTGGCTTCATGGTGCCAGCGGCCATGGACGGAATCAAAAGTCATTAAGTGGGCCAAGGTTGCCGCATCACCAGCGGGGTCGTTAATCTGCACTATTTCAATGTCGTCCCAATCAAAGGCTGTCCGCATTGATAAACGCCCCATACGGCCAAAGCCGTTAATACCGATTTTAATTATCATGTGAGTGTCCTCAATGTGGTTTAAATTTATAAATGTGAATTAAAGTAATCTAATTGAACTGGGTGTTTTAGCGCTTTAGGGCGTATTTTCTGCACCGCTTCAATCACCTTGTCCCCAGACCAACCAAACGCTAATAAAATAAGCCCGATCACTAAGCCTGTTCTGCCTGAGCCGCCTTTGCAGTGAACGGCTATGGTGCCCTTGTTATTGAGCGTATCTAAAATATTAGCCTTGTATGCATTCCACTGAGATTCAAAGGCTTGGCCTGGAGGTGCATCATCTAAAATAGGGAATTGAAGCCACTTAACGCCTTGTTTTTCACATTCAGTTGGTAATGAGAGCGCGTTATTTTTTTTCATTTCTTCATCAAACATCAAACTGATAAGCATGCTAGTCCCAGCTTGTTTAAGGGTAGAAATAGCATCACTTAACATAGCTTCTTTGATACCAGGACACGGGGTAAAAATAAGTTGCGCACCATTTTCAAGCGATAAAATATCAAAAGGATGTGTTTGCATAATGACCTCAAAGATAAACAAATAGAGTAATGTTTTTATCTAAACCAATGCTGTGTTCGATTAATAAAGTAAACCAGAGATAGCATCACAGGCACTTCAACCAACACCCCCACCACCGTTGCTAGTGCGGCGCCAGAATGTAAACCAAAAAGTGAAATCGCCACGGCGACCGCCAATTCAAAAAAGTTAGAGGTGCCTATCAAACACGCAGGACCTGCAATGTTATGTGGTAATTTCATCCATTTGGCTGCTAAATAGGCAATAATAAAAATACCGTATGTCTGGATCATCAATGGAATAGCAATCAAGCCAATGGTTTCAGGCTCAGCCATTATGGTGTTGGCTTGAAAGCCAAACAGCAAAACCACAGTGGCTAATAACCCAATGACAGACCAAGGTTTCAACGCGGATAAAAAAACCGTTAACGACTGTTCACCTTGAGCATTATCGAGCCTTTTTCGGGTAATAATCCCCGCGATTAATGGCAGTAGCACATACAGCACCACGGAGATCAGCAAGGTTTCCCACGGCACTTGAATATCGCTAACGCCAAGTAAAAAAGCGCAGATAGGCGCAAAAGCGAACACCATAATGACGTCATTCACCGACACTTGTACCAAGGTGTAATTGGGGTCACCTTTAGTTAATTGTGACCAAACAAACACCATGGCGGTGCAAGGCGCAACGCCGAGTAAAATCATACCGGCAATGTATTCTTGTGCTGATGCAGGATCGACTAAGTCCGCAAACAGAATATTAAAAAATAGCCAACCTAAGCCCGCCATAGTAAAAGGTTTAATCAGCCAATTTATCACTAGGGTCAAGATCAGCCCTTTAGGATTTTTACCCACATCTTTAATAGATGAAAAATCAATTTGCACCATCATGGGATAAATCATCACCCAGATAAAAACCGCTACCACAATATTTACCTGCGCTATCTCAAAATCTGCAATCAATTGAAAAACATCAGGCTGCCATAAACCTAACACCACCCCAAAAATGATGCTTAATCCAACCCAAATCGATAAATAGCGTTCAAAAATGCCCATGTTATTTCTTCCTAATTACTAATATTTAGCGACAAAAACTGGCCTTGTCGGGACGGTTTTTCATGTTACTCACGCGCTCAAGTTCAGCCTCAAGGCGCTCAATATTATATTCAGTCGTCTGCGCTAATACTGCCTTGGCCCATTGAGGTAACAGCGGATTAATGCGATAAAACACCCATTGGCCGTGTTTTCGATCACTGATAACGTTTGCCTTTTTCAGCACAGCTAAATTGCGCGACACTTTAGGCTGGCTAGGCTCATCTAATGCCACCATCAGTTCACAGACGCATAACTCCCCCAGATAATGGCTGAGCATTAAGGTTTTTAAGCGAATATCATCGCTTAGGCATTTATAAAAGCTAATAGGGTCGATATTAATGCTGGCGGCGACTGTGTCTGTTGCACTCTGAAATGGAGCTTGTACATCTGACTGAACCCAAGCTTGCGGCGCTTCCAGGCGCAAAAACAAATCGAGTCTATGGCTGATGTCATCTAAGGTTGCTAGAAAGGGGGTTTCACCGCCACGAGATTTGGGAGGCGCGATATCCCAAGCATATTGCTGCTTAGCGCCGGCATAACTGCGGCATTCTTGGTTGGCCTTATCACACAAGGTGATAACAAAATCAAAGCTTTGACTAGCAAACTCTGCAATCGACTTAGACGCTAAACCTTGGGTATTAATGCCCAACTGGATAAGCGCACTTAAGGCGCGTTCATCCACGACGCCTAGCGCATCAGCGGCATCGGCTTCTTCGCCATCAGTGACTTCAACGACATTAGCCACATGTGTGCCAGCACTACAGACCTCAAAAAAGCTATCGGCTTTATGCCGTAGCAGCGCCTCCGCCATTTGCGAGCGCGCAGTATTGCCGCTGCAAATAAACAACACCCGCCGTTTAGGGGGCGAATCACCTTCGATTTGGCTTGAGCCGACTGAGCTTAGAGGATTAGACGCGCTCGCTGACATACTGGCTTTCTCTGATTAACTAGATCACTCAGAAGTGTATATATGAAATATCATATATACAAGTATTTTCACGAACAGATTTTAACTAGCCAATTTTTTTAGCGAAAAGGCCTTAACAAACGGATAATTGAGCAGAGGTTTTGTCTGTGACAATCTAAATGGGAGCATTTAACGAAGCGGAGGGTTTTAGGTAGTGTACCTGTGCTGTAGGAATAACAATCGCGGTGTAAATCACCATGTTCCATCTTTTTAGATGCTATATAACTTGTTAATTTAAAAGCATAAATAAAATATCTTACGCTGTGACACAGTTAATTTTGGTATACTGGCTTGCCACGGCATTCACTTTACGACACGCAGCAAGTATGTCCATATAGCTCGCCTCGACATCCATGTCTCAGACGGTCGTCTCGCAAATTGCCCTGGTTCACCTTTTTAGCTTCTGTGTAACTTATTAACTTAAAAGCATAAAGCCAACATTTTACGCTGGGAGGCAGCGTTGTTCCTCAACTCACGTTTAATTTCAGTTCAGCTCTGGTTTATATTCGGGGCAATACGTTGCGCCGTACTGATGCAGTTCCAGCCCCTTGGCTTTGGGTTCATCTTCAGACGAATAGCGATTGCCAAACTCATCGCAGATTGAAATTTCAGCTTCAGTTTCAATGTTAGCTTCAGTCTCAGTGATAGCTTGAACGCTTCCAGAATCACAAGCCATTAGCGCCATCACCAATGCAACAACAGCAGGGAGCAACACAAATTTTTTCATGACTTTATGCATCTTGATATACCTAGGAAATTTGATTGAATATTGGCGGTTCTCTTGATGCAAAATACACTGACCTAACATCAAAGGCCTGTCGCCGAACGCCCCGCATACAGGCTTGCCACGACCCATTTCTTTCATAAAAAGTCTCACGACACGCAGCTTTTGACTTAAACCAGAGTCCATCCTTGGCTCTTGATTTAAACCAAAGTCGAACATCCCGTCTGATGGGATGGACGGTCGTCTCGCCTATCTCTTGGTAAAGCGCCCTGGATCACCTTTTAGCTTCTATGTAACCTGTTAACTTAAAAGATAAAGTCAAAATTTTACGCTGGAGGACACCGTTGATTCT
Source organism: Shewanella sp. SR44-3 (assembly GCF_014163735.1). GTDB lineage: Bacteria > Pseudomonadota > Gammaproteobacteria > Enterobacterales > Shewanellaceae > Shewanella. Next base: position 132,163 of record NZ_JACJDV010000006.1, read on the forward strand.
ATTCCTTTAGTTCGCCTTACTAAGCGGCGCGAAATTGTTGGCTAAAATGTACGAGGAACGAGTGCTAGCCAACTGTTTAGCGTCCGTTTGAGTAACTTGTGTACGCCCAGCATGGGCATGAACTAATGAGGTGAAAGTCCTCTGTAGGAAGATCACCGCTTAATAACGTACTGTTATTAAACGTTAACTACTAGCGAATGGCAAGGGCTTATCATTGATGATTGGTCTGAAGGAAGCCGCTAGCAAATTTGCGAGCTGATGTGTTTACCCCACTGAAAGCGAGTAGTTCGCTTTTTCTGCTCTTAGAATATCATTTTTTAATACAAGGCGTTGCTTCAACAAGCCAGATGGCGAGCCTGCGACATTCGCTCCGAACACATTCGGATCTCCAAATACTATAAATGCATCTTTCGCCCGGGAAACGGCAACATTCAACATATTCGGACCAGCGTCATAGAATTTACCGCTGTCTTTATTGTTTTCGCCGTATACACTTGAAAACAGTACGACCAAGCGCTCATCTCCTTGCAAGCTATGCACGGTGCCTACGGTTAGTCCTTCAATACCTACCTTTCGGAGCTCACCGCGAATTAAGCCAGCCTGTTTGCTAAAAGGCGTGACAATGCCTACTGCTAGACGAAGCACGTTGGCATCGTCCATGGTTTGATATTTTTTATCTTGCTGCCTTGCGTAGGCCAGCAGCGCGTTATATTGCGCCACCAACCACAGAGCAATCGCTTCTGCCTCTCCAAAGTTGCCTCGGCTACCACCAAACGATTGGGAGGGCGAATAAACAGGCTGTAAGGTCATTGTACCCCAAGGGACCTCGTGCTTAGCGTTACCACGAAGAGGCTCAAGTATTCCCTGATACACCAAGTCGTTACAATAACTCACAATATCGTTAAAACAGCGACGGTGTTCAGTGAGATACAGACCACACTGTAACTTTTCAAACTGATGATAGTGACATTGCCTTTGCGCCAGTCGCATCACATTCCCACTGCTTGCCAGCATGCCACTACCTAGCCATTGCTCATAATCTTGCTCATCCTCCAATAGATCGAACAGAGCCAAGTTAGAGCGATCGACACTAGCAGGGATGCTCCATACAGGTTCGATTTGGTCAATATCTCCCACTATCAAGGCTCGCTTAGCTAAAGCAAAGCTGGCCGCGGAAATATCTGGAAGGGCTTGGCCTGCTTCATCCACTATAAGCAAATCAATCTCTTCTAGCTGTGGTAGATCAGCCCAACTCCCATCTTTAAACTCTCCCGCCATGAATGTATTTGGTACCATATAGAAGGTAGAGACAAAGCAAGGCGTTAACTTGGCATAGCGTCGGAGCTTGCGTAGTAGTTTAAATGGTGATTTTTTGTCTTGATCATTGCTTTCAACAAAAGCTCTGGTCTCCTTTAGCCAACGTCCTTCAAAGTAGTGCGTCGCCAACTTAAACAGGCGGAAACGGTAGTAACGGTCATTCAGCTCCGCTACTTGCTCGGGCATTGTTTTGCTAAACAGCGTCAGCGTCTCTGCCGGTGCAAGCCAAGTATTGAGATTGTCCTGCTGCAACTGAAAATGCGATAAACAGCCTTCCGCCTTAGAGACCTGTTGTTCCAGTTGGCTGATTTCGGTGCGAATTCCATCCATTTGTTGGTTCAGCGCCGCTTCAACCTCATCATCGCTGAAAACTCCGAGCACCTTGTCCCATTGGTTCAGCAATCGCGCTGTCTTACGTGATTCTTGCTTACGAATCACGGGCAACCACATCAATAAAGAGACCCACCATTTGCGCGATTCCCAAAGTTTATAAACCGCATCCAGTAGAGCTTTCTCTTGTTTATAGGCCAAAGAATGTTCGTTAAAGGCTACTTTAGACTCTGTTATGCTTGTCTTCAAAGATTCCACTGAACCATACTGCTGTTCAATATTACGCAAAACCAACTGCCAAGCTTTTAAATAGTCAAAGCCCTGTCTGATCTTATGCTGAGCCACACACATTTCTTTGTGCAAGGTAGCCAGTGCATCATCAACACTCTTACACTCACTTTGCTTCCAGTTTTTGACTTTGGTGAGGAAATGTTGCTGCGCCTCAATGATAAATGCCTGAGTTTGCCAGCCTTCCATGCAGCCCTCGCCTTTAGGACCAGCGTAGCGATAGGGATTATATTGGTTAGCTTTTGCCCCTGAACAGAAATACAAGCCATAACTATCTACCTCTGGTAGCCAGCGCCCCTTCAGGCATTCATCCAGCCCTGTTTCGTCAATTCGAGCAAAGCTTTCCAAAATATTTGTTACCGCCTGATTATTGTTTGAGGTGGCGACTATTAATGGTGCCTCACTTTGACTCAGTGCCGCTTGTGTCCAGAGATTAGCGACAACCGAGCGCAACAAGGTTGTTTTTCCTGTACCTGGCGGCCCGTTTACTGCCAGAATCTCACCTGACTTTTGCTCAATAAAGTGATGCAGTGCATTGCGCTGTTTCACCGAGAGCGGAAACTCGCCCGACATCTGGCCCACATGCTGATTTGCTAGCTCTGCATTGTCCTGTTTGTCAACGTATGCACTGAGCTTGGAACTCTTACGATTACTGTATACCTGATAGAGTTTAGGGAAGCGCCCTTTCTCTACCATAAAGTCCAGTACCTTTAGCATCTTGGCTTTCGCACCTACAACAGGCGTATTCAACTGCAATAAGCACTGGTCGCTTAATGTATATTCGGGCGATATAGCCAGATCACTCAGCTGTGTAGCAGGTAGCTCGTCACTGGCTTCACGGTAGGTTTCACCGGTTGCTTTGCATAACAGCCTGGTGCAATAAGCAGTAAGCTGCGACCAGTTTTCTATGCCTTCAAATGGATGCTGCGTAAAAAATGCATCCAGTAAGTCCATTTCGGTGAAAGGCTGCGTGGCACTTTGGGTTGGACCAATCCAGATACGCGGGATCCAGGGCGCTTTATTGGTTGGCTGCAACTTACCATCACGCAGTAAATTGACAAACACAACTAAGGGCATCAATACACGGCGTTTTCGCTTGTCACTTTCTCCGCCCTGATAATTGAGGTGATCGACACGGGGGAAGATCACGATTTCCAGCTGTTGTAGAGGTGGCTTGTTTTTAGGTTGACGCGCTTCAATGATTTGCTCAGCTAAGTTTGGGTCGACTTGCCCCTGCTGCCAAAGGTTAGTAGATAGAGCTACATAATCGGCCTGGGGGGGCCGATTTTTTTCAGCCCCCAGCGCCGGAAGAATATCCTTATCTTCAGGGCAGAGCCTGTCGGTGTCGATCAATGATTGGCGAAAATAGCGACTAATTTGTTTAAAATACAGAGTCATTACCAGCTCTTACTATGTTGTTTTTATTTGCCCAAAATAATCTAAGGGGCGTTACAAATTTCAGATCACGAATACGCTCAGGAAAACAGGCGTACTTTAAATTCAGCCAGTGGCCATAACTATACACATAACGCCTAATTAACAGGCAAAAAATAGTTGGTTAAAATAAGCGACGAAGGAGCAAAAACCAACTGTTTTTTGTCCTTGTTTAATTTCTTATTAGCTTTTTTTACTATAAAACAGCCCAGTATACTCAACAAATTCTTTTAGGTTTAAATCTAAAACACCCCAATCACGAGATTCATGCTCCGTATTATACAAACGAGCAAGTTGACGAATTGAGTTTGTTAAACTTAGCCATACCATTGCATGATGATGAGAAACTTGAAATGCAACAGGAACTAGCTGTTCGAATGTAGGTAAAATTTCGTCCGCTGCTTGCAATACTATTATAGATCTCGCATCCTGAAGTTTTTTATAGTTTGCATCATTTTTAAATTGATTGAGATCACCTAGATGTTCAGATATTGGACGACAATTAATTACATGCTTACTCCAATGGAAGATACCATTCAATATGCTTTTGTCATAACAAAACGCTTCTAAGACAAATGATATTGGTTGTCCAAGTTTTTCTTTTAATTCTTTATTTTTACGTTTTTCAGGAATTACTACCACTAGAACATAAAATATTAAACTCACAATATAGCCAATACTAAGATTGAAAATTATCGTGTTACCAACAGAAAATTGAGAAAACAAACCACCTATAAAGTTATCGTGAAATATCTTTGGCAAGGCTTCATTTGAGGAAATAAGCAGAAGGAATAGGCTTATAACAAATAAGAACCAAATTAGATTTTTTTTCAGAAATGACACAAAAACTCCTTGAAAGCTAACAGCGTATTCACGCGAATTTCGGAAAACATCCTAAGACATTGCCTCAATCTTAGACTCGCTTACGCTTAAATTGTTATTAATTTTAGTAACTTACCAGCTATCAAGAGGCTTATCAATCTCTTTGATTCTGGATGCTCTTTAATGAAAAGAAGCGAGAATTTAGAGTGTCAAGAATCGCTCGCTTCTCGTCATGTACTCTCGAGATAAATTTTTAACATTATTTTTCAACAGCATAGATTGTTCACTGGATAAAACCGAGCGTTTTTACTCTTCAACAAATTTACATAACGAGAAGCAGGGCCAAGATTAACCTAACTCGTTTTTGGACAGAAATGAGCTAGAAAATTTACACTGAACTTGCCTGAAAAAACCAGTTGCTGAAATTCCTGCATACAGGCTTGCCATGGCATTCACTCGTCGACACACCGTAAACTCATCCATGAGGGCTCGAACATCCCGTCCATGGGATGGACGGTCGTCTCGCAAACACTCATGGTTCACCTTTTTAGCATTCGTGCAATCTGTTAGCTCTTAAAATTGAGTCCCATGCCTATGCCAACCCTAACAGTACAGGCACAGGTTGCACCAAATCCCCCTCGAAGTTGCCGAAGTGCGTTGGAATAAATAGCGTAAGTCCAGACATGGATGTCTGGCTAACTTTCGGGGGGCTGGGACGCCCCATCGAAAGTGTTAGCTATTTATCCATAAGCAAGAGGAATAACAACTTCGCGGGCGGCAAAGGGGTGTTCCAAGAGGGGAGAATGCTGTTGTTTTCCCCTCTTGGCCAGTGCAGAGTGGAACCCTGCGACTTTATTCCAAACGAAGTTTGGACATCTTAAATAATGCCCGAGCCCACAAGGACCTTCTTGCTGATAAGAATACGGCGTCACTCGGGACGTTAATGCAATGGCCGAGATCAATCCTATGATGTTAAGTTTCGCTTTTATCGGTATACAACCTAAACAGCGACACCAATGCTAATAAGAGGGTATTGAGCTAAATAGCTCGAGTTGTTCTATTGAGTTAGTCAGCTAAATGCCATTACTTCCAGCCATGAACCCAACGCGTACCATCTTGCAAATCATGCCAGTCTATTGGGGTAGAGCGTTTTGATATCACAGCTTCGATTGAGCAAAAAACGACTATGCCCTCTTCATCGAATTCAATTTCAGTGACCATAAAGTGCTTTTCTTTATTAACGGGTGCAACAGCTGTCCATTTGCTGTTGAGTAATTTCTTGGGGTTAATGTTATTCATCGACACTCCTTCAAATACATCACGGTTCATTTCTGACCATCACTGTTGTCACTGACCCATCTTGACCATTGCTGATAGGTGCCAATAGCGAACAAACTGCCTATGAATAGACAAATGCCTGTGCTTACGAGCCAAAATGTCAGGCTATTTAAGCCCTATCACAGTAAAGTCACCGCTGACCTTAAGCTGCACGGTAACGGCTTGTGCGCTGGTGTTTTTCCAATACCAACCGTGGGAGCCTGCAAAGGGGGCGGTAAAACTGCCCTTCATTTCATCACTTGTGGCAATGACGTAGCTCTCAAAATACCCTGTGGTGTCGCCCTGTGGCTCGCCGTGTAAGTCAAAATATAGCGGACTCGGGCTGCTATTATTAGTGGCGGTGTCAGTGGCGGTTTCAGTGTGAGTGCTCCATTGGTATTCCATCTTGGCAAATTGCGCCATATAAAACTTATACTCCACCCACCCCGCGTCCCGCTGGCACAGTCACGCTTATGCTGTGCTCGGACGGTTTGGCGGCATCACTTTGTGGCGCATTGGCTGGCGTCTGTGACGTTTCAGACTTAGATGCATCTATTACAGCTTGCATCTGAATGCCAGAATCTGGCTGAGCCAGCGCTGTCAGGCCTAAGGCCTTGCCCACTCCTGTGGGGTCTATATTGTATTCTGCGGGTAAAATTAAGCTCACCAAGGCAATTGCCGCTAAGATAACTGCCGAAAACGAGGCTTTAATCAATGTCTTACTGCTTACTGTATGTTGCATAATCTTCTTCTTTTTAGTTAATTGCGTAGCCGGTTTTTTAGCTAACTGCGTAGCCGGTTAGTTGATAACCCATCAAGATTAACCCAGCGCTCATTAGCAAGGTATTCGTTAGCGTTGAAAAATGTTGGAACGACGGCCATTTGCGCCAAGCTGTGATGGCAATCAAAATGAACCCAAGAGCGGCAAACTGACCGAGTTCAACGCCCAAGTTAAAGGCTAACAAGTTAGTGAGTAAGCCTGCCTCAGGTAAGTCAAATTCCTGCAATTTGGTCGCTAGGCCAAAGCCGTGGAATAGACCAAAAATCAACACCGCCCATTGGGTATTGGGTTGCCAATTAAAACAGCGTTTAAAGCCACCTAAATTGTCGAATCCTTTATACACCACAGATAAACCAATAATGGCATCAATAAGATAAGCATTAACTTGAATATCGCTCAGCACCCCTAACAGTAAAGTGGTGCTGTGACCTAAGGTGAACATGGTGACATACAAGAACACATCTCGGCTGCGATATAAGAAAAAGATCACCCCCACTAAAAATAGCAAGTGATCGTAACCTGTGATCATGTGCTTAGCGCCGATATACACAAAAGGGAAAAATTGCACCCCAGTATTGTGCTCTAAAAAAGCGCGGGTATTGTCATCCACCCCATGAGCGAATACCTCAAAGGGGGCAATGACACCCACCAGCGCCAAGATCAGGGCATAGCCAAACCACTTACTGTGCATCGTTAAGCTCCGGTTATTATTATTTTTTGTAGCACGAAAAGTGCTGGAATAACGAAAGGCTAAGGTAGCACAAAGCGGACATCAAGATTAACGGCTAATCGGCTGGAGTTAGCTATATTGATTTTTTGAGGATGAATTAGTACAGGTTTGTGGACACTCAGCCTGCGATTGGCTGTTAATGATGTTAGCCGTTTGCATGTCCAAGCATTGTTTAGAGCCGATAGCGATATCATCGAATAGATGACCACTTGAAATTTACCCTTCGATAACATTACGACGTTCATCCACAAAGCGATCAGCCACAAAAAAGGCTAAAAGCGGAACCTTTAGCCTTTTTAACTTAACGTAAGCCAGCGCGTAAATTTACGGCTTGATTAGCTTGAGGCTAATCAACGCATAGTGACAAACTCCTCGGCGCCTGTGGGGTGTATAGCGACCACAGAGTCGAAATCTGCCTTAGTTGCGCCCATCTTCATGGCTACACCAAAGCCTTGGAGGATTTCATCCATTCCAAAGCCGATACCGTGAATGCCGACCACGACTTCATTGTCACCGGCGCAGACTAACTTCATCTTGCACGCCTGACGGTGGGCGGTTACCGCTGTGTACATAGAGGTAAAAGTCGAGCTGTAAACTTTGACTTTATCCGCGCCGTACTGAGTCACGGCTTCTGGCTCGGTTAAGCCCATGGTGCCTATGGGCGGGTGGCTAAAGACTACGGTTGGGATCAAGTTATAGTCCATCTTGGCATCTGGCATGGCGCCAAATAGACGCTCAGATAACAGGCGCCCAGCCTTGACAGCAACGGGAGTCAGCTCGACGCCACCCGCCATAATATCGCCAACACAATAGATGCCTTCAGCGCTGGTGTTTTGCTGTGCATCCGTGATGATATAGCCTTTTTCATCACGTTCAACTTGGGTGTGCTCTAGGCCAATATTGTTTGTGGATGGCTCGCGGCCTATGGCCCAGATTAAGCAATCGACCGTGACACTATTGCCGTTTTCTAGCACTAAGGTCAGGCTATTATCGGCATTTTTCAGCACTTCTTTGGGGACGCTGTGAGTATGCAGCGTCGGGCCATCCAGCGCCATGGCTTCTACTAAGGCGTCAGTCAAAATCGGGTCAAAGTTGCGCAGCGGCGCGTGTTTACGTACCAATAAATGGGTTTCACTGCCAAGGGCATGCATGACACCGGCGATTTCCACCGCTATGTAGCCCGCTCCGACCACGGCAACTCGCTTGGGCTGCTCATTAAGGCCAAAGAAACCGTCTGAATCTATGCCATGCTCGGCGCCAGGAATATCAGGGAAGCTTGGCGCACCGCCGGTAGCGATAAGGATATGCTTAGCACTGTAATGCTTGCCGTCCACTTCTATGGTATTGCCATTAACAAAACGGCCATAGCCTTCGAGCAAGGTCACCTTGTTGTTAGCAAAGCCGCGACCATAGGCATCATGAATTCGGCCTATATAGGCTTCGCGACTGGCAACTAAGGTGCTCCAATCGAATTTATTCACTGTGACATCGAAACCATAATCTTTGGCGTATAAGTTCATTGCCTCGGCAATATGGGCACCATACCACATGACTTTTTTCGGCACGCAGCCCAAGTTAACGCAAGTGCCGCCCACTTGTTTGGCTTCGATGAGTAATACCTTGGCGCCGCGCATCGCTGCTCGGTTAGCCGAAGCGATACCGCCGCTACCTGCACCTAGGCAGATATAGTCAAATTCTTGGGTCATGCTGTTCTCCACGTTTTATTATTGCAGCCATTGTAGGGGGGAATGACCTTGCATACTAGCCTGCATAAATGAAGCTTAAGTGTTTATCGTAAACCTATGAATGCCAAATGCTTGCGGCTGGTTCTCGTTTCTCGGTTCTCTCAGCTCTAAGTTATAAAGAGTAAGAGCTAAAGAATGAGTGCTAAGGCGTAAGCACTCAGCGCTTATGTTGGCAACGGCTGCGATCTGCAATCGATGGTCCCTCGACGCCACATTTAAGGCATTGCCATTCTTTTTGTCTGATCTTAAGCTCTGCGGCTTGATGACCTAAGTCTTGGGTACCCGCTTGTGTTAGCTGCCCCTCTAGATGATCCATGCGGCTATTAAGCCAACGACAACCGACATCATTGGCCACACGTTTTCGGCTGGCCAATTGCTGTTTGCGGCTTAAGGTTTTTGTCTTATTTTTGCTGCGCGTTTGAGTCGACTTTTTATGACTCCTGCCCTCAGATAACTTTGATCCCTCTGATAGTCGCTCGGATAAATCGGGCGTATCTTGGGCGCGAAACTCTAAACCGACTTCAATCTCATCAGCAGCTTTATGCTCCATGCTGTTGCCTTGGTTATCTAACACCAAGGGCTTGCCTAGTTTGAGTTTGGGCGCTTCGTGGGTTTGCGGGTCTTGCAGCTCTACTTGTTCAACCAATTGCTGCCAACTTTCGTCACTGGCTATAGTTTCTGGGCACAGAAGTAACAGAAGTAAGCTGGCATATAGGTATTGCCAAATCGGCATTGTTATCACGGCCTGAGTGCGATTCTGTGAAGTCAGTTTTGCAGCAACACATTGATAAATAGACAACATAGGCGTTCCTTGCCTTGAGTCTTGGGTATAAGACCTGATGAGTTGTCAGTTAAGGTTAGTAAAAACAGCGCTATTTTGCCGCTAAATGGGCACAACTAATGTTATTGAGCTAGCTAACGTAACGAATGCATTTAGCGCCGCTATCGCAACTGCCAATGAAGATGTAAACCGCCATAGGTTTGATCTAAGCTGCCTTCTAGGCCGGTACTTTGAGCTTCATTATCAATATCAGCCATGGACCAAGTGCGAGCTAAATGAGCACTAAGGCGCAGCGGTTTTGCCAATTGATAATTAGCTTCTATACCTAATTGGAAATGGTTAGCACCGTTATGAGCCTCGGTGGCGTATTGAAAATCAAATCCTTGGCTCAAATAAGGGCTTAGGCTGATTTTATCATCTAACTGCCAATGGCTGTGCAGACTTAGTTCAACAAAATAACCTGCGGCCAAGGTCGAATAGGTATAGCTTAACGATGGCGTTAGCCAGCGCCACTGGGTGTAGCTTACTTTCGAAAAGAATTCATTATCAGAATTGCGAAGAGAGCTGTCACCACTGCCATAGGTTTCTAAGCGCTGATAGCCCACATAAGACTCCAAGGTATCACTAAGCTTAATCAGGTATTCAACCCCTAAGTTCCACTCCACATAATGGCTATTGCTGCCGCGCACTAGAGTCACAAAACCGGTCAATTCATCTTTAGTTAACTGGGTATTAGTCCAATAAATGCCACCTTGGGACAAATTATTCCGTCCTTCTGTGACGTAGTGGCTGTCTTGTCCGGTTGACACATACCATTGGGTTGCCATTTCTTCAGCCTGAGCGCCAACAGTCAGACCTATTAAAGCAGACAGTAATAAATACTGAGATAAGCTTAGATTCATATTACCTTTAGATTATTTTGTAAATTGTACCATCACCGAATAGTAAGTGAGGTTGAGGCGAAACCGAATGAGAAGCGATCTTATTTGCGATTAGCTTGTCAAATATCTTAATGTAAAGATAGTGTAAATCTGAATCGATAAATAAATCACACTTTTTCTCTTTGGGATGGGATAGGGGAAAGAGCCTTGCGGCAATATGGCTTTAAGGCGTGACAGCGCCTTGGTCTACGACTGTTGTTGCTAGCTCAGCTGAGCTATTTTTATAGCCTCTTATTGATAAGCCTTGAAATTTTGCGCCAACGCCATATATCTACTGATACTAAGCCTAGGCTTACTCTGTTAAATTAACGGTTGTTATCGGGCATGCCTGCCCAGTGAATATCGCCAATACGCATTTAAGGACACACTATGAGTAATCCACTATTGAGTGGCGCCGCCCTACCGCCTTTTTCCCAAATTAAGCCTGAACATATTCAGAGCGCGGTAGAGCAAGCTATCGCCAAGTGCCGCAATACCATAGAGACCTTATTAGCACAAAATAGCCACTACACTTGGGACAATTTGATTGCGCCTTTAGAAGAATGTGACGATGAATTTAGTCAAATTTGGTCACCTGTATCTCACATGAACTCAGTGACTAGCTCAGATGCACTGCGCGAAGCTCACGATGCTTGCCTGCCATTACTGTCTGACTACGGCACCTTTGTCGGCCAACATCAGGGCTTGTATCAAGCCTATAAATCTATTCATGAGTCCACTGAATTTGCCACATTACCACAAGCGAAAAAAATGGCAGTAGAGCAAAGCCTGCGAGATTTTGAACTGTCGGGTATTGGTCTAGATGATGGGCAAAAAGTGCGTTATGGCGAAATCGTTAAGCGCCTATCTGAACTCACAAGTTTGTTTTCTAATCAATTATTGGATGCCACCCAAGCTTGGGAGAAACTCATCACTGACGAGTCTGAACTTGCAGGTTTACCTGATTCCGCCAAAGCGGCGGCTAAAGCCATGGCGGAAGAAGATGGCAAAAGTGGTTGGTTATTCAGCTTAGATTTTCCCTCTTATTTACCGGTAATGACCTACAGCGAAAATCGCGCCTTAAGAGAAGAATGTTACCGTGCCTTTGTCACCCGTGCCTCTGATCAAGGCCCCAATGCCGGTGAGTTCGACAACAGTGCCGCCATGGATGAAATTATCGCCCTGCGCCATGAATTAGCTCAACTGCTAGGGTTTGAATCTTACGCCCACAAGTCCTTAGCCACTAAAATGGCCGAAACCCCAGAGCAAGTATTAACGTTTTTAAGCGAGCTAGGTCAACGCTCGAAAGAGCAAGCCAAGACAGAGCTTGCCGAACTGCGAGCCTTCGCCTTAAGCGAATACGGCGTCAGTGATATGGAGTCATGGGACTTGAGCTTCTACGCTGAAAAATTGCAGCAACATAAATATGAAGTATCTCAAGAAATATTAAGACCTTATTTCCCTGAAGATAAGGTGCTTTCAGGACTCTTCTATACAGTATCGCGCCTGTTTGGTCTGCGTATCGAAGAGCAAAAAGACATAGATACTTGGCATAAAGAAGTGCGTTTTTTCAATATTTTTGATGAAACTAACACCTTAAGAGGTAGCTTCTACCTGGATTTATATGCCCGCACTGGCAAACGCGGCGGCGCTTGGATGGATGACTGCCGCGTGCGCCGTCAAACACCAAACGGCTTACAAAAACCCGTGGCCTACCTAACTTGTAACTTTAATCGCCCAGTGAATGGCAAGCCTGCCTTGTTCACTCATGATGAAGTCACCACCTTGTTCCATGAATTTGGTCACGGCATACACCATATGCTGACCCAAATTGATGTCGCCGATGTCTCTGGCATCAATGGTGTACCTTGGGATGCGGTGGAGCTGCCGAGCCAATTTATGGAAAACTGGTGTTGGCAAGAAGAGGCGCTAGGTGAAATATCCGGCCACTTTGAAACTGGTGAACCCTTGCCTAAAGCGCTTTTAGACAAAATGCTGGCAGCGAAAAGCTTCCAGTCAGGAATGATGATGCTACGTCAGCTTGAGTTTTCATTGTTCGACTTTAGAATGCATTTGGAATACAACCCTAAAAAAGGCGCCAATATCCAAGGCATGCTAGATGAAGTGCGCAGTCAAGTGGCAGTACTAACGCCGCCAAGCTTTAATCGTTTCCAGCACGGCTTTGCCCACATCTTTGCAGGCGGCTATGCAGCGGGTTATTACAGCTACAAATGGGCTGAAGTGTTATCGGCCGATGCATTCTCACGCTTTGAAGCCGAAGGCATCTTTAATTCTGATACCGGAAAAAGCTTTATGGCGAATATTCTGGAGATGGGCGGCAGTGAAGAACCTATGACCTTGTTCAAGCGTTTTATGGGCCGAGAGCCAAATATTGACGCCTTATTAAGGCATTCCGGCATTAAAGCTTAAGACCTACGGTTAACCACCATAAGGATCAAGGCATTAGTAGTGTACATAGGGCATAGGCTGAGGTTTATGCCCTTTTTATATCCTGATTATTTACAGTTTGGCACTTAAGATCGAAGAAAACCCGCTATCAAGCGTCAAAAAATTGTTGCCTTCAATTCTCCATCCACTTACATTACTCCCTTGTGCGAAAATGAGCGTTCAGTAAAAAAAACGACTCAGATTTGATGCAGACAAAACACAAAAATAATAAATAGTGGAAGCATCACGTTGAATATTGCTAGAAAATCCCGTTTCTTTGATTTAACACCCGGGAAAATCATAGATTTACAAATCGACCATCCCGTCAAAGTACGCATAAAAGCGGCATTGGTGGGCTATGACGTGGGCAATTATATTATTCTAAAGCATCCCGCGCCTATGCAAATGAGTAACTATAGCGATGTGCTGGTGGAAGGAAATGTTGTAGTGGTGCGCTACTTGTTAGAAGGCCAGCAGGGCGAATGCTATGCCTTTAAAGCCAGTATACGTAATATAACCAAATTCCCTGAAAAATTGATTTTCTTAAGCTATCCGCAACAAATCGAGAACCGCCAATTACGCACTCATCAGCGATTTATCACCCATTTACCGGCCACGATTTTTCCAAAAGAAGAGCAAAGTGATAAAGTCACGCCGCAATTAAAAGGCATTATTTCTGACATTTCATCTAAGGGTTGCGGCTTTGTCTTTAAAAGCAATAACAGTAAACTCAAAGTGAACCAAAAAGAGATTTTTGTCACTATTCGTACGGCAACAGATGGTGATATTACGATTCCCGCTAGAGTCTGTAATAGCCGTTTTGATGATGGCAAGATCAATGTGGGCATACAATTCAACGAAGACGATGAGCAAATCAAAGTTTTACTTGAACAGTTGTTTATTGAGCTATAACTAGCACTTACGTGAATCATTTGTTAAATATTAAAGAGGCACTTGCTAGCGCCTCTTTATATTGTCTTGATTAAGCTAGCTTCAAATCATAGTGATTGCGATATATCACCATGTCTTCTACCGTGAGAACAGGCATATTGTGCTTGAGCCCAAAGGCGACTATTTCTGGTGTTTTTGCCATGGTACCATCTTCGTTGGTGAGCTCGCACAGTACTCCAGCGGGCATTAATCCGGCCATCTGCATTAAGTCTACCGTACCTTCTGTGTGGCCACGGCGTGCCATCACTCCACCAGCACGTGCCCTTAGGGGAAATACATGCCCAGGTCTAGCGAGATCTTCAGGCTTGGCGTCAACCTTGATGGCGGTTTTCACTGTCGTGACCCTGTCCTGAGCACTAACACCAGTAGTGACTCCGACTTTAGCCTCTATAGATACAGTAAACGCCGTTTGATTGGCACTATTATTGTGTTGCACCATAGGAGGGAGCTGCAGTCTGTTGGCTTGCTCATCGGTTAGACACAGGCAGACTATACCGCTACATTCACGGATCATGAGTGCCATCTGCGCTGAGGTTAAGTGCTGAGCGGAATAGATTAAATCGCCTTCGTTTTCACGATCTGCATCATCAAGCAACAAAATACCTTGACCCTGTTTAAGGGCTTCGATGGCATTTTCAACTCGGGTAAGTGGTTCACCAAAAGGTGAAAGTAAAGATAACTGATTCATGGTTACTCCTAAAATTGACCAGAATCAGGGCTTATGAGGGACCATGCCAAAGTGAGTTTTGACACGCTTCCAAATTGAATCGCACCAGCAAGCTAGGCTTACTGGTGTTTTTCCATTCTCTCTCATCCGGACTATAACCGTCGGCTCCGGCATCTCACCGGATCTGCTGACCTCGACGAATCGAGCGCTCGCGGGCTCACTTTTTCAAGTATACCGCCGGTGGGGAATCTCACCCCGCCCTGAGAATTAATACATATAATTAAATATTGCTTAGAAAAGCACAGTTATTTTAATGAGTTCAGCATAATATGCAACGCCTTAACCAGGGAGCTTGTCTGTAAAATTAAGCTTCAGCAAGCTTGCTCACTGGTAAGACCTCTGCTAGCCTCTGGGCTATATTTGTTTCGTCTAATTAAAGAAGTGTTCACTAATGAATTTGTATTTCCGTCTATTTTTATTACTTTTCTGGCGCACTCGCCATTGCAAGTCTGTCGGTTTTTTAGACATAAGTCGTATTAAGTACCGCGCCTTACCCAGTGATTGTGACATCAATTTCCACTTAACCAATTCCCGCTACCCCGCTTTTATGGATTTAGCCCGTACCTATATGCTGGCAGAAATGGGTTTATTGAAGAAATTCATTAAGCTTAAATGGATGCCCATAGTCAATGCGGCGGAATTCACTTATATCCGCGATATAAAACCATTTCAACAGTTTGAAATTGAAACCAAAATTGTCGGTTGGGATGAAAAGTACTTCTATATCGAGCAACGTTTTGTCAGCGAGCGGGGCTTGCATTGCATAGTTCATGTTCGTGGCGTATTTGTTTGTAAAGGTAAGCAAATTCCTTTACCCACGCTAGTCGCTGAAGCCGGCTTTAAAGGCGAAGCGCCACAAATGCCAGCTGAAGTGGTGATGTGGAAAGATTTTTTACAGCTTAAAAAAGAGCGCAATATTTAAATTTTCGCTAACCATTGCCAAATGAATAACTGCGGGCATCAAACCGCAGTTATTCATCACTCAATCCTGCCATCTTTAGTTCTCATTTCGCTAACAACTGTCATCTTTAGCTTTAATTACACTAAGCTTGCCAACATTCCGTCATCATCTCTACTAAGCTTATTATTTATTTACAAATTTTGTTTTTATTTTCAGTTGTTGAATATGCTTCACTGTGGGATAAATAGACAATAAGCCCTAAGCTTGCTGTTGTTAAAGTCGGCAAGTTATGGGTATGCGATTTTTAAATTCAGCTGGAGTTTGTATGCGAAATACCTTGAAGATAGCCGCCATTGTCAGCGCTACAATTTGGATCTCAGCCTGTAGCCAAGGTGGAGACGCTGATGCGGCTCCCCAAGGTGCACCGCCACCAACACCAGTGGGCGTATTGAATGTCAGCACTCAAGTCCAAGAGCTCCAAGTGGAGCTGCCTGGCCGCAGCCGCGCGTTTAAAGAAGCCGAAGTTAGGCCGCAAGTGTCGGGCATTATCACTGAGCGCAGCTTTATTGAAGGCACAGATGTGGTAAAGGGTCAGTCTTTGTATCAAATAGATCCTGCCGCCTATCGCGCAGCTTTAATCAGTGCTGAGGCGGATTTAGCCAGCGCACAAGCTGCTTTAGTGTCGGCAAAAGCCAAAGCCAACCGCTTTAAGGCACTTGTTAAAACTAAGGCCATTAGCCAGCAAGACTTTGATGAAGCCCAAGCCGCCTTTAAAGAAGCGCAGGCTCGTGTCACTGTCGCTCAAGCCGCTATTAATACCGCCAATATTAGTCTGCAATACACCCAAGTGAAGGCGCCGATTTCAGGGCGCATCAGTAAATCTAGCATTACCGCAGGGGCCTTGGTTACCGCCAATCAAAGTGACACCTTAGCAACCATTCAACAGCTCGACCCCATCAATGTTGACATAGCTCAATCTAGTGCTCAATTATTGCGCCTAAAAGCTAAGTTCAAGCAAGGCGTGCTGCAACAAAGCGCTAATGCCGATGTGACTTTAGTCCTAGAAGATGGCACTACTTATGAACATAAAGGCACATTACGCTTCGCCGAAGTAAGCGTAGATGAGGCGACTGGCTCAGTTACATTACGCGCTGAATTTCCTAATCCAGAAGGTTTATTACTGCCAGGCATGTATGTGCGTGCGCTACTCAATACCGGTGTCGATCCTGAAGCGATTTTAGTGCCTCAAAGAGCCATTACTCGTAACAGTAAAGGTAAAGCTGTAGCCATGTTGGTGGATGCCAATAATAAAGTCGAAATGCGTGAAGTTACCACAGCTGAAGTCATTGCTAATCAATGGCGTATCACTTCAGGTTTACAGGCAGGCGATAAATTGATTGTGGAAGGCTTACAAAAAATCCGCCCAGGCGCTGGCGTCTCGCCGCAGGTGCTATCAGATGCCAAAGAGACTAATGACACTCACTAATTTCACTGGCTCATAGTGTTAGAGCCTAGTGATAAAGTGATGGATGGAAATAAGTAAGTTAAAAAAATCATTAATATAATTTTTTAATAAGTAGGCATAAATTATGGCTCGTTTCTTTATCGATCGCCCCATTTTTGCTTGGGTGATAGCAATGATCATCATGTTGGCGGGTATTTTAGCCATCAAAGATCTGCCCATATCCCAATACCCGAGCATTGCGCCCCCAACGGTTGTAATTGCAGCCAATTACCCTGGCGCATCGGCCAAAACCATGGAAGACACAGTCACCCAGGTCATTGAGCAGCGTATGACAGGCCTTGATCACCTGCGTTATATCTCGTCTACCAGTGACAGTTTTGGTAATGTGCAAATTACCTTAACCTTCAACGCTGAAGCTGATGCTGATATCGCTCAAGTGCAAGTGCAGAATAAGTTGCAATCGGCCATGCCGCTATTGCCACAAGAAGTTCAAGCCCAGGGGGTTAATGTCAGTAAATCCAGCTCAGGCTTTCTAATGGTGTTGGGCTTTGTGTCTGAAGATGGCTCCTTAGATAAAACCGATATTGCCGATTACGTGGCTGCTAATATTCAAGATCCCATGAGCCGAGTGGCTGGTGTGGGTAATATTGAATTGTTTGGTGCTCAGTACGCTATGCGCATCTGGCTTGACCCACTGAAATTAACCCAATACAAACTCACCAGTGTGGATGTAATTAACGCTATTCGTGAGCAAAATGCACAAGTATCTGCAGGGCAATTAGGCGGCGCACCTTCTTTACCAGGCCAGCAGCTCAATGCCACAGTATCGGCTCAAAGCCGCCTGACCACCCCTGAAGAGTTTAAGCGCATTATTGTTAAGTCCGGCACTTCTGGCGCTAATGTTTACCTTGAAGATGTTGCCCGTGTTGAGCTTGGTGCTGAAAGCTATTCTGTGGTTTCTTTCTATAATGGCAAGCCTGCTGCGGGTATTGGTATTACCTTAGCCACAGGCGCTAATGCTTTAAACACCGCTGCTGCTATTCGTACTAAAATTGACGAACTGACACCTTATTTCCCTCAGGGTATGTCGGTGGTTTATCCCTATGACACTACGCCGTTTGTATCAAAATCAATTTCTGGTGTAGTAAGTACATTACTGGAAGCTGTAGTGTTGGTTTTTGTAATTATGTATCTGTTTTTACAAAACTTTAGAGCAACATTGATTCCCACCATTGCCGTGCCTGTCGTGCTATTAGGTACCTTTGCTATCTTGTCATTTGCAGGTTTCTCCATTAATACCTTAACCATGTTTGCCATGGTGCTTGCCATAGGTCTATTAGTGGATGATGCCATTGTGGTGGTAGAAAACGTCGAACGTATTATGTCTGAGGAAGGTTTAAGTCCCTTAGAAGCGACTCGAAAATCCATGGATCAAATTACTGGCGCCTTAGTAGGCATTGGTTTGACCTTGTCGGCAGTATTTGTGCCAATGGCCTTTATGTCTGGCTCAACTGGGGTTATTTATCAACAGTTTTCTATCACCATTGTGTCGGCAATGGCTTTATCTGTATTGGTCGCAGTGGTATTAACACCGGCATTGTGTGCCACCATGTTAAAGCCTATCAAGAAAGGTCACACTCATATAGACACAGGCTTTTTCGGTTGGTTTAACCGTAATTTTGATAAAATGACTTCAAGTTATCAGAGCAGCGTTGCCAGTATTCTCAAGCGCAGCGCCCGCGTGATGATGATTTACATAGGTATAGTTATCGCTGTCGGTTGGATTTTCCTACGTATGCCAACGGCCTTCTTACCCGATGAAGACCAAGGGATTTTATTCGCCCAAACCATACTGCCCACCAATTCAACTCAAGAAAGCACTGTGGATGTACTGCATAAGGTGTCGGACTATTACCTAAACGATGAGAAAGATGCGGTGAACTCAGTCTTTACCGTGGCAGGTTTTAGTTTTGCCGGTAGCGGTCAAAACATGGGGATCGCTTTTATTAGTTTGAAGGATTGGTCAGAACGTCAAGCGCCAGGATTAGATGTCACTTCACTCGCGGGGCGTTCTATGGGCTATTTATGGCAAATGAAGGAGGCCTTTGCGTTTGCCTTCGCGCCACCTGCAGTTATTGAACTCGGTACCTCCAATGGCTTTGATTTTTATCTGCAAGATAAAAGCGGCCAAGGCCATGAAAAGCTTATCGAGGCCCGTAATCAATTGCTGGGTATGGCAGCACAAGATCCTAAACTCACCGGAGTACGCCCTAATGGTCAAGAAGATGCCCCCATGTATCAAATCGATATCGACCACGCTAAGTTGCGAGCACTAGGCATTGATATTAACAATGTAAATAGCGTATTGGGTACGGCTTGGGGCGGTGACTACGTTAATGACTTTATTGATCGTGGTCGGGTGAAAAAGGTCTATGTTCAAGGCGATGCTAAATACCGCATGCAGACTGCCGATCTTGATACTTGGTATGTGCGTAACACCCAAGGCGATATGGTGCCATTTTCAGCATTCGCTACTGGAAAATGGGAGTTTGGTTCACCGCAACTACAGCGCTTTAATGGTCTGTCGGCTGTCAATATTCAAGGTGCAACCGCAGCTGGCGTCAGCACAGGTGATGCCATGACAGCTATTGAAAACATGGTCGCTAAATTACCACCAGGTTTTGGCATTGAATGGAATGGAATGTCCTATGAGGAGCGGCTGTCAGGCAATCAAGCCCCTGCCTTGTATGCATTGTCTATCTTAGTGGTGTTCTTGGTGCTAGCGGCACTCTATGAAAGTTGGACCGTGCCCTTAGCTGTGATTTTGGTGGTGCCACTTGGGATCATCGGCGCCTTGATTGCCATGAATATGCGCGGTTTGTCTAACGATGTGTTCTTCCAAGTGGGCCTATTAACCACCGTAGGACTAGCGACTAAGAATGCCATCTTAATTGTCGAATTTGCCAAAGAATATTATGAACAAGGAGCAGGATTAGTTGAGTCTACCTTGCATGCCGTCAAGGTGCGTTTACGCCCTATTCTAATGACTTCGCTGGCCTTTGGCTTGGGGGTTTTACCCTTAGCTATCAGCACAGGTGTTGGTTCTGGCAGCCAAAATGCTATCGGTACTGGTGTACTGGGCGGCATGGTGACATCGACTTTCTTAGGTATTTTCTTTGTGCCGTTATTCTTTGTATTGGTGGAGCGTATCTTCAACAGTAAAAAGAAAACTCAAGCCGAAGATAACCTAGGATAACCTAGGATAACCTAGGATAACAGTACTTAGCCTCTGGCTAATTGTGAATAAAAACCCAGCTAATGCTGGGTTTTTTACCTTTAAGCCCAAATTGATCATTAAAGGTAAATTTTAGCCTATTTTGTGACGCATTTTTGGCATTCATGGCGAAGTTAATTCATAAATGGTATAAAAAAGCACCGCCAGCTTTATTAGGCAGTAAAGCTTTATTTATACAACACTCAAGCCTAGCGCTAATACTGCCCAGTAAAAATAATTAACATTATCGTAAGTTAGCCTGAAATCAGACTTAAACCCTGTAAAAGTAATGTTTGGTCACATCAACAATCACCTTTGTGATGGCTTTATTGCAGAATCGCGACAATTTAGCGGATATAAGATGAAATTTAACCGCATTTGTGAGTATGATGAGCGAAATAATAAAAAAGGAAGTTCACATGCTAGGGTTAGTGCTCGGTTCCAGTCTTATCATCATTTTAAGTTACCTCTGGTATGCAGGGTTAGTGAGGAAGCGTCAATTAGCATTAGAGGCTCTAGGGACGATTAATGATAAATTGGCTCAAAGAACTGCATTAGTTCATGAATATGCCGACAGCCTTAAGAGCCAGCGTGAGCACCAACAAGAACAACAAGCCCTATTAGCAAAGCTTGATGCCCTGCAAGCCAGTTACCAATGGCAACCTGATGCGTCAAATATTGCCTCATTCTTAGAAAGTTGGTTAAGCGTAGACATCTTGCTTACCGAGTTGGTTGCATCATTTAATCACCTAGACCCTAACGATAGTTGGCTAGAAAGCTATACTGAGCTAAAAGAAAACTGCCTTACGGCACAACGTTTTTATAATCATGCGGTTGATGAGCTTAATCTTGGTGTTACTTCATTTCCTGGTTCGATTATTGCCAATTTGACACACATTAAAGTCATGCCTTGTTTTCAACAAGAGCTGGCAAGCCATAGTGAAGACTAAATAGGTCAACTGCTTATTGTAAAATTCTGCTAGGAGGATATGTTTATGGTACAGCCACCCAAATTATTTGGTTTGTACCTATTAGCTTTATTGTTTTTTCTTAGTATCTGCAATGATTTACAAGCAGGTTTACAGGCTGATTTACAGGCTAAGCTCCACTCAAGCCAAACGGAGATACCTCAGCCCAGTTGGTTAATGTCATTGCCTACAAGTCATCTTAGCTGGGCATTATTTGCAGCAAAACCAGCCAACTTGGTAGCTAAAAGTAATGAGTTTTCTCCTCTCAAAAAACGAACGACTCGCAGTATCCATGCTGAGCTCAGTTCAAGCGAAGCCACCAGCCATATCCTCAAACCTAAGTACCATATCACCCTGAAACCTCAGCTGAAACAAACTATTAATACCAGTGCTGCTAAGCCTAAAATTATTGCTCGTTATTCGGCTCAAGGCACCTCTGATCAACTTACCTTAGCCAAGGATAAGGTTTATCACTACCAGAAACTGAATGGTAGCGCTGCTTTTAGTGATGAGCCCCCTAGAGGTGGTGAGTATCAAATTCTACTGTTTGAGTGCTTCGCCTGTCGGTTAGACTCCAACTTAGATTGGCATACAATCCCGTTATTTTCCTTAGATTACAGCCACTCTGTAGCGCGTGCGGCTAAGACTTATCGCTTAGAGCCTGCCCTTATTCGAGCTGTTATCCACGCAGAATCAGCCTTCGATGCCTATGCGCGATCAAAAGCTGGCGCCATGGGGTTAATGCAACTGATGCCGACGACTGCGGCTGATATGGGGGTGCTCAATCCCTTCAATGCCCAGCAAAATATTTTAGGGGGCAGCCGCTATTTGGCGCAAATGCTCAAACAATTTAACGGTGATATCGAACTTGCCTGCGCTGCCTATAATGCCGGGCCCACGACAGTGGCTCAGTATCGCGGTATACCGCCTTACCCCGAAACTCAAGCCTATGTAAAACGGGTCAAAATTTTATTGCAGCGCTACCGCAATGCCTCAGCCAGTTAGCGATGAAGAGAGCCTTATGAAAACAATAAAAATAACAAACCTAATGCTAGCAAGCCAGACCATGGCACTTTTAGCTATCGCCTTTCCCCCTGTTTCAGTGGCCGCCGAACCGGCCCCTTCCCAAGAGGACATGCGGTTGTACACGATAGCAAGTACCCCAAATGCCGAGCGAATCGAACAAGATATCAAGACCTTAGTGGGATTTGGCACCCGTCATACCTTGTCAAAAACTGACTCCAACGCCCAAGGGATAGGGGCTGCTAGGCGCTGGATTGAAACTGAATTCCAGCGTATTTCGGCCAAATGTAATGGCTGTTTAGAAGTGGTCACACTTGCTGAAACTGTATCAGGCAAGCGTATCCCTAACCCAACAGAAGTGGTGAATGTGATTGCTATACAGCGGGGCCTAACGGATCCCAATCGCGTGGTGCTGATGAGTGGTGATATAGATTCGCGAGTGAGTGATGTGATGGATGCAAGCTCAGTGTCTCCTGGCGCTAACGACAACGCCTCAGGGGTTGCGGGTACGTTAGAGGCGGCAAGAGTGCTATCCCAATATCAATTCGCGGGCACGATTATCTATGGCGCACTGTCAGGTGAGGAGCAAGGTCTCTATGGCGGCGATATTTTAATTAATCATGCCAAAGTCCAAGGTTTACAGATCCAAGCCGTGCTCAATAACGACATGATAGGCAATATCGTCGGCATTAACGGGGTTATCGATAACCACAGCGTGCGAGTATTTTCCGAAGGGGTGCGCATCGCCGAAACCCCTGATGAAGCAAAATCACGTTATTTTAGTGGTGGCGAGAATGATTCGGCTTCAAGAAACTTAGCCAGAAAAATCAAAACCTTGGCAGACCAGTACATGACCAACCTCGATGTGCAATTGATCAACCGCTTAGACAGATTTGGCCGCGGTGGTCATCACCTGCCTTTTAATAAAGCGGGGCTTGCCGCGGTGCGCGTGATGGAAACCAACGAGCATTACCACAGACAGCATCAAGATATCCGCACCGAGAATGGCATTGCTTACGGGGATGTGATTGAAGGGGTCGACTTTGCTTTTAACGCTAAGCTTACAGCCCTTAATGCCATTAGCTTAGCCGCTATGGCTTGGGCACCTGCGCCGCCAAAAAACGTGAGCATAAGCGGTGAAGTCAGCGCCGATACTGTGCTCAAGTGGACAGTCAATAATGACGATAAGGCTTTGGTGGGCTATAGGGTTTATTGGCGTAAAACTACGGCATCTGAGTGGACACATAGTCGTTATGTGGGCAAGTTAGATCAATTCACCTTAAAGAATATGGTTATCGACAATTACCTGTTTGGCGTTGCCAGTGTCAGCGCTGACGGTAACACCAGCCCAGTGGTATTCCCAGGGGCAACCGGCGCGTTTTAATCCCCTTTTTAGAATAGGGGATTAAAGGGCTCAGCGCTAGATAGCGCAAATGTGGGGGCGACTAACGCAGGTTAGCTCCCCCTATCAGTTATTCGCCCACTTCCCATTTCACCGTCACATGGCCATCGCTGCCGCCAAGTGTTTTAGCTAAGTAATCTAGGCTATCTTTAGCCAGCTCATCCAGTTGCCAAGGTGGATTGATGATCCAAAGACCCGCTGCTGTCATACCAAATTCATTGGAATCAGCCTTAATGCCTTGCTCAAGGCGTAACTGCTTAGTGATACCGCTATTTTTAAGCTTACTCAGCATAGCTTCTGTCTGCGCCCTATCGACCACGGGGTACCAGAGCATAAATACGCCGGTCGCGAAGCGCTTATGGGCCTTAATGATGGCATCGGCCACGTCTTGATAATCTGTTTTAATTTCAAAACTGGGGTCAATTAACACCACACCGCGGCGCTCAAGTGGCGGCACGGCAGCAATTAAGCCCGCTAAACCATCACCCTTAATCACTTTCACTTGTCTGTCTTTGGCAAAGTAATCACTCAATAGCTCATGATCTGTGCCGTGCAGCTCATGCAGCACCATGCGATCTTGCGGCCTAAGCTCGCTATCAACAAAAGCCGGAGAACCCGGATATAGCGTTAACTCATCGTGCTCGGCATTAAAGGTTTTTACCGCATTAACATAATCTTGCAATGCTAACGGCAGGTCTGTTTTATCCCATAATTTAGCCACACCATCGAGATATTCACCGGTTTTTTGGGCAAACTCATCTTCCAATGAATACGCGCCCGCGCCAGCATGGGTATCCACATACGCAAAGGCTTTATCTTTTTTGTGCATGGCTTTAAGCACTTGTAACAAGATGGCGTGCTTGAGCACATCGGCATAATTGCCAGCATGATAACCGTGGCGGTAACTTAGCATCGGGGGGAGATTCCAGAGAATAAAAGGATAATGGCCATATTATAAACCCAAGCAGCCTCAAGATACGAGTTTCAGCATCTTGAGCTTGCTTGGGTATGAATTTTAACGTCCATCAGGTATAGGTGTTCACAGCAAAGGGCTTTTGGCATAATAGCCGCAATCATTATTGGCATAGCAGAAGATCGTGACGCGCATATTTTTTAATCAGCAATACCCTACGCTCGTCGACATCAGTCAGCGCTGGCAACTCGAGTTCGATAAAGAGGCTGAGTTCGAATTACGCTTCGAGCAAAACCAGCTGAGTTTGCATAAGCGAGACGAGCCTAAGCTCGATGGCATAGTGGTGGATTTTATCAGTGGCGCCGTCGCACACAGGCGTAAATTTGGGGGTGGACGCGGTCAATCCATTGCCAAAGCAGTCGGCCTAAAGCAAGGGGTAACTCCCACCGTTGTTGATGGCACCGCAGGTCTTGGACGAGATGCCTTCGTGCTCGCAAGCCTAGGTTGCAAAGTCATCATGGTTGAGCGTCACCCTGTGGTTGCAGCGCTATTAGAAGATGGCCTACGCCGCGCCTACGATGACAGCGAGATTGGTGCTTGGATGAGTGAGCGCATGAGTTTGTTTCCAGGCTCAAGCTTAGAAGCGCTGGCAAAAATCACCGACGCTGTGGATGTGGTCTACTTAGATCCCATGTATCCCCACAGGGACAAGTCGGCATTAGTGAAAAAAGAAATGCGGGTGTTTCAATCATTAGTCGGCGCCGATCTCGATGCCGATGGCCTGCTCACCCCCGCCATGGCCTTGGCCGCCAAACGTGTGGTCGTCAAACGCCCCGACTACGCCGAAGACTTAGATGGCATCAAGCCGTCCATGGTCATAGAGACCAAGAAAAACAGATTCGACGTATATGTAAAAGCAGCGATGAAATAGCTTGTATATACAAGGTGGATTGATTTTATTCCTTTAAGCTAGCAGATTATTACAATAAAGAATAAAAAGTTAGCTTTGGCAATACGTTAGGCAGTCAGGTTAACTCAGCCATTGGCATCTGAGCCACCATTTAGAATAGCTCGACAAGACAGATTTAATGAAGTGCAACAGCGTGCAGGATAGTATTCAAAATACGATATATGATCTCGGCCATTGAGCTAATGTCCCGAGTGACGCCGTATTCTTACCGGTAAGAAGATCCCTACGGGCTCAAGCGCAGCATCCCTGCAGCACATGCACTCGAGCCATTTAGCCCAACCCCCTCTTATGGCACCGAAAACTAAAAAGGTGAACCACGGCAATTTACGAGTCGACCGTACATCCCATGGACGGGTTTACAGCGTGTCGGTGAGACTTTTTATGAAAGAAATGGGCCATGGTAAGCCTGTATGCGGGACACTTAGCGATCCCGTACTCGCTTTATAATCCTCACTGGAGTTAATTTGCTTGACGGTTGCTTGATTTGATATCCATTATCTAGTTTTAATCACTGATGACGGTCTCACCCAGCGCGCAATCAAAAAATTCACAATTAAATTATGTGGTTATGTTATGTTAATTGTAAGGCTGGAGGTATGCCACTTCACAACGAGATACGCGAGACAAACTTCTAACTCTTGTTTCGAATGTAGGATGCCGAAGCGAACTATGTCAGTGCCAGTCATGGTGAAATGTTAAATAGGAGGCTTGACCATGGAAAAGGATGTTCAAGATAAATTTGCTGGCTATTCAAAGGATGTTCGACCTTCGCTGATGCGGCTTAGGGAACTCATATTACAAGTAGTTCAGGAACTTGAGTTGGGTGACATTACTGAGAACCTTAAATGGGGTGAACCTAGCTATAGCGTTAAGACTGGCAGTCCTATTCGCATGGACTGCAAGGCTGCAAGCCCAGAACACTATTGCCTCTTTTTCCATTGCCAAACTAAGTTGGTGGATACCTTTCGTGAATTATACTCTGACACCTTAGTCTTCGAAGGCAATCGCGCCATCATACTCACTATTAACGGGCCTTTTCCTGAACTGCAGTTAAAGCACTGCATCACCTTAGCCCTGACCTATCGAAACATAAAGCACTTGCCACTTTTGGTTGTCTAGAAAAACATAACAAGGATATAAAACATGAACGACCCGATAATAATTTCACTGCTGTTATCTTTGCCAATCTATTACTTTTTAAATAGAAACACGCTTAGTTTAGTGCTGTATATTCAAGATACTTATCCATTGGAATGGCACAAGGCATCGAGTAATAGAATGAAGATGAGCATGAGGGATTTGAAACAAGTTCGCAGGGTGTATCTGAACGATTCGTTAAAGTTTGGCTTTTTGTCAAAGCAAAATGATCCCTATTTAGCGCGTTTATTAAAAGTAGAAAAAATTTTAGTCACGGTCGGCTTTACCATCTTTACCCTAGGAATGATTGCCGCTTGGGTTATCTAAACTCACGTAGAATGATGACACTCTATCCCTGAATCGTACAAGCTGGCGGCTAATGCCACATTAACCGCCAGTGACTCAAAAATTAAAGCAATATCGACATCTTAGGTGAAAGAGCCGTTAATTCTACCTGCTGCTTTTTAGTGCCTGAAGTGACAGTTATCTGCATCTGTTGCTCCTCTGGGCTACTGCCGTATAAGCCAAGATGAAAATCCAGCGTGCCTTTTATCCCCTGTAAAGTGAATTTCCCCATTACAGTCAGTTGAGGCAGTCCTTCACTACCATGATGGCCGTCATAGAGCTGCGGCGACATAATTAGCCCCTGTAGTTCTCGCTTGCCATCCTGATCCATTAAGCTGATCTGCTGCCTAATCGTTTGAATGATGCCAGCTCGCTGATGATTAAACTCAATCATTGATACTTCGCCATCTAAATTGGTGTCTAGCCCCTCGAAGGCACTCAAGGGAAGGGATAGCACCATAAATACATCATTATTGACGATGTTAAGGGTGCCATGCTGAGCTACCATTAGGTGCGCAGTGGCTGTGGATGGTACAAATAGGCTCAAGAAGCTGACCAATAGTGCCGTTGACAAGGTTTTATAGCGTGACGACATGCTTATTCCCCTTTAACGCAGCGCTGGAAAAATGGGTAGCTGTCTGTCGCATAATAATGATATATCCCTTGTGGAAACTCAGGAGTGACGCCTATTCTGCCGTTACACTCATCTAAATCACCAGAACTCGCCACATAGACCCAATCTTGCTTAAAGGTGCCTAAAGGATAGGTATCCGTTGAAGGTCTTGAGGCACTGATAGCGCTAACAAGCTGATAGCTACCTGTCATGGATTTTAATGCTGAGCTTGCATCATCGGCTTGGCTATAACCGTAACGAGCATAAATAGGAAAGCCATCTGCCGCCCAGCCAATCAGCGTCATGGTGGTACTGCTACCGCCCCGTTTCGTGATAAAACCCTCTGGCATGCCGTGATAATGATAACTGCCGCCAGGTTGAACATGGGCGTTATTATCATCAGTGCCGAAGTTAAAACTGGTCTGCCCTAGGGCCTCTATGCTCCAACCACCACTGTTATCACTCAAGCTGCAAACTGCACCTGAATCATCACAGCTGCCGGCAGTATCGGCATCAATTTTGACACCATTGAGCACATAGCCAGTGGCGCCCCTTGGCCCACCTAAAGATCTAACCGTCGACGTTTGCGTAGGAGCAAGGGCTAAACTTGCCGATACAGACTGACCTGAAATAGCATTAGGGTTATGGGCATTGGGAAATGTGCCCACCTCATGATCAGGTAATCCATTTGCACTGAGTTCGCGGCTCGTATCGGTACAACTCCACTGGGCGGTACTGTATGCATCTACCGAAGCTGAGTTATTGTAGGTATCATTAAAGTAGTCACACAATACCCCTGCTGTGGTGCCTGCAGTTGTCGTTTCCCCCGTACCAGCCCCGGTTCCTACCGGCGCCTCAACTGAGGTCTCAGCGCTATCACCTCCGCCACCACATCCTGCTAATGCACCTGTCACTAATAGACAAAGAAGAAGCTGGCGGGTTGAATAATTAGATGCATGTATGCGTTTCATCATGTTTTATTCCTGTGCAGTATGGGCCATCTGAATAACAAAAAAGGTCTTATGACCCGTTGCTAAATATAGCTTACCCATAGAATGTGCAACAATTGTGCAGCAATTAAGAAATATGCCTATTGGCTACCTTTTGGACTGCAGCCCCGCCAAATCAATGTCAGGCAGCACTTTCTGTTGCACTGTGCACACTGTTTACACAATGTATTGCTATGCTGAATTAGATTAATTCAGCCCACAACTAATTTGGACAATCTCGCCTTTGGAGCCATTGATTTAAAAATGAAAATTCATAATAAACTGTTTTTAATTCTATTTAGTTTCAGCCTAATCCTAGTGATTATGTTAGTGCTACTTATGCAATGGAGCATAGGTAAAGGCATGGTTGACTATGTAAACACCAAAGAAGTCGAAGCGTTAAAACCTGTGGTCACAAAGCTTGCTCAGATATATAAAGAAGATCACGGCTGGCAAGCGATGACAGGTCACCATCCTAGATTTCGCCAACTCATTGAAACCCAATTGCAGGGTGATGAGTTTGCCCCTAGACGTCACAATTTTCCGCCCCCGCGCAGACCTCTTCGAGAGCGGCCACCAAAAGACGGGCCACATGCTTTACAGCAAGGTCCAAGAGATAAGCCTCCAGCAGCAAGATTACCGCCACCAGAACATCAAGCACGCTATGCGCTCCTCGATGCAAATGGCGAATTAGTTGTCGGTAAATACCTTGATCATTTGAATTACAGCAAGAGCGCTATCGATGTTAATGGCATCACTGTAGGTTATTTTGCTGTATCAAAACGGGATAGCTTAACCCAAGGGTATGAAGTCGAATTTATTGAGCAACAACAGCAGTATCTCTGGCTTATCGGATTGTTAGCCATTGCCTTAGTGCTGCTTATCACCCGCCCCTTGGCTCGCCACTTAGTCGAGCCTATCAAGGTCATCACCCGTGGAATGCACAAATTAACCCAAGGGGATTATCAACACAGTGTCGATTTGAAACGCCAAGATGAATTTGGCCAATTAAGTCGAGATTACAATGAGCTGGCGATCACCTTAGCAGCAAATGAAACGACCAGAAAACGCTGGTTAGCCAATATTTCTCATGAACTGCGTACGCCAGTGGCCATTTTGCGCGGTGAACTAGAAGCTATGATCGATGAGGTGCGCCCTTTGACTATGGTTAATGTGGCCTCAGCCCATGACGAAGTAAAACATTTGCAACGGCTTATCGAAGATCTACACTTACTCACCAGTGCCGATATTGGTGCCATGCATTACCGCAAGCAAGAGGAAGAGCTAACTCAAGTTTTAGCTAGTGAGCTGGATAAATATCGCAGTTATTTAGCCAGTGCTGGCATAACACTAAATGTACAGCCTGCCATTGAATCAGAAGTAAGCCAGCATCCTATACTTATCTATGCTGATATCACTCGCCTGCATCAACTATTTGAAAATATTATTAATAATGCAATTAAGTACTCTTCAGCCACTGAGCTTACACTTACTATAAAACGAGAAGTAAGCCCTCACGACACAGTGTTAATCAGCTTTGAAGATAATGGTATTGGCGTAGACGACAAGCACTTAGCGCACTTATTTGAGCATCTGTATCGCGTCGATGATTCACGCAATCGTCAGACAGGCGGATCGGGATTAGGGCTATCTATTTGTCGTCATATTGTCGCTGCACATCAAGGCGAAATTTGGGCTGAAAAGGCTTCTTTAGGCGGACTGGCCATTCACATCCGCCTTAAGATCATTTAAACCCGAACACCGGTACATTAAAAAGAGCAGCCTATGTCGCAATCAATTTTGATAGTAGAAGATGAAATCAAACTGGCTAATTTATTGGCCGACTATTTTAAACAGACAGATTACCAGCCGCACCTCATTCATCATGGCGATGAGGTGATCTCCTGGATTAAAGCTCACCAACCCCAAGCTATTTTGCTCGACATCATGCTGCCCGGTAAAAATGGTATCGATTTATGCAAAGAGATCCGTCAGTTTTCCAACATACCAATATTAATGGTCACGGCTAAGGTGGAAGAAATAGACCGCTTACTTGGACTCGAACTCGGGGCTGATGATTACATTTGCAAACCATTTAGCCCACGCGAAGTCGTGGCCAGAGTCAAAGCCGTATTGCGAAGAGGACAGATCATTGAAAATAAAGACGATACTCTGCAACTGGATGAACATAGGTTTATAGTCAGTTTTCATCAACAAGAAGTGGGCCTGACCGCAGTTGAGTTTCAGCTGCTTAAACCTTTGGCTGCCAAACCTGAACGTATTTTCACCCGAGAACAACTGATGCAAAACATGTATTCAGATCATCGTATTGTGAATTACAGAACCATAGACAGTCACATTAAAAAACTGCGTAAGAAGCTTGCCGATATCAGTGAAGGTAAAGACTGGATCCAATCGGTATATGGCACTGGGTATCGCCTGTTGCTATAAGTGCTGTTAGCTAGAGTTTTATGTAAACATTGCATTTTTTTGCACATTCTTTGCACACTCTCTTATTAGTATCTCCTTGTCGTGCCATTAGTGCCGTGTAATGCAATTTCACGGATTTCACTTAAGGCATCAATCCAATGGAGTGAAGCCATGATTAGTTCAATAAGTTCAGCCACAGCAATGCCGCCACCAAGATCAGAAAAAAGCCTGACACAGGAACAGCAAACGTTAATCACAGAGACTCTGTCGCAGTTTGATCCTGAAAACCTAACAGAATCGGATGCAATTAGCATTACAGAGGCCTTCTCACAAGCGGGGATCCAGCCAGGAAAAGCCCTAGGCTCTGCCATATCAGAGCTCGGGTTTGATGCAAAAAATATCGGTGACTTGGCCGGCGTAGAAAAAACAGGGCGAAAACCACCACCGCCACCACCTCAGCAAGAGAGCCAAGATTTAAGTCCAATACTCGACTTTCTCGCCACCCTAATGGAGGAGAAACTTGCAGCCAACGACAACAAAACCCTTAGCGATGAAGATAAACAATCGATAATTAACCAAACATTTGAAAAATTTGGTATGGAAGGCCAGTCATCATTGATTGATGTCAGCGCTTAACTGACATACTCCATGTTCGAGTGAGCATTTCAATCACCACGAAAAAAGCCCATAGCATTAGCTACGGGCTTTTTTACGCATTTAGCGCCTGTCATGGCCAGCTTCGAGCAAGCTCTCCGCGTTGACCCACATGGATGTGGGAAGTGCCTTAAATTGTTGGGAACAATTTTGGCCTAGCGCATGGTATGGCTGCATGCCGCGCATGTGCTCTTAATTTTCCATGCTCGAGTGGTCATTTCCGCCATAAC
>NZ_JACJDV010000070.1 GCF_014163735.1 Shewanella sp. SR44-3
AAATGGACAATGCCCATTCACAATTGGAGCCTTTGTCTATCTCAGTTAGCGATTTATTTTGAAGGACGTTTAGACAGCGTGCTCGAAATTTAAACTTAACCTGACACAGAATTTCGAACGCCCTCTTTGGGTACAATAACTAAATGGCTGGCACAGTGTTATTGAGGAGATGCGTGTTGTCTTTTGACTTTGATTTTTTCACATGCGCAGCATGTGTCTTTGGGGTTAAGGGGTACTCCCCTTGCCCGAGTTTATCTCCCATCTTTTTGGAACAAAAAGTGGGAGATAAACGTACCGGGTTACGTACTGGTCCCACATAATTGTGGGCTGCTTTTTGCTTCGCAGTCGATGACTGCGAAGCTGTACTTTTTCGCACTCACCAAGTGCGAAGTTAAGGTTTGTTTAGGCTTAGCCTAAACATTATCACGTCGTGAAAACAACTGACCATGCGGGTTTTATACTCTCACCATATACGGTAATTTCATTTCAATACTAATGAGCTTCAAACATACATGTTGTTCAAACCTCAATTTATCAAATCGATATTTTGACTATTTCGCCTCATCCGTTTGCTCTCTAAAACGACCACTGACATGTTTAATGCCGCCACTGGCAGCGTAAGTGCCATCTGTGGCAGCAGTGCTGCCAATTAGGGCTAGATAGCGCTATTGGTACAAACTACACTCCATAACTCGATACAAGCATAACCTCATGCCTGGCCGTTAATTTAAGTCTTACATTCTCAGCGATTAATAAAAAATCGGTCATCACTTTAAAAAGTAATGACCGATTCCCTGCTTATTTTGCGAGTATCTTATATTGTATTGACTCTAATCTGAGAGAATACGGTTAACGCATCATTTAACGAATATTGAACGCGTGCTTTATCACATATCCAATGAGTCGTTAATCTGACTGTCTTTGCGTGTTAACGCGTTTTCAAGCTCTGTATCGCCAGTATTACTCGTAATTTTTATTAGTGTTTTTCTGAGCTCCGCTGGCAAATCTGCACTAAAGGCTTTAATGATATGTTGCATGAACTCCGCCGCTCCCGCTCTTCCTTTTAGTATTAAGCGATTGTTCATGTGCTCCAACATTTTGTGTACTGGATACAATGCCTTAGTTGTCATTACGCTAAGTCTTTCTAAAATTGATTGTTTTTCAGCTATAGCGCTATCTAATTCTGTGTGTTTTTGCTGTTTAAGCAAAATCGATGCATCTATTTTCTTTTCTTCCTTTATCTTTGTGCTTAAACGCTCATCAACTTCTTGCTCAAGCCGCATGTTTTTACTAAGTCTACGCTGATTTTGTTGAACAACTATCTCGATATCAGATAGTCTTTCTTCTTGCTGAATACATTGTTGTTCAAGTGCGTCATGTTTTATTGTCAAAGCGTCATAACTTTCACTCACGTTAATAATTTTGCTCTCTACATCGTCAAGCACTTGTTTTCGCTCAGAAATTTTACCATCAAAACTTTTAAGCTGAATTTCTAAACTGTTTACATTTTCAAGCAGTCGAGCATGATAGTTGAATGCTCTATCACGCTTAGCCAATTTCGCTTCTCTGCGCATTTGCTTTCGTTTTTCAGATTTACGAACCGATTCCGGATGAAATGCAGCATTAATGTTCTTCGGATGAAAGAGGTGTTCGTTGACGAACTCATAGAACATCTCTTGCATATGCTTTGCCACATCGCCTGCCTGCTCACGATTCAAACGTCCTTTCTCAGAAAGTAAGTCGGCATCGACACCTTCGCGACCAAACAAATATGCATTGACGTTTCTGATGTGCGCTAACCGTAAGTCGTATTGATGCGTTAAAGCATTTTTCCCCGAAATAAAAGCATGCACATGACCGCCAGTTACTTCACCGGGTAGTCGTTCATCATGATGTAACACCATGAGTTTAATTGGATAATCAGGATAATAACGCTGTAAGAAACTTTTCATTGCGTGCATCATTTCTTCATTGCTCACAATGTCTGTACCTATCTGATTATTTATGGGGATTTTGAATAATAATTCTTCAAAATTGACAGAGTTAAGTGAATTAGGCTTATCTAACAATGCATTGTGGGCTTTGATATAATTCACCAATTGCTCAACTCGCTGAGCTTTACGCTTCATATCAAGCAAATTCAATCGATATGCAGCATGATGCACATTTATTAAGCTATCACTCGAGAAAATCTCATCCACTAACTCAATACCTTTCTTGCAAAAATGACCTGCCTTTATCCACTCTTTAAGTTTGTTTTTTGAGCGTGCTTTGTCTTGCCCCAATTTACGCGCATCAGCACTCTTCATTGTTTCGGGTTGCAAAATTTCGAACATCATTTGCTCTCTTTGCTCTTGTGAAAAGTTATCTAGAGGGACAATTCCATCAGGGGTATCAATCAAATTAGTGTGCGATAGCGAGCTATCCCATTCAATTTCGATCTCATTCTTTGAGCGCATCAGCTTCTGTGACTTAGTCAAATACTTTTGTTTAAGCGCCATTTCTTCTGTGAGACGTAATGAATGAAACAAGGTAGCTTTGCCAGCTCTGCGCCCCTTGTCATTAAATGCATAGTTAACAAATGCAAAGAAGATAGTCGTTAATCTCATATCAACTTCTCCCCAACACTCTGACTCAGCAAACGATTGAGATACTCTGTTATCAAATGAGGGTGACTAATGAGCAATTGCGATATCTGTTGCTCTGACAGCTGAATACCTGCGGTAGCGACGGTGCTTGAAGTCGCTTTAAGATCAGATGTGTTTTCATCGGCAGCTATATATTCATCGGGTTGTTTTTGTGTAAATATGCCACTAAATTGTTGTTCTACTCTGTTAACAAAATCGGGTGCATCTGCA
This sequence comes from Shewanella sp. SR44-3, assembly GCF_014163735.1. Lineage (GTDB taxonomy): Bacteria > Pseudomonadota > Gammaproteobacteria > Enterobacterales > Shewanellaceae > Shewanella. Next base: position 2,859 of record NZ_JACJDV010000070.1, read on the forward strand.
CACATCCAACGAGCATAATGAATATCAATCATCGCAGTGCTTTCATGCCCTAACTGCCTAGCAATCCACTCTTTAGATATACCCGACGTGAGCGCTTGACTTGCAAAAGTGTGTCTAAGTTGTCCTGCGCCGCGGTGCTTCACCTCGGCCGATATTAAGAATGGTGTGAAAAACGTTTTATTAAATTGTTTCGCACTTAAAAACGGCTGATTAGTTTGAGTGTTGTAAAAAACGAGTGATAAATTTTCGATTTTTTTCGTTTTATTGTCGCGCTGAAGCACTGATATCTTTCTAGCTTTTCGATGACCTGTAATCAATTTTTGTTGTGTTAATATACTAATAGCAGAAGCACATAACTCTACTGTACGTTGAGAACCTGGGGTTTTTGGAGTTTTATATTGCTTATCAACTAACGCAATTTTGACTTTGAGTTTTGCATTAATAAAGTCAATATCTTCCCAGCTTATTGCCAACAACTCACTTATACGAAGCCCCGTGAGTGCACATAACTGAAAAGCATTTTTCCCTGATAAACATCGAACATCTGTTTGCGCTAACGCTGTTAATTCAGCTCGAGTGAAAGGATTTGGCTCAGCGTGACAAACACTTAAATTTTGAATACCTTCCATTGGATTACGGGCTATCACACCATCGCGAAACGCATTATTAAATATCGCACGCAGAATGATATAAAACTTGATACTTAGGTCTTGCATAACTAACCCTATGCAGCTCTGACGGCTGCTTTCTCTTAGGGTTAGATTAACATATCCTTGAACATACACAATACAAAAATATGAAATAACTTGTTATATTTCAATAATTTATATATTTTTAATGTTTTAAAAAATCAATATTCTGTTAATTGTAACGTCTGTAAAAAACCTCCTTCATCTCAATTTTTAATGTAAAAATAACAGTTTAATGAGCCTATCTCACTGTGCATTTGAGCATAGAATATACTCAATCGCTTCTAACTTGCCCATCAAGTCTCGTCGAATAAAATCGCTAAAATATTTTGTGCTTCTTAAGAATTCTGGATTATTTTTGTTCGACACAAACCTGTCAACCTCAAGATAAACAGCTCGAGCATACATATATTCTTCATTAAGTTTATCACCTTCCTTTTCTAGTTCTGCAACTTCTGAAGATGTTAACTTTAGTGCTATCGGATCAGCGACTTTATCGAACAGAGTGTAAGTGGTTAAACCGGTCTTTTCATCGATTCCCGTTGTTAGCCACCCCTTAAACACCAGGTCCTTCAAAAAATCATCTACCATCTGTTTAATTTCAGCGTGCTTAAATCGCTCTTTGTTAAGCATATTGACGGCATCGTCAACAATTTCAGATGCAAAAAAACCATCGCGTCTCTGTCGAGTGAAAACGTTTTGAAACGTAAAAACTAATCCCTTCATATACACCTTTATCATAATTAAGTCATTCAATATGCATTAAGGTACATATTTTATGTATTGTTGTAAATACTGATAAGTGGATCGATATGGGATTATTAACATATTCTGGAAGTTATTGAGATTTTGCATGCAATCAGCGCAAGCCTTAATTGGTATGAACATAAAAGTAGCGAGAATTAGAAAGTCTTGGACACAAGCAGACCTTGCCAGCAAGTTAGAGGTTGAGCAAAGCTATATCAGCCGTATTGAGAAAGGGGTTATTGCTGTGTCGTGCGATAGGATTTACGAAATTATTCATATTTTAGGCTGCGAACACACCGATATTTTCCCTGATGCAGCGGAGGTTGAACGTAAGTTGGCAAAAGGCATTATTGACTAAACTATGCTATTCGCACCACTCGGTAAATTGACATTAGATTAACGGCATTTTGGCAGTTGGAATATGTTGAATGGAATGAGGGCGTTCGAAATTCTGTGTCAGGTTAAGTTTAAATTTCGAGCACGCTGTCTAAACGTCCTTCAAAATAAATCGCTAACTGAGATAGACAAAGGCTCCAATTGTGAATGGGCATTGTCCATT
>NZ_JACJDV010000071.1 GCF_014163735.1 Shewanella sp. SR44-3
TGCTAACATGAAAAACTTAATTTTCATTCAGCGGCCGTTGACGCTAGGTCGTTGGCTTGGGCTGCGTATTCTACGCAATCCGTTGTCAGCGTCAAGTGTTTTTTCAAACTTTCTTTTCGCTTTGAAACATTCTATTTGAATCCTTCAAACTGACTCGTCATTGGCGTGAGCCGCTTGCCGTGTCAGTGGTTGCGCATTATAGGGAGATGAGAATTTTACGCAAGGGCTTTTTAGAGATAATTGCTAAAAACAGGGTTAACAGCCTACTTATCACCCCAAACGAGTAAAAAAGGGACTATTCGTCCCTTTTTTTGCTATTTCACGCTCTTCTATGGGCTGAAGAATCTTGTCTCTTGTGTGGTTTCGATTAACTCACCATCTATAGTGGCTAATACCTTTATATCTATATTCGTAACACTGCGTTTAAGTTCTACCGGGTCAACAGCTACGCTAATAGGTAATGTTAGAACTTCTCCCGCCGCAATAGTGACATTTTGGTCGCCATACCACTTATAGTTATCTAACCCAGTTACTGATAATTGATATTGCTGTGCTTGCTCTGTCTTATTGAGGATTTTGACGATAAAGGTGTTTTCAATTAATCCTTGGTTGTTTTCACGGTAAAGCGCGTTTCTATCCCTGATAACATCCATACGTACAGGAGCAATTGTGGCGCTGGCATAAATAAACACCAATATCATGACTGTAAGCACTACACCGTAGCCCACAAGTTTTGGTCTTAAGACGCTTTCTTTGACATTCTCGAGTTTATTCTCTGTGGTGTAACTTATCAGCCCTTTGGCATATCCCATGCGTTCCATAGTATTGTCACAAGCATCAATACAGGCGCCACAGTTGATACACTCGTATTGCAGCCCGTTGCGAATATCTATTCCCGTTGGACACACTTGAACGCAAAGATCGCAATCAATGCAATCACCTAAACCCAGTTCTTTAGGATCTTGTTTGCGAGTACGCGGGCCACGACTTTCTCCGCGCTTGGTGTCATAACCGACTATATAGGTGTTTTTGTCGAACATAGCCGCTTGGAATCGCGCGTAGGGGCACATGTGGATACACATTATTTCTCGCATCCAACCGGCATTACCATAAGTAGCAAAGGTGAAGAAGATAACCCAAAAGTAAATCCAGCCATCGGCATTAAGGGTAAATACATCGATATAGACTTCACGGCTAGGAATAAAATAAGACACAAAGGTCATAGCTGTGACTAATGAAACCAGTACCCAAGCCGAATGTTTTGCCGTTTTTCGCCACAATTTATCGAAACTCCACGGCATCTGGTCTAGCTTAATACGCTTATTACGCGCCCCTTCTATTTTCTCTTCAAACCAGATAAAGATGAAGGTCCACACGGTTTGCGGACAAGTGAAGCCGCACCAGACTCTGCCAAGGTAGGTGGTGACGAAGAATAACCCAAATGCGGCAATCATGAAGAAGGCTGCTAGTAAGGTGAGATCCTGCGGCCAAATGGTCAAGCCAAACACATGAAACTTCTGTTCACTTAAGTGAAACCAAACAGCTTGACGGTCTCCCCAAGGTAACCATGGCAATATAAGAAACAGCAACATAGTCGCCCAGCCCATATAACGGCGCACGCGAGTCCAAAGCCCATCGACTGCACGCACATAAATACTGTTACTGGGGTTAAAACGGTCTGCCTTTGTGGCGTCTGGCTGATGAATCTTTATTCGATTTTCTTTTGAATAATCCTTGGCTTTAGATTCTGTCGTCATAGTTACAGCCTTACTGCTTTGTTATTATTAATAGAAGGGGACATAGCTCGAGCGTGTATCCATTCAAATTTATCACTTGCGTCTATCAGTGCTTTGTCACCATTATCGTCGGTGAACAAAACCATTGAAGATAGAAGCTAACCTTGGATCACAAGGTGAAGCGATCAAACTCACATAGATAACTAAATTGGGTATATTATACTCGTATAATTCTTGCTTAATCACTTATATTGGATGAAAAATGAGAGGTTGGATCCTTTTAGCACTTATTGGTGCTGGTATTTATTACATGGCAACCGAAACCACCAAGTTGGATAAGCCTATTGCTCAAGCCTTAGGGTTTTTCAATAAGGCTGAGAATAAGCTCGATTCAATGACGGGCACCAAGATCATTAAGGTCAATAAAAATGCCCTGCAAGTTAAAGCGGCTATTGCCGAACGTCTATCTGGCACTGAACTCAAAGAGTTTGAGCAAATAATGGTATCTACTGGAGATATAGAAGACTTTAAAGCCGAGTATTGTCATCATGATGCCCGCCACCCCGTATTTAGCAAAGATAACTTACGCTTCATGTGTGACAAGCTTTAATCCCTTATCGTTAAATCAATACTCGTTAGGAACATGATGGAACAGTTCATTTCAGAAATTTTTGATAGCAACTTATGGGATACTGTCCCAGGTTTTGATTTTCAAGACATTACCTACCACAGAGCCAAACATCAGGGTACTGTTAGGATTGCGTTTAATCGCCCTGAATGCCGTAATGCGTTTCGGCCACAAACTGTAGATGAGCTTTATATCGCCTTAGATCATGCTCGCTGCAGTTCAGATGTCGGTAGCGTGTTACTCACTGGCAATGGCCCGTCGGCCAAAGATGGTGGCTGGGCATTCTGCTCTGGTGGCGATCAACGTATACGCGGCAAAGATGGCTATAAATATGAAGCTGAAGCTGCCAATAAGGCCGATCAAGCCCGTATGGGGCGACTGCATATTTTAGAAGTGCAACGGATGATCCGTTTTATGCCTAAAGTGGTTATCGCTGTTATACCTGGCTGGGCGGTAGGTGGAGGCCACAGCTTACATGTGGTATGTGACTTGTCTCTGGCCTCTAAAGAGCATGCCATTTTCAAGCAAACTGATGCCGATGTTGCCAGTTTTGACTCAGGGTATGGCAGCGCCTATCTTGCTAAAATGGTCGGTCAGAAACGAGCTAGGGAGATTTTTTTCTGCGGTTTTGATTACAGCGCCGACGAAGCGTTTCAAATGGGGATGGTGAATAAATCTGTCCCCCATGCAGAATTAGAACTGGAAGCCTTGCGCTGGGCCAATGAGATCAACACTAAATCACCAACGGCAATTAGGATGCTGAAATACGGTTTTAATATGACTGATGATGGCATGGTGGGGCAACAACTGTTTGCCGGCGAAGCCACCCGTTTAGCCTATGCCAGTGAAGAAGCCCGCGAGGGGCGGGATGCATTTTTAGAAAAGCGTGATCAAGACTTTTCTGAGTTTCCTTGGCATTACTAACCATCAACTGAATCGCTGAACTCAATATTAGCCGCAAGTCCGCCTAGGGCTCGCGGCTTTTTATTTAGTCTTTTCCGCTCCCCAGCCTTAATTGATCCCACCACTATCTGGTCATCGAGTTTTCCGCTCAGATTAATCTAGTGTTTAACCTTGCTTTATTATTGATAACGATTATCATTTAGATTAACTAATTCACCGAGGCTGGCATCATGATTAAAACATTCACTTTTGCGATATTACATTTTAGCGTGGCTTTCAGTATTACTTACTTATTGACGGGCAGTATTATCATAGGCGGTACTGTAGCCTTGGTTGAGCCAGCCATCAATACTGTAGTATTTTATTTCCATGAGAAAGTGTGGAAACGTTATGAAGCTAGATTAAAAAACTCGGCCCCGGCTGCCGTCTAGTCGCCCTGTTATATCATATGAAGCATTTACAGCCATATCTGCAAGTAATCGGCGACTAAGATCATAAATCAGATAGCTGTAGTGCCCTGCCAGAATTTTAGTGGATCCCGTTGTTATAACGCCGCCTTGTGAACTTTAGACAATAAAATACAGCTAACAAACACCTACCAGTGACCTTTGTGATCTAGGTAAGCAATTAATCTTGCGTTTAGGTAGGCACATAAAAATGCTAACGGTGTGGTTATGGCTAATGGGGTAAACATCAACCAGGACACTACACCTATCAATAACAACCCATATGGTAGCGTTCATAATTCTGTGTCATTTCAGTAAACTGTACAAAAACAGGAATGACACATGACTCAACCTTTTAACTTTGAACAAGCCCTTAAAGATCTTCAAGCGGGTAAAAATCTCACAGGC
>NZ_JACJDV010000072.1 GCF_014163735.1 Shewanella sp. SR44-3
TTGGCGCCTGGAAATGACCTACTCTCGCATGGGGAGACCCCACACTACCATCGGCGATACTGTGTTTCACTTCTGAGTTCGGAATGGGATCAGGTGGTACCACAGCTCTATGGTTTCCAGACAAAATTGTCTAAGACTGGTTAATCGTCCGTCTGACGGTATTGTTTCCTCGCTCAAGTGCTCATGTAGCGAACTACACTCCGCGCTTCGCTCGTCACGGCTTTGTCAGCCTAACAATTTCCTGCGTCTTTTAATCAGTATTAGGTATTTGGAAAGCTAATTGGTTGAGTTCGCACTTTATTAAGCGCTTATATTCTTTACTAAGGTCAGTACGACCTCCAAGGACGGAGGAAGTGCTTTAAACGTCACGAACGTTTCAAGTAAAACCCATCTGGGTTGTATGGTTAAGCCTCACGGGTCATTAGTACAAGTTAGCTCAACGCCTCACAACGCTTACACACCTTGCCTATCAACGTAGTAGTCTCCTACGGCCCTTTAGAGAGCTTAAAGCTCTAGGGATGACTCATCTTAGGGCTCGCTTCCCGCTTAGATGCTTTCAGCGGTTATCGATTCCGAACGTAGCTACCGGGCAATGCCATTGGCATGACAACCCGAACACCAGCGGTTCGTCCACTCCGGTCCTCTCGTACTAGGAGCAGCTCCCTTCAATCATCCAACGCCCACGGCAGATAGGGACCGAACTGTCTCACGACGTTCTGAACCCAGCTCGCGTACCACTTTAAATGGCGAACAGCCATACCCTTGGGACCGACTTCAGCCCCAGGATGTGATGAGCCGACATCGAGGTGCCAAACACCGCCGTCGATATGAACTCTTGGGCGGTATCAGCCTGTTATCCCCGGAGTACCTTTTATCCGTTGAGCGATGGCCCTTCCATTCAGAACCACCGGATCACTATGACCTACTTTCGTACCTGCTCGACGTGTATGTCTCGCAGTTAAGCTGGCTTATGCCATTGCACTAACCGTACGATGTCCGACCGTACTTAGCCAACCTTCGTGCTCCTCCGTTACTCTTTGGGAGGAGACCGCCCCAGTCAAACTACCCACCAGGCACTGTCCCTAACCCCGATAAGGGGTCCAGGTTAGAACATCAAAACTACAAGGGTGGTATTTCAAGGACGACTCCACACAAACTAGCGTTCATGCTTCAAAGTCTCCCACCTATCCTACACATGTAGGTTCAATGTTCAGTGCCAAGCTATAGTAAAGGTTCACGGGGTCTTTCCGTCTAGCCGCGGGTATACGGCATCTTCACCGCAATTTCAACTTCACTGAGTCTCGGCTGGAGACAGCGTGGCCATCATTACGCCATTCGTGCAGGTCGGAACTTACCCGACAAGGAATTTCGCTACCTTAGGACCGTTATAGTTACGGCCGCCGTTTACCGGGGCTTCGATCATGAGCTTCTCTTGCGATAACCCAATCAATTAACCTTCCGGCACCGGGCAGGCGTCACACCGTATACGTCATCTTGCGATTTTGCACAGTGCTGTGTTTTTGATAAACAGTTGCAGCCACCTGGTATCTGCGACTGCCGTCAGCTTAGGGAGCAAGTCCCATCACCAACAGCAGCGTACCTTCTCCCGAAGTTACGGTACCATTTTGCCTAGTTCCTTCAGCCGAGTTCTCTCAAGCGCCTTGGTATTCTCTACCCGACCACCTGTGTCGGTTTGGGGTACGATTCCTACTAACCTGAAGCTTAGAAGATTTTCCTGGAAGCATGGCATCAACTACTTCATCACCGTAGTGACTCGTCATCAGCTCTCAGCCTGTACATTAAAGTACGAATTCCCGGATTTGCCTAAGAATTCAGCCTACCACCTTAAACGCGGACTACCAACGCCGCGCTAGCCTAGCCTTCTCCGTCTCTCCATCGCAGTTAGCAGAAGTACAGAAATATTAATCTGTTTCCCATCGATTACGCCTTTCGGCCTCACCTTAGGGGTCGACTCACCCTGCCCCGATTAACGTTGGACAGGAACCCTTGGTCTTCCGGCGAGGGGGTTTTTCACCCCCTTTATCGTTACTCATGTCAGCATTCGCACTTCTGATACCTCCAGCGTGGGTTACCCCTTCACCTTCAACGGCTTACAGAACGCTCCTCTACCGCGCACTTCCTAAGAAATGCACCCGTAGCTTCGGTGACTAGCTTAGCCCCGTTACATCTTCCGCGCAGGCCGACTCGACTAGTGAGCTATTACGCTTTCTTTAAATGATGGCTGCTTCTAAGCCAACATCCTAGCTGTCTAAGCCTTCCCACATCGTTTCCCACTTAGCTAGTACTTTGGGACCTTAGCTGACGGTCTGGGTTGTTTCCCTTTTGACAACGGACGTTAGCACCCGCTGTCTGTCTCCCGAGTAGTACTCATTGGTATTCGGAGTTTGCAAAGGGTTGGTAAGTCGGGATGACCCCCTAGCCTTAACAGTGCTCTACCCCCAATGGTATTCGCTCGAGGCGCTACCTAAATAGCTTTCGAGGAGAACCAGATATCTCCGAGTTTGATTGGCCTTTCACCCCCAGCCACAAGTCATCCGCTAATTTTTCAACATTAGTCGGTTCGGTCCTCCAGTTGATGTTACTCAACCTTCAACCTGCCCATGGCTAGATCACTCGGTTTCGGGTCTACACCTTGCAACTAAACGCGCAGTTAACACTCGGTTTCCCTACGGCTCCGCTATTCGCTTAACCTCGCTACAAAATGTAAGTCGCTGACCCATTATACAAAAGGTACGCAGTCACGGTCTCAAGAACCGCTCCCACTGCTTGTACGTATACGGTTTCAGGTTCTATTTCACTCCCCTCACAGGGGTTCTTTTCGCCTTTCCCTCACGGTACTGGTTCACTATCGGTCAGTCAGGAGTATTTAGCCTTGGAGGATGGTCCCCCCATATTCAAACAGGATGTCACGTGTCCCGCCTTACTCGTTTTCATCTACGGTTAGTTTTCGTGTACGGGGCTATCACCCTGTGCCGCTGGACTTTCCAGACCATTCCACTAACACCCCATAGACTTAAGGGCTAATCCCCGTTCGCTCGCCGCTACTAGGGGAATCTCGGTTGATTTCTTTTCCTCTGGGTACTTAGATGTTTCAGTTCCCCAGGTTCGCCTCATCACGCTATGTATTCACGTGATGATGACCACTTATGTGGCCGGGTTTCCCCATTCGGACATCGTTAGCTCAAATGCTTGTTACTAGCTCGCCAACGCTTTTCGCAAGTTACTACGTCCTTCATCGCCTCTGACTGCCAAGGCATCCACCGTATACGCTTGGTCACTTAACCATACAACCCA
>NZ_JACJDV010000073.1 GCF_014163735.1 Shewanella sp. SR44-3
GATAACAAATAACAAATAACAAATAACAAATAACAACGAATAGGATGATGTAACCATGACAAAGAGCATGATCATAAACCGTAAAAAATCAGGATTTGGCCGCAATCTCCTTGGCGCCTTTCTCGCCATCGCCAGTGTCATTAGTATCAGCATTGGCCTCAGTGGTTGCGGCGGCCCTGATACTGTCGCGCCCCCAAGACAAGCCCAAGCCATTGACAGTACCCATGAATGTCATCTTTGCGGCATGTTAATCACCGAATTCCCCGGCCCAAAAGGTGAGCTATACACTAAAACCTCAGAAAAAGTGAAAAACTTCTGTTCAACCAGAGACTTATTTAGCTTTTTGCTCGACCCTGAATATGTTCATCAAGTGAAAGAGGTGTATGTGCACGACATGAGCCTATCGCCATGGGCTAAGCCCGACGACAGCCATTTTATGAATGCAAGGCTCGCTTGGTTTGTGGTCGGCTCCAGCCAAACCGGTGCCATGGGGGAGACCATAGGCAGTTTCAGCGTTAAAAAAGATGCTGAAGTATTTATCGAGCAATACGGCGGCAAACTCTATCGCTTCGATGAAATCACCCAAGCACAGCTGTAGTGCGAAGGTTTTTTACTTATGGGTAATAGGTAGGATGTGAGCTATATGAGCAATTAGTAGATGTTAATAAGGCAAGTGTTAGTGTTACTGTAAATCAGGCGTACAGGCTTGCCATGGCATCAGCTCTTCGACACGCAGCACTTCTTGTTAAATCAAGAGCTTCCATGTAGTTCGCTTTGACGTCCTATTTCCTAAAACAAGAAATAGACGGTCGTCGCGCAACTCTTGTTATGGGATGACAGGGTTCACCTTGTTAGCGTTGGTGTCACCTGTTGGCTTAAAAGGCTCGAGTTAAAAGTTAGCAATGGGGCCAGTATAAAATGACGCCTAGATGATATCGATTACAAATTATCTAACGGGCTGGTCGTGCCAGCATAATGTTGGCCTAGCACATGAGTATAAATTTGAGTGGTATTGATGTCATTGTGCCCAAGCAGTTCTTGCACGCTTCTGATATCTCTGCCCGCTTGCAGTAAATGTGTCGCAAAACTGTGTCTAAAAGTATGGCAAGTGACGCGTTTCACTATATTGGTTTTCTTCACTGCCGTGCCCAAGGCTTTCCGGATAACGCTAGGATGCAAGTGATGCCTGCAAAGGATCTGAGTAAATGGGTGCAAGCATGTGCAATGAGAGGGGAAAATGAACATCCAACCAGCTTGCTTATATGCATTAGGATACTTTCGACCGAGTGCATAGGGCAAAGAAGGACCAATGCCTTCTTGATTGTCTTTCAATTGGATTTCTCGAGCGGTATCAATAACGTTAGCCAGCTTAGTGCCCGAATTATGACTCAGGATAGTCTGCCTATCTTTATGCCCCTTACCATCTCTGACCGTTAATGAATGTCCTTGCAAGTCGACATCTTGGATCCTCAGGCGTAAACATTCAGAAATCCGTAAACCACTGCCATATAACAACTCGATGATGAGCCTATCTCGGCCCAACAGTTGCTCTAGCACTAAGGCTATCTCACGGGTTGTGAGAACACTAGGTAATGTACGTTGCTTACTGGCATAGCGAAACTCTAAGTTACCTAATGTTTGTTGGAAGTGTTTTTGATAGAGATACACTAACGCATTGAGCGCCACTTTTTGGGTATTGATGGCGACATTGCGGGTATTGGCAAGGAAGGTTAAAAATTGTGCTACTTCACAGGTACCCATGTTTTCAGGATGACGCTTATGATGAAAGTTGATATAGGCTTTTATCCAATATAGATACGCTTTTTCAGTTTTGATGCTGTAGCCGCGCATACGCATTTCGGCTTTTATGCGCTCTAAGAACGGGCTTTGGCTAGACATAACAAATACCTCGACACTGTATTTATATACAGTATTATTTCTTTTTTGATAAAAATCCAGTCACTTTTCGCACTAACTTTGCGCGTTTAGCCTTGAGAGTCATGTTTTTTACGAGTAGTATCAGTATGTTGGATTCGATGCTATGTAGATAATAGGAACCTATTATCTAGTGAAAGTGCGCATGCGCGTTTATCCAACAGGTGTATTTAGCGTATTGTTGAGTATTCTATCTAAATACAAAGAGTTAGCGGTGCGCGTTTTTACTGGTCTAATGTGGTAGACGCGCATGCGCACTATACAAAGGTTAGGCGTCAATTCGATACCGAGGAATTATTAAAGAATGGTAACTGATTTTCAATTTATTGCCCTTGAAAAAAATGAATTTGATTCATTTATGGATTTGAATGATGAAGAACTTTCATTACATAAAGCAAAATGGATGACTGTAGATGAAGAACCCGGATATCCTTGTCGTGTTTCGTTGGAAGATGCAAAAATAGGAGAAAGAGTTCTATTTTTACCTTACTGGCACCATGACGTAGATTCAGCCTATAAAGCCATAGGAACAGTTCTCGTACGAGAGTTTTCTCAAACGAGCAAGCTTGGTGTAAATCAGGTGCCCAAAATGCTTAATCATCGGCTGCTGTCGGTAAAGGCCTATGATTCAAGTAATATGATGGTAGCCCATGATATTTCTAAAGGTACAGAATTGGAATTGAAATTGAAAAAGCAATTCCAAAATTCTAAAGTTAATTATATTCATCTTCACTATGCAGGTCCTGGTTGTTTTTGTAGTGCGGTGTACCGCGCCTAACAAGGGTTTTCAAGTCGGACTCGTAACAGCTTGCTCGGTTCTACTTCGTTTCACATTTTAGCAAGCTATTACTCACCGCTTAAAACGGCGTTATGTGTAAGGTATCGCATGGATATTGAGGCGAAATTGGCAAGTAAGATCACAAAGCTATTCCCAGAATTAGAGGGTAGAGCAGAAGCTATTTCAGTATTGGATGGCTATGGCCAAGAATCATATGAGCAAGAGCAAACTCGTGTTCGTTTAGCAATTTTAAAACTTGCAGGTTCCAACCCAACCATTTCTGAGCTACAAAAATATACTAGCGTGGCCAAATCAGATTATCGAGATGTTTTGTCTTGGGCAGAGTATCCTAGGCAAAGTAAAAACTGGTCAGCCAAAGGTTCTAAAAAACAGCAATTGATCGATGCTGACTTAAATGAGTACCAAGCATGGATAAACACATAACTAATAAGGATAGGCCGCGCGAAGCCGCGTCCTTATCCCAAGTGTTGAACAAGCCCGAGCTCACGATAAGTTGTACCTTTAATAGTAAATAGCAGATCGAGAATACGATCTGTTT
>NZ_JACJDV010000074.1 GCF_014163735.1 Shewanella sp. SR44-3
AACGGAACTGCCTATAGCTTCACTGTTACGGCCACCAATATCGTAGGAATCAGTGCTGCCTCAGCTGCATCCAATAGCGTTATTCCAAAGGTTGCCAATAGTGCGCCGGTTGCAACCAATACCAGCGTGAGTGTGGATGAGGATACTTCGTTATCATTAAGCTTTGCAGCCACAGACGCAGAGGGTGACACCCTTAGTTTTGAGGTGGTCACCCAGCCTACCTCGGGCAAGCTAGTTAAACACGGGTCTGTGTGGTTATACACTCCAGACGCGGACTTTAATGGCGATGATAGCGTGCACTTTATTGCTAAAGACGCCGCGTTAAGCTCAGCTCCGGGCGTGGTGAGCATTAAGGTCAATCCGGTTAACGATGAGCCCAAAGCCGTGGATGACAGTTATAGTCAAGTGTTGTCAGAGCAAAACCTGTATACGCTTGCTGTACTCGACAACGATACAGACGTTGACGGTGATACCTTGACTATCGATGGTGCGGCTGCGGATGTGGGTAGCGTGCAAATCGTTAGCTCGCAGCTTAAATACCAAGCGCCAATAGGCTTTGTGGGACCCGTTGCGTTGCGTTATAGCATTTCCGACGGTAATAAAGGTCGCAGTAATGCCAAAGTGCAACTGCTTATTAGCGGTGAAAGCTCAGCAGATGCGCCCGTGATTACAGTGCCTGCAGACATTACTGCGAATGCGACAGGCTTGTTTACTCAGCTTAAGCTTGGCGTTGCGACAGCGGTTGACGCCTCAGGCAAGAAGCTTGCGGTATCCTTGGTGAACACTAAGCAGTTGTTTGCACCGGGCGAGCATGTTGCTTATTGGCAGGCGACGGATAGCCAAGGTCGCAGCGCGATTAAGTCGCAAAAAGTGACGGTGAGCCCCCTGATATCCATTAGTCGTAACCAAGTGGTTAGTGAGGGTAGTGAAGCTAAAATAAGCGTGTTCTTAAACGGTCCATCACCTCAATATCCAGTGAGTATTCCTTATACTGTCTCTGGCAGCAGTGATGGCAATGACCATGACTTAGTGGATGGGGTGTTTGAGATTACCTCAGGGTTATCAGCCAGCTTTAGCATTAATGTGCTTGATGATGGAGTCGCGGAAGCGGATGAAGAGTTGGTTATCAACTTAGACCCAAGCTTGAACCTCAGTGGCCAACGTGAAACCCGCTTATTAATTACTGAAGCGAATGTTGCGCCGACGGCGAGCATAGTGGTGAGCCAGTCAAATGAGCAGCGCACTCAGGTGAGCAAGGCGGAGGGCAAGGTGTACATTAAGGTCACAAGCCGTGACGTTAACCCGCAAGACAGCCTCACTGAGGTCTGGTCGACAGGCACATTGGTGTTAGACGCAGATGCCGATGGCCGTTATTTTGACCCGAGCACTGTGGCTGCAGGCAGTTACCCCATAAGTGTCGTGGTGACAGACGATGGTACGCCGCAGTTATCGACCAAGGTACAACTCACTTTATTAGTAAAAGACAGCTTACCTGCGCTTACTAGTGTGGATAGTGACGGCGATTTAATTCCAGATAACCAAGAAGGCTTTGCCGATACTGACGGTGATGGCCTTGCGGATTATCTGGATGCGATTAACGAGTGTAACGTGCTGCAAGAGCTGGCCAGTTCACAACAGACCTTCCTGGCAGAAAGCCAATCAGGGGTGTGTTTGCGCTTAGGTAATACGGCGCAGCTGAATGGCAGTAAAGGCATTCAAGTGCCTGGGGATGCCCTGACCACAGATACACAGGCGGAGAACCTAGGTGGTCTGTTCGATTTTGAACTTACCGCCATCCCTAAATTGGGTGCCAGCGTTGCGGTTGTTATTCCTCAAGCGCGGCCCGTGCCGACCGATGCTGTGTATCGTAAGTTTGTGCGCGGTAACTGGCAGGCCTTTGTGTTAAATGCCAACAACTCAGTGATGTCGAGTGCGGGTAATTCAGGCTATTGTCCACCGCCAGGCGCCGCTGAGTGGCAATCAGGATTAACCGAAGGCCACTGGTGTGTGCAGTTAACCATAGAAGACGGTGGCCCTAACGATGATGATGGTATTGCCAATGGCACTATTGTTGACCCAGGCGGTGTGGCTGTGATGCTGAGTAACAACCGTTTACCTGTTGCGGTTGCCGATACGGTAACAGTGCCAGTGAACCAGAGCGTTGAGATTAACGTGTTGGCAAACGACACAGATGCAGATGGCGATAGTTTAACTGTGAGCCAAGTGAGTAGTCAGTTTGGTACTGCAGTGGTGCTGGATAACCAGCAGATAAGCTATACTCCAGCGACTGACTTTATCGGCACCGATGTGTTGGTATACAGTATCAGCGATGGCAAAGGTGGCACTGCCAGCAGTGAGCTTACTGTCACTGTGGTGGCTAATCGTGCGCCTATTGCCATGGATGATACCGCCAGTACCGATGATAAAACGGTATTAATTCTGGATGTCCTTGCTAACGACAGCGACCCAGACAACCAAGCGTTAAGCTTAATAGCGGTCAGTGCGCAGCAAGGTAGCGTGATGATAGATAACAATAAATTGCGTTATACCCCTAAAACCGGCTTTGAAGGCACAGACACTGTGAGCTACCGCATCAGTGATGGTTTAGACGGTGAAGCGACGGCCAATGTGATGGTCAGCGTGAAAGCGTACAAACCTCAAGTGGTGGATAACCAGTCCGGCGGCGGTAGCCTAGGCTGGGCTTGGGTAGCTGCACTGCTAATGGCGCTGATGTTACGCGTTAGCAATAGGTTTAACCTAAGACTTAAGGGCAAGCTGTTGCTGGCTGGGTTCCTTTCCATGGCGGGTGTCATGCAGGTCCAAGCGGCGCCGAGCCCTTGGTACCTGGATGCAAGCTTAAGTGTGAGCGAGACAGATAAAACCCAAATGGAGCTGCAGCAAGAAGTCACAGCAGGGACAATCAGTGGCTTTGATAATTCAGACACAGGCGTGGGCTTAAGTTTGGGTTATCAAGTGACGCCACTGCTGGCATTTGAGCTTGGCTACCTGGATTTAGGTGACGGCTCGGCGCAAATCAGCGGTGAAAGCTTAGATGCGGGTCAGTACCATGAGTTGATGAAGTTGGTGTCGCCAGTGTTACCGCAGGGTGTGACAATGGGGGCTAGGTTTACCTTAATGGAACATCAAGGCTGGCGCTTCTCAGTGCCGGTTGGAGTGTTGATTTGGGAGTCAGAGCTACACAGCGACTCGCAGGGTCAGCGCCTGACCACTACACTTGATGACAC
>NZ_JACJDV010000075.1 GCF_014163735.1 Shewanella sp. SR44-3
GTTAGGAACGAAAATAGAGTGAGTTACGCATAACAAGCGGTTTATGGATGGGACTCGTAATAGCTTGCTCGGGTTCGTTCCTCACCAGTTTAGCAAGCTAATACTCGCCCCATAACCGGGCGTTAGGCTTTAGAGATTTCAGTTAGCTAAATTAAGGAATGAAAATGGCAAGACAAATTGTATTATCAGATGACAAATTTAAGTGCTTTGTGCGCTATATGATTCAAGCTGCTAAGGAAAAGCGTTGTGTTCCATATGTAGAATTGGAGAATGTTTTTGGATTAGCTCATGACTATGTAGGCTGGTACGCTGGCGTGCTTGGGGATTATTGCTTGAATCGAGATCTCCCAATGCTGAACGGGCTCATTATAAGTAGCACCAATTGTGTTCCTAGCGAAGGATTTGATTGGTATCAAGAAGAATACGGTCGTAGCTGGGGCGAAATTGTAAGTGAATGCTGGCAACATTTTCACGTTACATCGACTAGAGCCAAACAGTCTCAAGACTTTTCTGGGCGTGATAATGATGTTGCTAATTTTTTACAAACAGCTGACATTCCTAGCTACCGAGCAGCCTAACAAGCGCCTGCAATCTGACCTCCGGCCACTGTCACCTTTTGTGCAAAAAGCCGCACAAAAGTCGCCAGTAGCCTCCGGCAGTTGAGGCGGGCGTTATATGCTTTCGTAACCTATTGATACATAACTCTAGTTACAAATGAAAGATTATGGATAGATATACTTTATAGCTATCGATGTAAGTTAAAAGAGAGTAATTCGTGAAAAAAGCACTAGTAATAGGTAACAGTAGTTATCGGATAGATAAAGAAAAATTAAAGAACCCAATTAATGATGCAAAAAAAATGGAAAGCATCCTAACTTATAAAGGCTTTAATGTTACGTTAACTTCTGATTTAAATGAAAAAGATCTAGATGGTGTTTTTAATAAGTTTGTTGATAATGTTAACGAAGGCGATGATGTAATATTTTTCTTTGCAGGTCATGGAATAGAAGATAGAGACACCAATTACTTACTATCCATCGATTACAAGGAGAACTTTGATTTAGACACTTCCTTGACCGTCGATAAGATACAAAATCGTTTGTATCAAAAAAACAATTCAGGTTTTAAGCTAATTGTAATCGACGCGTGTAGAAACAATCCTGTTTATGCTGATTCACCGTTACCCCAAAAGACAAAGGCAAATAATAACACATTAGTTGCATTTTCGACTTCGTCTGGAAATTCAGCAAAAGATGGTAATGGTTCTAATAGTTACTATACGGCTAGTTTGGTAGAGACAATTAAAGAATATGGTTTATCTATAAGCGAAGTTTTTTCTATCACTAGAAACAAAGTGATTGAGCATACTAAATTTGCACAAGTTCCGTGGGAGTATGGTTCTTTACAGGACAACGATAAATTTACATTTGATAATATAAATATACCTATTAAGCTAAAAAGAATAATTAAAAGTAAATCTCAAATATCATACTCCATCAATAACTTCGATGACACATTTTTTGTTGCTGGTAATTCAAAGTATTTGGATGTCTTTGATATAAATTCCTCTGTAGTTACAAGCCTAAATACTTATGTAGATGAATCGCATTGTAGTATTGAAAAGCTTGCATCGAATAATGAATTACTGGTCTTTATTAGTGATGCAGGACATATAGGTGTTTTTAATTTTAAAACCCAAAAAGTGAGCACTCATCAATATGATGAAACTTTTTTCTCTATAGCAGTTAATAATGGAAATTTAGCAATAGTTGGTGGCAGATTAAATCAATTAAAAGTATTGGATCTTATAAGTAATACTATGTCTGACATTGACTTGAAGTCGGAAGTGTTAAAAACTATCTGTAATAATAAAGAGCAGCTAGATTATTTAAGTTCTGAGTTCACAATAATGACTTCTCGGTTCTCTAAAAAAGACTCAAATATTGTAGCGTTTGGTGGGTCTAATAGTGTTTTCTGTGTGAAGAACTTAGCTACCGGTAAATATTTATATCTTAATGAGACAACAGAACTTTTTACATATACGTACTGTATTGATTTTTCAAATGATGGTCGCTTTGCAGCCACAACCCATGAAGATGGTAAAGCCATTTTATGGGATGCAAACACATTCGAACTGATCCATTTGTTTCAAGTTAATGAGAATGTTAAGAAAAACCAGTTCTTTGAATTTACAGATGAAAAACATAGTAACCACCTTCATCATGTAAGGTTTCTTCCAAACTCCATGGCTATGGCTGTATCAACGTCAGAAAGTGAAGTCATTTTCTACGATATTACCTATATGACAATGATTGCAAGACTAGATTTAAACATTGAAGCATTAAATATATATACATTTGAGTTCAATTCATCAGGCGACAATATGGTTATTTCACTAAATAATAAAAACTATTTATTTGGGAATTAACTATAAATACCTGGCAATGTGTTCGCATATAACAAGGTGTTAAAACGGAACTAAAACAGTTGGTTAGGTTTCGCTTCGCTACACATCATAACCAACAATTTTAGTCCGCTTAACGCGGCGTTAGTTTACAAAGGGAGTTTGGTGGTGTTTGAGAGTATTGCGGTCTATTCAGGGTTAATTGCAACAATCTGGATCTTCATTGGTGTTTATGTAGCAAGTAGATTTTATGCTGGTTACAGCCATTCTAAACAGTTTTGTAGTGAGTTAGGTGCAACAGGTAGCCCAACAGAAAAATTGTCACCCTTAATTAATAATTACCCTTTAGGCTTTCTTTTTTGCTTTTTCGGTTGGTATTTGGCGCAGAAAATAAGGTGCCATCCACGTTAGTGGAGAGTCTCCAGATTTTAAACTAAGCTTAAAATCTGAACAGACATTGATGAAGGTGAGCATATGCCACGCCCTAGAAGAAGTCAGGTAAGTGTGGAAGACACTCCTATGTACCATTGTTGTAGCCGCGTTGTTCGTCGCGCTTTTCTCTGCGGCGATGATACGTTTTCTGGCAAAAACTACGACCACAGACGTGCTTGGGTAGAAGCGCAATTGTTTAAATTAGCGGAGGTTTTCGCTATTGATGTGGCTGCTTTTGCAGTGATGAGTAATCATTTGCATGTTGTGCTCAGTATCGACATTTATCAAGCTAACCGCTGGTCTGATGTTGAGGTAATAAGCCATTGGCATCAATTATTTAAGGGCACTGATATAACCCAAAAGTTTGCTCAGGGTGAAACGCTTGAGGA
>NZ_JACJDV010000076.1 GCF_014163735.1 Shewanella sp. SR44-3
TGCTCACGCACTCGAGCCATTTAGTCCAACACCCTCTCATTAGCCTCAGTGTTGCCATTTAGATAAAAAAATCAGCATGTTTGTGTATATGCATGATGATTAAGAGTTAGCACGTTTTTGCCCCATTGTTTGTTGATGCAATTATTCAGAAGCAGATAGTGTCACTGGAATTGCTGTACTTATATTTATGGTAAGAAGAGGAAATAATAAATGAAAGGATGCGACCATAAATAAACCTAACTTCAGGAAAAGTGCCCCGTAGAAACGCATAGCTATGCGTTTCTAGATCTTAGATGGTGAACTACAGTTGATACTTCGCCTGCCATTTCGTAATACGAGCTTTATCACGATTTTCGTAGGACTGAATTGCTGGCAATAGCTCTAAGTTGAACTCTTTTTCATTATCATGACTTATAGCCGTAAGAAGCATAGTATACCAAGCGGTGACTCCCCCCTGCGGCGGTGACTTAAATTTTGGAAAGTCAAATGTAACACCTTCTCCCTCTAACCATTCATTTGGTAAATCAGGTCTGAGTATCAATGCTCGCCCAAGACCAATTGAGTCCGCTGCATTTATAGATAAGGCATCTATTACTTGCTCCCGCTTTTTAAAGCCCCCCGTCACCACTAAAGGAATATTTGTTAATCCTTTAGCCTTTACTGAAAAATCAATGAAGTACGGGCCGTTTGAAGCGCTGTCAGAGCTGGATTTTGCCCCAGGAAAATATGATCCGCCACTTATCTCAATCAAATCAATAGAGGTTGTGTTGAGAAGGGAAATGACCTCTAGTGCGTCTTCTTGAGTTAAACCACCTTCGAGCTGATCTGAGCAATTTATTTTTATACCAATAGGGAAAGTACCTCCAACAGTACTTCTCACTTCCGCAATTACTTCAATAATAATACGGGAACGGTTTTCTACCGACCCTCCATATAGATCCGTTCGATGATTAAAGAGTGGTGATAAAAACTGACTTAGTAGAAACCCGTGGCCTGCATGAATCTGTACGCCAGTAAATCCTGCTTGTTTCGCAATTGCTGCGGATTTAGCAAACTGATGTGGTAATAAGGCTATGTCTTGCTCAGACATCCCCTCACACTCGAAATCTCCAATACAAAGAGCTGATGGCCCTTTGGGTTTACTCAACGGTTGATACGCCAATCCACCTGCATGCCCAAGTTGGGGCCAGATATGTGCGTTATTAATTGCAGCACGTGAGGTCAATGCTTGTAGCTCTTTAATATCAGACTGTTCGGATAATACGAGATTTCCTGGATTTTCTGGAAATAGTGCGTCAATTTGAACCTCTCCAACGACCGATAACCCAATACCGCCCTCTGCCCAGCGTTCATAGAGTCGAGACTGTGCCTGAGTAGGGTTTCCCTCTCCATCAGCAAGTGAGTCAGACATTGCTGATTTCATTAGACGGTTTTTAATGATGGCGCCACATGGGAGCTCTAAAGGACGGTTAAGTAAGTTTTCGGTGTGTAATGGTTGGGTCATATCTGCCTCTCTGAGCACCATTGTTATGAATAACAGTAGAGACATTGTTCCAGACTTTAAGTAAACTAAAAAGACACTAATAATTAATATACTTTTAAAAAATATTTAATAATGAATACGTCAGATCTCTATCTATTCATTCGAATCGTGGAAACGGGCAGCATAACCGAGGCTGCAAACCAACTGAGTCTTACTCCTGCAGCAGTCAGCACTGCGCTGAAAAGACTCGAAAAACAGTTAGAGGTACAACTACTTATCAGAACAACCAGACAACTGAGAATAACGCCACAAGGAGAGCAGTTCTTGTTTCATTGCCGTCAGGCACTAGCTAGTTTGGAACAAGGTCGTATAGCCGCACATCAGACACAAGGAAAAGTAAGTGGTAATCTCAGATTGTCCGTCTCATCTGATTTGGGCCGCAATACACTTTTGCTGTGGATAGAAGAGTTATTGAATGAGCACCCTTTATTATCGATTGATCTGACAGTAGGCGATTCTATTTCAGATTTTTTTCTCGAACAGGTTGGTATGGCTCTTCGCTATGGGAAGCCAGAAAATTCATCGATGGTTTCATTTCATATCGCGACCATGAGCAGGATCACTTGCGCCTCTCCAACCTATATATCTAGATATGGAGAGCCAATGCATCCTGAAAACTTGAGGGAGCATAATTGCTTATTACACCGCAAGGCTGGTCGCCTGTTTAACTGTTGGGAGTACGCTAACCACTCTGGTACATACAAGGTTAAAGTAGGTAGTAACCGAATCAGCAATGATACCGATATAGTTCGTAGATGGGCAGTTAATGGCAAAGGAATAGCATATCGCTCTCAGATAGATCTCTACTCAGATCTTAGTAGTGGGCAACTTGTACAGCTTTTACCAGACTTTGAATCACCATCGGTTGAGCTAAATCTAATCTGTCCAAGCCGAGAGCAGGTTAGTCCTGCTGTTATTGCTTTTCGGGAGTTGCTTAGGAGGAAGGTATCTCAAATCGTTTCCTCATAAACTTGTTGAATAACCATGCAGTATCTCACCATTAAAAATAGTAGCCGTCAAAATCAGCCATGTTTGGAATTGTTCAGAACCGACCAAAAATACCTCCTGTCGAAACTACTGCATTTTTATTTTTGGGATACGAGAAGTTATCCAAAGATTGGAGACTGTCTGTTGCTGCTAAATCGGAATTGTCCAAAAACGTGTTAAACCTGATCGAGGTGGATGCTTATCGATCGCTAAAGTCAGGTGGGTAATCTTTTAAGGCTAACAGATACACAACTGCTTAAAAGGTGAACCATGAGTGTTTGCGAGACGACCGTCCATCCCATGGACGGGATGTTCGAGCATCCAAGGATGGACTTGCTGCGTGTCGTAGCG
>NZ_JACJDV010000077.1 GCF_014163735.1 Shewanella sp. SR44-3
TTCATGATAATACTCCTAGATAAATGCCTAATTGGCAGGGTCTAGTAAGTATTTATGATGAGTGGATAGCGGTGAGCTTTATCTTTACTGCCGCAAAGCGGCTTCGTTCAACAAGTCGTTTAAAAGGACAAAAAACAGTTGGCTTTTGCTCCTTCGTCGCTAATTTTAGCCAACAATTTTTTGCCTCTTAACGAGGCGTTAGGACTACTCGTAGGTCATATTTTACATTGGAGGTTACATGACAAAAATAATAAAGCTTTTACTCATTTTTTTAACTACTACTTCAGGTATAGTATTCGCTGATGTTGGCAAAAGTGATCTAAAAGAAATTTATGAATTAATAGATGTTGGCGATTATCAAAATGCGCTAGAGAAACATATTTGGTTTCATGAAGAATCAAAAAAATCACCTGGCATGGGAGGAGTGCGGTTATCTTATGCCTTAATGTCATGGGTTAAACTTGGTGAACAATATCCTAAAGCGCTAACCGAATTGAAAAAAATTAGAGATAAAAATGATTCTTTACTCCGTTCAGGTAAAGGCAACTTCAGCAACTTCCACGATTTATCATCGATCAACCGAGAATTGAAGGAGTCAAACCTTACAGTTGAATTGTTCAAATATCTAGACAAAAACTATGTAGAACAAGCTAAAAGTTACTATCACGTTGTTGAACCTACCTTGTTGGAAATTAAAGAGTATGAACTTTGTGGTAAATATATTGGTAACCCAGTATTTAAATATGAATCTCTCAGGCACAACAGGGAATCTAGTTTAAACTCAGCCAAAAATTACCCTAAATTAAATACCCCGGAACATTACAGGTATATTGATAAATCATATATGACAGGTGTTCTAAATTTGCTAGAAATTTTGACAGCACTAGAAAGAGAAGATGAGAAAACTCAGGTACTTGAACGAGCATCCAATTATTTTGGTTATAGTGAAATTGTTGGACAATATTAAGAATAGCCCTAACAAACGCATTAAAGGCGACGCTCGCACCTCGAGCGCTTTATGCGGGCGTTAGCTAACTTGCCATATCGTTGAGCATTAAATTTCGAATAAAAGGATTTAACTTGAAAAAAATAATACTATTTTGCCTACTTGCTTCTAGTCACGCTTTCTCTGAAGAGCATGATCACGAACAGTTTCTTTTACAGGCAGTAAAAATCGGAAACCAAATACAAGAACAAACGAAAGATAAAACTTTAGTTGAGAAGATCTCATTCACTGAAGGCTTTGCCAAAGATTTTTCTAACAATCCCATCGCTTTAGATATTATTATGCAAGGACTTAGTGTTGAGTACTCTTTTGCTGGTTTACATAGTAATGCCTTAATTACTAGAGATAGAACTGCTGAAGTAGAAAGCTCTAATGTTGAAGATTTAGCTAACTATAATGCAAAAAGTGCTGTAGTCGAAATTTTGGAACGGGCTAAAACACATCAAATCGTTATGGTCAATGAAGCTCATGATATTTCACAACACAGAGTTTTAACTTACCGCTTACTAAAGGGGTTATGGAAACAAGGCTATCGCTACTTTGCCGCTGAAACATTAAGTAGCTCCGCTACTCTGCAAATTGATAGGGGCTTTATAACTAAGCAAGTTGGTTATTATACACGTGAAGCCCTATATGCAAATCTAGTGCTTACAGCAAAAGAAATAGGATTTGAAATTGTTTCATATGACCAACATAAGCCAAGTAAACTTAATACAATTGATGAGCGGGAAACTAATTCTGCACTAACCCTCAAAGAGAAAGTCTTTGATAAAGATCCCGACGCAAAAATCATTATTCATGTTGGTTACTCTCATATAAATGAGGAAAAATGGCTAGCAAGTAAACTTAAAAAGTACACAGGTTTAGAAACACTGACCATTGATCAAACTACACGTATAGAACGAAGTAATACTAAGTATGAACATCCTACGTATTCTAGAGCTGTTAAAAATGTCGAATTGCAAGAACCATTTATTTTTGTAAAAGGTAACGAAGTTTGGAGTTCTGATTCGAATAAATGGGATATCTCAATTTTTTGGCCAAGGACAAGTTACCTTAATGGACGCCCAAAGTGGGCTTCTTTAGGCCGAGTTAATTACAACGTAAGTACAAATGATTGTAAAAATTCGTACCCTTGTATGGTTGACGTTTTTAAATTTAACCATAAAGATGAAGTTCCCTTGGATAGAGTGCTAATTTCATCTAAAAACGACCACAAGTCAGTCTTTTTATCGCAAGGTGATAATATTATAGTGACGACTGATAGTAGTGGCAATCGGATTAATAAAATCAAGATTCAGAATTAAAGTTAGCTAACAAGCTAATTAATAAGGACAAAAAATAGTTGGCTGTTTTCGTTCCTCAACATTTTAGCCAACAATTTTTTGCCCATTATTAGGGCGTTAGGAATTTAGTGAGTCAATTATGCTCGTTGACAATATCGAAATAGAAGATATAAACCCAATACCTCCAATTGAAGATAAAGATCAAAAAGTAATTAATAGTGCCAGCCATGTTTATGGAAGCTTACTTGCTTTTGAACTAGGCTTACACTCTGGACAGACATTGACGAAAGGTGAGTTTATGCCACGCCCTAGAAGAAGTCAGGTGAGTGTGGAGCTTCTTGTTTAACATCAGTCCTTTCTACCACTGCAACAGTCGTGTTATTCGCCGTGCATTCTTTACCAATAAAAAGTCTGCGGTGATGATGCACTGGTTTATTGGGTGAGTCGGGTAAGAATTTTGACCATCGTCGTGCTTGGGTAGAAGCGCAAT
>NZ_JACJDV010000078.1 GCF_014163735.1 Shewanella sp. SR44-3
ATGGACAATGCCCATTCACAATTGGAGCCTTTGTCTATCTCAGTTAGCGATTTATTTTGAAGGACGTTTAGACAGCGTGCTCGAAATTTAAACTTAACCTGACACAGAATTTCGAACGCCCTCGTTGCTGGTATTAAAAACCGAATAAGCGAACGCCTTTCTAGATTCAAATTCTTGTTGGTGAATTTTTAGACTTTCAGCATTTTCTTCTAATGTCATATCAACTTTAGGCCACTGGGAACCTGAACCAAAAATCCCTTGCAGTCTTTTTTGGCTAGACATCACCGCCTCAAAGTCTAATTGTGCAATTGAGTCCTCTAACATTCTCAAGTGAAAGTGTTCAGTATCCAGTGTCGTCGGAACAACAAACGCCTCATGTATGAAATGTGAGGGCATACTCGAAATTATCCATTGTTAAATAGAAGGAGCTAAATCATGCGATTTATTCTGGGTGGCTGCACTTACCTTTGCTCCAACTTTAGTTGGCCCTCGATATTCCGTGCGTTTGCTCTATCTCAATTTTATGCTAAAAGTGGCACACAACTTTTTTCGAATTCTTTGTGGGCTCCTTTCTTCAACTGAAAGCTTTCTATTTTGAAATATTCTAATAAGTGTCTTAAGAAGACATTATAACCAATAGCTGAGTATTCCAGTTGTTTATTCTTATGTTTTTTGTCAAAGACAGTACCAGTTTTTGAGTATTCACCTTCCACATCTATACTCACACCATCAAGCTCAAACAACTCAGTAACCAAGCAATATGAAATATAATCGGCTTCAAATTCGACTTCTTCAGAAGGGCGATCTAACATTTTATTATTAATAGCCTGCCTAACATGCCCTATTTCATGCAGGATAGCTAGTAGCGTAGCTAATTCCCCTCCAGCACTTACATCTTTAATATGATAATCATCAATAAAGAAAAACACATTTAGAATGTCATCTTCACGCTTAGCCTTTACATAGTAATTAGATTCTAAATCACCGGTAATGACATGCACTCTAATTAATAATTTACCTTTATAATTGAAGTGATCAGAAGCTCTATCTATTGAAGAGTTACTCAGTGAGTTAATCTCTTCGCGTTTAAGCTCTAAAGCATTTAGTTTTGGAAAGTTACAAATGATAGCAATAGATAACACCACTTTATTTTCACACTTCACATTTGATAAATAATCATCGGAGTTGAATTCCAACAATTCAGCTGAAGTGTCATTATAGGAATAAGTTATTATCTCACCATACGTTTCACCTACGGCCAAAATAAACATTTTACCTTGCAACCTATCACTAAAATCTAAATGGGGATTGTATTGGCAACTCGTCACAACCAGACAAAAAATAATTATAAACAAGGAACGTATCAATATTAGTACTCTTTTAAGTTAATCTACTGTGCATGACGATAAATCAGGCCAGTCCTTATAAAACAATAACATAATGCATTTTCACTATGCGCTCAAGTAAGATTTAACAGCTTCACTGCTAGAAGGCCGATACGCATAAATGTCTGGAGCCTGATTGGCTAAATGCCTTAGGTGTTTCTATTGAGCTAGTCAGCAGGGATACTCCTCCCGAACCCATAGAGTTTCAAATAGCTGGCACAGTTAGTTTCTGTTAATTCTAAAGTTAATTCTGATGTTAATTCTGATGTTAATTCTGATGTTTGGCTCACGCTCAAAAAATCAGTTTAAGAAGCGCACTAATAATCTTGCCAGCATTTTGTTTTTCAGACCTTGGGGGGCTGAAAGTCCCATGCGCTCTAGGCATAGCTGCGTTTCATTGGATTCTTGCTGTGGCAAAAGGCTGGCCAACAGATGATATAACAGGGTCTGTGGGCTTGCCATGGCACCTTTCATCTTTGTCAGTGCATTAATTAATTGCTGTTCGGTTTCGTCAAAATCAGATCCCAAAGGAAATGGCGAAAAATGAGGATTTTTCTCTAATGTCATTAGCTTCTGAGGACTATTGTTTTTCCAGGCGGATGGGAGGGTAAATTGCGTATGGATTTTTCCGGCTTTTTTGGCACTCGCCAGTAACTCACCCTGAAAGCGAGCATCGCTAATGGCCAGTAAGCGCTTAATATTTACAGTGCCAGCCATGATTAAATGAAGCTGACAGTTTTTGTTAATTTTCTGAACAATATGCTCATATAAACGCGTTTAATCTAAGTCAGTGGTGTCAGTTAAGTTTTTGCGGCTAAAACCCGCGTGGTTTGATGATATGAGCTGAATAAATCTAAC
>NZ_JACJDV010000079.1 GCF_014163735.1 Shewanella sp. SR44-3
ATTGCGCTTCTACCCAAGCACGACGATGGTCAAAATTCTTACCCGACTCACCCAATAAACCAGTGCATCATCACCGCAGACTTTTTATTGGTAAAGAATGCACGGCGAATAACACGACTGTTGCAATGGTAGAAAGGACTGATGTTAAACAAGAAGCTCCACACTCACCTGACTTCTTCTAGGGCGTGGCATAAACTCACCTTTCGTCAATATCAGTCCAGATTTTAAGCTTAGTTTAAAGTCTGGAGACTCTCAACTAACATGGATGGCACCTTATTTAGCACCTTATTTCAAGGCGGCTGCCAGAGTAAGTGAAACATCATGTGCCGCTACCGTGACAACGCCAAAGTCTCCCACAATACGGTACTCACCCGACCCAGTTTGGGCCAAGCTATCAATGGTGCCGTAATCAAGGCTGCCGTCTGGGTCTGTGGTGGAAGCGACTGACTCTTGTGGCAGAAGTCCACGAACCGAAGAAACGCTAGAAAACTTAATGATGCCCGGCTTATAGCAGGCCCACTCGCCTGCGACCGGCACTGAGGCTTCTGGATGGGACTGCAGCAGACTTGCTAGAACCCGGAATATAAGAACGCCAGCATCCTGATGCCAGGAGAGGACAAACGTATCTTCCAGCAGGATGTTGTCAAACGACTCGATGCTCATAAGCGGCCTAACGCCGCATTAAGCGGACTAAAATTGTGGGTTATACTGTGTAGCGGAGCGAAACGTAACCCACTGTTTTAGTTCCGTTTAAATGCCTTGTCATATGCAATTTTTGATTGCTTCGAATTCTTTAGACGCCATAGTTGGAACAAACTCTGTAACTTCGTAGTTTGCCACATTTGCTTTGTGAAATGGGTCTTCTTTTATAATTTCATCCACTTCACCTTTATTAGATGCGTTTACTAAAATTATGCCACCAGTTCGAGGAACTTTGCGACCAGAGGCAATGAACTTACCTGAAGCATAATATTTTTCTAGAAAGGTGACATGCTCGTTAATAAACTTATCAACTTCAGACAACTCTGATTTGTATGTTAAAGATACTATAAACATTGGACACTCCGTTGCATATAACGCCCAGCACAGCCGCCGGCAAAAGTGGCGCGTAATTGCGCAGCAATTTAAGTGACACTTTTGACGGTCGGTTGCTGCTTGTTAGAAGCTTAGCTGACGATGTAAATGAACTGCTCATCATTTGACCACCTAGCCTGTGCCTTTATTTTGTATAAATCAAATGCGGCCTGATATGGATCGGCCTCATACTCAGCTTCTACCATTGCCCAGGCTATCCAATGAGATACTGTGTAATAGCAACCAGACAACTGATATAAAGGCTCACTTAAAAAGAAAAAGGCTTCGTAACCTTCCTTGCCGCAGTGTTTCTCAATGATTTCACACAGTTCATCATCTAAATGGACTGTGGATGAATCACTATTTTTGAGAATCTCATGTCTCTGTGATTCATTGCCTCTATAAACGGAGCGTTTCTTCGCAGTAAACTTTTCTCCATTTAATTCGATGAGCTCCTCATCTCCAAAATCTCGGAGTACACTCTCGATATCTTCATTTAGCTGATCAAGTTTGTTTAAAAGTTTCTCATCATCAATTTCTGTAGTTTGAGGGTGAGTTTTCCTTACTTCGTTAACTCGTTTAAGTAATCTATCGCCATTAGGGAATATTGAAAAACACTCTTTTAATTTTTCATCTCCAATATTCCATATGTCGAATTGAAGAGCATAATCATCTCTGATATCTGGCATAGAATCAGTGGACTCACCTAAAGCCTCTCTCCACTTCCTTTGCCATTCTTGTTTAATGCTCATATCTCTCCATGCTTCTAACGCCCTAATAATGGGCAAAAAATTGTTTGCTAAAATGTTGAGGAACGAAAACAGCAAACTGTTTTTTGTCCTTATTAATTAGCTTGTTGAACGAAGCCGCTTTGCGGCAGTAAAGATAAAGCTCACCGCTATCCACTCATCATAAATACTTACTAGACCCTGCCAATTAGGCATTTATCTAGGAGTATTATCATGAACCCATCCGAG
>NZ_JACJDV010000007.1 GCF_014163735.1 Shewanella sp. SR44-3
TGCTCACGCACTCGAGCCATTTAGTCCAACACCCTCTCATTAGCCTCAGTGTTGCCATTTAGATAAAAAAATCAGCATGTTTGTGTATATGCATGATGATTAAGAGTTAGCACGTTTTTGCCCCAAAATCATTTAAGACACATGCTCAGCTGCATTCTGCCTAGCTAGGTTAAGCCCTACCTCAGCTAATGTTAATCGCCATATCTAGAGACCACTTTACTCACACCTGTAATCAACCCTGAACTTAGATGTGATCTTCAAGCAATATATGCCCTAACCAATACGTGTCAGGATAAACGATAACACACTATTGCGTTATTGTTCAGTAACTTACGGTTAGCAACTGTTTGTGCTTAACACTTTTCTGGAGTATCTTATACTCCAGCAAATCAAAGATTATATTTATAAAGGAGTTGATAATGAATGAGCATGCGAGCAAGCACTACATTAAGGAGTTTGAAGAAAAATTTGAGAGATATATGAACAGCATATCAGCAGTGTTCTTCAACTCAGGAAAGGAAGCGGCTAGGCCGAGTGTACAAGCCTTAGTCGATAGCTATTATCTAGAAAAAGGCGAATTGAGCCCACTGATACCTAATTTCAACACTCTGTTAATGCTAATAGAAATTACAGACGCAAGCTATGAAAGCTCAGGAGATAATCAAATCTTAAAAATATTAGAGGATGGTATCTGATGATAGTTACTATAATTTATAAAGAAGACGCGGCAACTGTAGCAACATCTGAGGGAGAAATCACCATTAAGAATGGTGAAAATCCGCTAGCTATTTGCCAGTGGATGGCTTTAAAAATACATCCTGGAATTCTAAGAAGAATTAAAAATGGATCTATTTCCGTTAAAGATACAAGTGTAGAAGAGGAAGCTATTAAGGAATTTAAATGTTCTTTTTTTGAGCAGCTAAAGACTGAAGGATATTCTTTAGTTCAAAAAAAATGGGAATCAAGTAATTACAAAGATTTTGAACAAACCTTTGTTAAACAATGGCTTTCAAAAGAAGAGGATGCAATGATAGAGAGCGAAGCACTACGTGAAATAGATAGCTTGCGTATAGCTAAAAGTTCTAAAAATATTGCATTGTTTAGTGCTGTAATAGCATGTGTTTCGATAGTTATAAGTTTCGTGGGCATGGTAACCTAAAAAGATATTGGGCGAGGTAAGAGTAATCTCAGTTCAGCGCTACCCATAGATTTTCTAATCTTAAAGTAATCTCGCCTCATTACTTTCGTAACTCAGTTTTGTCCAAAAAACGTGTTAAACCTGATCGAGGTGGATGCTTATCGAACGCTAAAGTCAGGTGGGTCATCTTTTAAGGCTAACAGATACACAACTGCTTAAAAGGTGAACCATGAGTGTTTGCGAGACGACCGTCCATCCCATGGACGGGATGTTCGAGCATCCAAGGATGGACTTGCTGCGTGTCGTAGCGCGAATGCCATGGCAAGCCTGTATGCAGGAATATCAACGACTGGGCTTTTGAGGCACTTTCAGTGTGAGTTTTTTAGCTCATTTTTGTCCAAAAACGTGCTAAATCTGATCGCGGTGGATGCTTATCGATACCTAAAGTTGGGCTGGTCATCTTTTAGGCTAACAGATACACAACTGCTAAGAAGGTGAACCATGAGTGCTTGCGAGCCGACCGTCCGACCCATGGACGGGTCGGCCGAGCTATAGGGATATACTTGCGCGTGTCGGTGAGTGAATACCATGGTGCGGCTATACCATAGATCTAAGGCTTTTTGATATGTAGTACTTAGGCTGCATCCCGCACTAATTTCTGACACACCCTCTGTCCAAAAACGTGTTAAATCTGATCGCGGTGGATGCTTATCGATCGCTAAAGTCAGGTTGGTCATCTTTTAAGGCTAACAGATACACAACTGCTAAGAAGGTGAACCATGACTCTTAACCACGAGAAAGGCGAGACGACCGTCTACTCTTTGTTTAGGAGAAGGGACGTCGAAGCGAGCTACAGGGACGCTTTTGATTTAAATCAAGAGCACGCGTGTCGGTGAGACTTTCTAAGAAAGAAATGGGCCATGGCAAGCCTTAATGCTGGAGTTTCACTGACCAGCTTTTGTAAGTTTCGCCATTTTGCACAAACTCTATATCGAATAGCTGCTTAAAGGTGTTTTGATTATGCTCAATAGTTGATTTCGGCCATTGAGCTAACGTCACCCCCAGTGTCAGGATAGTTGTCACCCCTAGCTTTACTGCTGCATCGCATTTATTGTAATAAAGGGATCGATAGGCTCATTCTGACACCTTTGCATCATATGGTTTGAGCCTGTTGCTACCGATTATGGTTGCGCATGCCACATACATGACCTTATGTGAGCTTATGTGAAGCTTGTAATTCAAAATTCCGATTAAGGTGATAGTTTTTATCCGTTATATATAATTTATATTTGTAGTTACTATGTCTGCATCAACCAAGAACGAGGCGTTTTTGGTGTTGAAAATAGACATTCTAACCTAAGCATTTTGAAGTTAATTATAACGGAGCACGACATGACTCAATCAATTATCAATAGCACTATCAAGCCATTCAAAGCCACTGCATTTCACAACGGCGCATTTGTTGACGTCACCGAGCAAGATTTATTAGGCAAATGGTCGGTAGTCTTTTTTTACCCAGCTGACTTTACCTTTGTATGTCCAACTGAATTGGGCGACATGGCTGACCATTACGAGAAGCTACAAGCTATGGGCGTTGAAGTGTACTCAGTATCAACTGACACTCACTTTACCCACAAAGCATGGCATGCAAGCTCAGACACTATCGGTAAAATTACTTACCCTATGATTGGCGACCCAACAGGCACTATTACACGTAATTTTGGCGTGATGATCGAAGAAGATGGCTTAGCACTGCGCGGCACCTTTGTTATTAACCCTGAAGGCCAAGTGAAAGTTGCTGAAATCCATGACCTAGGCATAGGCCGTAGCGCGCAAGAATTAGTGCGTAAAATTCAAGCAGCTCAGTATGTTGCTTCACACGACGGTGAAGTCTGCCCTGCAAAATGGCAGCCAGGTGAAGAAACACTTGCCCCATCAATCGACCTAGTCGGTAAGATCTAATACAGAGGCTTTAGGCAAGGGTAATTTATGCCCTTGCCATCCCTAAGCTATCTTGCAAGTTGCTTAAGCTCCCCCTGCAGCTGTGTTATTAAGACATAGATTGTCAATGACTCACAGCTGATAACTTAGGCAACTTTATTTTCAGCAAACTGTTATCAAAATTTCGCTGATTGCCAATGTGAATCAGGTAAAATTTAGGAGTTGTTATGTTAGATGCGAATGTAAAAAATCAACTGAAAACCTACCTGCAAAACCTCAAGCGCCCAGTTGAACTTGTCGTGTCTGCAGATGACTCGAAAAAATCTCAAGAGTTAGCAAGCTTAGCCCAAGACATAGTCGACAGCTCAGCCTTGGTAACCTTAAGCAAAGTACAAGGCGCGCGCACACCAAGTATGGCGGTGATAAATCCTGACAATAATAGCCAGATTACCTTTGCAGGTCTGCCTATGGGTCATGAGTTTACCTCGTTAGTATTGGCACTACTGCACAGCGGTGGCCATCCATTAAAGCTCGACGCCGATGTGATTGAACAAATTAAACAGTTATCGGGTAAGTTTCAATTTGAAACCTATGTGTCCTTAAGTTGCCAGACTTGCCCCGAAGTTATCCAAGCATTGAATATGATGGCTGCGATAAACCCTAACATTACTAATGTCATGATAGATGGCGCATTATTTCAAGATGAAGTGGCACAGCGTAATATTTTATCAGTCCCAGCTGTGTACCTTAATGGTGAGCCGTTCTCTGTAGGCGCTATCAGTGTGGTAGAGATTTTAAATAAATTAGATACAGGGGCTGCCAGCCGTAAAGCCGAAGCTTTAAGCCAAAAATCAGCTTTTGACGTGCTGGTTGTGGGCGGCGGGCCTGCAGGCGCTGCTGCGGCAATTTACGCGGCCCGTAAAGGGTTAGTCACAGGGATAGTCGCCGATAAGTTTGGCGGTCAAGTGGCAGAAACCGTAGGTATTGAAAACTTTATTTCGGTATCTAAAACAGAAGGCCCAAAGCTTGTGGCTAACCTTGAATCACACGTGCATGACTATGATGTAGATATCATGGCCAATCAAAAAGCCAATACTTTGGTTAAAGAAGGTCTATTTAAGCTAGGCCTTGAAAGCGGCGCCAGCCTAAGCAGTAAAACCATTTTGCTGGCAACGGGCGCAAGATGGCGTGAAATGAATGTCCCCGGTGAGCAAGAGTACCGCGGCAAAGGCGTGGCCTATTGCCCCCATTGTGACGGCCCCTTATTTAAAGGTAAGCGAGTGGCTGTGATTGGCGGCGGTAACTCAGGTATTGAAGCCGCTATCGATTTAGCTAACATAGTTGAACACGTTACTGTGCTTGAGTTTGATGTGAGCCTTCGAGCCGATGAAGTGTTGCAGCGTAAAGCTAAGTCTATGGGAAATATCACCATTATAACCCAAGCGTTAACAACTCAAGTATTAGGTGATGGCACGCGAGTAACAGGCCTTAGCTATACAGATAGAAAGAGTGGCCAGAGCCATGAGGTGACACTTGCGGGTATTTTCGTACAAATAGGCCTAGTGCCCAATACCGAATGGTTAAGAGGTGTGGTGGAGCTAACGCCAAGAGGTGAAATTATTGTCGATGCTAAAGGCCAGACTTCTATTCCCGGCGTATTTGCTGCTGGAGATGCTACTAACTCGCCTTTTAAGCAGATTATTATTGCCATGGGCAGTGGTGCGACCGCATCCCTTGGGGCATTTGATTATCTTATTCGTCATACTGATGAGCTCGCTATCGAGCAAAGTTAGGAAGCGGAAATAGCTGTCAACCTTACCTAAGTAATGGATTGCACAAGCCAGATAAACCCCAAATATTGACCCGATTAAACATAAGCCAGCCTAGTGCTGGCTTTTTCTATCGGCCTGAAAGTATTTACGAATTTTTTTGTTGAGACTCTGCGCATTTAAATAATAGCGTCTAGAATAAATGACAGACAAGCATTGGATTACTCTATCAGGCTTTGGTTGGCTAACCTAACCACAGTGGTTGTTTGTTATTAACGGATTAAGCACAGGCTTAATCTTAGCTTTGTATCGCTTGGGGGCGGAACATGAATTGGCTTAGTCAAATCTCAATTTTCAAAAAAGTAGCCTTGATTTTTATTTTATCTGTGATTATTTTCTCAGTAAATTTAGGGATCAGCATAGTGGCTATTAATAAAAATCGTGACACCATGAACTTCATGGAAAACAAAGTAAATCAAAGGCTTGAGCTTGCTAATCAAAACGTGATCTATGTACAAAGGCTAGATGAGCTTTATACTCAAGCGGTATCATTTGCCGATGAAGATTTGATCAAAAGTGCTAAAAAAGCCCATACGGCACTTAAAGATAATTTGGCACAGTTAAATACTTTAGACCTAGAGCAAAGTTCGAGTCTATCGAGCTTAGGACAGCAGTTAGAGCAGTATAATACTATGACCCTAAACCTTGCACAGAGCATGCTTGATGGCACCGCTGATATGTCAAGGATTGGTGAAATTAGCCAGACCAAAGCCAAGGTCTACACTGGGTTAACCCAAGGGATCCAAGAATACAAAAAAGCTAAGGTTAATGAGTTCAGCATGACAATTAAAGAAGCTGGCGATCGTTCTGATCACAGCCTTTATTTAAGTCTCTACATTGGTTTAGGCTTATTGATCTTGATGGCCGCCACTACTATGTCGATTGCAAAATCTATTAGTGGCTCAGCTAAAAATGTCGCCCATTCTCTTGGCGAGTTGGCGGATGGTAAAGGTAATTTACGCCATCAATTAGAGGTTCGCGGCACCGATGAACTGGGTCAAGTTTCCACTAATTTCAATCGTTTTTTGCGTTTACTGGCAGGCTCTATTGAAAAAGTGGTCAATGTCACCAGCCCCTTGTTTGAAAGCGCGCATACCCTTAAGGAGCGTATGTTGGTGGCCACAAAAGCCACCCAGCAGCAAAGCCGTGATGCTAAAAATGTTCAGGCATCGATGGAAGAAATGCGAAATAGTGTTATTGATATTTCCCACAGTGCTCAGCAGGCAGCTGAAGCCGCCCACGTTGCAGAGCAAGAGGCCACAGATGGCTTGGCCGTCGTGCAGCGCACCATTAATATCTCTCAAGAACTCAATGCTGGTATTGAGCTTGCGTCAAATTCAATCAATGAATTGGCTAAAGATACCGTCAGCGTGGGCTCTATTTTGAATGTGATTACCTCCATCGCGGAGCAAACTAACTTACTGGCTTTAAACGCCGCAATTGAAGCCGCGCGCGCTGGTGAACAAGGGCGAGGCTTTGCTGTGGTTGCTGATGAAGTGAGAGCCTTGGCATCAAAAACTGCCGATGCCACCAAGGAAATTCGCGAAGTGCTTGAACGCTTGAAAACGGCGGCGGAATCGTCAGTGAGCACCATGGGCGGTGCAATTACTAAAGCGTCAAATAATGAGAAATATGCTCAAGACACTGGTAATGTACTTAAATCTATCCAAGAAAAAATTGTAAGTATTAATAAGATGAACACTCATATCGCAACGACGACTGAGCAGCAGTCCGACGCGGCAACCCAAGTTGGCAATAACGTGGTGGAAATGAATGCCTCGTTCGATCAAACTCTGCAAATTCTGTCCGAAGTGAGGGAGGTCTCAGAAGGATTACTTGGTCTCGCCGACAACCTGAAAAACGCCACTTCGCAATTTAAACTTTAACTATGCTTAATGTGACAGATATAACCTTGGTTAGGTGACTATCCAAGGTTAATGTCAGTATAAGTGGACATAATTCTTGTTATTTTTGATTGTTAGTTTAATTTTTATCCTCAAACACCCGCTTTATCTCTGTGTTATACCATCAAGATTGATTCCCAAACCGCTTTGATTTACTTTAGCCAAGGTTCAGCTGTTGTGGCACAGGCCCTTCGAACACTCGTTTTTTAGTCATGACAGCCAAATTGAATCAAACGCAGATGATGAAAAATTTAATCCATTGTTAAATAGAAGCTTTTGCCCAGAGGGCAGCTTGAAAGGATCCCAATGCCAAGCTTGAAACGAATCGTGTTAATTAACACTCATCTTCCTGGAGTGGTGGAACTCAATCTCGACGGTCACACTAACATTTGTGGTACTAACGCCTCGGGAAAAACAACACTGCAGCGTCTAGTGCCGGTGTTTTATGGCGAATACCCAAGCCGAGTTGTACCGTCGACCCGTGACAGTTTCGAGCGTTGGTACCTGCCCCATGATTCGAGCTACATCATCTACGAATATGAAAAACAAGATGGCAGCTTAAACCAGGCATTATTGGCATCGGCGGGTGACGGTAAAGGGGTCAATTACCGCTTTATCGCCCGGGGTTTTGAGCTTGAACATTACGTAAAATCTCGCAATGGCGACACCATTATTTGTCACTCCATGGCTGAGCTTGGCCGTGAAGTGAAGCGTGAAGGTATAGCCCACACTAACTTACTTAATACCCGTGAGTTTCGCGCCATTATTCAAAACGATCGCAGCTTACTGAGCACAGGTAGCAATAGAGTGGAGCTTCGCAGCTACGCCCGTCAGTTCTCCCTGTGTGAGGGCGATCATAGCCTGCGCCACATAGAGAAACTGGCCAAAGCCGTACATTCTAAAGAAGGCAAGATGGAGACGGTGAAATCCATGATTGCCGCCATTCTTGAAGAAGATGGTGTGAACCCGCCCACATCGAGATTAAACCCTCAGCGAGTGGAGTCTTGGATCCGTGAAAGCCAGTTAGTGCAAGGTTTTGAGCAAATTCGCCCCGAATTTGACAAGTTAGAGCAAGAGTTTAACCAGCTACAAAGCGCCGAGCATCGCCTCGCTAGCTTATCGCGTGGCTATCAGCACGATGAAACCTTAGAGGCCGAGCGTAAAGATCTCAACGAGACCTTGTCTAAAGAGCATAATCTGCAGTTACGCCTGCTCGATGAAGAATGGAAAGAGGTGCGCGACGAGCTTAACCAAGAGCTCAGCGCCGCCAAGGGCGATGTGGATAAATATGAGTATGAACTCGATGCCATCGAAGCTCAGCATGGGGCGTATTTAGATGCCGATATTGAGCAAGCCAAGGCGGATTTAGACAGTCTCGCCAATTGGCGCAGTGATGTTGAAAACCTCAATGAGCGCCACAAGCTGCAAACCGAAAAACACCAAGACATAGAAGCTGCCTTCAATGCTAGGCGCAGCAAAATTGCCGAGCAACTGCACAGCGAGCTTGAAAGTTTACACACTGAGCAAGAGGCTGGCCGCGAAGCCAGAGACAAGCAGCGTGAGCTGGCAAATGAGGACTTAGCTAAGTTAGAGGCCCTGTGGCGTGAGCAAACCGATGCAGGCAAGGCAAAATTTGTCGAGCAAGAGTACCAACTTAAACTGACCGCCGCCGAGCTTAAGCATCAAGTGGATGGGGTGAGTTACACCGAAGAGGAAAAACTCAGCCTAGCGGTTTTTGATGAGCGCATAAGCCTAGCCGACGAAGAGCAAGAGCACTGTAATCAAAAAGTAGAGCGCTTAACACTTGAGGAGCGTAAGCAAAGGGCTAAGCGAGATCAAGCCAATGAAGCCCTGCGTATGGCAAGCCTTAGGGTCAATGAGCGTGAGCAAGAGCGTGAAGAATTGCACCATATGCTGTTCCCGCAGTCTCATACCTTGCTTGAGTTTCTCCGTAAAGAATCCCCTGGCTGGGAGGCAAGTTTTGGCAAGGTTATTGCCCCTGAGCTGCTTCATCGCAGCGACTTACACCCAAGTATTGACGCCAATGGTGGCGACAGCCTATTTGGGGTGCAGTTGGATTTAGCGGCCATCAAGGTGCCCGAGCACGCCAGCTCTGAACCTGATTTACGCATTGCGCTCGCCAAGGCAGAAGAAGCACTTAAGAGTGCTAAAGAGCTGCAAAGCGAGCATGAAGATATGCTTATTAGCATCAATGATGCCCTAGATGGCATAAATCGTGAGCTCACCTTTGCCCGCACCGCCTATAAAAATAGCCGTGAAGACCTGCGGCGTTTATTGGATGAGAAGCGCAGTGAACAAGCCAAGATAAACCAAGCCTTGGCAGACAGAAAAACGGAATCTAACAAGCGCTTAATCCAATTAGACAATGAGCAAAAGCAGCTTAAAAATCAGCACCTAGAGTGGCTCAGTGAGCAAAAAGAACAGGCCCTAGAAGCCAGGATGGAGAAAAATGCCTATTGGCAAGATGTGGTCGGCGCGCTTGATAATCAATTAGGGCAAATTAAAGCCAACATTGAGCAGCGCCGCAATAATGCCAAAGCCGAGCAGAAAGCCTGTGAAACCTGGTACAAGAATGAGCTTAAATCTCGCGGCGTCGATGAGGAAGCCATTTTATCTCTTAAGCGTGAAATCAAAGCCTTAGAGAGCAAAATAAGCCTAGCCGAGCAGCGCCGCAGCGAAGTATTACGCTTTGAAGACTGGTATCAACATACCTGGCTTAGCCGTAAACCTAAGCTTCAGAGTCAACTTGCTGAGGTGAAACGGGCAACGCTCGAGTTTGAGCAGCAGTTAAAAGCTAAGACCAACGAGATTAAGCACAGGCGTCAAGAGCTAGAGGCCTTACGTAAGCAAAGCGACAGCGTTCAAATTGAAGCTTCTGAGAACCTCACTAAGCTGCGCGCCGTGATGCGAAAGCTGGCCGAGCTTAAGCTTGCACCCAATGCGGAAGAAGCCCTTGGCAGCATAGGTGAGCGCCTGCGCCAAGGTGAAGATTTACTGCTAAAGCGTGACTATTTGATGGGCAGCGTTAAGCAGTATGTGGAGCATTTTGATACGGTTATCGCCAGTAAATCCGGCTCGAGCTTAGCCGAGTTTTGGGAGCGCGCCCGTGAAGAGTCAAGCTTTGTCAGCGACAAGGGCATACGTCTACTGGATTACCGCAAACTCGTGCCACAGCTTGAGCAGTTACTCAATGTGATGGTGCCGCAATCCTTGATGGCGATACGCGAGCAAGGGCGCATCTTTGGCGTCGATTTAACCGCTTTTTATGATGTGCTTGCCGATATCGACAGACGCATTGCCTCTCAAAGCGCACGCATCACCCGTGAAGTGGGCGAAGAGTTGTTTTTGGATGGCGTGTCTGAATCTGCGGTGCGTATTCGCTCGCGGATCAGTGAATTAGAGTTCTGGCCTGAACTTGAAGTGTTCGTTAAGGCCTTTAAACAGTGGAAAGCCGATGGCTTTAGCCAGCTTCCAGATGAGCATTACACTAACAGCATGCGCCGGGCGCTGGATATCATAGGCAAGGCGGCCTTGACTGGCGGGGTAGCCAAATTGCTGGAAATTGAGCTTAGGCTGAAAGAAGGCAATAGCGATTTGATTATCCGCACCGACAGGCAGCTCAATGAGTCGTCAAGTCACGGCATGGCTTACCTTATTTTGTGTAAATTCTTACTGGCCTTCACCCGTTTGCTGCGCGGCAAGGCAGATGTGACCATACATTGGCCCATCGATGAGTTAGGCACCTTGCATCACACCAACGTGAAGAAGATATTCGATGCCTGTGAAAACAATAACATCAGTGTGTTAGGGGCGTTTCCTAATCCAGAGTCTGAGGTATTAAACCTATTCGTCAACCGTTACATCATCAATAAACAGACCCGTAAACTGCAAGTGGTTAAGCCTAAGGCGAACCCGCTAGCCGAGTTGTTAAAGCAGAAACAATCTAAACAAGACGCCATTAAGGAGACCATCTAATGTCTGAATTCAGTAGCTTAGTTGGCACCGGCGCCTTGATAGAACAACTGCTAAAAGGCGAGTTTATTTGCCGAATTACCAACGAAGATGGCTGGCGCGCCCTTAAAAATAGCGCCACCCGTGATAGGGTCGAAACTTACCTTAATCAAATCAACCGCACCATTGCCAGCGCGGGTGAAGGGGAGGTGTTCTTCTGTGGTTATTTGCAGTTAGGCGATGCCGAGCGCAAAGTGATTTCGGCCCAATTTAAAGATATTTGCTCGGCGCTTATACCTCTGGTGGAGTGGCTGGTGCTAGTACAAGAGGCGAGCGGCCAAGATGCGCCACTAAGCGAAGGCGCGCCCATCAGATTGACCGACTTACAAGGCCGCATCGAAGATACTCCAGCGTTTAGGGAGCAGCTGAATAAACTCAGTCAGTACCGCTTATTTGGCTCTAGCAGTAGCAATGTCGATGGTCAAATTAAGCTAGTGTTTAAACGCTTGGTGGAGCTAGGTTATTTATCTAAGCCCAACAGTGAGAAGCAGATTTATATTGCCACCGGCAAGATAGATTATCTCTATGAAGTTATTCGCTTTATTGATGAAACCGAAGGCTTAAGCTTGGAGGCGCAGGCAGAAACTGCCACCCAAAGGGAGCTGATATGAGCAGCAACTTACACCAGGCCGGGGTCAAGCTGCTTAAGCAGTTAGGACGCCACGCCGATGTGGTGATGGACGCTTACTTAGCGGGGTCTATCAGTGATGTCAGCCACGATGGCGCCGTGATTGAAAAGCTTAAGAAAAGCGGCATTTTATGGCGCCCAGAGCCAGATCAAGAGCTGCGGCTTAAACGTTCGGTGCGCGCCCTGCTTGAAGAAGCCTTAAGTGATGAGCGTAATCGGCAAATTGATGCCAATGTGGGCTCGGCCTTAGCCAGTATTAAAACCTTGGCGGATCACTATAAAGAAGCCCGCTTTAACGTGGATTATAGCGCCGCCGAGGCTTACCTTGCAGACTTAAGTGAGCATGTGTTTAGCTTCACCGACAGCCTGCGTTATTCCATCCGCGTATTATGGGGCCGTATTAATAACGAGTTTGGTTATGTAGGCAGCATCAATGCCAAAATTCGTGAGAATGAGTTAGCTCAAAGCCAAGTAACTGAATTGCTTAATGGCCTTGAGATGTTTCAGTTCAGCGAATTAGGCGAAATTGCCGGTGATATTCGTGAGCTGCGCCGCTTATTGGTGACCAGCTTGCAAGAAACCTTGAGTCACTGCACTCAGGAGCTCAGCATAGTCCAAGGGCGTTTACTTGAGCTACTGGGGCGCTTTAGGCAAATTCAGGGCCGCACCCGCTTACTCAAAGGCTGGCTGCTGCACACTGACTTGCACCCAGATTATGAGCCAGCTAATCACGTGGCCCATAATAAAGTGCCGAATTTATTTAACTGCGCCGAAGGCATGTTAGTGCCCGCCAGCGTGGATGTTACAAATCCGCACCATGAGCTGGAGTTAATGGCGATGGTGGCGCAAATCAAAGCCATCAGTCGCGATCTGGTGTTAACCCCAAGCCGAGTGCAAGATGCCACCTTCGAAGTTAGCGTCAGTGAAGATTTTGATATCCCAGATAACCCACTCAAACTGGCAGTGGATGAATATTTCTGCGCCGTGATTGATTCGGGGGCGCGCCAATCGGCGCTAAGCTATTTGACCGAGAAGCAGCTCGACTGGGACGCCGAAAGCTGGTTATATCAAGTGATCTGCGGCTATGAGGGGTTGCCAATGGAGCATAAAGAATACTTTGAACTGGCACCTATTGGTAAGCCACATCCTGTGTATAACGGCAACTTTATCATTCATGACGTCGAGCTATGGCTAGCTTAAGCGAGATGCAAATTAAGCTGCTGCGAACCGCGGTGGAGAAACGCTCACCGCGGGTAAGCTTCAATGCTAATTGGCAAGCCATTCACAGAAAATATGATATTGGTGAACCAGATGGTGCGTTTAAACATTTACATTTCCAAGTGGGCGATCATGATTTACTCAGGGAAATGGTGCAAGTTGAGCTGGGTTTTGATTTACTCACGGTCGATTTTGAGCTTAATCGCTCAGATTTTGCCAAACACAGCCATAAAGAGAAATTAGCCAACATCCGGCCTGAAGCCAATCATGTGTTAATCAAGCTACCTTTAACGCCGCAATCCCCTTTTATTGAAACAGGCTTAGGCCCAATGCCTGCTGTGCGCATCACAGTGGAGCAAGCCTTGAGCTTGTGCGCACAATTATCCTTAACTCAGCTTATCGTGGTGGAAAACTTAGATAGTTTTGATGCCATAGCCCAGATGAACTTTGATGCTGAGCTAAAAGCTTTGCTATTGAATAGCGCTGTGGTTTATCGCGGCAGCGGCGCTCACTCTCCCGCAGGTTGTAAACGCTTGCTTAGGTTAGTGTCAGATGACTCGCAGTTAAGCCAAAAACTTAAGGTCATCGCTTTTACTGACTTAGATCCCGCAGGCTTGCAAATTGCTCATCTGCTTAAGGGCTGTCGCGGACTGATTGCTCCTAGCTGGTTGCAAAGCTGTGCAGGCAATTTACTTGCCATCAAGCAAATCAATGATGTTGATGATTTTGACAAACAATTTAGGCAACAAGCTTATTTGAATAATGCCGATTTAGGCGCATGGCAAGGTATTGCAGATTGGCTTAAGCAACATAGAATAAGTATCAAGCAGCAACACTTCTTAGCCCATAACATCAAACTGAGTTTAATCTCAGCATAGTATTTCTACTTCAATCGAGCTGTAACCGTATGCTTTTCAACCGTCACAAGTTCATTAAGACGATTAAGATTGAATTTCATTTTTCTTTGTCCCACTATTGCTTAGCTTTTTGGGGGAGCCTTTTATTGGTACTCACTAGGTTTTGACGCAATATTAGAAGATTAAAATAATAAATACTGCATGCGGTAACCATCGCTTGCAGTGATAAGAGGGAATTATGGTTAAGTCATTATCAACAAGAATTTTTATCGGCTTATTTGCTGGGGTGCTATTGGGCAGTTTTGTGCAGTTTGCCCTAGCCGATGTGAGCTTTTTTTCAGGCACTCTGGTTAATCTTGCCTCGGGCCTTGGCACAATGTTCGTTAATATGATCATGATGTTAGTGGTGCCGTTAGTGTTTGTTAGCATCATCTGCGGCGTGTGTGAGCTAGATGATTTAAAAAGCTTTGGTCGCCTCGGCGGCAAGACCTTCGGTTTTTACATTATCAACACAGTTATCGCGATTTTAGCCGCTTTTGCCGTGGCCATGGTCATCGAGCCAGGTAAAGGTGTGGACATGAGTAGCAGCGATGGCTTAGCCATTACGGCCACAGAACTCCCTGATTTAATGTCACTTGTGGTCAGCATAGTGCCCAGCAATCCGTTTTCGGCCTTTACTTCAGGCAATATGCTGCAGGTGATCTTTATGGCCTTGCTGATGGGCGGGGTGATTAAATCCATGGGACCTGCAATGAGCGGCGCGGTTCAAGGGTTTCAAACTGCTAATAAAATCATGATGCGCCTTATCTCTGTGGTGATGAGCTTAGCGCCATTGGGGGTATTTGCGCTGATGTTTAAGCTAGCGGCCACCTTAGAGCCAGATGTGTTTATCAGCGTGGCTCAATATTTATTGATTATTCTTGCGCTATTACTGTTATGGATATTTGTGGTTTATCCTTTTGCGGTGAGCTTATTTACCCCTATTTCGGCTAAGACTTTTCGTGCAAAAATCCAAGAGCAGATTTTATTCTCACTCACCACTGCAAGCTCGAACGCCACTATTCCAGTGACCATGCGTACCTTAACGGACAAGCTTGGGGTGAGCCGCTCGGTGGCAGGTTTTGGGGTGCCGCTCGGGGCGACCATGAACATGGGCGGAGTGTCGATTTACATCACTATCGCCATATTTTTCGTGGCTAACGCCTTTGGCATGCCTATCAGTAACGATCAAATTCCATCGCTGCTATTTAGCGTGTTCTTACTTTCAGTGGGCGCCGGTGGCGTGCCAGGGGGCGGTATGGTCATGATAGGGGTGCTAATTTATCAGATGGGCCTGCCAGTTGAAGCGTTCGCCATCGTTGCAGCCCTAGATCGCATCATAGACATGGTGCTGACATCTTGCAATGTGGTGGGCGATACTGCAGTACTGACCATAGTAGATCAAACCGAGAAGAAGCATCAGCAAGAAGAGTTAACCGCTGAGAAAGTGTAAGCTTCAAATTTCTCATTATCAATAGAAACAAGGGTTAAGCTTAGCTTAACCCTTTTTCATTGGTTACAGCTTAAGGAACTCGTTACTCGTTTAGGTTTTCCTCACCTGCAGCGAGTGGGAAGATGCCATCTCCATAATAAAAAGCATTAGCACAAATGTTAGTATTCTCCCAAGTGTTATCGCTATCGATTATTTAAGCCTAGCCATTAGGCATCAATAACTTACGGGGTTGAATAACAGGATTCAATTGGTCGAAAGAGTATGATTAGTGATTGAAAATCATACCAAAGTTGTGTTCGATATGTTCAAGTTGTAAGTGAAATATTAACCGTGAAAAAAATAGCCCACCACTGGGTCGGGCTATTTATGTTCTGCGGTGTTAATTAGTTGTCATGATTAACCAAGTTCAGGCTCTTCACTGTAATCTATGCCGTGGTAGCTCAGGCAAGCGTCGACTTCGTTAGCACTGCCCAATATCACTGCCACTCTTTGATGAATTTCAGATGGGGTAATGTCTAAAATGGTTTCATAGCCAGTAGAGGCCTTGCCACCCGCTTGCTCGACTAAGAAGGCCATGGGATTCGCTTCATACATTAAGCGTAATTTGTAAGGCTTGTTAGGGTTTTTATTGTCGGCAGGG
The DNA here is from genome assembly GCF_014163735.1 of Shewanella sp. SR44-3. GTDB lineage: Bacteria > Pseudomonadota > Gammaproteobacteria > Enterobacterales > Shewanellaceae > Shewanella. The sequence goes on from NZ_JACJDV010000007.1 coordinate 15,680, forward strand.
TAGGTAAAAATACCGCCTCTTGACAGTACGCGGTGAACATCGCCGACCATGGCGGCTATCCAGCGCATGTTAAATGGCTTCTCGCGAGGGCCAATTTCTCCCAGTAATAAATCGGCGATATAGGTCTGCATCGGCGCTTCCCAGAAGCGCTGATTAGACATATTAATCGCAAACTCACCAGTATCTGGGCTAATTGCCATGGCGGCATCTGTGAGCAAAAACTCTTGGGTGTCTGGGTTTAAGGTAAATAGCTGAGTCCCTTGACCTGTGGTGAGAGCAAGCATGGTGGATGGGCCATAAAGCACATAACCCGCGGCAAGTTGTTGACGCCCTGATTGTAAAAAGCTTTGCTCAGTCAATGGGCCAGTAGGTGCGGGCAGCACTGAGAAAATGGTGCCAACTAGTGAGTTGATGTCTATGTTAGATGAGCCATCTAAGGGGTCGAAACACACGAGGAATTCACCTTGTTTGCTGACTTCAACCACAAAATCCTCTTCTTCTGATGCGAGGCCACGCACATCGCCCGCGGCTGTTAGCGCATCTTTAAGCATATCATTGGTGATAACATCGAGTTTCTTTTGGGTTTCGCCTTGCACATTTTCTTGCTCGGTTGCGCCTAACACACCTGCAAGCGCTCCGTGGCGAACTGCTAAGCTGATGGCTTTTGAGGTATCGGCTAAGGTGAGTATGAGTTGAGCCAGAGAATCATTAATCTTAGAAGAAGCAAGGGTTTGAGCCAGAGTTTGCATGGTATTTCCTATGACGGCGCGAATATGACGGCGCAAATATGAAGGCGCGAATATGAAGGTTTATATCAATCGTATTAATTATCTGGTCATTCAGCGGGAATTCAAAGGGGATTAATCAAGGCGGAGGCTTGAAGGCATAGTGGTGCTATGTCAAAAGTCTTCAACGCAGAGAAATGCCCTTTGAAACCCGTCCTTTGGGAGCGTTTCAAGCGTTCCTCTTCATCGTTGCATTAATTTGAAAGGGAATAACCCTTACTGCATTAATGCGCCTTGAATTGAAAAGTTTGAGGCGCTCTGATAGACCACATAATTAATGTGATTGGTATTAATCCAATAACCGCAACATGATAGCAGGAATTGTGGCCTAATTCAGCAGCTAAGCTGGCTGTTATTCTGGAGGCTGAGTTTTTGTTTTCAGTGAAATTAAGGCAGAATGAGCCCAGAAAATTAAGCCTCATAAAGCTTAGAGCATAAAGTTAAGCCCTATAAATAGACCCCCTAAGTGATACAGCATTGATAGCAATAAGGAACAAGAATGAAGCTAAGATGGAAACCTAAGGCGCTGACATGGGTTTTGCCTGTGTTAGTGTGCGCAAATATGAGCATGATGGCGACAAATGCCAGCGAGCTAGTTGCGATGACAAATTCCAAAGGAGTGGCGATGACTCAAACAAACCAAGCTATGGCGCAAGCTAAGACGTTAATGGGTGAGCAGACGCCATTAACCATAGAGCGAATTTTTGCCTCTCCAGCACTGGAGGGCGCGAGCCCTACGGGCCTGAGCTTGTCTCCCGATGGCACTCTAGTGACTTACTTAGTGAGCCGCGCCAATAACCAAGATTTTTACGATTTATGGCAGATGGATATCGAGAGCGGCAAACGTAGTTTGTTACTCGATGCCGATAAGCTTGCCGGTGGTGAGCTTTCCGATGAAGAAAAAGCTCGCCGCGAACGCCAGCGCGTCTATGGCCAAGGCATAATGGAGTATTTCTGGGCCGATGACAGCAAGTCGATACTCATTCCAGCGGCGGGGCAGTTGTATTTATTCAATCTCGCTAAGCAAAGCGTCGCTGAGCTTGAAATCGGAGCGGGTTTTGCAACCGATGCCCGCTTGTCACCTAAAGGCAATTATGTGTCTTTTGTGCGGCAGCAAAACTTATGGATACTGGATTTACGCAGTAATAAGTTGCAGGCGTTGACCACTGATGGAAAAGGGCCAATTAAAAACGCTATGGCTGAATTTGTGGCTCAGGAAGAAATGGATCGCATGACAGGTTACTGGTGGGCGCCAGATGAGACGGCCATCGCCTTTACCCGCATCGATGAATCAGGGGTTGAGTTGGTGACTCGAAATGAAATATACGCCGATGGCATTAAACTCACCGAGCAGCGCTATCCAGCTGCGGGTAAGAGCAATGTCACCATTGAACTTGGAGTGGTTAATCTGGCTGACAAGCAGATCAAATGGATCGATCTTGGCGCCGAAAAGGACATGTATTTGCCTAGGGTTGATTGGCTACCAAACAGTAAGCATGTGTCTTTTCAGTGGCAAAGCCGCGACCAGCAGCAGCTAGCATTGCGAGTTGCTGCACTTGAGTCGCAATCAATTGCTACGCTTATCACGGAGACAAGTTCAGCTTGGGTTAATTTGAATAATGATTTGCACTTTTTAAAGCAACAACAAGCCTTTATTTGGGGCTCGGAGCGAGACGGCTTTAATCACCTTTATTTGTTCGATCTTCAAGGTAAACTCATTCGTCAATTGACCCAAGGGGATTGGGTTGTTGATGGGCTTGAGTTTGTTGATGAAAAAGCAGGTTGGGTGTATTTCTCTGGCCGTAAAGACAAGGTTACCGAGCGTCATCTTTATCGGGTAAAACTTAGCGAAGGTGCTAAAAGTATAGAGAAACTTAGCCACAAACCAGGTAGCCACTACAGTGTGTTTGCAGCCAATAAGAGCATTTATCTAGATAACTTCAGCAGTTTAGCTCGCCCGCCGCAGGTGAGCTTACATGATGGAACCGGTAAACAGCTGGCTTGGGTTGAAGAAAATACAATCGATGCACAGCATCCACTGTATCCGTTTGCAGGCTTATGGCAAGTCCCTGAATTTGGGGAGTTAAAGGCTGATGATGGTCAAGCTCTGCATTATCGCTTATTTAAGCCAGTCCCTTTTGATGCCGATAAGAAATACCCTGTGGTAGTGCGAGTTTATGGCGGTCCCCATGCGCAAATGGTGGTTAATAGCTGGAAAGATGCCGATTACTTCACGCAATACTTGTTGCAGCAAGGTTTTGCGGTGTTTCAGCTAGATAATCGCGGCTCAGCATTTAGAGGCACAAAATTTGAACATGTGATTTACAAGAACATGGGAGACGCCGAGGTGCGCGATCAAAAGGTAGGCGTGGATTACTTAAGAAGCTTGCCCTTTATCGATGGCGAAAAGGTGGCGATTTATGGCCACAGTTATGGCGGCTATATGGCATTGATGAGCCAATTTAAAGCACCAGACTACTTTAAAGCGGCCATATCCGGCGCGCCAGTCAGCGACTGGCTCCTTTATGATACTCATTACACTGAGCGATATATGGGGCACCCTGAAAGCAATCCTAAAGGATATGAAGCCAGCTGTGTGTTTCCTTACGTGAAGCAGTATCAATCGGGACTGCTGATGTACCACGGCATGGCTGATGACAACGTGCTGTTTGAAAATAGTACCCGTGTTTATAAAGCATTGCAGGATGAGGGGAAATTGTTTCAGATGATAGATTATCCAGGCTCTAAGCATTCTATGCGCGGCGAAAAAGTAAGAGTGCACTTATATAAGTCTTTAGCTAACTTTCTTGAGCGAGAATTGCAGTGATGGCAGGCAAATAGAGTAGTAAAAATTAGCCAAAAAAATACCAGACTTTAGGTCTGGTATTTTTTGTTCCGCTGTTGATGCATCAAGCGGGGCAGTAACTTAAGCGTCTAATTGACCGCAGAAACGATAGCCTTCACCGTGAATAGTGGCGATGATTTCTGGGGTGTCGGCTAAGCTTTCAAAATGCTTACGAATGCGGCGAATGGTCACATCAACAGTTCTGTCATGAGCCTTTAATTCGCGGCCAGTCATCTTCATCAATAAATCAGCACGAGTAAGGATTTTACCTGGGTTTTCAACAAAGTGCAGCATAGCGCGGAATTCGCTACGTGGCAGCTTGTATGATTCACCTTTAGGGTTAACCAGTGAACGGCTGTTGATTTCTAAACTCCAACCATTAAAGCGGTAATGCTCAACTGAGCCTTTTTCTTCCACTTCTTGCACTGCACTATTAACGCGAGTTAACAAGTTACGAGCGCGAATAGTTAATTCACGTGGGTTAAATGGTTTAGTGATATAGTCATCAGCACCAATTTCAAGACCTAAGATTTTGTCGACTTCATTGTCGCGACCTGTTAAGAAAATAAGGCCTATGTTGTTAATCTCTCTCAATTCACGAGCGAGTAACAGACCATTTTTACCTGGCAGGTTAATATCCATAACAACAAGATTAATCTTATTATCTTGCATTGCTTTGTGCATCTCTGCGCCGTCATTTGCTTCTGTAACAACATAGCCTTCGGCTTCAAAAATACTTCTTAATGTATTACGGGTGACAGCTTCATCTTCAACAATCAGAATATGCGGGTTTTGCATGTTATGTACCTAAAATTAAAAACAATTCGATTCTAGCCTTGTGCTGCTAGGGCTTAATACGCGATATGTGCGCTGGTAAAATATGTGCCTACCTTGGTATTATGGTCGTCTGCCCTGAACAAAACACATAAATATCTTACTAATCATGACTTTACTATGGTTAATACCAATAACTCTCTGTACTTCAGGTAAAGTAGAATACGCATTGAAATCAGAAGCAAGTCGTTAGGCTATGACTAGTTGTACGCTGAGCTTACCTATTCCCAAGACTCTTGATATAAAACTATGAGATGCAATTGTTAAGTTAAGTTCCTTCACAATTGATTTATTTCATATGTTTCACTGTTTACTAAAATGTAGAACAGTTTGTCTTTGACTGTAAACCTGAGTCGTACAAAAAACATCCACACGAGTAAATTACTGTAATAACTGGACGCTTTAGATAAATAAATTAACTAATGGGCGCCATTGTACTCGTTTTAGGTATTTGTTAACAAATGAATTGTTAACAAATTTTTCAACAGCAGATTTTTTCAGTGCTGTTCTTGCTTATCTTGCTGTTTTTAAGTGATATTAAATAATTAACAGATTTTACTGTTTTCACTTGTTTGGCGAAGGTTGAAGCTCTGTTACACTAAATCGAGTTTAATTACCGATGCCTTTACGATGAAAAATATAATGGATGATCTCTGGCGTAGCTATCAAAGTTGCCAGTTTTTACTGACTCAGCCACTGTCACCTAGGTTGAGCCTTTCAATTATTACCGCTCATAATCCACTCGGTGTTGAACTTTCTCCCAGTCAAAACCGTTTATTAGATAAGCAACTTCAAGCCAAAATCCACAGTTTCAAGCAGCCCTATCGCGCTATGGTCACCACTTCTGAGCAGCTAACCCACATGGAAAAAAGTTGGGCCATTTTCTTTCTTGAGCAAGATGAAGCACTACTACTGGGACAAGCATTCCAGCAATTGGCGATTTACCATGTACAGGCAGGTGAGTTAAGTCTGGTTAGTTGTGTTGAACCTCAAAGACAAGTCAGTCTAGGACCATTCTATAAACGACTTAAATTGGTTAACGAATTGCCAGAACTTAACCGATGAGAGAATTGTTCAAATAATTGATTTGCCGATTGACTTAAACTCGTGTTTATTGGTATTTTCAAATTCCTTCTTTATTTAAGGAGGAGCAGAAGAGGCGCGTTAACTAGGTAGTAAGTCGGAGAATACCCCATTCTTTGATGACTTATGAGGGAGATTAACGCCGAGGCAGCATGCGTGGTGGTATTGCTGTCGGTCGGTTAGGCTGAATCCTAACGATTGTCACCTTTTTATGGTGGAGAGCTTCTGGTGACGATCGCTGTTTCCCTTCTGGGGTGCGTTATCCTTGCACCAGGCTCTTCGAACGACCTTAGTTCGGAGTGTGTATATGTTGTTTCAGGCTGTAATTTCTTATCATTTTAATTTGGCTATTCAAGCCTTCAATCTCGACGCACTGACTCGTCGTAAGTCTTATGCTTGCACAAAGCAGGTGGCATTATGAATTTAGTGGTTGCAAAATTTGGCGGCACCTCAGTGGCTTGCCATGCTTCAATGTTGCGCTGCGCGCAGATCATTATCAATGCACCAGATACACGCCTGGTTGTTGTAAGCGCCTCAAGCGGGGTGACAAATTGCTTAGTTGAATTAACTCAGAGCAATATTAACGATCTCCAGCGGCAAAAATTATTAACTGATATCGCCGCCATTCAATACGGAATTTGTGACAAGCTCACACATAAGGCTGAAGTCTTGCCTTTAATTGATGCAATTTTAAGCCGGATTGCGCACCTTAGCGAAGCTTTAGTTCTGGATAGAAGCAAGGCATTGATGGATGAAATGCTGGCCACAGGTGAGCAATGTTCGGCCATACTCTTTGCTGCCGTACTTAGGGAACAAGGCACAAGGGCCCAAGCTTTTGATGTGCGCCAAGTGTTAAGAACCGATAGTCATTTTGGTCGAGCTGAGCCTCAAATTGCCCTCATTGCTGACTTAGTTCAAACTCAGCTTGCGCCTTTGCTTCGATCGCAAGTGATCGTTACCCAAGGTTTTGTGGGCGCAGATGTTGATGGTAACACCACTACTCTTGGCCGTGGCGGTAGTGATTATTCAGCGGCATTATTGGCTGAAGCGTTAAAAGCCAGTGCGGTAGAAATTTGGACTGATGTGGCAGGCATTTACACTACAGATCCACGTCTTGCGCCTAATGCACGGCCTTTGAAGGAAATCAGCTTTAATGAGGCGGCGGAGATGGCCACCTTTGGCGCTAAAGTATTGCATCCTGCAACTATATTACCTGCGGTTAGGCAGCAAATTAAAGTGTTTGTCGGCTCGAGTAAGGCCCCCGAAGAAGGCGGTACTTGGATACGTCATCAAACTGAAGACTCACCAGTATTTCGCGCTGTAGCGCTGCGAAAAGATCAAACCCTATTGAATCTACACAGTTTGCAAATGTTGCATACCCAAGGCTTTCTCGCTGAAACCTTTGCCACCTTAGCTAAGCACAAGATCTCGGTTGACCTTATTACCACCTCTGAAGTGAATGTGTCGCTGACTTTAGATAAAACCGGCTCTGACTCCAGTGGCCAGGGTTTGTTGACTGAAGCTTTACTGGCGGATTTATCTGAGCATTGCCGCGTAAAAGTGGAACACGAGCTAGCCTTAGTCGCGATTATTGGAAATAAAATTGCCTCTACGGCAGGGATTTGTGCTCGGGTATTTAATGTATTAGTGGATTTTAATGTGAGGATGATTTGCCAAGGCGCTAGTCCCCACAACTTATGTGTTTTGGTGTCGGCGGCGGATGCATCCGCTGTTGTCCAGGCGTTACATAGAGATTTGTTTGAATAACAAGGTGAGACAAGATGCTCATGATTAGTTGATACAAACAATAATGCCCCAAACTGGGGCATTATTGTTTCGGTTAACTCTTTAAAATTTCCAGCGGCAAAGCCAATATGCTGTCACTGCTGTGGGCGAGGTACCAAATAATCCCGATAAGCAGGCCTACAGTTAGAAAATACCAGATGGTAGAAAATACTTGTCCGTATCTGTCCAGCGGTAATAAATGGCTTTGATGACGGCTGCGCCACTCAAATACGATCTCAAGACTGCCGATTAACAATAGAAAGCCTAATAAGGCTAAGCCTAAGCTGTAACTGATATAAACCCCGACTGCCGCGCCTAGAATACAAGCCACTAAGCCTGTGATGCTGTTCATGGAAAAGCTGATGCTTTTTAAAATATGCCCACCATCTAAGGGTAAAATAGGCAATAAATTAAACAAGTTGAGTAATGCGTTAAAGCTTGCAAGCCCTGCGAAGAACACATTGCCCGTTACCCAATAAAGCACTAATGAGCCAACAGATAGCAATAAGCCAAAGCTGGGCCCCATGATGGAAATCACCACATCTTGCCAGCGAGTATTAATGCGCTCATCAGTGAGTGCAAGGCCGCCAACAAAGGGAATAAGGTAAATGCCTTTGGTTTTCATGCCAAAGTATTTCATGGCTCGGATATGGCCATATTCATGAAACACCAAGCAGCCAATAAGGGCGAGGGCAAATTCAATGGAGAATAGCCAAGAATAAGCAGCGATACTGGCACTGGCTAGCAATACTTTGATGACTTTAGCACTCTTTAATAGTTTAAAACCAAGAGATGCTAAACCCACCAAACTGAAATTCACCTTCTTTGGCGGTGGAATTTCTGCTTGCTGTGACTCAATATCTTTTGTGCTTCTTTGCCCTTGAGCAATTTGCTCATCATCGATTAATAAACAGTAGTTTAAGTTAAATGGCTGCCACACCACATCAGCCTCTAAACGCACTGTAATAGGCTTAATCTGTGGTGTTATTGAGCTGGCTGAATCATTTTGGGTATCCGAATTCGCCGCAGGCTCTGAGAGATTCTCAGCTGACAGAGGAGTTGGGCTGAGTTCAAATAAATGAATATTAAAGGCTTGCCTATCAGGACTTGCTGGGAGCTGAGAGACTAATTGATTATCCCAGAATAGCTGTTGCCAACCGGCCATCGAAGCTTCAAGACGCAAGCGTTTTCCAAGGCATTCAATGTTTAAAAGTTCCATAAGGCGTTGACCTGAGCAAGATAAAGATAATATTGCAGGCATTTTGCCAGAGCCACTAGCAGTTCTCAAGCTGGGGGCTAAATTAAAGCATTAACTGTTTTGTTCTAGCGCTGCAATTATCTCTATGCCCTCGGAGATGCGATTAAATGCTAATTTTGCACTGCAGCATTGCTCTAAAAATGCCGCATATTGGCGCACCAGTGGGATAAGCTGCAGGCTAGTCATCTGTTGCTCGGTTGCGACAATGCTTGGGAGTTGCTTAACAAGCTGTGTTTTCTGCCCTGGACAAGATTGCATAGTCAATTGATCGGGGCTTTTTAAGGCATACACCCAACCTTGGCTATCAATTAGTTCATCTTGCGGATCCATCACATGCTGCTCCAGTAAGACATAGTCTATCCAAGCTGATTTGCATGCTAGGTAGACTAGCTCTTCAGTTTGCTGAAGCTTGATGATGGCTGGCCAAATGACATCGCTTGTTGGCATCATGGAATATCCATCTTATCGGGTTGGGTTTATTAAATGAAAGTATATCAAAGCGTAAAGAATGCCATGCTATAAACACGTAATATTTAAATGTGCAATGTAAAGCTGCTGGTAGCTGCTGGTAGCTGCTGTGTCGTTAGCGACCTGTGTAGTTAAAGGTCACTTCATGGCTCACATTTTTGATGGTGCAGGGGCCGTGCTCTCTTTGGGTACGATTAAACGCAGGACCAATATTGATTTCTACATTGTTGAATACTTGTTTGGTTGCCTTGATAAAATATTTATCGTAATAGTCTTCAACCTCAGTTTGTAAAATACTATATTGGGTTTCTTCTTTGAATCTTTCTTCAATGATAAGGTTTTTTTGATCAAGCATCATCTTAACTTGTTCTATCATGCCAGCATCATTTTGCCACTCACTTTTGGGGGGTAAGCGATTGAGCCGAGCTTCTATGTCTAAGGCGGCGGTGACCATGGATTTAACGCTATCATCTAATGTTTTGAGCTCATTTTTTAGTTTTGATTGATCCATTGCGCAGAATAACTCAGTTTTGGTGCCTACTTTGGCGCCTATAATAACCGCATGGATCCCATGACCAGCTGTAGCTTGTCCGCCGATCAAATCTCCCCTACGACCAGTCTTATCGCTTACCGTGATAACAAGATCAGAGGTGGTGTGACTATGTAGCAGTTGCTTAGTAACTAGGATGTCACCCTTAGCTTTGAGTTCTGAGTATTGTACGAATTGAGCACAAATTTGCCCTTTTGCCATAATTTTTGTGCTGAGTTCATTAGCTTTTATTTGGCGACCGATAATTCCTTTACTGACAATCACGTCCCCCGCAGCGTTTAAGCTTGCCGAGTCGACAAAGCCCATGACAGTAATATCCCCACTGCTTTTTACCACCATGCCTTCATGAACATCGCCGCTTATCAAGATACTGCCTTTGAAATCCACATGACCGTAGCGTACGTCTACATCTTTAATCTGTAATACATCATCCACTTGCATGCCGGTTTTGGTTTCAACAGGTTGCCCGGCAACAGTGGCAATAAGCCGGTTTGGATCTTTTGGGTCAAGCTCAGTGCCATCCCCTGGAACCATGTTCACGTCCTGCCCAGGCTTCTGTAAAATAGCGTCACCGTGAACTGTGTAGCCAGGAGTCCCTGCGGTAGCAGGCTTTTTGACCATTAATACATCTTTAGGCTTGACCATGATCATCGCGCCTAAATTACGCATATCTACCGTGCCGTCTTCTCTTTCTTGAGGTTGTAACAAGCGCTCTCGAGCTAAGGATACTTTACGCTCAATGCTGGCATTACTGCCATGAACGGGGGCTTTACCGTGAGCGATATCGTTTTGACAGCTTTCACCAGGAGGAAGGAAGGTTAATTGGGCGAGTAAGGCTTGGATTTTGGGTTTGCTCAGTCCCATTTTAATTTTGTTGCTTTTAAGGCAATTAAGTACATCTGCCAGACTGATTTCTTTACCACCCCAGGCAGCCGTTATCTTCATGCTAGCATTCATTTTATCAGCGAAGACAGTTACTTCTGCTTTGCCGTCACGGCGTTCACCAATAATGAAAAAAAGCTCATTTTTTCCCGCATCTTGATTGCACAAGGTGTTCACTTCATTGCAGGCTTTTTCGATATTAGTCTGAAGAGGATATAGCATAGCGAAGTCAGTTTGAGTCAATAGCTGCTTAATATCATCCTCGCTCACAGGGCCATGAGTGCTAGGAATGATACGTAGTTCAACTTGTTTTTTATCTTCGCTAAATGACGCTAAACTTGGCTCGAGCATAATATCCCTTTGTAATTTTATTATTCCGCGTTTTATCGTCTGAAATCCATCTTGTTATCATTACGAATCTAACTGAATTCATTGATGAACTCCAGCCTAAATCTCAAATAAACCCAGCGCTTGTGATACAAGTCAGCCAAAGGATGTTTGGCTGACGGTTCACGAATATCAGACAAGGGAATGGTTAATAAACTGAGGATTACTTTTTATGGCAAGCATAGAGTTTAAACTTATTATTTTCTGCGGGCACATCAAATGCCCCAAACGCTTGGGCTATGGTATCTGCGTAGGGTAAGTGACGGTTGGCAACAATCTGAAAAATCCCATTTGATTTCAAATTAATCGCGCTCATGGTGACAAATTGAGTGGCGATATCTGTAGTGCTGGTTAGGCCATCGTGAAAGGGAGGATTTGAGATTATGGCATCGAATGTGCCCGTGACTTGAGCTAAGCCATCTGAGGGGTAGACTTTAGCTTGCATGTGATTGGCTTGTAAGGTCAATTCACAAGATGCCAATGCCATGGCATTAATATCTATGCATTCAAGTTTAAGCTCAGGCATGGCTTTGAGTAAGGCAACCGTAATAACCCCCGCACCGCAGCCAAAATCCAGTACACGGCCATTGAGCTTAGGCAGATGTGATAGTAATAGTTCTGTACCGAGATCTAAGCGCTTCTCACTAAAAACCCCCACCAGATTGCAAATACTAATTTCACCCTGAGGCGTGCTTAAACTGTAGCGACTTAGCCAGTTTTCAAGTTTAAACCCCCTTGCTTGTTGTTCAAGCTGGCAAGTGTAAAGCAAGCAATGTCTGGCATTATCTCGCTTGACGGGCGCACTAAAACACTCAGGGGTCAGCTTTGCTACTGATTTTATTCCACCTTTATTGTCACCGACAATCACCAACTGCCCATCAATGGCGAGGTGGTTTGCTGCAATTTCAAATAAGTAAGGCGCTAAAGTTTTGGCTTTAGGGAAATAAATGATCACACAATCGAAGGTTTTTCCCGCGAATGAGCTTGGCAAGGTGTGGCCGAAAAAGCAGGCTAAATTAGGGTTGTGCTTTTCGGATAACTGTAAATGATGATTAAAATCAAGAGCTAATGCTGTGACTGATTTAGCATGTGCTAATAGGCTCAAGCCTAAAGTATCAGCCTCATAATTGAGGATTAGCACATTTTGGTGTTGAAAATAATCGCTATTACGCAGGATAACTTGAGATGAATTACTGAGCACTGTGCTGGCCAATTATTAGGTGAGTGGCTTGATTATAACGAGTTAGTGGCACGCAGTAAAAATTTAGGGAGCCTTGGCTCCCTAAATTAATGGATAAGAATAAGATTCAGTAACTTATACTGAGTCGCTAAAGCTCAACTAAAGTTCTGTTATGGGGGCGCCGCTGTCAGCTTTATCTTGAGGTGTTATTGTTTGGGGCTCAGGAAGTAGGCTAAAAATTTTATTGGCAATATCAGTGTTATCTTGAAAACCAAAAAATAATTTTGCGCCAGGTCCTGTGGCATAAACAGGAACATCTAAGGCGGTATGGCCAAATGTCGTCCAGCCTGTGCCAGAGCGTTTATCAATAAGGCGGCTGATGGCTAAGGTAAAATCATCTAAGCCTTTTTCTTTGGCTTTTAATAATAATGACCATTCAGAATCAACCGGTTCAAAACCCACAAGTTGTGTGAATGAACTTAACCAAGCTTCGGTGTCTATCAATTGTTTCGCGATAACATCTGGGCTCGCTTTAACATTTTTGATGACCTCAGGATGCCATACATACTCGCCGTTGGCGCCAATTGAAAGCCCGCCAGTGTTGTGATCGGCTGTGATTATCACCAAGGTATCTTTATTCTGCCTTGCAAATTGCTCGGCCACTTCGATACTGGCGGCAAACTCTTGCATTTCACCCATGGCAGAGACGATATCATTACTGTGCCCAGCCCAGTCTATAAGACTGCCCTCAACCAATAATACAAAACCTTGCTCTTGTTGTGAGAGTAAGCTCAGTGCTTTTTGAGTCAGCTGACTCAGTTGCAAGCTACCTTTACTATTGACTGCCCAAGGTAATTGCACTGGTGCGAATAAGCCGATAACTTTACCGTTTTTGATTTTGCTTAAACTTTTTTTATCTGTGGCGTACTCATAACCTTTAGCGACAAATTGTGCCAATAAGTCTTCGGAGAAATAATCCTGTCCGCCACCTAAAATAACGTCAGCATCAGTAGCTAGGTAGGACTGAGCAATATCTAGGTAGTTTTTGCGGCTGTCATTATGGGTTAAGAATGCCGCTGGAGTAGCATGGTTTACTTGGCTTGTGACAGCAATACCTGTTGCTAGCCCTGAGATTTTAGCGCGCTCCATTAGGGTGGTCAGTGGTTGCTTATTAATGTCCACTGAAATGGCACCATTGTAGCTTTTAAAGCCGGTGGCTAACGCCGTTGCTGCTGCGGCTGAGTCTGTGACATAACCGCTGCCTCTATCAGGATAAGTGCTGGCCATGCCGACTAAAAGGCGGTCAAACACGGTTTGCTCAATTTCTTGAGTGTCAGGATTATCGTTAAAATACCGATAAGCTGTAGGGTAAGCGGGACCCATACCATCGCCAATCATGATAATGATATTCTTGGGCCGTGCAGGTCCTGCATTTGGTACATTGGACTCGGAAGCGGCAAACATTTCCTGAGCACTGGCAGGTGTTATAGCAAGCGTTAAGCTGATGATTGCAAGGCCGGTGACTAGGCCGAATAGGGATTTAAGGCTCATAATTATCCTTGAGTTTTTTGCTTGATTCGGCGTTCAATGGCGTCCATCAGCATGCCAGTAATATCCACATCGAACGCTGCTTCAATTTCACGAATGCAGGTGGGGCTAGTGACGTTGATCTCGGTGAGCTTGTCACCGATGACATCGAGTCCTACAAATATTAAGCCACGCTTTTTAAGTTCAGGACCGATAGAGCGAGCAATGTGCCAATCGCTTTCTGATAACGCTTGTGGGACACCACTGCCGCCTGCTGCTAGGTTACCGCGGGTTTCACCTTTCATGGGGACTCGTGCTAATGAATAAGGCACCGGTTCACCATCGACCACTAAAATACGTTTATCGCCCTGAGTGATTTCAGGAATAAAGGCTTGGGCCATGGCATACTGCTGGCCATAGCTGGTTAAGGTTTCTATGATAACGCCGACGTTAGGATCGTCCTTTTTAACGCGGAAAATAGACGTGCCGCCCATGCCATCTAAAGGTTTTAATATAATATCTTGTTTTTGTTTGTGAAATTCACGAATTCGCGCCGCATCTCGAGTTACTATGGTTTCTGGAGTGAACTCGCTAAACCAAGCGGTAAATAACTTTTCATTAGCATCACGCAGGCTTTGTGGCTTGTTGACTATGAGTACGCCTTCTTCTTCTGCACGTTCCAACATATAAGTGGCGTATATGTATTCGGTGTCAAAGGGAGGATCTTTTCGCATCAGTACCACATCAAGCTCAGAAAGCGGAGTATCAATACTCTCTGCTAACTCATACCATTGAGCAGGGTCTTGCTTGACCTTCAGGGCGCGCATTTTGGCCATTGCCTTACCGTTTACCATGGCAAGGTCTTGCATTTCCATATAAAACAATTGGTAACCACGAGATTGCGCAGCCAATAGCATGGCGAAACTGGAATCTTTCTTAATGTTGATGGCACTGATTGGGTCCATCACTATACCTAGCTTAAGCATGATCTTTCCTTCTAGACGGATATTGTGTGGGCGAGCTTAGCCGAGATCGCCAAAAGTTAATTGCAAAGCCGTGATCGCCGTCAATGAGGCGGTTTCAGTCCTTAGGACTCTAGGGCCGAGTAATACATCGGTAAAGTCACATTGCTCTGTCATTAGAATTTCTTCACTAGACAGCCCACCCTCTGGACCTATGAGTAATCGAACTCTTGGGTTTGCAAGGGTAAGCCCTTTAATTCCATGCTTGGCTCTTGGGTGTAAATTGAGCTTCAACGCCTGGCTTGGCTCTTGGCACCAAGCAGCTAAATCCATTGCTGGGCGAATTTGTGGTATTTGGCTGCGACCAGACTGCTCGCAAGCGCTGATCACAATTTTCTGCCACTGATTGATTTTCTTTTCTAATCGCTCACCGGTTAGTTTTACACCGCAGCGCTCTGAAAATAAAGGGGTAATAGTGTTAACCCCTAATTCCACCGATTTTTGAATGGTGAACTCCATTCTATCGCCACGGGAAATGACCTGGCCTAAGTGCAAATGAAGACCCGATTCGCTGTGATTTTCTTCCATGCTGATGATGGTGACTGTGATATTTTTTTTACTGGCGTTGGTGATGTCTGCTAAATAATCTTTACCATCGCCGTTAAATAGCATTATCTGCTCGCCTTCGCCCATACGAAGGACTCTACCTATATGAGCTACACCGTCTTCATCAAGAGAATAGGCTTGGCCTATTTGAAGTTGCGCTATGGATTGGTAAATGCGTGGGACTCTCATAACAGTCTAACCTTTAATTTATTAAGCCGAGTTTGAGGCAGGATTGACGAACAAATTCATTGTGATTCCCCTGAGATTGGGCAATTAAACGATCACGTTTGCATTCTATACTATTGACCGCATATTGTTTGTCCCAAGCGGTAAATAACTTTGCTTGGCTGCTAGAGATGCGCATGCCATAGCGTTGTTGCATATAGAAATAAGATCTGGCAATCGCGCCGCGAGTATTGCTAGGGGGCTGCACTTTTCGGTCTTTAAAATTCACTAACATGTCACAGCGGCCATATTGATTGGCTCTGCCATTCCATTCACTGAAACGATAGTTACTGCGATCGCCATTCACTTCACCAATGGCGGGAACTAAGTTATGCAAGTCGGCTTCCATTTTATTAAATTCTTTATTATTTTTACTGCAAAATTTACGGCCACCCTGTTGCCAACATTGCATTTGATGACCAAATTCCCAAGCAGGAACGACATGCTCCCATTCAATGCGCTGGGCTCTTTTAAGTTGTTTACGTACTTTGAATCCACAATTTTTAAAGAGTGGTTGCCATTTCTTGCCATCAACTTTGATGTCACAGCCACAGTAAAAGCTCGCCAATGGCAAGTCTGTAAGGTAAATGTGTTGCGCTAGTTTTTTAGCTTGCCTGAAGCTACTGGCATGCTCAGCACTGTGGCTTTGAAAGGTAATCAGGGTGCAACAAAGGCATAGTAGTAGATAGAAATAGTTAAGAATTAATCGATGCAATTGTGTATCCAAATCTAAGGGGTGGCAGTGATGCAGTCCATGGCGATACTAGGTGAATCTGGCTTGCTAGGCAATGGTTTAATCGTGATTTAAGCTGTGACTTTAAGAGGGATAAACCTTGGCTGGTTTTAGAGTTTGCATGCAGACTTTACATCGATATTGGTTTTGCCCACGCTGAACACGGTTATGACGTCGAATCGATAAATTGATTGAGCCGCAATCACACAGATACTCAAATTGCTGGCCAAGCACTGATTGGGTATTGAGTTGATGGGTGGTGGACGGCGCGAGATTAAAAACCTGCACCATGATCGCTTGCCATTGTTGACCATGGGGTTTTACCCGGCCATAGAGCTGATGACAGAGTAGGTGGGCAATTTCGTGACTGACGACTTGCGACAGAAAAACCTGTGGATTTTCTGCTAATAAAACAGGATTGAAGCGAATTTTATTGAGCTGTAAATGAGCTGTGCCAGCACTTTTCCCTCTTAGACTAAAAAGCACCTCTGGGCGTGAAAAAGGCTGTTTAAAGAAAGCTTCTGCTTGGAGATAGTCTTGCTCTACACGTTCAATAATTTGTGACTGCAAAGGGGTTAAGGCCACGGTGTTTTTTCTCGCCGGCTTACGCATAGCTGTTGATTTTGCTACTTGGCTTGCGGGTTTATTTATGTTGCTACGGCGATTAAACAAAGATGAAAACATAGTGAGTATCTTGGCTCTTAAGTGTAAAGCCAGCGAGAGTCATCCACTGGCGCTATTAGTATACGTTTCGCGGCGCAATTGATCCTGTGTTAGACGATCAAAGTGTTAGCTGAACATTTTTAGTGTTCAAGGTGTGGATCGGTCGTGAGTCAGTTAATTGTACTGGCAGCCGCCTCAATCATGGCGCGGATTTGCTCGACCATTTTAGCTTCATTAAGTGGATCATGGCCACTGACTTTGGGGGTGTGAATATGCCCAACTGGGATAGTTAGGTCAAGTTGCTGTTTCAGTAACAGGCTGCGATAGGATATTTCATTTGAAAGGTAGCCGCCACCCGAGCCTTCAACTGAGATGCTTGATTTAAGTTCAGCTAAAGAAGTTGCCATGAATTGCCCCTTAGACAGTGTGGTGACTTGGCGATTATCTGTGATTTTCCAAGGCCCTTTTACTGCCGTCATTACTGATGCTGGAAGTGAGAATTCGACAAATTCAGGACCCATTAACTTATGTCCATTAAATAGAGGTGCTTTGGGCTGCTCTTTGGTGGCATAAGTAAAAACATTCAGATTATCAGGTGCTTTGGCGCTGCGGTTAAGCCCAGGAAACCTTTCTAAATCAAAGTTATCTCTGCCCATGCTTACCGTCAGTACCATGTGGAGCTTTTGGGTTCTATACCAAGGGGTTAATAGTGACTCAATAAGCCCTTGGTCAAAATCTTTAAAACGCACCGGGATCATGGCTGTTTCAATTTGTGCTTTTTTGCCATTAACTGAAAATCGATAGCCATCAAGGGAGAGTGCCACAAGTCCTGAAGGATTGCTTTGGCTTATGTCTTTATCGAGAAAGAAAGGGTCAAACCCTGTGAGTAAAATATTGATGTCATTAGTGGGCGAAAATTGGATATCACTGAGCCCTCGTGAGGTTTTCTCTATGGTCTTTTGCAAAATATTTTTTTGCCAGTCAGCAACAGCAAAGCCAGCCTTTTGTTGAGTCAGCTGGTTTTGCATCATCAGACGGCCCCAATATAAGGGCCTATCATCATAGAATCCTGACTGCACATCGCGCACAGCCTGCTGCCATAGTTGGGTACCGTAAGAAGCGCTATGTGCAGAGAGTGCTAATTCGTTATTTTCTTGCTGATAATGTTGGCTAAAATCCTGATATATCCCTTGATAACGCTCAACAGTACTTGGTATCACCTGAAGAGCCTTAGCCAGTCTTGATTCTTCGGCACTGGGGGTAAATGTTAACCTCGAGTCTGCTAAGGCTTCTATGGTTGTTAGCGATAATGCGCTGACAAAAATCGCGAGTAGAACCCGTTGTTTGGAGTAATAAAATATGCTCATGGTGTAAACCTCGGTGCTTGTGCCTAGGAAGTTAAGCTAACCTCATCTCGGGATAATAAATGCCTATCAAACAGCTCTCTGCACCGCGTCAATAACCTAGCTATTGACGCGTATTGTTTGCGTGAGAAAGTACCTTGTTATCAGCGTAAAGTCCAAGTTTAAGCTATTGAATTTTTGTTATTTTAATATCGTTTATTCATCTCTTAATCCGAGCGGAGGTTAAACTAATAAATATACAGTGTTAAAGGATGCTGCAGATTACTGATTTATAAAAAATTATAGCCAATAGGCTAAAGTTTTGAGCGATATAATCGATTCTATTCTGCTCTTTTTATGTTTGAATTTCAGTTTTGAGCCATACTCGTAGGTTAAGAAGTGAAGGCTTCTGAATTGAGTAGTGCTTTAGGGCTGCTCTTAATTAAATCGGTTTAGCCAGCTGAGTGAATAACTTTATAAACTCACACTCAGATAATAACTGCGACACAACCGATTTGGTTGACAAGTTGGATGTCGACATCAATACAAACAGCATGGATAAATTTATTTCAAAGTTAAATAATCGGTTAGTGTGAAATTTCGCCAATAATTTGGATAGGTGTTTCCTGCAACCGAAAGGATGTGATCATGGAACCATTATTAATGGCAGGCTTTGAGTGTGATGAACTCAGTGAAGTGCTTTCTCGTTTAGGTTACCAACTTTTTCATACTAAAAATAAAGACTACAAAACGCTACCTGTAAATTGTCACTTGTGCTTAGTGGATCTTAGATGTGAGAGCTTTATGGCCGAGGCCAATTATCTGGTCAGGGAGTTAAACTCTTGCGTGCATGTCATAGTACTTATCAATAAACCTCAGTTAGATTCAGATGAAATTACAACCTTCATTGCCCAGTTTGCTTGGGACTACTGTACCAGCCCAATTCATCCTGAAAGGCTAGAGAAGTGCCTAGGGCATGGAATGGGTCTTGCTAGATTAAAGCGCCAATGTGTACCTTCACTGGATAATCCTTCAAATCATCAGCGAACCTGTGAATCACAAGTCATGCAGGTACTGTTTCATCAAGTTGAGCGTGTGGCTCCCACGGATATTCCGGTACTAATTAGAGGTGAAAGCGGAACAGGTAAAGAGCTGATCGCAAAGAAATTACATGCGCTATCTAGCCGCAGTAAAGGACCTTTTATCGCAGTAAATTGTGGTGCTATGGCTGCAGGCTTAGTGCAGTCTGAGTTATTCGGCCATGAAAAAGGCGCGTTTACAGGCGCTGCCCATGCTCATAAAGGTAAGATAACTCAGGCCCATGGCGGTAGCTTATTTTTAGATGAAATAGGTGATTTACCTTTAGAGCTACAAGTTAATTTACTGCGTTTCTTGCAAGAGGGGATGTTCGATACGGTAGGAGGTAGTGGTGGCAAGTCTGCAGATGTAAGAATTATTGCTGCAACCCATGTGGATCTCGAGCAAGCCATAGATGATGGCGAGTTTAGATTAGATTTATTTTATCGCTTGAATGGGATCACCTTGGAAACGCCGCCCCTAAGGGAGCGAAGAGATGATATTTTGCCTTTAGCCGAAGAGTTTATCTCTACCTATTTATCTGAATATGAATTGCCCAATAAGCAGTTATCGGCGGATGCCAAGCAAGCGGTGCTCAATTACTCGTGGCCAGGAAATGTGCGGGAGCTTATCAACCGTATTAGACGTGCTGTGGTGCTCAGTGACGGGGGACAAATAAATGCGTCTAATTTAGAGCTGACTCAAAAACAAGACTCGGCTCAAAATGTTATGTCACTTAGACGTTTGAAGGATGATGTGGAGAAGCAAGCTATTCAGTCGGCGATACTTGTGGCTGGTGGGCAAGCTGAACAAGTGGCTAGTCAACTTAAAATCTCTCGTGCGACCTTATACAGATTGATGGATAAGCATGGTTTGCAGCTTTGAATATCATCACACTATAAGTGTTTTTTTGGTTGTCATTAATGGGAGCTTTGGCCTATCTTAAAAATAAGAAAACGGTTAGGTATAAATAACCTTGTTTTTCAGTTGATTACGGAGTTGTTGTCTCAAAGTTAAGACATTTAAAAGATTGCATTTATCTATCTAGTTGAAGATATAAACTTTTCTTTTTTGGCACAGGTGTTGCTATTACCTAGTGTCAATTACGAAATGGATTATGTTATGGATATTGCAACTCAAATGTTTACCAAAAGGCTTGGCACAGCGCGGATATTGCATGCCTTTATATTGAGCGTTTTGGTTGCACCTATGATGCTTGCAGCAGATCAAACGAGCGTGATAAGCACTAAGCTTATGCAGGGTGCTGGAAGAGCTGCGGTTAACCAAGCATCGGGCGATCATAATATCCAATCTAATAGCCATGCCTTTGGTAAAAGCACTTCAATAGAGTCCATTCAACAAAATGACTTACAGCCTTTAGCACCAATCTCTAATGTTTGGGACTTGCAAGCTATGCTCGATGAGGACGAATTACATGTGTCATTTATCGACAGCCAAGCTTTTGCAAATTTCCAAGGTCTAGCAAGTATTAATCAGGTCAGTGGCCAGAATAACATTCAAACAAACTTAGGCAGTGTTGCATTAGACTCCATCGTAGGCTTAGGCCTTAGTGACACTGCTTTAACTCAAGTATCTAGTCAGCAGCCCCCCTCATTTCAAACATCCCAATATCATGCAGAGATAGCACCAGATAGTTTTTTGGATGCTCAAGGTGTGATGCAAATTAATCAAATTTCTGGTGATGGCAACATCGCCGTAAATCAATTCTCGCTACAACTTCCCAGCGGGAATTTATAATCATCCGACGGAGGAATGGAAAATGAAAAAACTCACTCTAGCGCTAAGTATCGCAGCAATTATGAGTAGTTCAGCATATGCAGATGGAATGACAGAGTCAGACAGCAGTGTCGATTTAGACAAAAAGGTTAAGGTGACCAAAGATTTAACTTATGAAGGAACTGTGGCAATTAATGGCAGCATTAACGTTGCTGGCTTAGGTATGGCCGTAGTTGAAAATGTACAAGAGTCGAGCATGAATGAAGTGGGTAATTATTATCATGATAATAGTGCTCAAATTACTGAAAATGCATTTGAAAATGCCAGTGGTAATATTGGCGTTAACCAAGCTTCAGGTGACTTTAATGCTCAAACTAACTCAGCGGCTTTAGCTTCAATTGATGCCGGTTTTGCATTTGGATCCGGTGATGCTGAAATTTTCAGCACTCAAGTTGGCGGCTTTAATGGCGTCTTGAATGAAGCATCAACTAATACGGCGACAATCGATGGTGCTTCCTTCATGAATGCCAGTGGTAATATTGGTGTAAATATTGCGGCAGGCAATAACAACTTGCAAGCTAATAACATGGCTGCATCTTCTTATAGTGGTGCCTTGGGCGAAGCGAGCGTGTCAAATGTACAACAAACTGGGCATAACGGCACGATGAACATGAGTGTGGTAGAAGATCGTGCTGAGAGCGTAAATGTGGAATTTGCATTTTCAGGTACTGGTGGTTACGAAGGAAGTTCAGGTTTAGCAGAGCCTTATTACCCACAGGTTATTTTAGAAGGTGATGGCAGTCATGGCACTGGAGATGGCCTAGTGCAGGGGCATATTGATTATGATACGGAAAACCCAACGGGTAGCCAAGTCATGACATTTAATGAGGCTGGAGAGTTGGATTTAGCTGGGACAGTCAGTGGTTCACTGCCATTCTTTATTCAAACCGTCACTCAAAAAACTAACAATTCAACCTTGCTTGCGGGTACGGCTTTCCAAAATTCATCGGGTAATATTGGGGTGAATATGGCAAGTGGTACAGGTAACTTACAGTCTAATAATTTAGCACTGACCAGCATTACTGCTGCATCTGAAGTTATTACTCCAGAATAGTGCTCTACTATTGTTGTATTTTCGCAACATAAGGCAGGGGGGCAACCCCCTGATTTCATTATATGAGACTTATATTGTGTGTTTTTCTCTGTGTTCTTAGCTTGTGGGTAACCGCTGCAGAAGTGTCACTTACTGGCGTTGTGCCAGGAATGGGGACTTATATTAAATCAATTCAGAGCATACGAGAGCGAAAGTTTGAACATGTTATTGAGCAAAAAACAGATTTTTCCTGTGGTGCTGCGAGCTTAGCAAGCGTGCTTAAGTATGCTTACGGTCAAAATGATATAACAGAGCAGCAAGTGCTAATCGGTATGCTTGAGCATGCCAATATCAATCTAGTTAAAGAGCAAGGCTTTTCGCTTCTTAATATGAAGCGTTATTTACAGGCCAATGGTTATAGGAGCCGAGGATACAAAGTCGGTGAAGCAGAGATATCTTTACTCAAAATACCCGCCATTGTACTGCTTGATGATGGCGGTTATAGCCATTTTGTGGTGTTTCGTCGTCAAGAAGCTGGAGACGTTTATTTAGGCGATCCAGCGTTAGGCAATAGAATCATTACTATGGAAGATTTTATGGCCAAATGGAATGGTGTGGTGTTTGTTGTTATTGGCAATGATTATCAAAGAGAAAACGCACTTTTGCATCCGCGAGCTAAATTAAGCTATCGCGCCCTAGCTCCTTTTGCTCCCATGACAGACGCTGAGTTATTGGAATTTGGTTTTTCATATTCGGATATGCTCTAGGAGGAAAGAAATGAAATTTAGCATTGTACTTCTAATAGGCTTGGCAACGCCTGTAATGGCAGAGCCCCCCACTTTATTTGCATTACAAAGCAGTCAGGTTCTCAGTGATATCGAGCTTGATTCGATGAAAGGCAAATTCACCGATAATGGCCAAGACTATTATTTTGGCTTACAGATGCAAACTCAATTTATTCAAGATAATGGCGTTCAAGATCAAGTGAGTATGCAGGTCGAGTTTATTGGCATTAACAGCCAAGCTTCGGTGGTCATTAGTGTTAGCGAAGCTGGACAGATTGATAATTCGCAATCGCTTGTATTAGATACTTTAGGGCAGTCAGTTGGGCTTCAACAAAGGATCCAAATTGCTGGAGAGACTAATCTAGCGGTGAACGATTTAACTATGTCACAAGGTAGGTTGGACTCTCTGACTAACGGGGTAAATTTGTCATTAGGGACTAGCCTGATTAGCAGCAACGGCACTAGCGTGTTCTCTGCTAATACTGGTTCTTTAGGTTATCAAGTTAACTTAGCGTCGGGGCAAGCAACTCAAGGGGTGAATTATGGCCAAGGAAATGGTCAGTTATTACAAAGCATTGCAATTGAAGGAATTAATCACGGTGTCATAAATCAGTCTACAATTAGGTACGATGGGATGTCTGTGGGGACCTTAAGTTCGAGTTTACTTGGCAGGCAAATCAGTGATTTAAGAACCATTGGATTCTAACGTTCAAGGACCTGTGTTTATGAATATAAAATGGACCTCAGCAACAGCAGCATTACTGCCGGGAATGCTTGTTTTGCACACAGTAGCTGCTGAAACCCAAACGAAAACGAGTGAGCCAGCAAGCCAGCGGCAGACACAAACAGAGCAACAATTACTAAACCAAACCTCAGGGCAGGAGCTAAATGCGTTAAAGCAAAAACTTATTATCTTAAATAAACAGCTTAAAATACAGCAACAAACGATTAACCAAATGGCGCAGCAAGTATTAAAACAAGAAGCATATCTACAATCTGTCTCGGGGAGGCAGCCAGCTAAGCAAGCCGTTGCTGTTAACTCAAACGATAATATTGAAAGAAAAACGTCAATGGCTGCCAAAACGCCAGCGCCACAGATTGCATCAACTCAAGAAACGAGAAAGAAAGCCCCTGATAGAGGGCGTAGTACGGATGATTTATTGCAAGAAACCCATAATGTATTTACCCGAAAACTCACCATAGAACCTTCTTTTACCTACAGTTATTACAGTCGAAAGGATCTTATTTTAAGAGGCTTTTTAGCACTAGATGCTATTTTCCTAGGCAATTTAAACTTAGATCGCGTTAGAACCAATACCACTCAATTAGACCTCACCACCCGCTATACATTAAATCAAGATTGGCAGTTTGAAATTGGTGTGCCTTATATGTTCCGCTGGACTCAATATGATTCAGTGGGTGAGGGTAACTCTAGCCAACGCTATGAAACAGCTCAAGTCGATGGCGGTGGCATAGGTGATATGAGTGCGGCCGTGTATTATCGCATTAATGCAGAATCTACTGACTGGCCAGACTGGGTGTGGAATGTGCGTCTAAGAGCGCCAACGGGGAACGACCCTTTTGGGATAGATCTGGAAACTTCAGAGTTTGGTAATTTAACCTATCCTACTGAAGTTGCTACAGGTTCAGGGGTTTGGGGTGCTTCAACGGGATTTAGTTTGGCAAAAACCTTTGATCCTGCCATTGTATTTTTTAATCTTAATTATGGCTGGACTCGCGAAGAAGAGTTTGATGATTTATCCGGTAATCCTGGGCTTAGTCCGGGTAAAATAGACTTAGGTGATTACTTAGATTACAGCTTAGGTTTAGCATTTGCGGTATCTGAAAGAATGAGCCTTGCTATGAGCTTCAACCAAAGATTTTATACCAAAACTAAGCAGCAACCATTAGGCGGTCCTTGGGAAAAAATTCCTCGTACCGATACCAATACAGCAAGTCTGGGGATCGGCGCAACCATAGCCTTATCTGAAAACTTGTCCATGGTAACCTCCATCGGTGCTGGCTTAACTGAAGATTCACCGGATTATCAAATTAGCTTACGTTTCCCGTATCGATTTTAATTGTGAATTACAGGGAATGCAGTTTATCAGATTTGATAAATAGTCAACGACTCAACACTTTAAGACCACTCTGACGAGTGGTTTTTTATTAGCGATCGCATAATCGAACACATGATAAATTATTCTATTTCCTAATTCATCATAGATTGCAGTGACTCTTGGCTGCCGTAGCGCTTAGCAAAAAATTCTAAAAATGCACTGATGTTAGTGGCAAGTTGCCTTCGACTGGAATACACCCCGTAAACCTTAAAAGGCTCCATTGGCCATTCCTGCAATATGGGCACTAGCGCACCAGAGGCTAATTCTTGTTTGCAGCTGGTATTTGACAACATGGCAATGCCGTATGCGTCTATGGCCAACCTTTTCACCATGCTGGCACTATTAACCCTGACTTTCCGGTTAAAGGTTGCCATGGTTTTACGGTTGCCTTTCCCCAGCGGCCAAATAGGTGCTGAGAGTGTGGTACCAAGAAGGATGCCTTTGTGCTGTGCTAATTCATGTGGGGTAGCTGGTGTTCCGTGATTTTTAATGTAGCTTGGGCTGGCGACTAAAATAGGCTGGCGTTCAAATAGCAATTTAGCGACCAAATCAGAGGATTGTAGCGGCCCGTATTTGATAGCGATATCGTAGCCTTCACCCACTAAGCCGACATCGTTATCTGTAAACTGTACATCAAGTTCGATATTGGGATAAAGGCGCATAAAATTACTGCACAAACTGCCTATAACGTCTTGGGAAAAGGATACCGGAATGGCAACTCTAAGTGCGCCTGAAATATCACTGTGAGTGTTTTCAATGGTGGCTTTAGCTGCTTCAATTTCCTGGCTTATAGAGTCACAGTGCTGAAAAAACAGTGCTCCAACCTGAGTTAAGCTGATATTTCTGGTATCTCTTTGCAGTAATCTGACCCCTAGTTGCTCTTCAAGTTGAGCAACTTTTCGGCTAATTGTCGACTTGGGTTGTCCGACCTCTCTTGCTGCTTGAGAGAAACCCTTAGCTCTTACTACCGCTGCAAACAGCATCATACCGTTCAAATCGGGCATTTTGTTCTCACTGTCTCATTTATGGAACATAGCGTCCAAGCTAGTTTAATGGTAATTAGACTATTAACAAAGTTATATTTACCGACTAAAAATTTCAGAGGCTATCGACGCAGAGGATCAACTGATGACCAGCAAAAAGCAGCCCAAACATATGACTCAAGTACAAAGCCCAGACCCGCTATTTTTACAAGCTGAGCATCTGGCAAAAGATTTCTCTTTGTTTCCTGCTCACAGCAAGCAAGGTTTGGCAGAAGAAATTAAAGGTTTGTTATCTGATGATGCTATCCAAGTAAACTTAAAAAGTTTAGCAGCATTAGATGTAGATGGTTATGTCAATAAAGTCATCCAGCCGACACTAGATAAAAATCGTCCTGGTGCCAAACGTATTATCGCCGATTTAAAAGGTAAGCTAATAAGTGAAATTCATTTAGGCCCTTTTTATCGCGCTGAAATAGAACTTAACTTTGGTTCACGTACTCGCAGGGTCGGTTTTATTGCTCAAGAGCGTACCACGGCTAATGGTGCTTGGATGCCAGAGCATCATATCGCATGCTGTAAAGCCATTCGTCACTTTGCCGAATTATCTATGCCTATAGTGTATCTTATCGATACACCAGGAGCGGATGCAGGTGAGATAGCTAATAGCCAAAATCAGGCTCATTCAATTTCAAAAGCCATTGCAGAATCTGCTAACGTAGATATGCCTACAGTGGGCATAGTTATTGGTGCGGGTTATTCTGGCGGCGCAATCCCATTAGCGGCAGCAAATATCTTGTTATCTTTGCGCGATGGTATTTTTAATACTATTCAACCACAGGGATTACAGAGTATTGCCCGTAAGTACAACTTGTCTTGGCAGGAATGCGCTAAGTCTGTGGGTGTCTCTCCAGAAGAGCTTTATCACTCAGGTTGCATCGACGGTATTATCGATTTTTCTCCATCGGATCGCGATGAGCGTCAGCATAATCTACGTCGTGCTATCGTTAGCAGTATTGAAGCTGTTGAAAAAGCTGCAATTAATTTTGTTCGTGAATCTAGTGATTTACGTGAGCATTATGATCGCAGTTTAGAACGTTTTTTAAATCCATCTAAGGGATTGTTAAATCTAGAGAATAGCTCTGGTTTAGCCGTCGCAGATAGCCCAACGGCGCATCACAATTTATTTGGTAGCGCCTATCGTTATTTGCGTTACTTAACCTTAAGAAGCCGGATCCATTCTATCTCTCAAGAGCAGTATGGCCGCCTTTCAAAAGTAAGCGTACCTGAAGGCGATTTGCTTGAGCGTATCAAGCAAGAGCAAGAACGTGTGTTCCACGCATGGCTGTCAAACCCAGATAAACTCGTTTATGACGAAGAGTTAAATAAACTCTGGGTGCAATTTGCCGCTAAGCGCAGTGAAATATCCACAGAACGTAACGTCATTACTCGTTTTATTTTAGGTGAGCCTAAAGAAAACTATAAAAAAGCGCGTAAGGCGCTGCTATTTAACGTCAGTTGGTCTCTGTATCACAGATGGAAGAGCAATGCGGGCAATAACTTTAAGGGGCTGATAGCACACCTTGAGTCATTGCCAAGTTCGAAGACAAAAGCACCTTGGCCTGAACTAAACCAATTAACAGTACTTGATGTCATTGTTAATGATGAGTTGCGTGAAGACTTCATTTGGCAATGTCATAATATTCTCATTTTCAATGAATTGTATGACAGCGTAGTGGCTGATTTAGCCTCTATTTCTAAAGAAGCCATGATGACCAAAAGCCTGTCTCGGGCTTCAGTAGATAAGCTGCTGCATAAGTCGATTGACAATGCTTTGTCGACTCAGAACCAGACGAGTGATAAGAGTAAATTCTACAAGTGGCTGAAATACTTTATGTCACAGTCAAACCGTGCTGATTTATTAACACGTGTTGAACAATGGAAGAGTGTCGGTTTCCCACAGTTAAACGATAGTTTATTCGTTATCTTAACCTATTTCTTTGAACGCTTATTACCAGAATACTTTGACAGTGAAGATGAGCTCGATAAGTACACCGGGACAATTAACCCTGTGCGCATCGGCCGCCGTAAAGACTTCTGGAACCGTTTAACCATGGGTTATCAAGATTTGTTGATCCAAAAGGTGTTACGGGATGAGAAGAAAAAAGGTGCCATGGGTTGGGAAAATATCATTGGTAAATTCTTTACTCATTTCGATGAGATTGATGGCGATAAAATGTCGGCCAACTTGCTTAACTTCCCAGGCTTCCGTTTATCGATTGAAGATGCCATAGATAAAAAGATCCGTCCCTGCGGTTTGATAACTGGTCTTGCTGACTTTACCCATGAAGGGAATAAACTGCGCGTTGGTGTTGCGGTATCAAATACTGCTTTCCAAGCGGGGGCCTTTGATATGGCCAGTGCCGAGAAGTTCAGCGCCTTGCTAATCGAATGTGCTAAGCGCAGATTACCTGTGATTTGCTTTATCAGTTCAGGTGGCATGCAAACCAAAGAAGGTGCAGCAGCACTATTTTCAATGGCAGTAGTGAATGACCGTATCACTCGATTTATTCGTGATAATGAATTGCCTGTATTGATGTTTGGCTTTGGTGATTGTACCGGTGGTGCACAGGCGAGTTTTGTGACTCACCCATTAGTGCAAACTTATTATTTGTCTGGTACTAACATGCCGTTTGCAGGGCAAATGGTGGTTCCAGCATACTTGCCATCAACAGCGACCTTATCTAACTATTTATCTAAAGTGCCAGGGGCTATGGCAGGTCTAGTGGTGAATCCATTTAGCGCTAACTTAGATTCATTATTAGCGGGTATTGATCCATTAATGCCGATTACTAACCTTAAAGTTGAGGATGTGATCACTAAATCATTATCTAGTTTAGCCGCTGATGTGATTGAGGAAACTGACGAGATAGTTCAAGACGATCCTCGTGCTTTGATGAAGCCGATTAAAAAGGTGCTGATCCACGCCCGTGGTTGTACTGCGGTTAAGCTTATCCGTAAGGCCCATGATAACGGGATTAATGTGGTGTTAGTGGCCTCAGATCCTGATATGACAGCCGTACCTGCAGATATGCTTAAAGAGGGCGATAAGCTGGTTTGTTTAGGGGGCAATACCTCAGATGAAAGTTATTTAAATGCTTACTCTGTGCTAAAAGTGGCTGAATACGAAAATGTTGACGCCCTGCACCCAGGTATTGGTTTCCTTTCTGAAAGCCCGCAGTTTGCTGCACTTTGTGTGAATAATGGCGTTAACTTCGTCGGCCCTAGTGTTCACTCGATGACGACCATGGGTAACAAGTCAAATGCTATTCATACATCACAAGCGCACAATGTTCCTGTGGTTCCAGGTAGTCACGGCATCTTAACCAATGCTGAGCAAGCTGTGAATGTGGCCACTGAAATTGGCTACCCTGTACTACTTAAAGCAGTACAAGGTGGTGGTGGCAAAGGTATTCAGGTGGTTAAACGTCCTGAGGATATGATTGGTCTATTCCAAAAGACGGCCACCGAAGCGGCTGCCGCCTTTGGTAATGGTGATTTGTACTTAGAAAAATATGTAACGTCATTGCGCCATATCGAAGTGCAGTTACTGCGTGATAAATTTGGTAATACTAAAGTATTGGGTATTCGCGATTGTTCAGTGCAGCGTAATAACCAGAAAGTGATTGAAGAATCTGGCTCTACCATGTTGCCTGAAGAGCTTAAGCAATTAGTGCTTGAGTACACTCGTGCATTAGGTGATGCCACTGATTACATGGGCGCTGGCACCGTAGAGTTTATCTATAACTTAGATGCGAACGAAGTCTACTTCATGGAAATGAACACTCGTCTTCAGGTTGAGCATCCAGTAACAGAGGCTACCTCTGGGATTGATATCGTCAGTGCACAGTTTGATATTGCCGCAGGTCGCTCAATTGAGAAACTTGAGCCTATCGAGCAAGGTTATGCGATGGAAGTGCGAGTCACGGCTGAAAAAGCAGCGCTTGATAGCCATGGCGTACTGCAGTTATTGCCAAACCCGGGGAAAATCACTGAATGTGTGATGCCTAAACGCGACGATGTGGAAATTATCTCTATCGCAGATTCAGGTAAAGAAGTATCACCTTATTACGACAGCTTAATTGCACAAATCATCATACGTGGTAAAGACCGTGCCGATGTGGTCAAGAAAATGTATGACTACTTGGATACTGTGGTTATCCGTGGAATTGCAACTAACATTCCATTGTTGAAGCTTATTTTAAGTGATGCCACCTTCAATGAAGGTGTCTACGATACTAACTACCTACCTCGTTTGATGGCTGAGCTTGATATTCCAGCGCTTATTGCTGAAATGGAAGCTGCTGCAGATACCGAAGCGGTAGATACTGAGTCCCTACGTGTGGGTGAAAGTAATGAGCTGAAAGTCTTGGCACAAGGTGCGGGTATTTTCTATACCTCACCAGCGCCAGGTGAAGCTGATTTTGTTAAAGAAGGCGATGTCGTTACCGTTGAACAGACATTGGCGTTAACAGAAGCCATGAAGATGTTCTCACAGGTTAATCTCGCAGGCTTTAACCGTCAAGGTGCAGTGCTTTACCCAGAAGATCAGCAATATCGTATTGAGCGTATTCTCAATAGTAATGGTCAGCAAGTCTCACAAGGTGATTTACTGTTTGTTATTTCACCTATTGAAAACTAAAGATTAACCTATTAAAGGCTAATTGAAAAAATGCCCATCTATTTAGATGGGCATTTTTGTTTCTGTTGAATGACCAGATAATTAATACGCCTGGTATAACATTGCTTTTTCAGTCACTGGGTGTATTCTTTTTATACAATTGACCTTCGCTTTGCTTGAGTCAGAACAGAGGTTACATAAGCTTAACTCGAGTTAAGAGATGAATAAATTGTGTTGTAATAGCTTAAATTCAATATTTTGTTGTATTCAAACTTGAACTTTGCGCTGATAGCAAGGCACTTTCTCATGCAAAGAATACGCGTCAATAGCGAATCGATTGCAAGTAAAATCAACGCCGTTAGCGGTGCAAAGGATTGTTTGATATGCGTTTATTATCCCGAGCAGAGGTTACCTAGGACGCCAGTGAATATATTCCGCTGCAGGTTAGATTTTTATTGCTATTTTGGTCTCGTGTTGATGCTCTGCATTAGCGTTTTTGTGCCCAAAGCAGGGGCTTTTCCCTATTCCAATATAGAACCCCAACTCCTCGAACCCAATTCCAAACCCGTAGATATAAGTTACTGTGTCGACCCTGACTGGTTGCCTTATGAGGCTATTGTTGAAGGTAAGCATGTAGGGATTTCATCGGATTACTTGCAACTGATTTCTCAAAGTACCGGCTACACATTCACGCTAGTGCCAACCCAAAGCTGGTCTGAGTCTTTGGCTTATCTAAAGCAAGGGCTGTGCATGATGACGCCTTTTTTGAATATTACACCGGATAGAGAGTTATTTTTACAGTTTAGTGACATTTACTTTGAAGCGCCCAATGTGCTGGTATCATTAAAGTCAGAGCCATTTTTACAAGGCTTTGGCAATATTGGCGATAGGGTGTTGGCCATCCCATCAGGATATCGATTAGTTGAATACGTTCAACGTCATTACCCCAAGCTTAATCTCAAGCTGGCAAGCAGCGAGAAAGCAGGCTTAGAAAGCGTTGCTCGAGGTGAAGCTGATGTATTTGTGGGATCTATGTTTTCAGTGAATGCCTATATACAGCAAACAGACTTAACCGAGCTTAAAATTGCGGGGTGGGGAGGACCCGCTGATGAGCTAAGGTTTGGTTTTACCAATGAGGCTGCGTATTTATTGCCGCTTATCAACCAAGCGTTAGCTGATATAACTGAAACCCAAAGGATCAATATTTATAATAAGTGGCATAACGTTTCCATTATTGAGGATATTGATTATGAGATGGCAGCTAGAGTACTGCTATTACTTGGAGGGTGTATTTTTCTGCTGCTTTATCGTAATTATTGTATCAATCAATACTCCATCGAATTGGAACAGCATAATAAACAGCTCGATGCATTGAGGTTGAGCTTAGAGCAAAAAAACCATCAGCTGGATTTCCTTGCTAAGCACGACCCTTTGACTCAGCTTTACAATCGTCATTATTTTCATTCTCATTTTGTAGACAATGCGAGTGAAAATTTAGATGACAGCCCAACGAGTCTTATCATTATGGATGCCGATCATTTTAAGTTAATTAATGATAACTTTGGCCATAGCGTTGGTGACCATGTACTTTCGGTATTAGCGCAGCTGCTCAAAACCACAGTGCATAACTCTGATGTTGTCGCGAGATGGGGTGGGGAGGAATTTATTATCGTGTGCCCTAATGTTGAACTTGATGAAGCCTATGCTTTATGTCAGCGATTAGCCGCTAAGCTTCAACAAACTGATTTTGGAGCAGGAATTAACATTACCTGCAGTTACGGCATTGCTAAACTGACCTCGGGAGAGCCTATACTTGCGTGCCTTGAGCGAGCGGATAAAGCCTTATATCGAGCTAAAGTCGCTGGTAGAAACCAAATTTGTACCGATACCCATGTGGTTGAATTTTGAACTTTAGCTGGATTAATCACCAAATCTAGCTGTGATGTTCACAGTAGAGCCGTAAAAGCGCTAAAAAAATTCATAAAGTTAATCTGAGTAAAAAATAATCAATTATTTTTATTTTATTGTTTTATTTAGATTAAATGCCGGTTTTATGTATTTTTTTCATTAAAAACTGATAAATAATGCAAGAGCTGTTTGCGCCCAGCAAGGTTCCAATTTACAATATGCGCCTTAAATAACCTGATGTGCGGTGTGTCGTTTTTTTTACATGCTCCGTCTACTTCTTAAACTAATCATTAAAGTTGAATCATGACCGAATTATCCAAATACAGAAACATTGGTATCTTCGCTCACGTTGACGCGGGTAAAACCACGACCACCGAGCGTATCCTTAAGCTAACCGGTAAGATCCACAAGATCGGTGAAGTTCACGATGGTGAGTCAACGACTGACTTCATGGTACAGGAAGCTGAGCGCGGTATTACTATTCAGTCAGCAGCGGTAAGCTGTTTCTGGAATGAGCACCGTTTTAACGTAATCGACACCCCCGGACACGTTGACTTCACTGTTGAAGTATATCGTTCTCTTAAAGTGCTTGACGGTGGTATCGGTGTATTCTGTGGTTCTGGTGGTGTTGAGCCACAATCAGAAACTAACTGGCGTTATGCTAACGATTCTGAAGTTTCGCGTATCATCTTCGTAAACAAGTTAGACCGTATGGGTGCTGACTTCCTACGTGTTGTTAAGCAAACTAAAGACGTGTTAGCGGCTAACCCACTTGTTATGGTTCTACCTATCGGTATCGAAGACCAGTTCACAGGCGTTGTTGACCTATTAACTCGTAAAGCACACGTTTGGGATGATTCTGGTTTACCAGAAAACTTCGAAATCCAAGACGTTCCAGCTGACATGGTAGACATGGTAGAAGAATACCGTGAAATGCTAATCGAAGCTGCAGTAGAGCAAGACGATGACTTAATGGAAGCTTACATGGAAGGCGTTGAGCCATCTATTGAAGACATTAAGCGTTGTATTCGTACTGGTACTCGTACACTAGCATTCTTCCCAACATACTGTGGTAGCGCCTTTAAAAACAAAGGTATGCAGTTATTGTTAGATGCTGTTGTTGATTTCTTACCTGATCCAGTTGAAGTTGAGCCACAGCCACTTACTGACGAAGAAGGTAATGAAAACGGCGAATTCGCAATCGTTGATCCAGATGCACCTTTAAAAGCATTGGCATTCAAGATCATGGATGACCGTTTTGGCGCATTAACATTCGTACGTATCTACTCAGGTCGTATCAAGAAAGGTGACACCATACTTAACTCTGCTACAGGTAAAACTGAGCGTGTTGGTCGTATGGTTGAAATGTACGCTGATGACCGTATCGAAATTGATTCGGCTCAAGCTGGTGACATTATCGCTATCGTAGGCATGAAGAACGTGCAAACTGGTCACACGCTATGTGATCCTAAGCACCCATGCACACTAGAAGCCATGGTGTTCCCAGAGCCAGTTATCTCTATCGCTGTTGCGCCAAAAGATAAAGGCGGCAGTGAGAAAATGGGTATCGCTATCGGTAAGATGATCGCAGAAGATCCATCTTTCCGCGTAGAAACTGACGAAGATTCAGGTGAAACCATCCTTAAAGGTATGGGTGAGCTTCACTTAGACATTAAGGTAGATATTCTTAAGCGTACTTACGGTGTTGAACTAATCGTTGGTGAGCCACAAGTTGCTTACCGTGAAACTATCACAGCAGAAGTTGAAGATAGCTACACGCACAAGAAACAATCTGGTGGTTCTGGTCAGTTCGGTAAGATCGATTATAAGATCCGTCCTGGCGAAGCAAACACAGGTTTTGTGTTCAAGTCTTCAGTTGTTGGTGGTAACGTACCAAAAGAATTCTGGCCTGCGGTTCAGAAAGGTTTTGGTAGCATGATGAACACAGGTACTATCGCTGGCTTCCCAGTGTTAGACGTTGAATTCGAACTTACAGATGGTGCATTCCACGCAGTTGACTCGTCAGCTATCGCGTTCGAAATCGCTGCTAAAGGCGCGTTCCGTCAGTCTATCGCTAAAGCTAAGCCACAACTTCTTGAGCCTATCATGAAAGTTGACGTGTTCAGCCCAGATGACAACGTGGGTGATGTTATTGGTGACTTGAACCGTCGTCGTGGCATGATCAAAGACCAAAATGCTGGTGTGACTGGTGTTCGTATCAAGGCTGACGTACCGTTATCAGAAATGTTCGGTTACATCGGTTCACTACGTACTATGACTTCTGGTCGTGGCCAATTCTCTATGGAATTCGCTCACTACGCAGCTTGTCCTAACAGCGTTTCTGAGAAAGTTGTTACTCAAGTTAAAGAACGTAAAGCTGCTGAAGCTAAGAAGTAATTCTTAACTCATAGCTTATAAAAACCGTTGCCTAGGCAGCGGTTTTTTTATGCCCGCTAAACGCCCAGACAATTAATATTATGAGTCTAATAGCAAGAGATGTGGTGATTTTTAGAAACAAAAAAGCGAGCCTAAGCTCGCTATTTGGATAATTTACCTGAACACGCAAGACGATGGCTATTAATCTTCAATTAAAGAGTAAGGCAGGGCTTTGACGGTTAAGCTTGAGGTTTCATCGTCAGCGATACGAAGCACAGCATCAGCTTGAGTATCATTAGCGAGTACAGCTGTCATTAGTACTCTTTCACCTTGCTGCACCACTTCGATGACATTACCGACTTTGCGGTATCCGTCTTCAAGTTGGATCTCGACTTGGCTCTCAGTGCTTAAGGTTAGCTTTGTCGTGCCTTCAAGTATGTATAAGGCGCGTTTGTTGCCGCCTCGGTATTTCATCCTAGCGATGGTTTCTTGGCCCATATAACAGCCCTTGGTAAAGCTAATGCCATTGATGGCCTGCAGATTACACATTTGTGGCACGTATTGGCCACTGTGTTGGCTGTCTATGTTAGGGTAGCCAGCATTAATTTCTAGGGCTTGCCATACTGCGTTATCTAATGGCTCAAGTGCTGCTTGTTCAATAAAATTCTGTGCTTGCGATAGAGGCAGAATAACCATAAACCCAAAGCTGTGTTTTAGAATCGCACCTTGGTCTATGACGCTTAATTCGTGGCTTAACTCACCAAAGTGTTTGGTAACAAGTTCGGCTGCTTTTTCGCCATATAAACCTAAAATCTTCCAGTTATCAGTTACATCAGTAAGCTCTGCTTTGCTAAAAACCGCGTATTTTTTGAGTTGGGGCAAATCTAACCCTAAGGTAGTTTTTGGCATTAGCATAAATAGACGCTCGCCAAGTAAGAAAGTCCTAAAACTGGCAATCATCTTACCTTTAGGATCGCAGTGGGCTCCCCAGCGCCATTGCTCCTGGGTCATGGTTAAAATATCGGTAGTCACTTGACCATTAATGAAGGTTTTAGCTTGCTCACCTGTGATTTCGATAAGTCCAAAGTGAGATAAGCTGGCGGCATTAATTTCAGATGCGGGATAGAAATCAGCCATAGGCTGAATGGAAACTGACATTTTTAGTCCTTAAAACAGGAAAGGAGAATGACAAGAGTGTAACGGAAATCTTCTCAGTCCTAAAGCAGTTATCTATAGGTCATAATGAGATAAAAATCTTGATAGAGTATCATAGCGATTGCCACCCTATTGACACTTTAGTCTATCAAAATCTTATTGCAGCAGACTTATATCAACTTGCTAAGGTCAATGGTGCAGCTATGGGACACCACTATGCTTTAAATTGACTGGTTAATTGTTTTAATGTTTTTGATGTGGTCTCTAAACTCTCTGAATTTCTATTCATATCATCAAGTTGACCTAGATTATCTTGTCCTGAAGTGACTATTCGGTTGATGTTATGGGTTAAGTCTTCCGATACCGCACTTTGCTGCTCGACAGCGGTGGCAATGTGACTTGCCATATCGGTAATGCGTTCTGTTGACACTAAGATACTGTTGATTGCAGTGCCTGAACTCTGGGCATTTTTAACTGAAGCTTCACTTTTTACTTGGCTTTCTAGCATCACTTTAACCGCAGATTTTGCGCCTGCTTGAAGGTTGGTGATGCTCAGCTGGATTTCAGCAGTGCTTTGCTGAGTTCGGCTTGCCAGTGCCCGCACTTCATCTGCCACGACCGCAAAACCTCGACCTTGCTCTCCCGCGCGAGCTGCCTCAATAGCCGCATTTAATGCAAGTAAATTAGTTTGCTCGGCAATTGCGCGAATAACATCAAGCACAGACACAATCCCTACCACATTTTGCTCTAGTGAGTTAACAACAGAGGCTGCATCGGTAAGCTGATTGGATAAATCATGAATAGAGTCAATTGATTGGTTGATGATTTTTGAAACTTCTTTTGCATCTAAATTAGCTTGCTGGGCAGAATCAGCAGATAATTGCACGCTGCTAGCGATTTCTTTTGCTGAGGCTGACATTTGGGTGATGGCCGCAGCCACTTGATCCGTTTCCATTTGTTGATCATGAACATGACCACGACTGGCTTCAGCCCCAGTATGAACATTGCGTGCTTCACGAAAAACATCATCTACAGAAACTTGTATTGATTGCACTAAGGTTTGAATTTTAGCCACAAAAACATTAAACGAATTAGAGACCCGACCTATCTCATCATCGCGGCTGGCATTAAGTCTTCGAGTAAGGTCGCCTTCGCCACTGGCAATATTTTCTAAGGCATTGGCAACATGGGTTAGAGGGCGAGTAACCATTCGACTAAACAGTAAGCTCAGCGCTGTTACTAAGAAAAAATCCAGTAATAACCCTTTAAGAATGGATCTAAAGGCCAAGTTTGAGAGTTCTTCTTTGATGCTCGTATCATCAATATAGATTTTTACTGTACCAATTTCCGTGGCTGTATCATCTTCCACATATTGTAATTTCACTTCTTTAAAGTGACTACCGACCTCTCCTTCTGATTTTGACACTTGCTCGCCTTTGTCATTATGCAGGCTTAAAAATAACACGTCATCAGACTGCTGCTCAGAGTTTAGAATGCGGACTATTTGTGACTCTTCGTAGTTCCAGACTGCGCTGGGAAGGCTGAGTTGTAGCCGAGATGCTACCAAGGTTAGCTGTGCATCTTGCTTGTGCTGGAGTTTCTCACTTTGAACAATGTAATCATAAACCCCAAATACCACCACCAAAATAGTCACAGTAACTAGGGCCGCCATGATCAGCTTAAATGAAATTGATTTCATCAGAGTCATAAATAGTACTCATATTAACTTGGGATCAAAAAAGCAATTAAGTCCGCTTAGTACAATGTGTTCATCGTGCCGTCGATAGCTAATGCTGGTGGTTAATGTCTCTAGTGAATTAGAGTAAGCAATAGTAATCTCGACGGCCCGACGGCAGTGCTCCATAGGAGACTGCGCTTATTTTAAGTGAGCAGACATTAATGCATTAATATCGATTTTACCTAGACCTTCATTGTAAATTGCTTGCCATTTTTTGCCATCAGCATCGTTTCTAAAGGCAATGTAAAGGTCTTTATTTGTCAGTAGTTTAGTGTTCATTTGCACCTTTTCCTTGGCGCTAGCAAGCTTATTGTTATTGGCTAACATATAGCTAAGGACATTGGCATCAATGACTGCTATATCAATACGTCCTCCTGCGACTTTTTGTACGTTGATTTCATCAGATGTCACAGTTTGAGGCTTAATGCTACCGCTTGCTATTAAGGCATCGAGCTCTTCGGTATTAACATAGTCTTGCACTACTCCTAACTTAAAGTTGGCTAAATCAGCCACCTGAGACCAAGTTATGGGGCTTGATTTATTTTCTACTAAGCCAAGAGGGCCTTGTCCCATGGAGGCTGAAAAAGTGAACTCACTGGATTCATATAAATATTCAGGAAAATAGCCCGCATATTTTGAACCCGACTCTGAAGCGAGCTTAACCGCGCGGCTCCAAGGAAAGAAATCAACCACTAACTCATGACCCATGGCTTTAAAAGCCGCTTTTGCGACTACCACTGAAGCGCCTTGGTCTGCTAAGCTTTTACCTGAGTAAGGTGCCCAATCTAACGAGCTTAAATGGACGGTTTCTGCGTTGACAGAGGAGCCTGTGAAGGCAAGCATCAAGCCGATAAGGGCGTAATTGAGTTTCATAATATCTCCTAAAAAGTAAAGGCGTCCGCCACTGTTTGTTAAGCTACTCTTTCTTGGCATTACTGCTTCTTAAAGACAGCTCACAACTGGATCCAAAGTGAAGTAACCAACGCTCTGAGTATAGACGGGAATTTTAAAAGTGAGTTGCTAAGTCACTGGAACCTATTAAGGATTTTAGCCTTTGATTATTGCTTCTCAACCAATGAGAGTTAGAGCATAAAAGTCGCAGTGTGTTTAATGTGACAAATTTAGTTGGCCATTAGAATTTCGGCTTGTGGCTGCGGATGCTATGAAATAGCCGTTATATAGCAGCACTCTTTATAAAAATTGTTAAAACCTGTGACATACAGGGTGAGAAAGTCGTGAGAGGGTAGGCGCTGCACATATTGAGATTATTAAAATCTGCCGGCAATATTGCAGCGGTTAATGTTGCCGTTAATTTTTAGTGACCACCGCCACAACCACCACAACATGAGTGCTTTTTCGGCTCACTTGACGCCGTTTGTGCGCTGACTTCAGTATCAGCTTCACTCGTCACAGGATTGTAAGTCGATGCTGCGTTAGCTTCTGCGGCATCAACAAATTGGCTTTTAACTTCATCTTTCTTAAACGCTTGGAAGAGCTTATTGATTGGATTGTTCATGCAGTGACCTCTAAAAAGTAATAAGCAAAACTGGGATGTGTTCGTGATAATTAAGCATGTATAAATAAACATGCTTTAATAATGCCTGTTTGAATGAATGCTATTCCCACTTAAGAAAAGCGTCAAGTGGCTTTGGCTCAAGATGAGTTGTGGTGTCGTATAAATAGTGTAATTGTGGTGCAGATCACAACACCAAGTCCTAGGATAGAAGAATCTGAGGCGTGCATTTAAGCATTTAAGCATTTAAGGATTAAGGATTAAGGATTATTAAGGAGGGAGCGATGACTGATGAAATACCTGCTACGGAAAACCGCGATCCTACCCAATACCTGTTAATGCAACAAATTGCCCTTGGAAAGTTACTCGGGCTATTTGCAGGTTTGGCTGGATTCTTGATGCTTAAATACTGCTTCCCAGAAACTGGGGCTTTGTTTCGCTGGGGGATCTTACTCTGGTATATCACCTTTGGCGCAGTTATCGGTTTATGCGTGCAAATTAGTTATCACCCAATATTGAAGTGTAAGCTACCGGTTTGGTTAACAACTGGCGTTATGGGGGCTTGGCTTAACTTTGTGATGAGCTTTTTTGCCTTTGATCAGCTGTTAGCGTTGATGCAAAACATCTTCGGCATTGATGGGTTATTGCAGTCTCCTTTTTGGTTCACAGCTGAGGGGATGGTAATGGGGCTATTATTCGGTATCATTATTAAGGGGGGGCTCAACATATCCCGCTGCCTAGGGCGGCTTAATATTTTACCTTAGCTAACATTGCAGCAAGACATTGTAGCAATGTATTGAGTGAAATATCGGGCAACACCTGAGTGAAAGAACCTAGGCCCTAATGAATAGATTTTGCTATAGTAAGCGCTATGCAAATAGCGCTCTTTAGGGCGTTTTTTATTGAATACTCCACAGCTTGAGTTCGAATAATTATCCTATGTCCTTTTCAGCATTTAACTTACACCCTAAGCTTCAAGCTACTATTGCAGCGCAAAAGTATGCCGAACCTACTCCAGTGCAGCAGCAAGCTATTCCTGAAATTACTGCTGGGCAAGATTTATTAGTGGGCGCGCAAACGGGCACAGGTAAAACGGCGGCTTTTGCTATTCCGTTAGTGCATAAGTTACTCACTCAAGCCGATGAACTGTTATCTCAAACAGATGAATTAGCGCCCAGTAAAACCCCACCACTTAAGGTGATTAAAGCACTTATTCTCACTCCTACCCGTGAGCTTGCTTTGCAAGTGCAAAGCAATATCGATGGGCTAACTCAAGGTACTGACCTTAAAAGTGCGATTGCCTATGGCGGCGCCAGTATTGGTGAGCAAGTGCGCAGCTTTAAAGACGGGGTGGATATTTTAGTGGCGACGCCAGGCAGGCTGCTGGATCATTTACGCCATAAAGTTGTGTCGCTTAAGCAAGTGGAATACTTAGTGTTTGATGAAGCCGATCGTATGTTAGATATGGGCTTTAAGGATGAAATTCGTGATTTATTAAGGCAATTGCCAAAGCAGCGACAGACCTTATTGTTTTCAGCCACATTGAACGACAGTATTTTCAGTTTTAGTAGGAATTTGCTTAATCAGCCTAAAGTCATTGAAGTTGCTAAAGCTAATGCCAAAGTCGCTAAAATTATCGAGCGAGTATATTGCGTCGATGAAAACCGTAAATTGAGCCTGTTGTGCCATTTAATAAGTCAAGAGAACTGGCAGCAAGTGCTGGTTTTTTCTCGCACTAAGCAAGGTGCTGATAGTCTAACGACGAAGATGCAACAAAACGGCATCGCCGCCCTGGCTTTTCATGGCGACTTGACTCAAAGCATGCGCGAAAATGTGCTGAAAGATTTCTCTTTGTCTAATGTGCAGGTATTGGTGGCAACCGATGTCGCGGCCAGAGGCCTTGATATTGAAGACCTTAATTATGTAGTGAACTATGAATTACCTCATGTGAGTGAGGATTACATTCACCGCATTGGCCGCACGGGGCGAGCGGGAAAAGATGGCGTTGCAGTGACCTTGTTTGCCATTGAAGACACAGCAAAATTGATGAGTCTAGAAACCTTGCTAGATAGGCGCTTACCTCAGCAGTGGTATCCAGGCTTTGAGCCTGACTTAACCAAAGAAGTGACTTTAAGTCGCAAGCACACCAAGGCGGGGCAGAAGCAACAAGCAAGACGCAAAGCCCTCGGTAAAGCCAAACGTTAACTTGTCATTAAAACGCGGTATTATTGTCATCTAATTACGTCCTTATTGTCACAAACAGTCATTAGGCTAAGTTCGGAAATCGCTGCTAGGAAAAAGCGAATAACCCTAAAAAGCC
The DNA here is from genome assembly GCF_014163735.1 of Shewanella sp. SR44-3. GTDB lineage: Bacteria > Pseudomonadota > Gammaproteobacteria > Enterobacterales > Shewanellaceae > Shewanella. The sequence goes on from NZ_JACJDV010000007.1 coordinate 57,279, forward strand.
AATAACAATGAACTGATAACTCCCGGCTAATAACCAGAGTGTGACTAAGGACAATTTATTTATGAGCAAGGCCACTTTCGATCCAACCCGTTATAACAACAGCCAAAATGAAACCTTCAGCCAAGTATTAGACAAACAACTTTCTAGACGTAACTTTGTTAAAAGTGGCCTAGGCTTGAGCGCCATGACTGCCTTTGCGGGCGCGGGTCTGGTTGGCTGTGGCTCAGATAATAACACCGCCGTGACTCCCACTCCAGCTCCGACACCAACGCCAGCACCAGCCAATAAAAGCGCTGCTGTGCTAGGGTTTGATTCTATTACTGGCTCAAAACTGGATGCCGTTGCCATTCCCGCAGGTTACAGCGCCTATGTATTAGCGCCTTGGGGCACACCGTTAAACAATAAAGCGGCGCCTTGGAAAGCCGATGGCACTAATAGCGCGGAAGACCAAGCCAACGCCGTTGGCATGCATCATGATGGTATGCATTTTTTCCCGCTTAATGATGCTAAAGATGATGGCCTGCTGTGCATTAACCATGAATATATCGACCAAGATGCGCTGCATCCCAGTGGTTCAACCTTTGATAGCATCACAGGGCTTCGCACCGAAATTGATGAAATACGTAAAGAAATCAATGCTCATGGCGTATCTGTGTTGCGAATTAAATTCATCAATAATCGCTGGCAAGTACAAGCCAACGATAAGCATAATCGCCGCTTTACCGGGGCTAGCGTCATGGATATAGCAGGTCCCATGGCTTACAGCAGCTACCTTGAAACCCGCTATTCCCCCGATGGCAGCCAAGCCCGCGGCACACTCAATAATTGCGGTAATGGCAGTACCCCTTGGGGCACCTATTTAACCTGTGAAGAAAACTGGCCGGGCTACTTTGTAAATAAAGGCGCCTTGAGTCAAGATCAGCAGCGCATTGGCATTTCCACATCCAGCACCCGTTACGGCTGGGATGATTTAGCCGGTAATGACGATGAGCGTCTCGATGAATTTGCTCGCTTCGATGTGACGCCAACAGCCAGTAATGCCAGCGGCGATTATCGCAATGAAGCCAACGGTCATGGCTATATTGTCGAAATTGACCCGTACAACCCCAATTCTCGCGCCGTTAAACGCACCGCTCTAGGGCGTTTTCGTCATGAAGGCTGCACCTTTGGCAAGCTTGCTGTGGGTAAACCTGTGGTGTTTTATTCAGGCCATGATTCACGCTTTGAATACTTGTATAAATACGTCTCAAATGCTGTGTGGGATGAAGCCGATGCCAACTCGGCTAATCGCTTAATCACAGGCGACAAGTACATGAATGATGGCACGCTTTATGTGGCTAAATTCTCTGAAGAAGGGGTGGGTGAATGGCTGCCTTTGACCTTAGAAAGCCCAACCACAGAGGGAAGCACCTTGGCGGCGAGCTTTGATACTTTAGCCGCTATTATCTTAAATACCGCAGGGGCTGCAGATCTTGTTGGCGCCACCCCCATGGATAGACCCGAGTGGTGCACCGTAGACCCTTTCACAGGCAGTGTATACCTAACCCTGACCAATAATTCTAAGCGCACCGAAACCAATGCCGCTAATCCAAGGCTTAAAAATAACTTCGGCCACATTATTCGCTGGGATGAAGGCGATAAAGCCACAGAGTTTAGCTGGGATATTTTCGTGTTTGGCGCGCCTGCCGATGCTGATGCGCAAACGAATATCTCTGGGCTTACCGACTTAAATCAGTTTGCCAGTCCTGATGGCTTAGCTTTTGATAACCGCGGCATCTTGTGGGTACAAACCGATAACGGCGCCGATGAAGTCGAAGAAGATACTAACGATCAAATGCTCGCTATAGTGCCATCGCGCCTTCGAGACAGCAGTGACAAGCAGCAAGTGCTAAATGCCGATAATCAAGCCGAGCTTAAGCGCTTCTTTGTGGGCCCCAATGGCTGTGAAGTGACAGGCTTTGCTATTACACCCGACTACACCAGCATATTTGCCAATATTCAGCACCCTGATAACTGGCCCTACTCAGATAACGCCGCCGAAATTACCCCAGCAGGCACTAGCGTGCGCCCAAGGGCGGCGACTGTGGTTATTCGTAAACTCGATGGCACTGAAGTCGGCTTGTAAGTCTTTCTGCTACAACTTAATCATCCATAGAGAGTATTTCGCATTTGCACTCAATGCCCTAAGTTAACCTTTAGGGCATTTTTATTTTTGCCACCTATAGTTCGATTTTTTAGATGTAAAACTGATATTTATTGCGATTTTTATTCGTTTAAGTGGGTGTTAATCTGAGGCTATAGCTTGAAGCCGTGCTTTAATCGCTATGGCTCAATTATTTTGGCTCAAGCCGTCATTCACACTTAAGGGGATAATCCATGAACGTCACTCACAGTTTCAACGCCCGTCCTGCTATGGATGGAGATGGGGTTAATATTCGCCGAGTTGCTGATTTTAATTTACAGCGCTTTGATCCTTACTTGATGATCGACGAGCTTAAATCTAATGATGAGCAAGATTTTATCGGTGGTTTCCCGCCGCATCCCCACAGGGGCATAGAAACTTTCACTTATATTTTAAAAGGCGGTTTTGAGCACAAAGACCAGCTGGGAAATATCAAAGCCATTCGCAGCGGCGATGCCCAGTGGATGAGTACAGGCAGCGGGGTGATTCATTCAGAAATGCCACTTACAGATAACAACGAGGGCCTGCATGGATTCCAGATTTGGATAAACATGCCCGCTAAAGACAAGATGCGTCCCGCCCAGTATCAAGACACCGCAGGCAAGGCAGTCCCGCAAATTGAAAATAGCACAGGCGCCGTATTAAAGGCCTTAGCGGGTCAATGGACTTTTGCAGAACATGCGGAATATGTAGATGGTCTATTACCTGATTTGGCCGCCAATGGCGCCATTGCCGATGTGACCCTAGCGTCACAAGGTGTGGCTGAATTAGCACTGTCGCAGCATCAAACGGTTAATCTTTATCTGTATCAAGGAGAGCTTAGCTATCAAGATAAAGCGGGTAAAGAGACGTTAGCCACTGCGGGGCAATTACTTATTTTGGACAGCCAAACCTTGCTAACCCTTAAGGCCACCACAGCAGGGGCGGGATTCCTGTTACTCGCTGGGACTAAAATTTCTGAGAAAATAGTCCACCATGGCCCGTTTGTGATGAATACCCAAGCTGAAATCAACCAAGCGATCAGTGATTATCAGCAAGGCAAGTTTGGTCAAATAGCCTAAAAGCACAGCAAAGATAAAGCAGCAAAATGCCACTAAGGTTGCTACAATAGGCGGCATCAGGCCAGAGCATTCATTCGATGTTTTGGCCCTTTGTTTTCTGCCATACAGGATATAACCTTGAGTAACTCAAACAGCCAGACAGCCGCCAACACGGCTTTTTCATCGCTAACCCTTAAAACTGAACTGCTTGAGAACCTCAAGACCATGGGTTATGAATCCATGACTCAAATCCAAGCCCAGAGCTTACCGCCAATTTTGGCCGGTGATGACGTGATTGGTCAGGGTAAAACCGGTTCAGGTAAGACCGCAGCCTTTGGCTTAGGTTTGTTAAATAAATTGGACGTGAAGCGTTTTCGCATTCAGACCTTAGTGATGTGCCCAACCCGCGAATTGGCCGACCAAGTCGCCAAAGAAATTCGCACTTTAGCTCGCGGCATTCACAATATTAAAGTATTAACCTTGTGTGGCGGCGTGCCTATGGGGCCGCAGGTGGGCTCTCTTGAACATGGCGCGCACATCATTGTTGGCACCCCTGGGCGCATAATAGATCATTTAGATCGCAACCGTTTAGATTTAAGCAATGTGAACATGCTAGTGCTCGATGAAGCGGATCGCATGCTAGAGATGGGCTTTCAAGATCATATCGATGCCATTATTGAGCAAACTCCCCGTGAGCGTCAGACGCTGCTATTTAGCGCCACCTTCCCAGATCAAATTAAATCCATTGCCGATGAGATAATGTACAAGCCTGTGATGGTGAAAGTTGAATCGACCCATGATGCTGTCAGCATAGATCAACATTTCTATCAGCTTGAAGACAACAAATCACGCCTAGAAGCGCTGCGTTTATTGCTGCTTAGCGAGCAACCAGAAAGCGCAGTGGTATTTTGCAATACTAAGCGTGAGACTCAGCAGGTGGCAGACGAACTCGCTGAGTTTGGCTTTAGCGTATTGGCACTGCATGGGGATCTGGAGCAAAGGGATCGCGATCAAATGCTACTGCAATTTGCCAACCAGAGCGCACGAGTATTAGTGGCTACCGATGTGGCGGCTCGCGGCTTAGATATCGATGCCTTAGATGCGGTATTTAATTTTCATCTCGCCTATGATGCCGAAGTGCATCTTCACCGCATCGGTCGTACTGGCCGTGCTGGCAGTACCGGTGCCGCCTACAGTTTTATCGGGCACGATGACGGCTATAAAGTTGCCATGATTGAAGAAATGTTAAATATTGAAATCGTCACCGAAGCCTTGCCAGGCTTGAACGTGCTAAACAAAACCCCGCTGGAAGCCAACATGGTGACCATTCAAATCGAAGGCGGCAAGAAGCAGAAAATTCGCCCAGGCGACATAGTCGGTGCCCTTACTGGTGATAATGGTTTAGATGCCAACGATATCGGTAAAATCAAGGTAACGGATATTCGCGCCTATGTGGCAGTAAAGCGCAATGTGTCTAATCAAGCGCTGAATAAACTGAACAAGGGTAAGCTTAAGGGCCGCAGCTACCGCGCCTGGCTTTTATAATCTTGATATAGCCTGAGCGAGTACAGCTAAGATCTAAAAATAAAACCCCAAGAAGCTAGCGCGTCTTGGGGTTTTATTGTTTCTGGGGGCCATGTAATGGATATATAATACCGATCGTATTAATTATCTGGTCATTCAGAGTGGGAGCGTCTCAAGCATTCCACTTCATCGTTGCATTCTTGTGTAAGAATGAGGTTTGAAAGGGAATAACCCTTACTGCATTAATGCGCCTTGAATTGAAAAGCTTGAGGTGCTCTGATAGATCACATCATTAATGTGATTGGTATAACCATGAGCATAAACAAGTTAATTGAAACTCTAGCATACCGGCTTACCATGGCAAGCTTGTATATTGAAATCCTAGTTTAGGATAATGATATAATGGCTAGCCAGCTAGATTTATTTCTTCAGATTTATTTCTCTAAAATGTTATAACTACTCGAACTAAAATTTTAGAATAGGAAAATTAAATGAAAATTCGTGCGATGATTGTATTTTTTACAGTCTTTATTGTGGGTTGTTCTACTATTTCGAATGCCTTAAATTTCGTCCCAACTTTTAATAGTAACAATAATGTTGGAAAAGAAGATTGGCCAGTCGTAAAAGTAGTTCACGATGGTTCGGGATTCTCAAATGTATACGCATACAAAAGAAGCGCTAATCCTGCTCAAAAAATAGCAGCATCACATATCAATAACCGCCATTCAGATGCATTGCTATTTCCGAATGAGGAGAATTTTATAGTGCTTACTTATAAGAATGGATCGCGTATTGGAACAACTATATTTAATGGTGTGAAAGGAGAGAAAAATTCAATATATACAATATATGTCACAGGGGAAGAGTCAAAATTTAAAACAAGATTTGTAGATGAAAAGGGCAATAACGTGCAACACGAAATTACAGTTACACCTTAGCTTAAATTAATGCCTTCGTTAGTGCCTAGAAGGTGTAACAGATTCTGTAATTTATAATGGTTAACGATGCCACCTAGCTTAAAATTTTGGCTTTATGCTTTTAAATTAACAGCAAACAAAAAAGCTAAAAAGGCGAGCTATGGCGTTTCTCCATGAGGTGTTGCGAGACGGCCATTCCATGGCGGACTGCAGAGTAAAAAAAACGGCCCATTGAGGGCCGCTTTTTTATGTGTATTTTGAGATTAGCTTACCCAGCCTGCGATCATCTGCTTGAAATAATCCATTAATTGGCTGAACCAACTGCCTTCGTTGATTTCTTCTAGGGTGACTAGTGGGTACTGAGCGATGTCTTTACCTTCAAGCTGGAAGAATACTCGGCCAACAACTTCACCTTTGGCTAACGGGGCGGCTAATGGCTTGGTTAACTCAAAGTTAGCTTGCAAGTCTTTGGCTTTACCTCGGCCTAAGGTGATAGGGGTATCTGTTGTCACGCCTAAGTTTACTGTGTCTTTATCGCCGTACCAAATCGCTTGGCTAGTGAAAGTGTCGCCCGCTTTATAAGGGGTGATGGTTTCAAAGAAACGGAAGCCATAGTTAAGTAGCTTCTTGCTTTCAGCTTTACGAGCAGATTCGCTGCTGGTGCCTAACACTACAGAGATAAGGCGCATGCCATCGCTGGTGGCCGATGCCACTAAGTTATAACCAGCACCAGATGTATGGCCTGTTTTGATACCATCAACATTTAAGCTGTTATCCCACAATAAACCGTTGCGGTTATATTGCTTGATGCCGTTATAGGTAAATGATTTCTCAGCATAAACACGGTATTCCTGCGGTACGTCACGAATAAGTGCCGCGCCCAAGATTGCCATATCATAGGCGGTAGTCTTGTGGTTTTCAGAATCAAGGCCGTGTGAGTTTTCAAAGTAGCTGTCATTCATGCCAAGCTGCTTGGACCAAGAGTTCATTAGGTCGACGAACGCGCCTTCGGTGCCGGCAATGTGCTCTGCCATAGCGACACAAGCATCGTTGCCTGATTGGATGATGATGCCGCGATTTAGGTCGTCAACTTTGACGGTTTTACCCACTTCGATAAACATTTTAGATGAATCAGGAAAGTTCTTTGACCAGGCATTTTTGGTGATGGTCACATCGTCTTCTAAGCTGATATTACCTACTTTGAGCTCATGGCCGATGACATAGCTTGTCATCATCTTAGTTAAGCTTGCTGGGTTTAGGCTTTCATAGGAATTGGCTTCAGCAATGACCTGACCAGAATTGTAATCCATCAAGACATAGGCTTTGGCTGCAACGCTAGGGGCATCTGGAATGACCATAGGGGCGCGGTTGGCTTGTGGAGCGCGATTAGCTTGCGGTAGTGTGGATTGATCTGCTTGAGGTACGCCTGGGGCTGCAATGCTTGAGAGCGAAACAAAAGAAAGAAGCAGCAAAGAATTAACCTGTGTATTGACTGAATTTATCATGAAAGTAGCACGTCTCTGGTTAGTCGAAGGAAAATGGATGCATAAGCTGAACCTAAGCCCAGCTTAAAACGCGTTAATGGCGGTTAATATATCATTAGTCGGTAGTGAAAAAACATTAAGCTTGCTTAATTGGGCTGTTTTTCTGCTAATTGATCATCGTTTGGCTTGCTCGACCATAAAACTATCCGGAAAACCGTCACGCTTTAGGTTTTGCAGCAATTTATCGGCAAGCTGTCGCTGACCAATTGGACCTAGTCTGAGGCGATAAAAGCCGTTTACCGATTCAATTTTGGATGAGACGCCATACTTAGATTCAAGTTGCTGGGCTAAGTGGTTAATCCTGACTTTATCCCTTGAGGCTGTGATTTGAATAAAATTCACATGAGGATCGGCAAGTTCAGCTAAAGCTCTTGAAGAGGGGGTTGGGAAATAAATGGCCTCAAGATTCACTCTTGCTGTACCTGTGCTGAGCACGCCGAGTTTGTAAGCTGCAGCGTAAGATAAATCTATGACTCGCCCTTCATGGAAGGGGCCGCGATCGTTCACTCTGACGATAATTTCTCTATTATTATCTTCATTTCTCACTTTGACATAACTAGGTATAGGTAAGGTTTTGTGAGCTGCCGACATGGTATACATGTCGTACACTTCACCGTTTGAAGTCAGGTGGCCATGAAACTTAGATCCATACCAAGAGGCGATGCCGCGCTGGCGGAAATCTTTGCCATGGCTTAATACCGAATAATTTTTACCTAGCACTTTATAGTCCCTATTACCTTGGCGGCTGTAGGGTTCATATTTTGGCACGGCATTAGGCACTTTGCTCACATCTGGCGCATTTGCGGGGGCTCTATCGTTTGCCATCTGATAACGGCCGCTTTGGCTGTCTTTATTGCCGCCTTTGCTGCTGTTTGATGAGCTTGAGCAAGCTGCAAAAATAAGGCAACAAACTAAGACGCTTAAGCTTCTGGACGTTAATATTGTCAGTCTTGAACCTAAATAAGCGTTATTTTGCATTGTAATGAGCTTTTAGTTGTTGGCTAAATTGGTAAACCGCCATGGCATATAAAGGGCTACGGTTATAACGGGTTATTACGTAAAAGTTTTTAAGACCTAACCAATATTCTGTGTTGTCCACTTGCTCAAGTGCAACCAACAATGCGCTTTGGCTGGCATCGATATCTTTAGCCTGAGTTAAGCTTAAATTCGGGCTCAGAATATCTGACACTTTATAGCCAAGCTTTTCACCGCTCCAAACTTTCGCTAGAGGTGGACTTGCCATAGTGTTAGTCAATGGTAATGCAACATCAGCATTACGTTGCCAGCCATGTTGATGGAAATAATTAGCAACACTGCCAATGGCATCCACTGGGCTGGTGAGCAAGTCACGGCGGCCATCACCATCAAAATCCACTGCATAATGGCGATAACTCGAAGGAATAAACTGACCAAATCCCATGGCGCCCGCATAGGAGGCTTTAAGGCTTGCTGCATCGAGCTGCTCTTCTTTTATCAGCGCCATTAAATGGCCAAATTCACTTCTGAAAAATGTGGCTCGCGGCGGGTAATAGAAACCTAAGGTATAGAGTGCATCCTGAGGCGCATAGTTACCCATGTAGCCGCCGTAGAAGGTTTCTATGCCGATAATGGCGACGATGATCTGTGGGTCGACATTAAATTTATCTGCCGCCCGTTGAATGGTTTTTTGGTGGGTTTTCCAAAAGGTTAATCCAGCTTGAAGCCGTTTTTCTGTGAGAAATATTGGAAAATATTGATGCCAGGGTTTGGCTTCCCAAGGTTTAGTCATTGCGTCTATGACAGCTTGGTTATAGCTTGCTCCATCGAGGTATGCTTGGGCTTGTGCCCGCGTTGCGCCTTTACTGACTTGTTCTTTGATAAACGCCTGTTTTAACTCTGTTACAGCGTGACTATCTTCGGGTTGCTCAGCCTGCGCTAATGGGCTTAAAAGCCCAATAGTAAATGCTACTACGGTCAGTAATTTATTGTTTAAACGCATTAAATCATCCTATCTATCGATAAAACGTCTGTGGGTATGAATACTCATTAATATTCCAAACCCTGTCATTAAGGTCATCATGGAGGTGCCGCCGTAGCTTATTAACGGCAGAGGCACGCCAACAACCGGTAAGATACCTGAAACCATGCCAATATTCACAAAAATATAGACGAAGAATGTCAGAGTAATACTACCAGCCAGCAGGCGAGCAAAGCTTGTTTGGGCCGCTGAGGCAATGTATAAGCCTCGACCAATCACAAATAAATACATACAGAGTAAAAATAAGCTGCCCATGAGGCCAAATTCTTCACCAATGACAGCGAAAATAAAGTCGGTATGACGTTCTGGTAAAAATTCTAATTGAGATTGGGTGCCCTGCAACCAACCTTTGCCCCACATTCCCCCTGAGCCAATGCCAATTTTAGACTGAATAATATGATAGCCAGCACCTAAAGGGTCTTGCTCGGGGTTAAATAATGTCAGTACTCGGGTACGTTGGTAATCATGCATGAGGAAGTACCAAAGCACAGGTAAAAAGGCCAATAGTGCGGCGCCGCAACCTATGACGATAAACCAGCTCATGCCGGATAAAAACAGCACAAACACCCCAGATGCAGCTACCAAAATCGAGGTGCCCAAATCAGGTTGTTTAGCGATAAGCAACGTTGGGATCAACAAGATGACTGCGCCGCCTGCGAGATAGCGTTTTTTTGGTGGCAGAGGAAACTTGCTGATATACCAAGCCATGGTGATGGGGAAGGCAAGTTTTATAAGCTCTGAAGGTTGAAACTCCATAAACCCTAGGTTTAACCAGCGCTGCGCGCCTTTATTTATGGTGCCAAAAAAGTGCACCCCAAGGAGCAATACAATCCCTGTAATATAAATAGGCAAGGCCCAACGGCGTAAGAGTTCTGGATTTATCTGGGCAAAAACAAACATGATCCCAAGGGATAATCCCATGCGCACCAATTGGCGCTCCATCATGCCTAGATCTTCACCACTGGCAGAATAGATAACAAATAAGCCAAAACACATCAGCGCTAATAGGCCAAGTAATAAGGGGACATCTAAATGCAAGCGCTGCCAAAGAGTTTGTCTGTGGGATTGCATTCTCATGGTGCAGTCATCCATTCATCCCTAAGTAGGTATTCATCAAATAATTCTCTGGCCACTGGCCCCGCATTAGCGCCGCCCCAGCCAGCATTTTCCAGCACTAAGGCAATCACAATTTTAGGGTTTTCATAGGGGGCATAAGCCACGATAAGGGCATTATCCCTTAAGTGCTCAGCCACTTTGCTGGCATCGTACTTTGCATCTTGGGCGATGCCAATAATTTGCGCGGTACCTGTTTTCATTGCTGCGGTATAGCGTGCATCGGTAAAGCGAGATTTATCAGCAGTTTGGCGCATGGCTTCATTGATGATGTCCCAATTACGTGGGTTGTTCAGTTCGATAGGCGGCTGTTCATCGATAGGGGCATCAATCAGTACTGTGCGGTCTTTAAAAGCTTTTAATAAATGCGGGGTAAAACGCTTGCCTTTATTTGCCATCATGGCAGTGGCGCTGGCAAGTTGTAATGGCGTCGCTGTCCAATAGCCTTGACCAATGCCCACAGAAATGGTGTCACCAATATACCAAGATTGATTGTATTTAAGCCGCTTCCATTCTTTGGAGGGCATATTGCCTGTGGCTTCTTCGAAAATATCTATGCCAGTATTTTGGCCGAAACTAAACTGGTCCATAAAATTAGCCAGCTTATTCACGCCGACTTTATAGGCCAAGTCGTAGAAGAAAATATCGCAAGAATCAATAATGGCATGATAGACATCAACCCAGCCATGGCCCCATTTTTTCCAGTCTCGGTATTTACGCTCAACCCCCGGAATTTGCCAAAAGCCTGGATCCCATACTCGAGTTCGCTCATTAATGATCTGTTCATCCAAGCCCAGCAAAGCAATAAATGGCTTAACGGTCGAGGCTGGAGAGTATTGTCCCTGGGTTGCTCGGTTAATCAAGGGGCGAGACTTATCGTTAAGTAATTGGCTATAAGCTTTGCTGCTGATCCCGTGGACAAATTGATTGGGATCGTAACTAGGGCTAGACACCATAGCTAAAATTCCGCCATCTTTGGGGTCGATAGCGACAATTGAGCCTTTTCTGCCAGAGAGTAATTCAACGGCTTTTTGCTGTAATCTGAGGTCGAGTGTGAGGTAGATATCTTGCCCCGGTGTAGGCTGAGTGACCTTAAGTGTGCGGATAACTCGGCCACGGTTGTTCACTTCTTCTTCTGAATGCCCAGGCTGACCGTGGAGTAAGTTTTCATAGAATTTCTCTATCCCTTGCTTACCCATATCTTTAGTGGCGGCATAATTAGCCCAGAGATTACTCGCTTCTAATGAGGCTCTGTCTTTGGTATTAATTTTGCCGACGTAACCTAGTACGTGAGTCATTAAACCATCGTACGGATAATGGCGTTTAAGACCCGCATCGACGTAAATGCCGGGGAACTTGTGTTGATTGACGGTAAATATTGCCACTTGTTCTTCGGAGAGCTTATTTTTAATGGTCAGAGGCTTGAATCGGCGATGATACTTAAGGGTTTCACTAATGGTTTCTCGTTCTTCTTCACTGATGGGTAAAATTTCATTGAGGCTATCTAAGGCTTCATTGATATTTGCGACTTTTTCAGGAATAAGTTCGAGGGAATGAAAGGGCAGGTTTTCAGCTAACAACTGACCATTTCGATCTAAAATAAGCCCGCGGCTGGGTGCAATAGGTACGACACGGATGCGGTTATCATTGGAGCGAGTTTCATAGTCGGTAAAGGACACCACTTGCAATTGATACAAGTTTGACAATAACAGTGTTAATAGCCCAAAGACGCAGACAAACGTAAATAGAGCACGACGCTTAAATAGTGATGCCTCAGCGGCATGGTCATGCATGGTTATGCGCTTCTTTGGCGACACTTATGCTTTCTCCGGCTTAATTATTACTTGTTTATAGCAAAGTGCTATAAACAAGTCCATGTCAGCAGAATAAGCTCAGGGCTAATTAATCGCTCAGGGTTAATTTACCGCTCAGGGCTACTCTCTGTGATAGGGGTGATTGTTATTGATGCTCCAAGCACGATACAAGCTTTCGGCTAGTAACACTCGTACTAAAGGATGCGGCAAGGTTAATGCGGATAAGCACCAACTTTGACTCGCGGCCTCTTTGCAAGCAGGTGATAGACCTTCAGGCCCACCAATCAGTAAGCTGACATCTCGTCCATCGAGCTGCCATTTACTGAGCTGCTCGGCAAGGTCTGGAGTTGTCCAGTTCTTACCGGGAAGATCTAAGCTAACGATATGATTACCTTTAGCCACCGCCGCTAGCATGAGATCCCCTTCCTTCTGTAAAATTCGGGGGATATCTGCATTTTTCCCGCGCTTACCAGCAGGGATCTCTATGAGTTCAAGTGCCATGTCCCGTGGAAAACGGCGCTGATATTCTTCGAAACCTCGGGTGACCCAATCGGGCATTTTGGTGCCAACGGCGATAATTTGTAACTTCATTAAGCGTTGTGTTCTGACCAAAGCTTTTCGAGCTGGTAATATTCACGATTGCTTTCTTGCATTACATGCAAGATCACATCGCCTAAATCGACTAATACCCACTCACTGCTATCACGGCCTTCAACACCTAGTGGTGGAATACCAGCAGCTTTTGCTTCAACAACTAAGTTTTCAGCAATAGCGCGTACATGGGTTTTCGATGTGCCAGTGCAGATCACCATGTAGTCGGTAATGTTTGATTGATTGGTAACGTCTAAAACAACAACGTCTTTGGCTTTTAGATCATCGATTTTATCGACAACAAATGCTTTTAATTCCGTGCTCTGCACGACGACTTACCTCAGTATTTTAAATAACGGAGTATTATACTCAAAAACCCTACTCAGGCGCAATTACTCGCTGATGATTAGCAAAAACAGCGTGGTTTTATGAGAATATATTTCTTAGCATATTTGTCAAAATATCTACTAAGCTGTGTTTAGCCTTTAGCAATACCTTGTCATTAGGAGACAATAATGAGCGACAAATATTTAACTTTGGAAGAAGTCTGTAAAGTTCTGGATAAAAGCCCTGCTACTATCAAGCGTTATGCGAGAGAGAACTTACTTAGCAGCAAGCTAGAGGGAGATGTGCTCACATTCCCAGAATCTGAAGTTTTGCGTTATCTATCGTTTTCGAAAAAATTAGGCTAAATGTAGGCTCAATTACACTTAAAATACGTTAGCGGCTTTGACTAATCACAAGCTAAAACGGCTTATGTTTGCACATAAGCCGTTTTTTATGGTGTAACGAGTGTTAGCAGGTGATCCATGGAGTCTTGCTAGCCATCATAATTCTGACAATCATCATTTTTTGGTTACCGTTTCTATGTTTAATTGCACGGCTTTTCCTGCTTGGAGTCGATAGATTTTATCCATTCTATCCATCCCAGTAAGTTTGTGACTTATCATGAGAAGGCTTTTATCTTTGGCAAACTCGAACAGCAAATTTAATATTTCCATTTCGGTTTTGCTGTCTAACCCTTCGGTGGGTTCATCGAGCAATAATAACTGGGCATCGTGAAGTAACACTCTGGCAATGCCAATGCGTCTGCGCTCTCCCCCTGATAGTGTGCGCCCACCTTCACCTAGCCAGAGTGATAAGCCTTGGGTGGTGTTAGCTAAATACTCAAGCCCGACGTGCTGTAAGGTCTGAATAATACGTGCATCAATGTCTTTATCGTTCAGTGACTCAGCATTAATTGCTATGCTCAAATTGTCCCTTAGGCTTGCGCTAAATATATCGACTCTTTGGCTGACAATACTCATGCTGCTTCGTAGATGGTCCTCTGGGAGGGCGGTGATCTGCTGTCCGTTGATCTGTATATCGCCTGAGTCTGGCAGGTATTCACGGCTAATCAGTGACAATAAACTGGATTTCCCGCAGCCCGTTGGGCCCAATAAAGCCACTTTCTCGCCCTTGGGGATAATAAGCTCAAGCTGCTGAAATAACGGCTGTGTCTGAGTGTAGCCAAAGTTTATTCCAGTTAAGCTTAAGCTTGGGGGGGCTTTGTCCACTCCGTTGATTGTCGTTAGAGCCGCAGTGCTCGCAGAGGAGTCTAAGGCAGACTCAGCAAATTGAATGCTGGGAGTTTGATTGACTAAGGTATTTAAGCGCTTTGCTGACGCTATGCTAGTGGCCAGCTGATTAAAAGCTAGGCTGATTGGCTGCAGGGTTTCTATGCAAGCCATGGCGGTAAATACCAGTAAGGCTAGTACAGCGCCGGTAATAGGCTCGCGGGTAATAAATTCCAGTTGCGAAACACCTGAAACTGAGTGGGATGGGTTTATTGCAGCGTCCATGGCAATGCCAGCCATCAACAACACGCTAATTACCGCAAAACCGTGACAAAGAATGATAACGCCTTGGCTTAAACCTGCGACTTTGGCAAGGGACTCTTGGTTGGCATACAGGCGAGCTTCCGCCTGATAAAAATCCTGTAAGTATCGGTTGTTGGCTTCAAATAGACTGAGTTCAGCTTGACCTTGAAGGATATCTATCAGCTGCACGCGAACGGCTTGTTTCGTTTGCGGCAGTGCAGTGCCAGCTTTACTGCCCAGATGATAAAAAAACCAAGGTAGGACAAGCCATGTAGTCAGTAAAAAAACCACCAAAACTAAGGCTATGCCTAAGTTAAACCAAGCCACAAAAAAGTACAGGCTTAAGATCATCACTAATGCAGCGAACATGGGGGTGATCAGCCGTAAATAGAGATGATCTAAAGTGTCGATATCAGCAATTAAGCGGTTAAGTAAATCCCCTTGGCGTATGGTGCTTAGCTCTTTACTGCTAAGAGGCAGTAACCTTTTCCACACCCATACTCTAAGATCTGCAAGTAGACTAAAGGTGGCTTGATGAGTCGCCATTCGCTCACCATAGCGGCTAACGGTCCGTAAAATGGAGAAAAACCTAACGCCCGCAGCAGGCGTAAAAAAATTAAATGCAGCGGCGCTGGCCGCAGTCAGTCCAGCCACCGCAGAAGCTGAAATGAACCAGCCTGATAATGCCAATAACCCCATGGCGGCCAGTAAGCTTATGAGGGTAAGGGTGAATCCTACACTCATCATCAATAAATGCTGTTTAAAAAGTCGTAAATAGGGCAGTAAATCTTTCATGAATTTAGCCCCAAGCTTGTCTGTAAGTCGATGTCATACGCAGTTTGAGCATTAAGTTGGCAGAAAAGCCCGTTTTGTGCCATTAGCTCATCATAGCTGCCGCTGCTATTTAGTTGGCCTTTTTCAAGCACTAAAATGGTGTCCATTGCGCCTAGTTGGCTGAGTTTATGAGTCACGATAAGTAGGCATTTGGCTGTGGTTTCTTTAGTTAAGCTTTGAGTAATCGCATCGGCACTGGCGCTATCTAAGCTCGCTGTGGGTTCATCAAGAATAAACACGTTAGCATCGCGACTTAAAGCTCTGGCAAGTGCGATACGTTGGGCTTGACCCACTGAAATGCCTGCAGCCTGCTCACCAATGCTTAATTTAAGCCCCAAAGGGTGCTGGCTAACAAAGTCATCAATGTTGGCTTTAGCAAGTAACTCCCAAGCTTTTTCAGTACTTAAGGTTTGATTGCCAAGGCGTAAATTGTCCATCAAGGTACCGTGAAACAATTGCGGCTCTTGTCCGAGCCAAGCTAGATTATTACGCCAATGACTCAAATCCAGTTGATTAAACTCAATGCCCTGAATTTTTAGCGAGCCTTCGTATGGTAAAAAGCCCAGTAGCAGATTCACTAAGGTGGTTTTTCCTGAGCCACTGGCACCAACGACAGCCAGCTTCTGCTGACCACTAATGGTAAAGCTAATGGGTCCTAAAAGGCATTCCCCATCATGAGTGAACACCTTAAGATTATTAGCTTCTAACTCCCAAGTCTTTAAGTCAATCTTAGTGTGTGATGCCTTGGATGATGCAATGAGAGATGTAGTGATATGACTCGTTAGGCTTGAGTCTTGGATGTTAAGCAAGGTGACAAGGCTTTCTGCGGCACCAATGGCTTTTGCTTTAGCATGATAATGCGTACCGAGATCTTTGAGAGGCTGATAAAACTCAGGGGCCAGTAACAAGACAAATAAGCCGCTAAACAGGCTTAAGCGATGTTCAGTGGGGGGGAGTAGGCTAAAACTGCCCCATTCTAAATGGCCTAAAAAACTAAAGCCAAAGTAGACTGCCAATATGGCGATGGAAATGGCGGCGAAAAACTCCAATACAGCCGAACTCAAAAAGGCGAGGCTCAGCACTGACATGGTGCGCTGCTTAACGTCATTTGACACATTAGCGATTTTGTCAATTTCGGCTTGCTGACGATGAAATAAAATTAATGTTCTTAGGCCTCGAAGGCTGTCGAGAAAGTGGCCGTTTAATTGCTGCAAAGCCGAGAAGTTTTTACGATTAGCTTCGGCGGCGCCCATACCGACTAATACCATAAATAGTGGGATGAGCGGCGCTGTTACCAACAAAATCATAGCGCTTAGCCAGTTAATCGGCACAATTGCTGCGAGAATAATCAGTGGTATAAATCCCGCGAGCATCATAGCTGGCAAGTATTTCGCGTAAAAGTCGTGCAGATCTTCGATTTGCTCCAGCACGATATTTGCCCAAGTGCCAGCAGGCTTAGTGTTAATAAAGCTTGGGCCTAATGAAATCAGCTTATTGAGTACGGTTTGCCGCACTTGGGCTCTTAACTTTTTCCCAGCAATGAATCCAGAACTCTCCTTGGCATAGGCAAGTAAAGCGCGAAATATGGTGAGTGATAGCAGGGCGATGAGTTCAGGATAAAAAGTCAGCAGTGACAATTGTTGCATAATCAGGCCGTCTAACACGCTAGCCAAGGTATATGCTTGAGCCAGTAAACATAGACCGGTGAGAATGCCAAATAAGACCGTAAGTTTGAGGTAGCCAGCACAGACAGTCTGTTGCTGTTTAAGCCACAGGGTTAATGACTTTTCTAACGACTTATCCATGTAATTTCCAAGATGTAAGCTTATGACGGACAGCGATTTTGCAGTATAACCCAGAAGGGGGAGTAATACTTAACCATACCTATAAAGCTGCATCTGAAGTAAAGCGGATTACCTGAAGATAGAGTCTAAGGAATATGAGTTTTTAGATCTAAGATCCATAATGAATCAATAATTTTGCACTGACTCGCAAATATCCGCTAGCTTAGTTTTAGTTTTGCTTATAGGGCAGGATAGAATTGGTGGAATTGAAATTAAATGAGTTGAGCAAAGGGTGATAAAGGCATGGGTTTTAATTTAGCTCAAGGATATAATGTTCAAAAGCATTATGACGAAAAGCCGCTAAGCTTATAACGACATTGTGCTAATTGAAAATCTTCAGCTAATGTTGATGGAATACGGATACAGCACTTAAGTTTGGGCGCTTTAATTTGTATCGCCATAGGGAGTTCGATATCAAGTTGGCACTGAATAACGGCTATCTTATACAGATGTAACGCTGATTTTAAATGGTGCAACGGAGCTGGGGTCACAGTATCCGCTATTTTAGGAACATAAAGTATGAAGCAAATACAATTTAGAAAAATCGATGCGATACTCATTAAATTTAGCTTGAATGGTAAATTTTGGATTGTTTGTTCCATGGTTGCAGCAATAACAAGTGCCGTTGCCTTGATGAACTTTCAACACGCAACGCAATTAATTGAAGCTCAATCCATGGCCAAAGTGACTGCCAGTGTAGAAGCTGTAGCCGCGGTAGCTAATAGGCAAAACCTCTCCGATACCAGTTTACAGGCATTTGCTCAGAAGAATAATTTACAGTTATCTTCACAAAACATTAATCGCAGACAGGGCGATACCGTGACTGCTAGTGCTGCGGCTGGAAATCAATATTTAGAGCAAACTCAGATAGTGACGGCTTGGGAGCAAGATGCCCGCAGTGACACACAGCTACTCTTATGGCTGGCGTTTATCGGACTATTGCCACTATTTCAATTAAGCTACTGGATTTCGACCTCCTTAGGCGGCGGTCTATGGGACATGTATATTGCCATCAAGCGCCTAGCAGACGGCGATCTAAGCTGTCGATTAAATTTTTTCGGCACCGATGACTTTAGTATGATTGCCAAGGAAATTGATCGCAGCGCTGATAACATGAGTGAAATGGTCAAAGCCATTCGCAGCAACGCCCATACATTAGAAGTGGCGTCTGCAGAGTTTAATAATCAGGCGAACACTAACGGCAAGCTCATCAGCCAGCAACACCACTCCCTTGATTCAGTTTCCCACGCGATGGAGCAAATGACAGCGGCCATCTCAGATGTATCCCACAATGCCAGTGACACTTCATCGCGCACTAAAGACAGTGCCAAGCAAGTGGATTCAAGTTTAGTGCAGATCAGCGGTTCGGTAAAAAGCATCAGTAATCTATCACAGCGCATCGGTGAAGTATTTTCATCGGTGGAGAAATTATCTAAAGATGCCACTCAAATTAATGATGTGGTGACCACAATTAATGGCATCTCAGAGCAAACTAATTTATTAGCTTTGAACGCTGCTATCGAAGCGGCACGTGCTGGCGAGCAAGGTCGAGGTTTTGCGGTTGTGGCAGATGAGGTGCGCACCCTAGCAGGGCGTACCCAACAAGCAACAGTTGAAATTCAGAAAATGATTGAAGGGTTGCAAGCTGGTTCAATTAAGCTCAGTGGCATTACCAATATGATTGTTGAGCAAGCAGAAGAGGGACGTAATAGCATCAGCGGTGTAGGTGATGACGTGGCTAGAATGGCTGAATCCATCAATGCCGTATTTGATATGAGCACTCAGATAGCTGCTTCAGCGGAGCAGCAAAGCATGTCATCACGAGATGTGTCGGGACAAATCACCGAAATCCGCCTGCAATCAGACACCATACTTGCCAATGCTCAAAACGCCGAGCTACTGGCTAGTAATTTACAAAAAGCCTCCAAAGACTTAGAGCAAATCTTGGTTCAATATCAGCTTTAGTTGAGACTGAAAAGTTGAATTTAATTAGGAATGAAGCCGATATTTGTTGGTTTCATTCCTAATCTGTACTAGCTCAGACTTAATCTAAATAATGAATTATTTAAACTCAATGCCGCGGATATAATTAACCTTTGGAAGAGGATTCTGCGTTTTGTTTTTCAAGCTGTTTGGTGAATGTGGCTATCATGCCGCTATATATCATTATTTGTTGTTGTAATTGCTTTCTTTTCTCAACAGCTTCTTCAGAGTTGTCACCTTTTAATTCACTCAATTGTTCTTTGAGTTCTTTAACTTTTTCTTCAAGGTCTTTAATCTGCTTTTCTACCGGAGATAGAGCTTTACCGCCATCAGCTTCTTCTGCTGAGCCACTATCAGAGGCCCCTTGTGCATGTAAGACTGCACCTGTAGAAGCAGCCAGTGCATTTTTACCCGCTTGGGAAATCGACACCTTATCTTGCTCACTTTGAGGAGAAACAGAGGCGACACTTGGAGCACCGTCTGCACCTTGAGTGCGTACCTGAACTTTGAGTGGGCTCTGGCTACCTAAAGCCATTTTTGCGCCTGAAATTTCCATGGAGCTCCCTCTTTAACTGTGTGACTGTCCATCTAAAGCCAAGCATAATATGCTTATCTTGCCGTGAATAACAGTTTATCGGCGCAAATTCTCATTCCTTGAACCGCTTAATGATAAGTAGTGCCAATTTAAATCGAATGACTGATATCCTCATTTATTGTTAGGCTTTTATTGCCTGAAATACACAGATTAAGCGTGCAGCAAAAAAACCACAAAACAGTCCATAAATGACACTGATTATGATCATAAAGTCCATATCCAGAGTAAAAGGAAGTTCTCGAGCTAGGGCGATGGCAACAGCGTATTTTATAAAGAAAATAAGCATGATAGCTATAAATGGTAGCCAGCTCGGGGCTAGAGAGAAATGCTTACTCTGGGCATCGTAATTGACTTCGCCCAGTAAGCTCCATCGAGTCGTTAATAGCAGGCTTAACAGCCCACCTGTCAGCCATAGAATAAGGCTGGTACTATTGAATTCAAAGCTTGTGATAACAGCCGCCAGTGACAAAACGATCATTAAAAAGGGGAGTAATAGCGCTTGAAGTAAATTGATTTGTCGCGGCTTGGTTTGTTTTAGACCAAAAAAAATCAACACAAAAAACAACACAAAAACCCATGTGGGTGTGTGACTAATAATGGTGGACATAGGTGTTTCCTCGAAATTTGATTTCATCGGCTGTAATGAGTCATAGTGTGTGGTAATTAACCGCAATTTGGGTTAACTGGCATCTTAGGCATTAAACCTTAGGTGCGAAGTGGCGATTTGATCCAAAGTCATGACTGCTGACTGCGCAGCTTGCCCTTAGATTTCACTGTTGTTAGATTAATGTTAAATCAAAGCTGTGGCTATATCTTTATTGTTATTTGGCTAATAGAAACACTAGATTAAGGAATTGATATGAATCAAGAACATCTGCCGCTAACAGATTTTGTTGAATATCCACAAGATGAGATGTTAAGCCGCGCTAATGCCCATTATATGGATATTAAACGCCGCCATTCGATTCGTCAGTTTTCTGACCGCCCAGTGCCGAAAGATATTATTGCCCAGTGTATTTTAGCCGCGGGTACGGCACCAAATGGCGCGAATCATCAGCCTTGGCATTTTGTGGCCATTAGTCAACCACAAGTTAAAGCGCAAATTCGCCAGCAAGCAGAAGCATTAGAACAAGCTTTTTATGCCGGACGCGCCGGGGAGGAGTGGCTCGATGCGTTAAAACCATTAGGGACCAATGCCGATAAAGCTTATCTTGAGCACGCGCCGTGGTTAATTGCGGTTTTTAGTCAAAAACGCTTACAAGAAGAAGGTCAGGAGAAGAGTAATTACTACGTTCATGAGTCTGTAGGAATCGCGACAGGGTTTCTTATACAAGCCTTGCACAATGCAGGGCTTGGCACTTTAACCCACACACCTAAGCCTATGAGTTTTTTGTCTAAAATATGCCAACGAGATAATGACAATGAAAGGCCTTATATGCTTATCATCGCTGGGTATCCAAGCGAGGATGCAACAATTCCGGCCCATGCATTAAGCAAAAAATCCTTAAGTGAGATCTGTGATTTTATTGAGTAGAGGCTATTTGGTCGCCGTTTCTTCATACATAAGATAATGGCTCTGTTCCATTCCTAGTGCTTCGTAGGTCCGCTGTGCAGCACTGTTTTCAGTTTCCACATAAAGGCGGAAACTGGCTGCGCCGCCTTGTTCTTTAGCGAGATCTTTGACGGCTTGATAGAGCTTGGCGTATATCCCTTGGCGGCGAAACTGAGGCAAGATATATACACTTTGGATCCAAAAATAGTTTTTGGCTCGCCAGTCACTCCACTCGAACGTTACCATCAGCGATCCTGCAATTTCACCATCGATATCAGCCACGAGATAGCAGCCTTTGTCTGGATGCGCTAATAAAGTCCTAACGCCTAAGGTTAAGGTGTCGCTGTTAAGTTGCAGATTTTCCGTCTCTAGCGCCATAGCTTGATTAAAGTTAACTAAGGCATTTAAATCAGTGAGTTGACCTTTTCTTATTTTCATTGTGAGCCTATATAATGGAGAGTGTTAGCTAAATTATCACATAAACAGCTTGAATATCACTGGCTAGGCAGTGGCAGTACTAATACAAACGATCGGATGACCTTGTCTGCTGATGAAGGATTATAACCTCATGAATTACTACCTTGAATAACCTCATTGGATTATCATAGCGGCATAATTCCTTCTGGATAATTGTGATAATAATGAAGTTGTTAACACTATTTAAAGCATTACATTTCATTGGATTAGCTATGTTTCTTATTGGGGGATGCGGTTATTTTTTTACGCAATTGAGCCTTGAATTATCAGGTATGCTGGTGCTTTCAAGTTTGATTGGTGTTGGTTTGATGTTGATGAGTCCTTATCCCATAGTAGAGTTTCTGCAGTGGGCACAGCAGCAAGACATGAATAAAATCGCTGTAAATATCAGCGATGATATTGATGATTCTAAAACAGGCAGTACTAGAGCAGGCAATACTAAGATGGATAATCATTGATGTTTACCTACCGTAAAGCAAGCCTAAGTGATGTGCCTAGATTAGCCCAGCTGGAGGCTCAGCACGTCAGTGATGAACTGACCGCGGCTGATGTGGGTCAGTTAGCGGGTCAAGGTTTCAGCATCAAAGAGCTCACTATTTTGATTAATCAGCACTATTTGTTACTTGCCGAAGTTAATCAGCAGATTGTGGGTTATGTGATTGCTGCGGGTTGGGATTTTTTTGCAGGGCAGGGCATATATTCAGCTTTGGTTAAACGCTTAGATAGAATCGAGCATGAAGGCCCTAAGCTAACGGTGAAAAATTGCTGTCAATATGGCCCGATCTGGATAAGTCCTAGTTATCGAGGTAAAGGGATTTTTGTCCCGCTAGTCGCTGAGCTTAATGATGCAGTGAAGCACAAATATCCCTATATGCTGACTTTTATTGCTGAAGATAATAGCCGCTCATTTGCTGCGCATACGGCTAAAGCAGAGATGCAGGTGGTGGATTTTATTGGTTTTGAACGGCGAGATTATTATCTATTACTTAAGCGTACTTGAGTTGACAAAAAAATAGCGCCTAAGGCGCTATTTTTAATTTATTTTCAGCAAACTGAATATATTGCCCCAGAGGACAAGTTAACTATTTAACTTCTTTACCTTGAGCTTGTAAGTCAGCATGGTAGCTTGAACGCACCATAGGACCACAAGCTGCGTGAGTAAATCCTAGTTCGTCGGCTAACACTTTTAACTCATCAAATTCTGCTGGTGGCACGTAACGTACTACTGGTAAATGGAATTTAGACGGCTGTAAATACTGACCTAAAGTCAGCATTTCCACATTGTGAGTTCTTAAATCCCTCAGTACATCAGCGATTTCTTCATTGGTTTCACCTAAGCCCATCATTAAGCCCGACTTAGTCGGGATATGTGGGTGACGCTCTTTAAAGCGTTTAAGTAAATCTAATGACCACTGATAGTTAGCCCCCGGTCTTGCTTTGCGATAATGAGCAGGAGCGGTTTCTAGGTTGTGATTGAACACATCCGGTGGCTCTGTGGCGAGAATGTCTAAGGCTGCATCAATGCGGCCGCGGAAATCTGGCACCAAGGTTTCGATTTTAATCTCTGGATTGAGTTTACGTATTTCACGAATACAATCTGCAAAGTGTTGCGCGCCGCCATCACGTAAATCATCACGATCTACAGAGGTGATTACCACGTATTTAAGCTTCATATCGCGAATCGTTTGCGCTAGTTTGACCGGCTCTTCGGCATCAGGCTTAAGCGGGCGGCCATGGGCGACATCACAAAATGGGCAGCGGCGGGTACAGATGGCACCTAAGATCATAAAGGTCGCCGTGCCGTGGTTAAAACATTCAGAGAGATTCGGGCACGAGGCTTCTTCACATACTGAGTGCAGGCCATTCTTACGCAGGGCATCTTTAATTTCTAAGATACGTTGATTGGACGCTGGTAACTTTACCCTTAACCAATCAGGCTTGCGCAACATGGTTTCGCGTTCGGAAGGAACAATCTTTATCGGAATACGTGCCACTTTTTCTGCATCGCGCAGCTTGACACCAGGTTGTAATCTTTCAGGCCTATTCATTTTATTCTGCTAATCCTTGGTGATGGATAACTTCTTGGTAACCTAATATTTTACTGAAGGTTTCGATAAGTTTATCGCCTGCTTCAACAACGCTCTCAGGTCCATTTAATGCTTTTGATTGCACCATCTCAAGGCCAGCGTAGCCACACGGATTGATGCGTCTAAAAGGGGCTAAATCCATGTCGACATTCAATGCCAAACCGTGAAAAGAGCAGCCTTTACGAATTCTAAGGCCTAATGAGGCAATTTTTCGCTCGTCCACATATACCCCTGGGGCGTCTGCTTTAGCGTAGGCTTTAATATCATAGGGGGCCAACATATCAACGATGCTCTGCTCGATATGGTTCACAAGCTGGCGTACACCTAATTTGGCGCGCTTAATATCAATTAAAGGATAAGCTACCAATTGCCCTGGACCGTGATAGGTCACTTGGCCGCCCCTATCGACTTGAATAACAGGAATGTCACCTGGGTTAAGTATGTGCTCGCTCTTGCCTGCCTGACCTTGGGTGAACACTGGCAAGTGCTCAACAATCCACAGCTCGTCTTGGCTGTCTGCATCACGATTGTCGGTATAGGCTTGCATCGCATGCCAAACGGTTTGGTAATCTTGCTGACCAAGGTGCCTGATATGTAGCGTTTGAGGTAGCAACACGGCCTCTCCCTTGTAAAAAAGTTGGCTCATTATACTCGCCAGTTGAGTAAATGTAAGTCCTAGGCCAATACTGATAATGTGCGGACTATAAAACTCTCTTTACACCTTCAATGGCTGCAAGGTCCATATAAGCTTTTTCTATGTGCTCTTTACTGGTGACAGTGATGCGTATAGTAATAGAGTAGTAAGTGCCTTTACTTGACGCTTTAGTTGTTGGGGCATAGTCACCGGGTGCTAATTGCTGAGCAACGGCAACCACGCGGTCAACCAAGGTATCGTCCGCATCACCTATGACTTTAAAAGGGCAAGAGTTAGGAAACTCCATGACATCATCGAAGCTGGTATTTAGCATAATCTGGGTTCTCTGAGCTTAAGCATGAATAGAATATTAATATGGTGCTAATTATACCTAATTCAAGCTGTGTTTCCCTCGAATTAATTTAGCATGTCCATCGATGGTGCGTTCCTTAGTGTTAAGCTGTTGCAAAATAGTGAGTAAGCGGTTGTTAATCTAAATAAAAGTATGAGTTACTTAATCCATTGACCTTGAGACGTTTTTTGCTATGGGTTGTCAGTTAAGTACTTTGCTAAACGTTGAGGCTGAGCAAGGAAAGGAATAATCTGTCGTAGCTGGCATCCAGTGAGCATGGAGTATGTTTACCAGCATCCAAGCTTCGACTATAACTTAAGGGTTTACTCATTTTCTGCATGGAGGCCTAAAATGGCTAATTTAATTATTTGCTGTGATGGAACTTGGAATAATCCCCAGCAAGAGGATAATGGGGTTCCCGCTCCAACCAATGTTTATAAACTCGCTAATGCTATCGCTTCTAAGGATGCCAACGGTGAACCTCAGTTGATCTATTATCACCCTGGTTTAGGTGGTGAAGACTCAGGGCTTAAAGATGCCATTATAGATGGTGCCCTAGGGGTCAGCATCAAGCGGCATATTTCCAGTGCTTATCACTGGCTTGCCACTCATTATAACTCCGATGACAAGGTGTACATTTTCGGCTTCAGCCGTGGCGCTTTTACCGCTCGCAGCTTATGCGGATTACTAAAACATGGCTTATTGGATTTATCTGGATTATCGGAGCAAGAGTCATGGCAGCGTACGCACGATTTATATGACTACTATAAAAGGGTCGGTGCGGCGCTGGCACCGAGTTTCTTTATCGATAATGCCGCGGCTTTTAAGATCCATTTTTTAGGCGTTTGGGATACTGTTGGTGCCTTGGGGATCCCTAATGATCTGGAGTTTTTGAATCTGTTTGATAACCCAGAGCGTTGGCGTTTTCATGACACTGTGCTAGGCGATAATGTCAACATCGCGCGCCATGCTATGGCTCTGGATGAAAAACGCAGCAGTTTCACTGTGACTCGTTGGTCTAATGTAGATGTTCATCACAACGCCAAAGAAATCTGGTTTCCCGGTGTGCACAGTGATGTTGGTGGTGGCTATGCTGATAGCGGACTTGCGGATATCGCCCTGCATTGGATGATTGAAGAAGCGGCCAAGGGAAATGCTCAAGAGCATAAGTTGGCTTTTAGACCCGCCATTGACTCCCTAATAAAACCTGATCCCAATGGGGTGCTGCATAACTCTTATAAAGGGGTATTCAGTAAATTACGTTCCAGACCCCGAAACATACGAGCAGTGCATCCTGATAATGAAGCTTATTTTCATTCCAGCGTCTTTGCTCGTCAAGCCTCCTCACCATTAGCCTATCCCGCCTATTGGCCCACTCAGTCACTGGCGGTGGGAGAATCTTTGGCTGTGGATGTGTTTGCTAAAAAACATTGGAACCCGGCTAATTTGTATATGGAAAAAGGTCAAAAATATTGTTTTAGTGCAACGGGCCAATGGCAAGACAGTAAAGATACCTGTGATTGGAAAGGCACAGAAGACGGTAATCTCACTAGGGGGGATATAGTACGGGCAGCTTCATCCCTATGGGGGATTACAGAGCGGGCATTTATGAAGATAACCCGAAATAAGTCTACCGATTTTTGGGGAACCAAGCGGGTTGAGACGCTAGAGTGGTTTATTGCCGTAGGCTGCATTGCCAATGATAATGGCGCCGCTGTGGCAGTAAACAATGATGGTAGCCCAGCTCCGCATCAATATTTTGCTTTACCTGCCCATGAGCAACATGGCATTGAGGTACAAGACAGTGGTTACTTTTATGCTTTCGCTAACGATGTTTGGTCTTTGTATAACAATAATCATGGCAGCATTAAGCTGACGATTACGCGTATTGAATAATGGCTATTTGAGTGATGAAAAAAGGGTGAAGCAGTTATGCTTCACCCTTTTGTTGTTAACGCCGATATTGAATGGCGAAAACGGATTATTCGCTGATTTCAACGCCTGAGCGGTTGATCAAAAACTGGCTTAAGATAGGTACAGGACGACCTGTAGAGCCTTTGTTAGCACCGCTGTTCCAAGCTGTACCAGCAACATCTAAATGCGCCCAGTTATATTTCTTGGCAAAACGCGATAAGAAACAAGCTGCAGTGATCGAACCTGCTGGGCGGCCACCTAAGTTAGTCATGTCAGCAAATGGGCTATCGAGCATATCTTGATACTCTTCCCACAATGGCATGCGCCATGCGCGGTCACCACTTTGCTCACCGGCATTTAATAGCTCATGTGCCAGTGGGTTGTGAGAGCTAAATAGCCCTGATGCATGTTTGCCTAATGCAATCACACAAGCGCCAGTTAAGGTGGCGGTGTCGATAACCAATTCTGGCTCGAAGCGCTCAACGTAAGTTAATACATCACATAGCACCAAACGTCCCTCAGCATCAGTATTAAGCACTTCAACCGTTTGACCTGACATAGTGGTTAAGATGTCACCTGGGCGATAAGCATTACCAGCAGGCATGTTTTCACAGCCAGCAAGTACACCTATCACATTGATAGGTAAGTTCATTTCGCACAACGCTTTCATTGTACCAATAACACCTGCTGCGCCGCCCATGTCATATTTCATTTCATCCATGGCTTCGCCTGGTTTTAATGAAATACCGCCTGAGTCAAAGGTTAAGCCTTTGCCTACCAGTACAATCGGCTTGTCTGCACTGTCGATAGCACCGTTATATTCCATCACAGTCATGATGGATTCGTTGCTACTGCCACGGCCCACAGCAAGGTAGGAGTTCATGCCCAATTTGGCCATTTGCTCTTCACCTATGGTGGTGACTTTTAGCTTGTCATGGTGCTCTGCCATTTGACGAGCTTGAGAAGCTAAATAGGCTGGATTACAGATGTTTGGTGGCATATTGGCAACATCGCGGCATAAATGCATGCCCGCAGACACGGCCATACCATGCTCAACAGCGCGTTCACCAATTGTCAGTTCCTTGCGCGTTGGTACGTTGAATACCATCTTACGTAAAGGACGACGGGTTTCACCCTTGCGGGTTTTTAAGGCATCAAAACTGTAAAGGCTCGCCTGAGTAGTCTCAACCGCTTGGCGTACTTTCCAGTAAGTGTCGCGGCCCTTAACATGTAATTCTGTCAAGAAACACACAGCTTCCATAGAACCCGTTTCGTTTAAGGTGCTAATGGTTTTAGTGATGATTTGCTTGTATTGGCGCTCATCGAGCTCACGCTCTTTGCCGCAACCCACAAGTAGTACGCGTTCGCTCAATACATTAGGAACATGATGCAGTAGTAACATCTGCCCAGGCTTTCCTTCGAGATCGCCGCGGCGTAGTAAGTTACTAATGTAACCTTCGCTGATCTTATCCAATTGCTCGGCGATACCTGACAGACGGCGAGGTTCGTAGACACCAACAACGATACAAGCTGAACGTTGCTTTTCTGGGCTGCCGCTCTTTACGCTAAACTCCATGAGCACTCCTAGATTCTTAAAGACAAAATTTTATATTTATTAGATAATGTTAGCATTTGGCGGCTAACGCCAAGAGAACCACCTTAAGGTCGCAATCCTTACACTGATTGACTCAACAACTTGTTTCAAAAGGTTGCTTCAAGATATCGCCTATATTGGGTTATCCTGATGCGGCAACGAGTTGGTTCATTATAGTCGAGTAACGTGTTTGCACCTGAGTCTGAGTACATTTTTGCGGCAAGAGGATGCGTGTTGATACACCTTAGAATATCGCCGCCTTTTGTAACCAAAGACTTAGCGTTGCAACAGACCTACGAACTGGCCAGAAAACTCTTAAAAACTGCTAAAAAACACAGTTTACATGAAAGTTACTCTGATACCAGTAAAAAGATAAGTTAACCCAGCGGATCCCACTTGTGATTGTATTTAGATACCTGATAGCTGAAGTTTTAAAGGCGCAATTTGCAGTACTTTTAGTGCTGTTAACTATTTTTATTAGCCAACAATTTGTTCGTGTATTAGCTGACGCCTCAAATGGTGAGTTTCCTGCTACATTAGTCCTGACTTTATTGGGATTAAACCTGCCGCAATTAACCTTACTCATACTGCCATTAAGTTTCTTTTTGGGAATTTTATTGGCTCACGGCCGCATGTACGCCGAAAATGAAATGGTGGTACTTCACAGTGTTGGAGTAAGCGAGTGGTATGTCGCCCGAGTGACATTATTACTGGCGCTTGCAAACCTAGTGTTTACTTGCGTGTTATCCATGTACGTGAGTCCATGGGCGGAAGAAAGACAAAATCAAGTATTAGAAAAAGCGCAGGCTGAAGCTGGGCTTGCAGCATTGGTGCAAGGGCGGTTTCAGGCAAGTCCCAATGGCCGCGCGGTATTGTTTGTTGAAAAAATAAGTAAAGACAACCAATTAAGGAAAGTTTTCGTTGCTCAGTTACCAGAGCCTGGTGATAAAGAAGGCATGAGCAATGTGGTTGTAGCGCAAAAAGGGCGAGTGATTGAAGACAGCATAGGTAGCCAGCAGTTGCAACTTGAGCGTGGCGTGCGCTACCAAGGTAGCCCCCAAGGGCTGGCCTATCAAGTCATAGAGTTCGGCGGTTACCGAATGGAAATTAAAGAGCAAGAGGTTGATGAACGCCGGCGTAAGCTATCGGCACTGTCGATGGAGCAATTGAATGACACCCAAGGCCCAGAGGCAGCGGCTGAGTTTCAATGGCGCTTTGCTATTCCGTTATCTATTCCACTACTTACGTTAATTGCGGTGCCCCTTGCTAGAGTTAATGTGCGCCAAGGTAAGTTTGCTAAGGTTTTCCCCGCGATTTTACTCTATTTGGGCTATTTTGGCTTAATGATAGCAGGGCGCAAAGCATTGGAGGATGAGGTGATTCCTCAGTACTTGGGTATGTGGTGGATCCACTGCTCGGCCCTGTTGATGGGGATATTCTTATTGGGTAAAGAGCGGCCATTATTTTCAAGGCTCTCTGTGTCGCTAAAAAAGAATAAGGTATCTGCATAATGATTTTAGATTTGTATATTGCTAGGGCTATTTTAGCGAGCTCATCCCTGTGTTTGCTTATTCTTACAGGCTTATCAGGCATTATTAAATGGGTTGATCAGTTAAGGCTTGTGGGGCGCGGCGCTTATACCATGCTTGATGCAGGTATTTATGTGTTGTTTCTTATTCCTCGAGATATTGAAATGTTCTTTCCCATGGCGGTGCTTTTAGGGGCTTTAATCGGCATGGGCATGTTGGCCTCAAATTCTGAATTGGTGGTCATGCAAGCTTCTGGCATGTCACGATTGCAGATAAGCATGTCGGCGATGAAAACCGCTGTGCCGTTAATGATCTTGGTGATGTTGCTCGGTGAATGGGGCGCCCCCGTTGCCGAACGCAGTGCTAAAGAACTGCAAGCGGTTAAGTTGTCTGGTGGCAGTTTGATTAAATCTCACCGAGGGATTTGGGCTAAAGACGGTGACTTATTTGTTAATATTGGTGAAGTCGAAACCGTTGAATCTTTAAAAAATATCACCTTGTATGAGTTTAATGGCGAGATGAAGTTGGTTAAGGTGACACATGCGGAACAAGCTGAATTTAAAAATAATTTGTGGCAGTTGCAGCAAGTAAAAATCACAGGGTTTAGCGATGATAAAATTACTTTAGTTGAACAAGCGCTGCAGAGTTGGGACTCAAGCTTAACCCCAGATAAACTTGGGGTGGTATCGGTTAAACCTGAGGCGCTATCGATTCAAGGTTTGCTGGATTATTTAGATTATTTAGAAGTGAATCAACAAGACCCTAGTCGCTACAATTTGGCCTTATGGCGTAAGATCATGCAGCCGGTCACTATTGCTGTGATGATGCTAGTGGCGTTATCTTTTGTATTTGGTCCCTTACGCACAGTGACAATGGGCGCTCGAGTATTATTAGGCGTGGTGGCTGGGTTTAGTTTTTATATTTGCAATCAAATCTTCGGCCCTATGAGCATAGTGTATGAGCTACCCGCAGTGGTTGGCGCTATGGCACCGAGTTTGCTATTTACCGTTGCAGCCGTCTATTACATACGAAAATAATTTATCACCGAACCTAGAGATTAAAAAAGACAGCTTAGGCTGTCTTTTTTATGGGTAACGCGTCAGTACTTCACGGCGTTAAAGTGGTTGTAAACCATAAGGCATTTCTTTAAATACTTTAGGATTGTTAAGATAGGTAGGAGCATCGTGCACGCCGCGCCAATCTAATAGCATTATCGATAAGGTGTTTCTGTGCTCACCGCTGATAAGGTCGGTATTGCCTCTAGGGGAAGGAACCATACCATGCTCTCTATTGATATAAGCTTGAATGGTTTGGCGAGCCTTGAACACTATTGGATCGTCTTCCAATCCCGCAAGTAAAAAATTAATGCCCACTTCAGCGACCACATCCTTAGTCGAATGCTCGGCAATGTAGTCAAAATTCTTGCGATAATAGTCATAAATCCACTGAAAATCTTTCTCGGCAACGGGTTTTTTGTAGTATTCAGAGGCCGCAAAGATGATGTGAGTCATGCCATAAATTTTATTACTATATTGCTTTTTAGACAGTTTTTTATCCTTGCTATCAGGATAAGTCTTTCTAAACTTCTTAATAAAATCATCGACCACATCTTGTTCGCCCATTTGTCGCAACCAATACACTTGGTTGGCAAGTTGGGCTGCCCAGGCTCTGATCATATTTTTGTCAGTGGCATACTTTTTAAAATCATAGCTGCGTAAGATTTCACGGAACTTCGCATCATTTTTGTGCTTTAAACCGTATTCATTGGCACGAGCTAATGGGCTGAGTAAGTCTAAGGCAACGAACAGATACTCAGGCATTTTTTTCGTGACCTTGTATCTTAATTTGCCACGTTTCCCTCGCTTACCATAAACCGCTTCGTAACCCCCGATGCGCTTGTCGATATACTTTTGAATTTGTTCTGGGCTGCTCACTTCAGCGGCAAATTTATCTAAGCGAGTCGTCAAACGTGCCATGTCCATCCATACTGACATGGCGTATTTAGGATCTAAAGTTTGACGGTACATTCTTAAGCCGTAATGGCCAATCACATAGGCAGGGAAAGAATACAGCTTGGGCTCATAAGTGTTACGAATAAGCTCAGCATCTGCAATAAAACTGGCTTCAATAGCGGCTTTATCAAGTGGCTGAGTCTTGATTTGTTCTTGCTGACTAACTGCTGTAGTTGGCTCTTTGGCATGCCCCGATAGGGGGATGACTAAGCTTAAGCCAAGTACAAGGGAAAACAACGGCTTCATAGTACTCCTTGTGTGCCCATGGGGGCTAATGGGTTTCCTGTGGTGCATGACTACGGGAAACGTAAAGTTGTAAAGTTTAGGATATAGATCACACTACTATGCGCTATTTTAAATCATTAAGCAGCTAGGGGCAGAAAATATACTTGGGTGATCTTAGATATATTGACTAGGCTAAATATTCATGCGTCTCAAGTGATCCTACGCAGTATTAACCGTAGTAAATATTGATAGGCATAGCTTAACTACCACGGCTTGATAATGAATGACATTAATTGGAAAAATAGATATGGCAATTTCAATTACCGCAGAAGAAAAACAGATTTTGGCTGGGGTCATTATTCCTCCAAGACCTCAAGCTTTGTTAGATATTGCCAGAGAAGCCAAGCAGGAATACCCAGATGTGCGAAAAATTGCTAAGGCGATTTCACAAGACGTGGGAATTTCTGCGGCTATGTTACAAGTGGTTAATTCGGTCGCATTTAGGCGAAACAGTGAAATATCTTCAATTCATCAAGCCGTGATGACTTTGGGGATAAAAAAAGTATTCCCTTTGGTTAAAGCCGTTGCGCTTAAGGGGGCGTTACCTGAAAATCCAGTACTTAACAAATTTTGGCAATCCTCAGCGCTAGTAGCTAGCGCCTGTACCTTATACGCAAGCCTTTTAGATAAACCAAGCCTTAGTGACAATGCTTACATGTTGGGGTTATTTCATAATGCTGGGGTTCCTGTGATGCTCCAGGCTTTTACAGGATATCAAGGGGTGTTGGCACTGGGGATGAATCAAGGTTGGGAAAACATTACCGCCATGGAGTTTCATGAATATAAAACCACCCATACCACACTTGGAGCCTTATTAGCCCAACAATGGGAGCTGCCAAAACCTATGGTCGAAGTGATCTATTATTTACATGATACTGATGGGATTTTTACTTCTGGTGAATTATCGGATATTTCGCTTTATCTACTAGCCATTGTTAAATTGGCGCGCTCATCGGTTGATGGTTTATTGTGCGGTGAGTATGACTCACAAGAATGGCTTAAGGTACAAGATCCCTTAATGTCGTTTTTAAACATAGATGAGGTCCAGCTTGATGAACTGCGTTTAGCGGTTGCTGAAAAACTGTCGGAGCATTAAGTATACCGTTAAGCTTTAGGTGTTCAGCTAAAGCTTAACTGCATATATTGGCAAACGAGTGCTCAATCAGGGTTACTTAAGCTCCATGCCAGTTGCGCATTTGGTTTTCTTCTATGCTCAACACTACGACTTCAGAGCGAGTTAGGCTGTCTTGCAGTGCTAGCTTATCTGGATTAATTAAAATCCACAGATTACCAATCCCTAATAATGACCACACCACTCGGGCGCAGGCGGTAATAAAACTTAAGTTTTGCCCGTTAGGGTGCTGGACCTTAAGACGCCAAGCGCGCATTCCTAACGTCTGACCTCCACGGCTCCAAAAAATGGCATAAAAACCTCCCACACAGAGTACAAGCCATAGCTGATACAAGCCGTGGTAGATTGGTGTCGCATTCAATAAGTCTGAGATATGCTCATGACCAGCCATAGAGATCATGCCGCTTGTGGTGAGCAGCAAAAATAGCCCAAAACCTAGGGCGCCAGCGCACATGTACACTGCGACGGCGAGCAATAAGTCATACACCGCAGCACCAAGGCGGCGCATAAAGCTGGCTCTAGGTGCATTGGCGTGTTCTGGCGTTATCATGGTTATTCATCCTCATCACGGACAAAATGAATATTACTAAAACCAAAGCGAATGAACTCAGTTTTACGATAGTCTTTCTCAGCTTTGGCCCCTTTACGAGACGTCATGGCTATTTGCTGTTCCATGGCGAGAAAGCCTTTAAGATCTATGCCTTCAGCTTCTGCAACCGCTTCGTACAAGTCATGGTGCTTGTCATAGCTAAATGCCATGGTCTTGGTTTTACCTTTAAAGATGTATGAAACTGTGCGTGCCATTGTGGCTCCTAACTAATTACGGACTCAGGGCCTAAGAGGCCGAGAGTTCACTTCTGAAAATAAAAAATACCGCCCCTAATATGCACAAACCAGCCCAAAGGTAATCAAGCTTTAGCGGCTCTTTAAGGTACCAAACGGCAAAGGGGACGAATAAACTTAAGGTGATGACTTCTTGTAAAATTTTAAGTTGACCCACATTCATCACTGTATAGCCAATGCGATTGGCAGGGACTTGTAATAGGTATTCAAAAAAGGCAATTCCCCAGCTCACCAAGGCGGCAATAATCCAAGGTTTAGAATTAAGGGTTTTTAAATGCCCGTACCAAGCAAAGGTCATAAAAATATTGCTTAAACAAAGTAACCCTATGGTCGTCAACGTAGGATTCATAGTCGGTACTCTTTTACTGTGTCTAATGACAAACTCATGGGACAAGCATCTTTTGGGTAGCTCATGAGTTGAGCGTCCCTTAAAGTATTACTGCGGGTTTGTTTGTGAGCTAAAAGAGTCTGGGTTTGCTGTGGGCTAAAGCCATGCCTGCGCCAATAATGTTGGGCGCCTTGCACTGCAACTAAGCAAATACTGTCTAGGGCTAGCTGATGGGCTGCATCAATTAATGCATTAAGCACTCGCTCTCCTATGCCTAACCCTTGGGCGCTGGGTAGCAATGCGATGTCGTGTAAATAGAGGCAATCGGTTTCGTCTAGCCCACAGAGTTGCTTATTTAGGGCGATACTGAGGCCTTTCTTCCAAGGATGGGCAAGGCAATAGCCAATCAGTAAGTTTTTATGGGTGATGGCAAAGCAGGTATTTGCGCCAAGTTGCACTTTATTTTGCAATACAGCTAAAGACTCTGGCTCCAGCTCAGTATAGCACTGAGCTTGAATGGCTAAGATTTCAGGCCAGTCATTGAGTTTGATTGGACGCAGTTGTATCGGCACGTGAACCACAGTCTTGTTAATATAAAGGCGCTATTATAACCAAAGCTTACACACCAAGATACCTCTGGTTCCTATGAGCTTTAAGGTTTCTTCAAGTAGGGGATGGATTTCAATTTAGGGGCAAAGGGGCTAAGGTGTCGCCAGGGTATATTTATCGATAATTTGTTGTAACTCACCGCTGTCTTTGAGGGTTTGAATCGCCTGATTAATAGCAGGAAGCAACGCGATATGTTCTTTTCTTAAACGGATCACTAAATCGCCACTGGAATGCACTGCAGCAAGACTAATGGGTAAGTTGAGCTCTTTCGCCCAATAAAGTGCAGGGTAATCCCCTGAGATAGCCGCTTCAATTCGACCTTTATGTAAGGCTAGGATCAGTTCACGCTCAGACTTAAAATCCACTCGAGTAAATTCATTGTCATCATGGTAGAGGTAACCGCGCACAGTACCTATGTTACGGCCTTTTATTTGGCTTAATCTTTGCCAACGCTGCTGATTTTTTTCCAGCACCACAATGTTCTCCATAATGGGCATGATAGGATTTGAGGCAACAAAGGTATCGGCTAATTGTTTCTCTTCAAACCAGCTAGGGCTGACCACGTCAAAATCGAGAAAGCCTTTTTCTAAAGCTTGATTGGTACGCTTAGGCGGGAAGTTATGTTTGCGAGATTTAATGTTTGCCAGAGCCAATATTTTGGGGATTATTTCTCCTAATACTCCCGGTGCTTCAGGTGTTTGGGCTATGTAATAGGGGTACCAGCTATTGGAGGCATTAACGTTGTAATTTAGTATAACTTCAGCGTCGGGCATGGCGGCCTTAGCCGCCAGTGGAGTCGCGGTTAAGAGCGAGAAGATGCACCAAGAGATAACTAATAAAGGCCTAAAACTCAGCAAGATAATTACTCTAAATAATAAAACAATGAATTAAAGGTATATCAGATACCAGTGGAAAATCAAAGCCTTGTTCAGGTTCAAATAAAAAATATCAGTTTAAGATTAATTTATGAGTAAGCATAATTTAATTAAATTATTACCAGGCTTTAAGATGTAAGCCTTGTGATGCTTGATAAGTGTGGTCTTTTTGTTACCTTGGCTTAGGATCAATCCTTGAGCAAGAGCCTGCTCTGCAAGTGTATTTTCATCCCCTCTGAGATACAAGCTAATCGGCTTGATAAGTTCGCCATTGGCAAGGTGCTCAGTAAGCTCTTTGGCATTGATAATCAGGCTAGATTGGCCTTGGCCATCGAGCTTGAGCTTGGTATCAATCTGTGACTCGGTAATCACCAACCAACCTAAGGCTTTCATGGCTTCTATAAGTTGTAATAGTGCATTACCTAAGCCTTGAGTATTGCTGGTGGCCACTTGATATTGACGCACAATGCGGCTGAATAAATTGGGCAGCTGCGCGCCTGCGCCTTGGCTTCTGGCTGCGCGGATCCATTGGGTGAGATCCTCGGCCACAAGCTTTGAGAAACGCTTCTCTTTTAGGGACTCCACCATCCAGTTACACAGAAAATGGCTTTCTTGTGCAGGGGTGCGCTTGGCTTTATGTTGTGAAGCCGAGTTCGCCAATGCCTCAAGCCCAGCCTGAGCTAAAGCCAGCATCGCTTGATTGTAAGTTTGAGATTGCACTGTTGTTTCAGGTAGCGCTTGGGTTTCAGATGGCATAGTCACTCCGCCGCGAAGAAAAGGGAAAAGTTGCGGCGAAGTGATTGTATCAAGAAGCGAAATAAAGCGTGACAGTTTTTCCTATCTGGCCGTTATTTCTTTAATAATTCTGCGGCAGTCAAGATAAGCTCTGGCGCGGGTCTGACTCTAAAATTAGGATTAACGTATTGAAAATGCACTAAACCACTTTTATCCATTAAATACACCGCAGGTACTGGCAGCACTAAGCGCTTGTCACCTTCAGGGGTTAGCCATAACGGATTGGTGAGTTTCATTTTCTGGGTGTATCTTTGGCTGACCTCTTGGCTGGTAAAATACGCTAAACCAAAGGCTTGTGATGCCAGCATATCCGCATCAGATAACAGCAAATAATCCAACTTATTATCTCTCACAGAGGTCTTTAATTGCGCTGGGGTATCTGGTGAAATCCCCACTAACTGAAAGCCCATGTCGATAAGCTTAGGTTCAATGGCTTTCAATTGGCCCATTTGAGTATTGCAAAATGGGCACCAGCCGCCGCGATAGAAAAAGAAAATAGTCGGTTTTTGGCCAACAAGCTCAGTTAAATTAACCGCTGCGCCATCAAGATCTTTAAGTGTCACCTCGGGCAACACTTGGCCATTCATCAAGGGCATGACAGATAGCTCACCCATGGCTATGGGTTTGGCACTTAAATTTACACTTAACAGAGTACAAACAGTGCCTAGGGTGAGGGCGCGTAATAACGATTTCATCTAGCAATGACCTTAGTTTGAAGAATTGGAGTTGAATGAGACCCGTACACTTCAATTTGTTATGAAAAACACGGTGGAAGGCAATAAAAAAGGCGCCCGAGGCGCCTTGTTGGTATTTAAGCTAAGTGCTCACCCAAAGGGAGGTTACTTAATTTTTTTGTACTTCACTGCGCTGGTAGGTTTACCCACTTTGACGCGGCGACCTTGCATGTTTTTCTCGCCCACAACTTGAGCGCCGACGTTATCGCTGCGCTCTTGCTTTTTAGCAAAGCTGCGACGCTTCTCTATGGTTTTAAGCAGTAGCTCGCGGCTGCTGACTTCATAACCTGGCACGGTAATACGGCGAATTTTCTGGCCGATAAGCTTTTCTATGTCGGCAAGGGTGCGCTCTTCTTCGCGGCTGACAAATGAGATGGCAACCCCTGTTTTACCCGCGCGGCCGGTACGGCCAATACGGTGTACGTAATCTTCAGCAAGGAAGGGTAAGTCATAGTTGACTACGTATTCTAGGTTTTGAATGTCTAGACCACGGGCGGCAACTTCGGTTGCCACTAAGACCCGTACCTTGCCTTCGATGAATTCACGTAGGGCGCGGCGGCGGCTGCCTTGGGCTTTCTCGCCATGCACCACGGCAGAGGGAATGCCATCTAAGTTAAGCTCTGTGACTAATTTGTCTGCATCGGCGCGGGTGGCGGTAAATACCAAAACTTGTTGCCAATTTTTGGTGCCAATAAGTTCTGACAATAATTCGCGCTTACGGCGCTGCTCAACCGGGTACACCACTTGGCTTACGGTGGCCGCTGTGGTGTTTTGCTTGTCGGCACTGATAATTTTTGGCTTGTCTAGCATATCGTTAGCCAGTTTTTTAACTGAGCTTGAGAAGGTGGCCGAGAATAATAGATTCTGTCTCTTTTTATTCACAGCTTGAAGAATTTTTTGGATATCTGTGCTGAAACCCATATCGAGCATGCGGTCAGCTTCATCGAGCACTAAAAACTCGACATTAGACAAACTTAAGTTACAGGCCACTATGTGTTCGAGTAATCGACCTGGGGTTGCCACTATGATGTCGGCGCCTTGCTTAAGCTTTTGCGCTTGGGTGGCCATTTTCATGCCGCCATATATGGTGAGCACGCTGATGTTCATGTGCTTACTGTAGGCGGTAATGTTATCGGCAACTTGGGCGGCGAGCTCGCGAGTTGGGGTTAAAATGAGTACGCGAGCATTAGAGTTTTGCACCGTCATGGGCCTTTCATGCATTTTTTGCAGAATAGGTAGGGCGAATGCAGCCGTTTTGCCTGTGCCGGTTTGGGCGCTGGCTAATACGTCTTCACCGCGGCGGATCGCTGGAATCGCTTGTTGCTGCACTGGCGTCATATTCTGATAACCGCACTCAGCGATCGCGCGTAAAATTTCTGGGGCGAAGCTAAAAGATTCGAATTTCATCTTGTGGGTCCTGTATGTACGTCAAATGGAGCAAAAGGTCGAGGGCTATTTCTCGAATATATCTGTTTCGAATGTGCGGTCTCGAATATGCCAGCCAACAGAGTAAATCAAGATGGCTGTTAATCTGGCTAATCTCTGCTTTGGGTCAAGATAACGGCCCCAAGCAGTGCCGCAATTTGTTGCAGTTAAGCGGCGGCGGAGTATAGCAAAGTTTTAGCCTGAGTCAGAGCTTATTTTAACAGCAAAGGCAGGCTAATGAAGTGTTTAGCCGATTATGCTAGCGGGGCGGGGAATTAAAGGGCAACAAAAGCGCTTAAACAACACACCAAAGGAATGAATTCCTCTGGCATGAAGTCATTGATAACTCACTGTCAAATCGCTTTAGTTACCCGTTTTAGCCAGTCAAGTTCAGCGCCTTGCATCAAGGGTGCTAAGGTGGTGAACACTTGGCTGTGATAGTTATTGAGCCAGTTGAGCTCAAACTCTGTCAGCAGGGTTTTATCAATTAAGCGCACATCAATAGGAATTAAGGTTAAAGCATCAAATTGATACATCTCACGCTCGGCTCCCTTAAGAGCTTCACAGGGAATGATGGCCACTAAGTTTTCGATGCGAATACCAAACTCGTTAGCGCGGTAATAGCCGGGCTCATTGGAGAGCACCATACCTGGCAATAAGGCCACGTTATTGACATTTTTACCTATGCGCTGGGGGCCTTCGTGAACATTTAAAAAATGCCCAACCCCGTGGCCTGTACCGTGGTCGTAATCAAACCCGTGCTGCCATAGGTATTGACGCGCCAAGGCATCTAGCTGCTGACCGCTAGTGCCTTTAGGGAAGCGGGCGGTATCTAAGGCAATATGGCCTTTAAGCACTAAGGTCACCATTTTACGCTGCTCGTCAGTAACCTTGCCGATAGCGATAGTGCGGGTCACATCCGTGGTGCCATCTAAGTACTGGGCGCCAGAATCCACTAGGTAGATGCTGTCCATGGTCATTGTTGCTGGGGTGCCATCCGCGTGGTTGTAGTGACACATGGCAGCATTAGCACCTGTGGCTGAAATGGTATCAAAGCTTGGCTCACGATAAAGCGGGTCTTCTAGGCGAAAACTCTCTAATTTGTCCGCCAGCACGGCTTCATCATATAACTGATGGTTAGCGACCTCGGCATCCAGCCAAGCTAAAAAGCGGCTAACCGCAACCCCATCACGCACATGACTTGCGCGCATGCCAGCAAGCTCAGCGCTGTTTTTCTGCGCCTTAGGCAAGGCGACAGGGTCAAGGCCTGCAATTAATTTAGCGCCACCCTTGAGGGCTAGACGTTGAGACCAAGCATTGGCAGAGTTAGGATCGGCAAGTAACTTAACGCCGTTTAAATCACTTAATGCTTGGGCAAGCTCTGTTTCAGGCCTAAAAATAACGCCAGCACCCACATGCTCATGTATACCTTCTGGCAACTTGTCTAAATCGACAAATACACTCATATCGCCGTTGCTTGCAAGTAAAGCGCAGCCTAAAGTGACGGGTAAGCGCGGCACATCACCGCCGCGAATATTAAGCAGCCAGCAAAACGAATCTAGCGCCGAAATCAGCGCCACATCGGCGCCTTGTTTTTTAACGAGTTGACCTACCTGCAGACGTTTTTCAACACTGTCTCTGCCAGCGCCTTGATGGCTAAACAAGGTTATCATGGCTTTAGAAGGTGCGGGTCTGTCATGCCAGTTGTCATCCACAGGATTACTTGCTAATTCCACTAGGCTCATTTGATGCTTTTCAAGCAAGGCTTTGGCGTTATCAAACCAAGCTAGCGTGTGCAAACGGCTGTCTATAGCAATTTTGGCACCTGGGCTTAAGGTATCGATTAACCACTGAATTTGCGGTGTGTCGGTAAGGCTTAAATATTCATATAAGCTGGCATCCACTTGTTTGGGGACTTGCACTGTATAACGGCCGTCGGTAAAAATAGCGGCTTTGCCCGCAACTACGTTATCCGTTAGTACTATGGCCATGCCGGCAGAGCCGGTGAAATTAGTGGCCCAGTACAGGCGCTCATTCCGTTCTGGCACGTATTCGCCAAGGTATTCATCGGCACGGGGAATAATAAAGGCATCGACTTGGGCTGATTTGAGTTGGCGACGTATGGCGCTTAAGCGCTCGGCGATCACTTGGCTAGCTGGGTTTGGCATGCTGACTCCATGGAAGGCGACGAATGAATGGGCTCTCTATTGTTAACTTATTTAACCTTGCTCGAGTAGATTGAGGCGAAAGATTAACGGGTATTGACCCTGCAACAATGCTTACTGACTGTTATTGCGTAAATGGTAACGTGATATTGTATACAATACCAAAATAATTCATTCAAATTAATGCAGGGAGAAACTATGACAATCGGTGTCGGTGGCGTGAGCCAGCAAGCAGCATTAGCCAAACTGGCTGATATGACGCAAGATATAGCGCCAGTCACGCAAGCGGAGTTTTTACAGCGTATCGCACGGGCGCAGCAACTCATGCAGCAGCAGGGCCTTGGGGCGATTTATGTTAATGCTGGCACTAATTTATATTACTTTACCGGTACTCGATGGTTTTCTAGTGAACGTCTAGTGGGGGCAATTATTCCAGCCAAAGGCGAGGTTCAATATGTCGCCCCCGCGTTTGAGCTTGATACCTTGCAAGGTTATATGACCATAAAAGGCCCTGTTCACACTTGGCATGAAGATCAAAGCCCCTATGAGCTGGTGGCAAAGATTGTTGGCCAAATACCGCTTGAAACAGCACAGACAGAGCAAAGCGTGAATGCTCAATTTAAACTCGGCATGGATGAATCGACACCTTTCTTTATCACAGATGGCATAGCTCAAGCCTTGCCAGCGGCTCAATGCGTTAGCGCTAAGGCCGTCACTGCAGGCTGTCGAATGATAAAATCAGCCACCGAAATAGCGCTAATGCAGCGGGCCATGGACATGACCCTTGAGGTGCATAAGGCTGCGGCTAGCATCTTGGTTGAGGGAATAACTACTGCTGAGGTTGAAGATTTTATCGACCGCGCTCATTACGCGGTCGGCGCGCCTAAAGGCTCGTATTTTTGCATAGTACTCTTTGGTGAAGACACGGCTTACCCTCATGGGGTTAAGTCGCCCAAATCACTTGAGCGTAATGACACAGTATTGATAGACACAGGTTGTCAATTACAAGGTTATAACTCAGATATTACCCGCACTTATGTGTTTGGTGACGCAAGTCCTCGTCAGCGCCAGCTGTGGCAATTAGAGCAAGCGGCTCAGCTGGCCGCCTTCGATGCAGCGCAATTGGGTGCATCTTGCGCGTCAGTGGATTTAGCAGCGCGAAAAGTATTAGAAACCGCAGGCTTTGGCCCAGGATATGCGGTGCCAGGGCTGCCCCACAGGACGGGGCATGGCATAGGCTTAGACATCCATGAATGGCCTTACTTGGTACTCAATGACTTGACGCCACTGGCGATGGGTATGTGTTTTAGTAACGAGCCCATGCTGTGCGTACCGGGTGAATTTGGCATTCGTCACGAAGATCATTTCTACATGACAGGCACTGGCCCTAAGTGGTTCACAGAGCCTGCTCACTTAATAGACGACCCTTTCGACTTAGCTTGCTAGTACCGCTTTGAATTGCTCACAGCGCTAATAGCAGAAACGCAAAAGCCTCCATCTGGAGGCTTTTTTAATGAAGAGTTTAATCGTTAACCATTATGACTAACTCACTACCTATAAAGATTTTAGTTGTTAACACGTACAAGCAATAATATTAGCTTAGCCCACTGTCCCATCATGGCATTTGTTTGCCGACACGCGTTAATATGTCCCTATAGCTCTCTTCGACGTCCTGTCTCAGAAGGTCGTCTCACAAGCTACCCTGATGCGACTATTAAATTTTGTGCAGTTTTTAAGATTTTAAAAAATCAAAATCAAAATCAAAATCAAAATCAAATTCAAAGCATGGATGGATAATTGGCTTTCACTTTATTATAAAAAGTTGTTCAAGAATGCTTTTTCTAGTTGTTTCATCCACTTTCTTCAGAGCTTCGAATGCTTCTTGAATCGTTGGCTAGCAGTGTCAACAATTGTGTGAAATGAATAAGTGCTAAGTGACTTATCGCACAGACAAAATTGATGGATTATCCGTTCCAACCCGCACATTTAGTCAATTAAAAAGCCTCCAGCGGTGACTGGAGGCTTTCATCTAATAATAGAGCAGACTCTTAGTTAATCTTAAGTAGCTCTACATCAAAAATCAGCACTGAGCCGCCGGTAATTTTACCCATCGAGCGATTGCCATAGGCGAGGGTGCTTGGGATAAAGAAGCGCCCAGTTTTTCAGGAGAGTTGTCGCCAACACTCATGAGTTGCAGCCCTTAGATCCAACCTGCGATGACTTGGTTAACGTTTAATGTTTACGCTTCTATCATTGTTAACTAGTTAATCTTAAGTAGCTCTACATCAAAAATCAGCACTGAGCCACCCTCAATTTTGCCCGTTGAGCGATTGCCATAGGCGAGTTGGCTTGGGATAAAGAAGCGCCCAGTTTTTCAGGAGAGTTGTCGCCTACACTCATGAGTTGTAGCCCTTCAGTCCAACCTTTGATCACTTGATTAAGAGGGAAGGCAATACTTTCGCCGCGATCCACTGAGCTGTCAAACACTGTGCCATCAACTAAAGTGCTGTTGTAATAACAACTACAGTTTAATTTAACTGATTAGTTATTTGGTTATAAACAGTTTTTTAAAGGGCATGCCAGAATTGTTTTACAGTGGCTAATGCACTGTCTACTACATTAGACCATGCTTCTGGAGATGAAAAAATCCAAGCAAGGACAGCTACTACAGCACCAGTATAAAAATTGCCTACAATTCCGGAGGTTCCACTATTATGCCATGAACATAAGCGTGAAAATTTTCCTTCAAACTTTGTTTTTTTAGCAAAATTAATCATTTCTTGAGCTAACGATTGTTGGATTCTTTCAATTTCTTCATCAGCATTAGCTTGATACGCTATTGTTAAGAGACTGTCAGCTTGAGTTTTATATTTTTTAATTTCGTGTGGTTGTAATTTTAGCTTAACAAATTGTTCTGCGTCTTCACCTTTCAAAATCCATAAACGCTTTTCATGTTTATAAATGCAATACGCAATCATGCCCGTAAAGTCATTTTGATTTTTTACAAGCTTTTCATATACCTGATTGTATTCCTTACTCACTGAATACCTTCTTAGAATGCTCTTGGTTGTATTCATTAACAGCAAATTTCATTAATTTATTATGCCGAGATGATGTAATGCGTCCTGTTACAGTCACTGCTAATGCTGAAGGCTCAAGGCATTTCTCAAGCCGTTCTTGAACTCTCTGTGCTCTACTCTTGCTTTTAAACATAGAAAACATAGTCGTTACCTTTAGTCTCGTGTCATTCTGCTTGCATCATGTTGGCAAAATTGACATTGAAAATCATCTTCAATGTAACAACCCATAAGTGATTCTTCATCGACAAAACCATTTCCTGTGCATGTGTCTTCACCAAACACACCTTCACATGGAACACTAAAAATTGGCTTTATGCAGTGTTCATAAACGTATATTTGGCCGCCTTTCAGTTGCG
Source organism: Shewanella sp. SR44-3 (assembly GCF_014163735.1). GTDB lineage: Bacteria > Pseudomonadota > Gammaproteobacteria > Enterobacterales > Shewanellaceae > Shewanella. Next base: position 101,914 of record NZ_JACJDV010000007.1, read on the forward strand.
ATATATCACCACCATGTCCGAGTAAAAACTTAGCAACACCTATTGCCGCATCTAAATTTGATCTGGATTGTGCAACTGCTTCGGCTAAATGCCTGTGTTCATTTTGAATTACAAATTCTAATATCTCTAAATCCATGATGTATACCTTCCCTTGTGTTTTAGTGAGTATAACTGTGTGATAAGTAAACTGAAATGTTTTTTAGAGTGTAAGTTGCGATTAGCTAGCGGCTTATAGCTGTTAGAAAGGATGTCGAAATTTGTTAACAACTGTTTGGACTTATAAGCCTCCAAAAATGGAGGCTTTCATCTATAAAACAGACATTTAGTTGATCTTAAGTAGTTCTACATCAAATATCAACACTGAACCGCCTGAGATTTTACCGGTTGAACGATTACCGTAGGCAAGTTGGCTTGGAATAAAGAAGCGGAATTTGTCACCTACACTCATCAATTGCAGCCCTTCAGTCCAACCTTTGATCACTTGGTTTAGTGGGAAGGCAATACTTTCACCGCGCTCCACTGAACTGTCAAACACAGTGCCATCAATCAAGGTGCCGTGATAATGCACTGTGACGGTATCGCTGGCTTTAGGCTTGATAGCCTCTTGGGTGTCAGCAGTGTCGGCCTGGGTGAGTACCATAAACTGCAGCCCAGAAAGGGTTGTGAATACCCCTTCTTTATTGGCATTGTCGGCGAGAAAGACTTTACCCGCTTCTATGTTAGCGGCGGCGAGCTTTTGATTATTGGCATTGCTGTAAAAATAAAAAATCACGCAGGCAATCACTATTGCGGCGAGTAATACTTTCATTTGGACCTCATTGGGATGGTAGATGTTGTATTCATTAAAGGATGTTAACGCTTGCTGGCATGTTACCCATAGTTGCTCAGCGGGTAAAGTGCTGCTGGTTTTTATGGGGTTGCGCGACTCGATGACGTTATTCTCTTAACTTATTCCCTCAACTCATTCTCGTAAGAATTCGGCGTGGATCTCAAGTTGAACGTCATTGCCGACGATGGGGATGTAACTTGCCATATCAAAGTCGGCGCGTTTGATGCTGCCATAAGCACTAAAGCCTAAGGTGTATTTACCCGTCATCCAATTATCGGCGCCGCCATGAAAGCGGGCGTTAAAGCTGACTGGCCTCGTTATGCCATGCAGGGTGAGCTTGCCATGAAACACAAACTCCCCATTATCACTGGCGCTTACCGACTCGCTGATAAAATAGGCTTTAGGAAATTGCTCACTGTCAAACCAAGTGCTGTTTTGCAGGGTTTGCTCAAGTTTTAGGTTATTCACATCGATGGAGGCTATGTCCACTTCGGCTTCAAGTTTGGCGGCCGCCATATTATCGGGCGTGAAGTCTAAATTGGCGTTTAATTGATTAAAGCGCCCAACATAAGTCGACAAACCTAAATGTTCGATTTTAAATACTAATGAAGCATGATTTGGGTCAAGCTTATATTGCCCAGGCTTAAGCGCTGCAAGCTCTGGGGTAACTTTGGGAGCAATTAAGCTGATGCAGCCACTTAGGGGCAAAATTAAGGGCAAACACAACAGCAAAGGCCAACAGAGTTTGCCGCCGCCCAGTCGCGATGACATGCTAGCTAGTAATTTGATAAACATAGATAAGTTCCAGTAATGCTGATAACCAATAAGACAATTGCTAGCATAAAGTAAAACTTAGTGTCTGTCGCTGACTTAAGTCCTGCTATAATCGCCGCTGCAGCGCACTTTTGCCCTATTTATTTCGTTTATTTCAATAATTGAGACCCAACATGCCTTTTTCAACACTTGGATTGAGCCAACCCATTTTATTAGCCTTAGATGAGTTAGGTTATCAAACGCCGACTCCTATTCAGGAAAAGGCCATTCCGGTGATCTTAAAAGGCCACAACCTAATTGCCGCAGCGCAAACCGGCACAGGTAAAACGGCAAGTTTTGTGCTGCCTTTGCTTGAGCTGATAAATAGCACCAGCCTAGATAACACTGTCAAAGTACGGCCTAAGCGTATTCGGGCGCTTATTTTAACCCCAACCCGCGAGCTTGCAGTGCAGGTTGCTGATAATATTGAAAAGTACAGTAAACACCTTTCCCTAACATCCCTTGCTATCTATGGTGGCGTAGATGCTGCGCCCCATAAACAGCGTTTAATCGATGGGGTAGATATACTGGTGGCAACGCCAGGGCGTTTGCTGGACATGTATACCCAAAGGGCAGTGCATTTTGATGAGCTGACTCACCTTGTGTTAGATGAAGCCGACAGAATGCTCGACATGGGCTTTATTGAAGACATCAATAAAATCATCGATAAATTGCCTCAAGAAAGGCAAAACCTGCTGTTTTCAGCCACCTTGTCACCTCAGGTGCGTTTTCTTGCTAAAACTGCGGTTCAGCATGCCAAAGAAATCTCTATTTCGGCCAAGGTAGGCAAGCCTAAGATTGAGCAGTGGCTCACGGCGGTAGATAAAGACAAGAAGTCGGCGCTAATCAGCCAACTTATCAAAGAAAATGATTGGCCACAGGCACTGATATTTATCGAAACCAAACATGGTGCAGCCAAGCTTGTAAGCCAACTTGAAAAGCGTGATATTCAAGCTGAAGCCATCCACAGTGGCCGCAGCCAAGCCTCTCGTGAGCAAGTGTTAGCCGACTTTAAAAGCGGCAAAGTGCGATATCTTGTGGCGACAGGTATCGCCTCTCGCGGTTTAGATATTGATGATTTAGCTAGGGTGGTCAATTACGATTTGCCCTTCCCGCCAGAAGATTATGTTCACCGCATTGGCCGAACCGGTCGTGCAGGTGCCCAGGGTGAAGCTATTAGCTTTGTCTCTAGAGATGATTTTAAAAATCTTTGCGCCATTGAGCGTTTATTGGGTCATGAGATAGAGCGCAGAGTCATCGCAGGTTTTGAGCCGAGCAAGCCACTGCCAACATCAGATTTAAGTTTCGTGCCCGCTCAAAAACGTGATGGCTATCAGGAGCGCACGAGCGAGCGACACACGACTAAAGCTCGCACGCCAGTGAAAAACAAAGCGCCAAGACGCTCAAACTCAGGTGCATTCTCAAGCGCCGCGAGTAATAAGCCCGTCAATCAAGATATTTGGGGTACAAGAAAAAACAACCAAGATAAAGGCTAATGGGGATATGCACACATTGCCTTTATGGAAACATCATTGAATACAATAAGGCCTAGCTCAATGCTAGGCCTTATTACTGAGATCATCGACGACTGCACAGGTTCCAATCACAGGGGAGTCGTGACTATTGACTGCTGGCGGCGAATTAGCGCGGCCGCGAAAACGAGTAAGCCGCACAGCCACAGTAATGGAGCTTGGCCGATACGCTGGAACCAAGTTTGCCCTGTGACCAAGACGACTTCAGCCCGTAATACTCCAGTTTCAAATTGTGGCAGTTTGGCTTGGATAACTCCGTGGTGATCGACCACGGCGGTAACGCCATTGTTGGTGCCGCGAAGCAGCGGTCTGCCCATTTCTATGGCGCGCATCTGGGCAATTTCCATGTGTTGCAACGGCCCATTGGAACTGCCAAACCAGGCATCGTTGGACACAGTCAACAGCATGTCAGTATCATCATTGACGTTGGCGCGTACCTGTTCGGGGAAGACGATTTCATAGCAAATTGCCGGGCTAATTTGATAACCCACAGCATTTAAATTGGGCTGTAAATAATTGCCGCGGGTAAAAGAAGACATGGGCAAATTGAACAGCGGCGCGATTGGGCGCAGTAAATCACCGAAGGGCACAAATTCGCCTATGGGCAGTAAATGATGCTTTCTAAATTCATTCCTACCTTTGGTTGCATCAGTTTCAGCATTGGCATCAGCGAAATGCCTTGCGACCAAGTAGTCACCACTATCTTGCTGTTTAGCGTTGCTGTTTCCTAGTACTATCAGTGAGTTATAAAACTCATCTTGCCTGTGGCTGATAATGCCAGTAATGATGGCGCTGTCATTGAGGTTGGCCACTTTATTGGCATTAGCCAGAAAATCCCCCACCATGGATTCAGGTGCTGGAATAGCCGCTTCAGGCCAAATAATAATATCAGCATCAAAATTGTTACGGGTCAAATCCATGTATTTAAGCATGGTGGGCCACAATGCATCAGGTTGCCATTTCATGCTCTGGGCAATATTACCTTGCACTAGGGCGACCTTAACGGTTTCACCGCTGGGAGTGACTTGCTCAAGCTTTGGGGTAAGCCAAGTGCAAACTGCCAACACTGCCAGAATCATAATGCTGGGTGATAAGTGGCTTAACGATTTAGGTCGAGCGCAAGCATAAGCAAGGCTTGCGGCAACCAGCGCAATCACAAAGCTTAAGCCCAAAGCGCCAATCACACTGGCAAGGGCGCTCAATGGCCCTTGAGTTTGGCTGTAACCTGCCCATAGCCAAGGAAACCCAGTCATCACCCAGCCACGTAGCCACTCTGTGAGCACCCATAGCGCGGGAAATAACGCGAGGTTACTCAGTTTGCCAATGCGGGTGTTTTTGTGATTCGTAAGCCTTGCCATGAGGTAACCGGCAAGGGCGGGATAAAGCGCCAAATATAAAGCCAGCAATGCCATTAAACTCATGGACACGATAAGCGGCATACCGCCGAAGGTATCTATGCTGACATGCACCCAGCTAATGCCAAATACAAAACTGCCAAAGCCGAAACTGAGCCAATGGTTAAAGGCTTGCTTGGGGCTTAAGTTTTTAGCCAATAACAGGCTTAGACCTAAAGCGAGAGGGTAGATAATCCAGATGCCGTAAGGGGCGAAAGATAAGGCTGTGCTGGCACCGGCTGCAAAAGCCGATACCAGTCTTAGCAGGCTCTTGTTAGAGCCTAAAGTTGAGAGTGTTTGCACAGATTAATTATCGAGTTCTTCATTAATATTGGGATCGGGCAGTTTAACCCTAAGCTGGATCAAACGGCGATTATCAGCATTGGTGACTTTAAATTCTATGTCGTCAATGACAATGATTTCATTGCGCTCTGGCAGATGGCCAAAGGCGTGAGAAATAAAGCCACCGACGGTATCAAATTCTTCATCGCTAAATTTAGTGCCACAGGCATCATTGAAATCATCAATGGGGGTCAAGGCTTTGACCATAAACACTGTGTTGCTGATTTTTTTGATTTCGGTGTCTTCAGCTGAGCTGTGATCAAATTCATCTTCAATTTCACCAACGATTTCTTCAAGAATATCTTCGATGGTCACAAGACCTGATACACCGCCGTATTCATCGACAACGATGGCCATGTGATAACGCTGAGAGCGGAATTCTTTTAGTAGTACATCAACACGCTTGCTTTCGGGGACAACCACAGCAGGGCGGATCACTTTCTCAATAGAGAAGTCTTCGCCGGCATGATTAAAACCGTATTTAATCAAATCTTTAGCAAGCAATATGCCTTCGATATGATCTTTGTCTTCATTAACAACGGGAAAGCGGGAATGGGCAGAGTTGATAACAATGTCGAGTAATTCTTCGACGCTGCTGTTGATTTGTATAGTCACAATTTGCGAGCGGGGGATCATGATATCCCGAACCCTAAGATCTGATACTTCTAACACGCCTTTGATCATTTCTCGGGTGTCTTCTGTGATGAGATCGCGCATTTCAGCACCATCGATCACGTCGACTAAATCTTCACGGTTTTGAGGTTCGCCTTGAAATAACTGACCAACACGTTCGAACCAGTTTTTCTTGTAGGCGCTTGTACTCGGGGGGTTGTCATCGCTCATAGTAATTTTCTAAACCTGTGTTGCCTAAGGCAAAACATTGTTTATTTATGCTTCCTTATAGGGATTTGAAAAACCTAAGCCTTCAATGAGTTGAGTCTCTAATGACTCCATTTCTTCGGCTTCTTGGTCGATAATATGGTCATAGCCCAGCAAATGCAAGCAGCCGTGAATAACCATATGGGCCCAATGGGCTTGAAGAGGTTTATTTTGCTCAAGTGCCTCTTGTTCTACCACGGCAACACAGATCACCAGATCCCCTAGCAGTGGCAGTTCCATGCCTGGCGGCGCCTCAAAAGGGAAGGACAACACATTGGTGGGTTTGTCCTTACCGCGGTAGCCAAGATTTAATGCTTGGCTCTCGGCGATTTCTACCAAGCGTATGGTGAGTTCGGCGGTGTCTAAGGTATTGCCCAGCGCCGTTCTCACCCAAGTGTCAAAATCAGCTTGGCTTGGCAGTTGATTATTTTCTACTGCAATTTGTAAATCAAGGTTCAGATCAAGACTCATTATTTGGGCTTTCCTGAGGAGTTTGGGCTTGCAACCTTTGTTGCTGAAATTTGTAATTGGCTTCTTTTTCCGCTTTGATGACTTGCTCTTGATGTTCAAACGCCTCGTAGGCTTCGACAATTTTAGCAACGATAGGGTGACGGACAACATCTTGGGCAACGAAGAAGTTAAAGCTGATGTCGGGCACTTCACTCAAGACTTCAATGGCGTGTCTTAGGCCAGATTTTTGGCTGCGAGGCAAGTCAATTTGGGTGATGTCGCCGGTGATCACAGTGCGAGAGTTAAAGCCGATGCGAGTTAAAAACATCTTCATCTGCTCAACTGTGGTGTTTTGGCTTTCATCAAGAATAATAAAGGCATCGTTTAAGGTGCGGCCACGCATGTAGGCCAATGGCGCCACTTCAATCACCCCGCGCTCGATAAGTTTCTCGACCTTTTCAAAGCCCATCATCTCAAACAGCGCATCGTAAAGTGGACGCAGATAGGGGTCGACCTTCTGGCTTAAATCCCCTGGCAGGAAGCCGAGCTTTTCACCGGCTTCAACCGCAGGGCGGGTGAGCAAAATTCGGCGTACTTCTTGGCGCTCATAGGCATCCACGGCGGCTGCAACCGCAAGGTAGGTTTTACCCGTACCGGCAGGGCCAATGCCAAAGCTAATGTCATGGCGGCTGATGTTGTGCATATACAGGCTTTGATTGGGGGTGCGCGGCTTTATCACCCCGCGTTTAGTCTTAATGTGTAAGCCTAAGTCATCGATGCTGCTGTCTGCTTCTAATGCAACCGCTTCTTGAATGGCTAAATGCACCATCTCAGGGGCTAAGTCAGGGGTGCTGCCTTTAACCGTCTGAGTTTCGATATACAATTGCTTTAGTAAATTGTTGCTGCTGAGGGCGTTTCTAGGCAGTCCAACAATAGTAAAGTGATTGTTTTTATGTATGATTTCAACACCTAGGCGGCGTTCAATCTGCTTGATATTATCATCAAATGGGCCACATAAAGAGGCGAGGCGGCGGGTATCAGAAGGTTCAAGATACAGGTTCATCGTGGTGACTTTGGTGGACAAATAAGGCTCCTAAACGGGTTTAATTAGCAATTAAAAACAGTGTACGTTCGTCTACTGGGAATTACCAGTGCCCTAAGTGCATACCAGCGTGTAAAAGAAAAGGCGACAACGCCGCCTTCACATTAAACCGCTCCGCTTTGGCTCAAGAGGCCAATAACCCTATGGCTTAAACTGGGTTACACCTAGCTCATCATCTTGCTTATGTTTAGCTAAGATATCCGCTGGGCGTAAACTGCGACGTAAATCCATCTCAGCTTCACCACGGATAAAGATGCCACGTAGCGAATTGGTGTATACGTCGACAATTTCTACGTCAACAAAACTGCCGATGTGAGTGTGGGGGGCTTCAAAGTTCACCACCCGATTGTTTTCGGTGCGTCCGCGTAGCTCCATCGGATTTTTCACCGAAGGGCCTTCAACCAGAATACGTTGCACTGTGCCTAACATCTGGCGGCTATAACGCATAGCTTGTTGAGTGATGCGGTCTTGCAAAATGGCTAAGCGCTGCTTTTTCTCTTCATCGCTGACATCATCAGGTAAATCGGCAGCTGGCGTACCTGGGCGTGCTGAATAGATAAAGCTAAAGCTATGATCAAAGGCCACATCTTCAATCAGTTTCATGGTGTCGGCAAAATCTTCAGCGCTTTCGCCTGGGAAGCCGATGATAAAGTCTGAGCTGATTTGAATACCTTCACGGGCCTTACGCAGGCGACGGATAATCGATTTATATTCGATAGCCATGTGGCCACGCTTCATCTGGGTCAGAATTCTGTCTGAGCCTGATTGAACCGGTAAATGCAGGAAGCTCACCAATTCTGGCGTGTCTTCGTAGACATCGATAATGTCTTGGGTAAATTCAATGGGGTGACTGGTGGTGAAACGAATGCGGTCGATACCGTCAATGCTGGCAACTAGACGCAATAACTCGGCGAAAGTACAGATTTGGTCGTCATGGGTTGCACCGCGATAAGCGTTAACGTTTTGACCTAATAGGTTGACTTCACGCACGCCTTGTTCGGCAAGTTGCGCGATTTCAAGAATAATATCATCCTGAGGACGGCTGACTTCTTCACCGCGGGTATATGGCACTACACAGAATGAGCAGTATTTACTGCAACCTTCCATGATAGACACAAACGCAGTTGGGCCGTCGGCGCGTGGCTCCGGCAAGCGATCGAACTTCTCGATCTCTGGGAAGCTGACATCGATAACGACTTTTTCGCCGCGCTGGACTTGGCCTATCATTTCGGGCAAACGATGCAAGGTTTGCGGGCCAAAGATGATATCTACGCACTGGGCACGGTCTTTAATGGCTTTGCCTTCTTGAGACGCCACGCAGCCACCGACACCAATGATTAAACCGGGCTTTTTATCTTTCAATGTTTTCCAGCGACCAAGCTGGTGGAATACCTTCTCTTGCGCCTTTTCGCGGATCGAGCAAGTGTTCAGTAGCAGTACGTCTGCTTCTGTTGCATCGTCGGTCAAGGTGTAGCCTTGATATTCGTCTAACAAATCTGCCATTTTGGATGAGTCATACTCATTCATTTGGCAGCCCCAGGTTTTAATATGTAGTTTTTTACTCATCAGTTCGCCGTTCCAGTACCACAGTAAAAATAGCGCGATATTTTAACTGCAGTTCGGCGCGCTGGCTAGCACTCATGCTGCTTTATTCGGCTTTTATTGTGCGGCCTGCAATACCCGCTTTTTATCTAAGTGTTTATTACTGACGCTCAAAGTGGCGGAACTGGCTGTAAATCGGCTAAATTTTTTCGCCATGGCCTGATTTTGACTGCGAACATATTGTAGATTCTTTTGCTCTAGTTGAGTGTGGAAATTAGCCAACATCTCATTGGTTCTTAGGTAAAGTGCGTATTCAAAAGGGCTGCGATTACCCACAGCGATTCTTTCCATTGCACTTACAGGGGCTGAAGTCACCTGAGCGCTGGCTAAATCGGCATTGGCAGAAAATGCGCTTAATGCAGCGGTTAAGCCTATGGAAAGAGCAAAAGCTGTGGTTTTACAGGCGCGAATAAAGGTAGAACTTGAGCTTGATAAGGTATTCATACTATTCTCTCTCTTTTTGGCCTATCAGATTAAAAAGTGGCTTGTTCAGCAAGTGAGCTTATTTGTCATGGAGTGAGTATAAGAGCCTTATTTTCTGTCTTGTTGATGGGCTTGTAAGTAAGTGTGAGTAAAAGTGCTATTGGTTACATTTGCTCACGCTTGGCTGATTTTGGACATGTTTAAACACAGTTTTGGTTACCTTTGGACACAGTTTTGGTACCTTTAAATACAGGTCGCGGCTAGATGGAGAACACTATGCAGCAAGATGAGCAGGGGCAAGATGAACAAGGCCAAGCTTTAGGGAATAAAGTGGTCGATGTTATCGTGGTTGGCGGCGGCATGGTGGGGGCAGCGACAGCCCTTGGACTGGGTCAACTTGGGCTTAAGGTGGCCTTGATTGAGTCTCAAAGACCAGAGGCTTATGATCCCAGTCAAGCGCTAGACTTAAGAGTCAGCGCTATCAATATCGCTTCAGAACAACTGCTTAGCCGTTTAGGGGCCATGGATCAATTAAAGCAGTGGCGCCACGCCCCATACCTTGGGCTTGAAACTTGGGAGATGCCAGAGTGCATCACCCGTTTTCACGCAAAAGATCTTAACGTCCCCCATTTAGGCTACTTCTTTGAAAATCGATTGATCCAGTTGTCTCTGTGGCAGCAAATCGAGCAATTAAGCCAAGTGAAGCTGTATTGCCCGCACAAGGTTAAGCAAATTAGCCGCTGCCATGACGATGGCATAGCTGTCACACTCGATGATGGCACTGAACTTGAAGCTAAGTTATTGGTTGGCGCTGATGGGGCCAACTCACAAGTGCGCCAGTGGGCAGGTATTGGTGTTACTGGTTGGGATTATGCTCAGTCTGCGATGCTGATTAATATCGACACAGAGGCTTCCCAGCAAGACATCACTTGGCAACAATTTACTCCCCAAGGGCCACGCAGCTTGCTGCCGCTGCCTGGTAACCATGCCTCGCTTGTTTGGTACGATGATGCCAACCGCATAAGTCAATTAATGCAATTAAGTCATGAACAACTCGCTGAACAAATTAGAGCTCATTTTCCTAGCCGTTTGGCGCCAGAGTTTAGCGTCAGTGCCCGCGGTAGTTTCCCTCTTACTCGCAGACACGCCCAGTGTTATTACCAAGCCAATCTAGTGATTTTAGGTGATGCTGCCCATACCATTAACCCGTTAGCGGGGCAGGGTGTTAATATCGGCTTTAAAGATGTGGATGCCTTGTTAAACACTGTGGCTAGCGCTATAGGTAATGGCAAAATTTGGTGGCAGCTTGATACGTTGGCGAAATACCAGCAAGCAAGGCGCGGTGAAAATAGCTTGATGATGACAGCGATGGACGGCTTTTACAGCGCCTTTAGCAATGATTTGTTGCCGCTTAAACTGTTGCGTAACGGCTTATTGAAAGTGGCGAACCTTGACTCTCCCATTAAACGACAAGTGCTTAAGCATGCCTTAGGTTTGTAGATCTTCTTTTATCTAAAATGACGATTTGTTGCTAAGGCCTTTGAGTGCTAAAATGCCGCGTTTTTGATAATACCGCCCTAATGACTAGATTTGAGTGCTAATGAGCAATATAAAACTTATCGTCGGACTGGCTAATCCCGGCGCCGAATACGCCCAGACTCGCCATAATGCGGGTGCTTGGTATGTGCATGAATTGGCCCGAGTCTGCAATGTGACCTTAGTGCCAGAGAGTAAGTATTATGGCCTGGCGGCTAGAGCGACACTGCATGGCCGCGATGTGCGCTTGCTTATTCCAGCCACCTTTATGAATTTAAGCGGCAAGTCAGTCGCGGCATTAGCCAATTTTTTTCGCATCTTGCCAGAAGAAATCTTAGTGGCTCACGATGAATTAGACATGGAGCCCGGGGTTGCCAAATTTAAACTTGGCGGTGGTCATGGCGGGCACAATGGCCTTAAAGACATCATCGCCCAGATGGGCAATGATAAAGGCTTTCACCGTTTACGCATTGGCATAGGCCATCCCGGTGATAAGAATAAAGTCAGCGGCTATGTACTAGGTAAAGCACCTGCCAGTGAGCAAGAAAAAATCGATGCGGCAATTGATGAAGCCGTGCGCGCCACTGAAATATTATTTAAACAAGACATGGTAAAAGCCATGAACAGATTACACAGTTTTAAAGCCGAATAGCCTTGCGTAAGCCAAAAGCTTCGGCATTAACTAAACATTAATTAAACATTGACACTTTTACCGAATCATTTGGTAAATCACTTTTATAGAAAGGTACAGATATGGGTTTTAAATGCGGCATTGTTGGTCTACCAAACGTGGGTAAGTCGACCCTGTTTAATGCACTGACACAAGCGGGTATTGAGGCGGCAAACTTTCCGTTTTGTACTATTGAGCCAAATACAGGCGTAGTGCCAGTGCCGGATCCGCGTTTAGACGCGCTAGCTGCCATTGTGAATCCGCAGCGTGTGTTACCCACCTCGATGGAGTTTGTGGACATCGCAGGTTTAGTGGCAGGTGCCTCTAAAGGTGAAGGTCTTGGTAATAAGTTCCTCGCTAACATCCGTGAAACTGATGCAATCGGTCACGTGGTTCGCTGTTTTGAAGATCCCAATATTGTTCACGTGGCGAACAAGGTTGATCCAGCAGGCGATATAGAAGTGATCAACACAGAATTGGCCTTAGCGGATCTTGATAGTCTTGAGCGCGCCGTGTTCAGACAGCAAAAGAAAGCCAAAGGTGGCGATAAAGAGGCTAAGTTTGAAATTGAGGTGCTTGAGAAAATGCGCCCAACCTTGGATGAAGCGAAAATGCTGCGTTCATTAGACTTAAGCAAAGAAGAGTTGGCGGCGGTGGCCTACCTTAACTTCTTAACCTTAAAGCCAACCATGTATATTGCCAACGTAGCTGAAGATGGATTTGAAAATAATCCACATCTTGATGCTGTTCGCGCCATTGCCGCGACTGAGAATGCCGTTGTGGTTGCCGTATGCGCCGCTATCGAATCTGAGCTTGCCGAAATGGAGGCCGATGAGCGTGATGAATTTATGGCTGATTTGGGCATAGAAGAGCCTGGTCTTGACCGAGTTATCCGCGCCGGTTACTCATTGCTTAACCTGCAAACCTATTTTACCGCAGGCGTTAAAGAAGTGCGCGCTTGGACTGTACCCATCGGCGCTAGTGCTCCACAAGCTGCTGGCGTTATCCACACTGACTTTGAACGCGGCTTTATTCGTGCTCAAGTAATGGCCTATGACGACTTCATTACCTACAAAGGTGAAGCGGGCGCTAAAGATGCGGGCAAGCTTAAAGTGGAAGGCAAAACCTATATCGTTAAAGACGGCGATGTGATGCACTTCTTGTTTAACGTATAAGTGCAACCGTTGTCGCTTAATCTATTAAGCTGCAAACTAGGCTAAGCCTATAGCCTTGATGTTGAAAAATGGGCTTGGGTGGCTAGGGCCTGTTGATCTTTCAAGGTTGTTTTGCAGCGAATTGTTGGTCATTTATACAAGGCAGAGGCTTTGCGGTGTAGTTATTCTACATAAAAAGCCGATAACGCAGTAGAAATGACCAACAAACGCTGCCCAAAGGGTTCGGCTAAAACCGTTTTACTCTTTGTTAAGCGAATTTTTCTTAGATTACTAGGCTGCAATTCACTCGCCGCGATTAAAACGGTTTTATCTCGAACAAAATTCAACCGGCAAAGGTCAACAGGCCCTAGTTATGATTAGCATCTGGCCCGTTTTTTATTGAAGAGTCGCCAAAAATAGCTGAATTTGTCGATTCGGCAAACATTTTGGTGAAGTTATAGGCGAACGATCCACTAATAGAAAAATAGCAGAAAAAAGCAGTTGACCTAGATACTTCGAATAAGCATAATACGCCCCGTTCCTCGCCAAGAGGGACAGAGAAAAATTAGTGGCAATATAGCTCAGTTGGTTAGAGCACAGCACTCATAATGCTGGGGTCGCAGGTTCAAATCCCGCTATTGCTACCATTTCTCCATCTACTCAGATGTAAACTGAGGTGTTGTGCGGGAGTGGTGAAATTGGTAGACACGCCAGATTTAGGTTCTGGTGCCGCAAGGTGTGAGAGTTCAAGTCTCTCCTCCCGTACCATTTATTAGAAGGACTGGCTTAGGCGGGTTTTTCAAAAAAGTTTGCTGTTGGGGTATCGCCAAGCGGTAAGGCACTGGGTTTTGATCTCAGCATACCTAGGTTCGAATCCTAGTACCCCAGCCACTTTTTGTTGTACTGTTAGATAGAAATTATTGGGGTATCGCCAAGCGGTAAGGCACTGGGTTTTGATCTCAGCATACCTAGGTTCGAATCCTAGTACCCCAGCCAAATTTTGTTGTAAAATGTGGCAATGTAGCTCAGCTGGTTAGAGCACAGCACTCATAATGCTGGGGTCGCAGGTTCAAGTCCCGCCATTGCTACCATATTTTATGGTAGAAGTGGCAAGACTAACCACTATCTAATAAGTCAAAGTTTACTCTTTATCGAAAAGAGTATACTCTGAGTTCAAATTTGATGCGGGAATGGTGAAATTGGTAGACACGCCAGATTTAGGTTCTGGTGCCGCGAGGTGTGAGAGTTCAAGTCTCTCTTCCCGTACCATCAAATTTTAGCTTAACACTCTGTTATAATTCTTTATTTCCTTTTTGTACTAAGATTCGTTAGAATCAAATTCAATAGTATTAAAACAATTTAAGTGTTTAGCACAACTTACAATTGGGGTATCGCCAAGCGGTAAGGCACTGGGTTTTGATCTCAGCATACCTAGGTTCGAATCCTAGTACCCCAGCCAAATTCTGAAAAGCCCGTCTCAATCGAGACGGGCTTTTTGCTTTGTATCATTGGATTGTGTGGCTTTAAGCTATTGGGGGAAGTATAAAATCTGTCACTGAAATTCCTGCATACAGGCTCGCCATAGCATTCGCTCATCGACACGCAGCAAGTACGGTCCCTGTATGCTCGACCGCCCCGTCCATGGGGCGGACGGTCGGCTCGCAAACACTCATGGCTCACCTCATTTATTCTGGTGTAATCTTCTAGTCCTTAAAATCTAGTTCCATATTGTAATGGTAACCCTAACAGTATATTTACAAGTTACCTCAATTTCGCGGGCGGCATATGAAAGCTCTGCTGGGTTCACCATTAATGAATTTTCTAGAATAGATTTTGATAGACTCGACTTGTCAGAATGGCTGAGCACCATGTATGAGGCCGATATTTTATCTACTACAGGTTATGACATTGAGCGATTAACAGGCACAGGCCGCACCATGGGTAACAACACTTGCGAGGGAGGTGATGCGGATTGTGAGGAAATGACGAGGGTAAACGCCGAAAACAGGGCTATCGATATGTTTAGTGGAGATGTGAGTAATACTGCGAATCAACTTAAAGATAATTTCGATCCTGGGCAAATAGATTGCTCTATCTACCCAAGACCGTTAATTTGTGAAATGCAGTAAGGCGTTATTCGTTATTTCCTTGATAATGCTTGTTAACCCAAGGATCAATGGATTTTAAGCCCTCAATGGTGAGGTAAGAATCTTGAACATTGCTGGGCTTGATAAATAAATGCACTTTGTTGGCATTAGACACGAATGGGAATTTTGTGCGCTCGCTGATGACGGGTTAAAAAACATAGTATTTTTTATCTAAATCTAACGAAAGATAGGTTGCTGTGTAAAACTTTTCAATACCTATCACCGCAAACAACCCTTTTTCTCCAGAAGGTGTAGAAGTTGAATATTTTAATAATTTTGGAGGGTTATGATGAATAAAATCGCATGAATTGCTTTTTTCTCTGTTGAACAATTCGGCTTGGAAATCGCAAGAACCACCTGTAAAAGTATGAGTACGTTTTCCGTCAGAAGTTAAACTTGAACTAATATGACGAAGATCTCTATTTTCAAGTGCTACATGAATTAACTCTTGCTCTATTTTATCAAATACCTCTTGTATTTTTTCCTTGGATTTTGTCTCAACAGGGTAATATACAAGGCCATAATAGGTATTCAAAGGCGCGTTACCTTGGTTCGTACCTAACATGCTCAAGAATGCACCACCAAACCCGCCACCACCGCCAAAACCTATCACGCCATCGGCAATGTAATCCATGGCGCCTGGCGATGTGTCAGCATCAACGGGACGATTAGCATCACGTAAGCCATTATGAAAACCTAAGCTGCCATATGTCAATCGAGCAGTATATTTTAATGAAGAGCCAGTTGGCTTTATCCAGTACTTTCCTAATTACGAAGAAGATAAACCAAATGAAATTTATATTGACCAATTCATGATAGGTGTACCTCATCAAGGAAAAGGTTATGGCACGCAAGCCATTAAGTTAGTGCTCGAAGAAATCAAGTTAAGAGAAGACTGTAAGGCTATCTCAATTTGTTACGTTGAAGGTCATGATGTGATGAAAGGCTTCTTTGAACGTTTTAACTTTAGCGTTATTGAGCAAGATGAATTTGATGAAACTATCATGGTACTCGATGTAGCCTAATAGCTAAGCTGGGGCGCGTGTAAACTAAAGGGGATGATATGATCATCCCCTTTTTTGTACTTACTATATCCGTGTCAAACGAGTGACTGAGATGATTAGTCTCTGTTGCCCCAAGGATTGACTGCACCTTTGCTTGGGCTAGCTTTCGTCGCCTGGCCTTCATTTGATGCTGAGCGTCTCGGGCTACGGGTAGGGCGTGAAGGCGTACTTGCGCCTTGAGCTGCTTCACCAGCTGGCTTTGGGGCACGGCGTGGGCGCTTAGCAGGCTTCTCTTCTAAGCCTAAGTTTTGTGCGACTCTGTCATTGGCCTTACGGTCATTAGCATATTGAGAATGCTTAGAACGATTTGGGTTAGGTTGTTTATGGTTTGGCTGGCTCTTTGCTTGATTGCTGCGTGCGCCATGGCCGTGATTTGATGAGCTGCGACCTTTAAGGTTAGGCTCTGGCAAGCTGTGTCTGGGTTCGTGACCAGGAATGGCTTTTCTGTCGATAGTGCGGCCAATTAAACGCTCAATGTCGTGCAGTAACTTCACTTCTTCTTCTGCCACTAACGACACGGCTTGGCCGCTGGCGCCAGCGCGGCCAGTACGGCCAATGCGGTGTACATAATCCTCTGACACATTAGGTAAATCGAAGTTAACCACAAATGGCAGTTGGTCTATGTCGATACCGCGGGCGGCGATATCTGTGGCCACCATGACTTGCACTTTACCGTTTTTAAAATCGGCTAGAGCTTTAGTGCGCGCGCCTTGGCTTTTATTACCATGAATGGCAGCGGCTTTAATGCTAGCTGCTTCAAGATTTTTGGCAATGCGGTTAGCGCCGTGTTTAGTGCGTGAAAACACTAACACTTGCTGCCAATCATTGTCTTTAATCAAATCAATCAGCACTGAGGTCTTGTCGCTCTGGCCCACAGGGGTGACCCACTGAGTTACCGTGTTGGCGGTGGCATTTCTGGGCGTGACTGAAATCTCAACTGGATTGTTGACTAAGCCTTTGGCAAGCTCACGAATGTCATCGCTGAATGTGGCTGAGAACATCAGGTTCTGACGCTGTTTTGGCAACATGGCCAAGACTTTGCGAATATCACGAATGAAGCCCATGTCCAGCATGCGGTCTGCTTCATCTAACACTAGAATTTCTAAGGTGCTAAAGCTAAGCGCTCTCTGGTTGCATAAATCCAGTAGTCGACCAGGGGTTGCTACCAAAATATCAACCCCCTGCTTTAATGCCGCAATTTGCGGCACTATGGACACGCCGCCAAACACGACCGCTGATTTAAGTGGTAAGTTGCTACCGTAAGTCTCAACACTGTCAGCGACTTGCGCTGCAAGTTCACGGGTTGGGGTTAATACTAAGGCACGAACTTGACCGCGTTGAGCGGGCTTACCTTTGGACAATATTTCCAATAGCGGTAAAGTGAAGCCAGCGGTTTTCCCTGTCCCTGTTTGGGCGGCAGCCATGACGTCTTTGCCTTCAAGTACTGCTGGAATAGCTTGTTCTTGAATGGCGGTTGGGGTGTCATAACCTTGTTTAGCGATCGCTTTTAGCAGGGAGGCACTGAGGCCAAGGGAGGAAAAACTCATAGAAAATACTCTTTGGCAGCTAATGTGCTGCAATAAATGATCGGGTGCCAGATCTGGCGGCCGTGAAGCTTACCCTAACTTGGGCTTAACTGCCATCAATACCACGTTTTAGACGATGAACTTAACCAAGGCAAAAACCTGATTACTAGGCACTAGCTGATTTAAAACTTATTTGCTATTCATGTGTGTTTTTATCTGCTATGTGGCACATTTTTCTACACTTTTTATAATATCCAGTGCTAAATTTAAGCTTATTGCCTACAATGCGCCTTAGCGGCTCATGACCTATTCAAAACCATGGCGTAGTGAGCTCCCTTAATATCGAGGCCTAAATGACCAGTAAGTTAGTAGCCGTTTCTCATATAGAGAAAGTCGCCCTTGGATTAAGGGAACACGCCCATGCGGTGATAAAAAACATCCTGATGATGTCTGACATCTCGACTCAAGAGCTGCAGCACGCCATGAAGCAGTTGAGCCGTCAGGGGCGGGTGGCACTGCATTTTCATCCAGACCGAATCGATAATCGCGGCTTAACCGTGTTGCAAGGTTTGCTCCGTGATGGTATTTACAAGAGTCAATTTGAAACCCATATCTCTAACGGTCAGCTGTCACCAGAGCTCGGTGGCCCAAGGGATCATTGGGAAAATCAGCTGTTTGGTAATCACTATTCTGGGATTAAATCTCGACCTAAATATGGGGCGCTGGATTTAGGCTTGTGCCCATTGGGGCCTGCACCGCGCTTTGGTAGCTGCTACTTTTTGACTCACTCCCAAGTGCTTACTCGTTGCACTTTTAGCTACATGGATTCCTATCGCCTGCCTAAAGAAAAAGGCACGTTGAGCTGTTTTGATGCCATTTTAGCGGCGCTATTAAGTGAAAGTTTTGAGCGCTGCTACGCCCTTGGTCGCCAGCCATTAAAACCAAGAGATATTATCAGCCACATGGCCAGTGAAGCCCAGTCATTGGTGGCGGCGCGCTTTGAAAAAAACAGTCTGGGAAATTTAGACCATTACATCGAAGCACAGATCCACGGTGATGTGTCCCTTGCTGACGACATAAGTTATTTAGTGGCCGATCCCTGCTTTAAAGACACAGATACTGAGGAGTATTTCAATCAACTTTGCAGTGATTATCAAATAACCTTATGTTGGCATAAAGGCTTAACCCTAAATAGTGAGCATATTCCCACTGATTTTCGCGGCGCTGGCATGCCAGTATTAGCGAAGCAGATTGCAATCGATGAGGTTATTGACGCACGCATTATAGGTATTGAAGCTGCTAGATTGCAAAAACAGCCCAGCTCTTGGAGTGAGCGCGGCGCTCAAGCAAAGAAAATTCAAGAGTTAAAACTCCTGTGGCACGTACTGGTAAAATTCGGCAAACCAAAAGAGACTGACTAATTCACATCAACACATTCTCAAGATAAGTGCTGGACAGGAAGCTAACATGAAGCGGTTATTCAGTGGTTTTGTAGAAGGCTTACGCTTAATAAATTTGTGCTTATTCAGCATGCTATTAAGTCCTGCAGCGTTGGCTGCGAATTGCAGTCAGCTAGAATCCCTCAACTGGCTACTTGGCGATTGGCAGCTAAGTAGCGATAAGCTCATCATCAGCGAGCACTGGCAACAAACAAGCCCGATGACTTTTGAAGGGCTGGGAGTTAGTGAACGCCGTCCAACTCCTACACAGATAGCGGCTAAAAATAGTGATAATCCAACTCAGAGTACAACATCTGCTAACACTGAAAGCTTAAGACTGGTGCAGATGTCTAATGAGATATTTTTTATCGCTAAAGTCGCAAGCAACCCCTTACCTGTGGCTTTTAAACTCACTCAATGCGCTAACAAGATGGCGGTGTTTGAAAACCCACACCATGATTTTCCGCAAACCTTAAGCTATCAACTCATACACAGTCCTCAAGGCGATAAACAGCTCAAGGTAAAGGTCTTTGCTGCCAATAATTCGGGCTTTGAAATTAACTTCAGCGCCATCGAACCCTATCCCTGAAACACTTTTCCTCCTGCTAGCTTGGCGCTTTTTTGGTGTTAGCCTGGTGCTTTTTTTGTGCAGACACAAGCTCATTACCTTAGTGATTGACTCAATCCCTTCGCTGCCGTTATTGTATTTTGAAATTATTGAATTTATCAATAAATACAGGCAGTAAGTTTAAGGATGAGTATGATAAGACAATTTTATCCTGAGGAATGGTCTGTCTATAAAGGCCTGCGATTAGCGGCGTTGACAGAAGCGCCCAATGCCTTTGGCAGCACAGTTGCCGCTGAAAGTGGCCGCAGTGATGCTGATTGGCAAGACTTTTTAAACCAACGCCGTTAAGGCAAGGCAGTCAATTACAGGTTCAACCTATGGTTTGCCAGTTAGCTTAAGGAAAATAGATGTCTGTAGTATCAAGCCAAAACGCCGAGCATTATCTCTGGGGCGACAATTGTGATGGTTGGCATTTAGCTAAAAGCCCAAATTTAAGTGTCATTCAAGAGTCCGTGCCCAGTGGCAGCGCCGAAATTCGTCATTATCATGCCCATAGTGAGCAGTTTTTCTATGTGTTATCTGGAGTCGCCACACTAGAACTTGATGGCACAATTCATCAGTTAGCAGCAAATCAGGGCTTGCACGTCCCTGCTTTGATGGCGCATCAATTAAGCAACGTGAACGAGGAAACCTTGGTATTTATCGTGGTCTCAACGCCGCCAAGTCATGGGGATAGGATCAGTGCCTAGGTGTAAGATATATAAGCGAATAAGATAGAATCTTGAATAAAAAGGAGTTCAGTGGTTATGTATTTAGGAAAGTGTTTGTGTGGTGAAGTACAAGTCAAAATTACCGGGGAAATTAGCGATATTATTCATTGCCATTGCTCCCTATGCCGAAAAAATAGTGGTACTGCTTTTGCTACTAATGGCTTCATCAATACCGCAGAGTTTTACATCATCTCAGGTGAAGCAAGTTTGAGTCGATTCAGTTTTAAACCTGGGCGTAATAGGTATTTTTGCACCAAGTGTGGATCGCCCGTTTATAGTTCAAATGAGCAAGATCCCAGCCGCTTAAGATTGCGATTAGGGATTTTAGACTCAGACATTAGCGAAAGGCCCATTTCCCACAATTTTGTTAGCTCTAAAGCCAATTGGGAAGATCTCGATGCCATGCTTCCCAGATATGATGGCTTCGAACCTAGCCGTAGCTAACCTAACGTTATCCGACAATGAGGGCATAGCAAAGGCTCATGGAACCATTGTGGGGGTAATTGCACACTAAAGATCAACAGCACTAATGACTCAAACTCAACTCAATTAATATTAAGTTGAGTTTGAGGTTTTTTTATATTCACAAATCTGTTGTATTTCTACAATAACCACTATTAAATGCTCAGAATTAACCATATTAATAGCGTTTAGAATTTACCTTGTTATGGTTTATTCTTCGATAATTTGCGTTGTAATGCCAACTTGGTTTAAGGCGGCTTTTTCTAATGGACTTAACTGAGTAATGTCAGAAATATATGCCGGTTGGGATATAGGCTGTTCAGTATTGTGTGACAGATTTTGATTGAGTGACTCAATAAGCCCATCAATCACTGTACTGTACTTCACCGCTGTTGAAATCATCACAGGATCGTCTTGTGTGTAATCAGACAATGTTACTTTTTCAACGGCAAAATCGATAATGCCGCGCATGCGTTCGCCAAAACCACCACTTAGCTGTTCATAAGCTTGCTGCTTACTACTGGCAGGCATTTGATTTAATTGCTCGCTTATTAATTGCTTGTTAAACGTTGAGCGCGCAACCGCATCCATAAGTTGTTCAGGATTATTTTCGTTAAGTTGAGACCAAGATTGGTTTGAGTCTTCGATAAACTCTTTAACGCTAGCTAAAATATTACCTATATTAGGACGAATGCTTGTTAGCTCATTAATACTTGCACCTAAATTACCAGCAGCTTCAAGTTCGGTATTTCTAGGGTTAACAGATAGCGCTAGCTCTCGAAGGATTTGCAGATCACCAAAACTTACTGCACTGTTTTTAATCTGGCTAAAGGTGATGTCATTATTGCGAATGGCCTCTTGGAGATGGTTTAGGCTATCACTGCTTAGGTGAACCTGTTGGCTTGGGGCTACAGCGCGGGACAATAAACTCACGGCATTTAAAGTGGTTTTACGGCCAGGATCTTGTGGACTCATGGTCCGACTTGAGGCCGCGCTATTTTGTTTAGCTTGGCTTGTTTCAGGCTGTTCAGTTTGAACAGTGGTGAGCTTGGGATCATTGGGGCTGGGAGCAGGACTTAGATATTGGTTAACGTCTTGCGCTAATTGAGAAATTTCACCAGCTAAGTGTTTAAAGGCATCACTGGCGGTTTGCAGTGCATCGCTTGAAGTTTGGCTAACTAAATCACTGGCACTTGAACCTGTGGTCGCCCATTGCTGAAAAGGGATGCCACTAATGTCTTGGTTAAATATGGCAGTGGCTTTTTCTTGATGCTCTGGTGAGCCAAATTGCTGCACAGCCCTAAGCCCAGTGGCTACCGTTCTCAGCGCACCATTTCCGCTAGCAAGCTCAGTGTGACGAGCTTTTAATGTTTCCCCTGAAAGCTCTGTTAGGCTACTTAACTGTGAAAAACCTTTAGCGACACCGACACTTAAAAACTCTTTTGCAATTTGCTCCTTTGACAGTGGTGCATCTTGCAAAGGCGCCTGAGTTGCTGCAGCAGGTGCTTTCGGATCTTGGCTAGTGAAGAGTCTTTTGAACAGGTGCTCAATACTTTTACCAAACTCTGACAGCCCAGTTAATATTTTATTCTTGAGCGTGCCGCTGGTTTGGTTTTCGCTGCGTGCAGCAAGTCTTAATGCGTTGGTCTCCGGTGAGGTGGTGCTAACATCTTTACCTTTAAGTTGACCTGTTTGAATTGATTGCGGTAGATCTTCTAGTTTCTTGTAGCTGGTTAATGTAACTGAGTTCACTGATGATAATGGCATAATAATTCCTAATAATGAATGCATGTGAAACTAATGCCATTCTAGGCGTGATGAAGCTAAAGAATATGTCAACATATGTCGTAGTTTTGTTGATTTTGCACTTGAGGTTTTTTGTTTGAAAACCTAAAAATAATGGACGGATACTGGTAGTTGCCTCCATGTAAATCAGGTCTAATGCGGGTATTTAGGTTTTAGGATAAAGTCATGACCACACAATATGAACAAGCTGTAACTTCACTGTATCAAGAGTTGGGTCTAGCCCTGCCGGCATTAAGTACTATCACCAGTTTAAAGGTGGGTGAGCAAGTGATGCATATTACCGAGCATCCACAAGGGCAATTGTTAATGTTCAGTGAGCTAGGTTTAGTTGAGCATTTTGATCTTGTTGAATTGCTTAAAATAAACCTCTTTAGCCAGTGCGTGTATAAACCTGTAGTGGGCTTTGATCTTGACTCAAACTCTGTCGTGATTTGGAGTCGACAAGCCCTGACTAACAATGATGTCAGTGAGTATTATCAGCAATTGGAGCAATTAAGCCAGATGAGTGATTCAGCGATTGATAGTATAAAAAATACCATTCATACCGCGATTGACTCAGGCTTTGATGCCAGCCGTTTTCGGGTTTAATGTCACTTGTCACTTGTCACTTGTCACTTGTGGCTGTAAGTTCTTCAGATTAGCGTGAAGTGTTATGACCTTGTGTAGCACTAGCTTTCTTGCTCTAAAGTTTGCAGCCACCTTAATACTTCTGCTACGGGTTGTATAAGATCCGCAGGAATATATTGATCTAACAGCCCATCAGCATGTAAAGCTCGCGCTAAGGGCACTTTTTGGATCACAGGAACCCCAATTTCTTTAGCATATTCAATTAAGTTGAGAGCTTGAGTGCCTTGCTCTTTTAATGTGAGTATCGGCAAAGGCGTTTCACCTTTATTATAATAAATACCAATCGCAATGTGGGTAGGGTTAGTGACTAACACGCTGGAGCGTTTAACCTTGTCTCTAGCATTTGATGATTGCATTTCTTGATGCAGCTGTTTGCGCTTACTTTTTATCTCTGGGCTGCCCTCCATCTCTTTATATTCGCGTTTTACCTCATCTTTGCTCATTTTAAGTTGCTTAGTGTGTTGATACCGCTCAAAAGCATAATCAGCAATTGAGATAATAATAAATCCTACTCCAGAGGTTAAAATCAGCTGGGTTAGCAGTGTGCCTAAGATAAAGGGGATGCAATTGACTCCACACACGGGGATCCGCATTATGTCTTTGATATTGCCTTCAATGACGACCCAAATAATCAAAGTTAACAGTACAACCTTGATAATAGATTTTAAAAACTCAATAAGGCTTTTTACCGAAAAAATACGCTTAGCGCCATCTACAGGGTTTATTTTTTTTAGTTCAGGTTTAATCGGCTCAGCGCTAAAGAGCAGGCCAAATTGTACTAAATGAGCAATAATCGCGATACAAGCACTTAATAGTGCAATAGGCAGGATCAGGTAGAGTAGTTCGCTAATCAGTTTATCTGTGATATCGGTTAATGCATTGTCGAAAGATTGATAACCAAAGGTGGCCGGGAGCATGATGATATTGGTCATATGTTCAAGATAATAGTCCCCCATGGTGAGCAGAAACATAAACAAGAGCAAAATAATGGCGGTGGAGACAATTTCTTTACTTTTAGCTACTTGGCCTTTTTGTCTAGCATCACGAATTTTTTTCGCTGTGGGCTGTTCAGTTTTTTCCCCGCTCATTTAACGGCCTCCAATCACAGCGCGCAGCAAATCTGGAAATAACGCCAGTTCCACCAGTTCCTTGCCAAAGAATTCCATTAACGTTAGCAGGTAGAGGATAAGTAAAAAACTGGAAATCCCACTTTTTATAGGCATTGATAGTGAAAACACATTGAGCTGTGGAGCAAAGCGACTAACAAGTGCTAGGCCAAACTCAGCAAGGAACATGGCTATAATGATAGGTGCTGCCATCAAGACGCATAAGGCTAGCATGCGTTCAAACTGACCATAGAAAAATGCTACCCATTGCTCCGCAATGTCAGGAAAGAAAATCATAACAGGCCATTGTTGATAACTGTCAAAAATTGCCCCAAGAAAAGCAAGAAAACTACCACTGACAAAAAATAGCGTAATTAAGGTCTGGGTGAAGAGCACACCAGTGGGAGTCGATTGTTGTCCTAATGCCGGATTAAAGGAGCTCGCGAGTGTTGCCCCTCTCTGGTTATCAATGAAAAAACCTGTGGCTTCAATCGCCCAGAAAGGAATGGCAACCACGAAGCTGATTAGCATTCCCAGCAAAATTTCTTTGGCTAAAATGACCACTAACATGATGCCATCAACGCTCGCAGCTTGAGGTTGGCTGACCACTAGCGGGTATAAATAAAGTGCTATTGAGCAAATAACCCCATTTCGCACCAAGGCGCTGCCGAGCATTTGTTTACTTAAAATCGGCAACATAATAAAGCAACCAAATAACCTTGGCAGCGTCATGCTATAGACCAGAAAGAAATTTTGTAACTCTTCGACTGTCATGGAATTAGTGGGATCTTATCAAAGGTCATTTCTGCAAAACTGTATAGTTCACTGCCGAGCCAAGAGGCGGTGGCAAATAAGGCCATGATCACGGCGATAAGTTTGGCTACAAAGCCTAAAGTTTGCTCTTGAATTTGAGTCAAGGCTTGTATTAGTGACACTAAGGTGCCCACTATTGCCGCCGCTAAAATTGGCGGCATAGAAAGCATCATGACTAATATCAAGGTTTGTGAAGTAAAATGAATAACCTCTGCAACGTCCATCTTAGCTCCTAAACGTAACTCATGACTAAGCCATGGGTAAGCTTGGTCCAGCCATTAAGCAGTACAAATAGCAGCAACTTAAAAGGGAGTGAAATCGTCATTGGCGATACCATCATCATACCCATTGCCAGTAAAATGTTAGAAATAATCAAATCTATGGCAATAAAGGGTAAGTAGATCAAAAAGCCGATTTCAAAAGCTCGAGTAAGCTCACTAACAGTAAATGCAGGCAACAATATCAACAGGCTGTCTTGTTCTAATCTATCGGCGTACTTTTTTGGCCATAATGTCTTGGTGGTATCAACAAAGAAATGTTGCTCATCTTCGCGTATATGTTTCTTCAGGAACTGACGATAAGTATCTAGCCCTTCATCGGCAAATCCTTCAAAACTGTCAGTATTGTCAATGCTGACATTATGCTCTTTGATGTAGTCGAAGGTTTCAAAACCGACTGGGGCCATGATGTAAATTGATAAAATAATCGCAAAACCGTACATGGCCATGTTTGGCGGTATTTGTTGTACCCCAAGGGCGTTTCTAAGCAGGGAGAACACCACAGCAATTTTAATGAATGAAGTTGCCATCACTGCAATAAAAGGCACCAGAGCCATTAAAGCTAAGGTTATGATAAGATTAAAGGTATCAGGTAATTCAAACATAATTAATTAAGTTCTTGATTCATTAAATTGATTACTCTTACGCCCAAATGGTCGTTGACCTTGACCAGCTCTCCTGTGGCTAACACTTTGCCATTGGCTTTTAATTTGACCACTTGATCTAGAGATCCTGATAGTTCGAATACAAACTGCTCCTGTAGCTGGCTAAGCTCAGCGACAGTGACGAGCTGCTCACCAATTTCAAATGAGATATTGATAGGCAGAGATTGGATATCGGTATTATCTGAAGACATAGGTTTCTCTATTTCGGTTGCTATTAGGGTGATGCGATTATCGACTAAGTGACAGCGCCACATAGCGCGGTTAGCTATCATTAATACAGCTTGTTCATTTTTTAAGTAATTAATATCAAAGAATATAATGTCACCAGCTTCTAAAGACTGAGCATCTTTTAGGCTTAAACTTGTTTGACCAATAGCTAGTGCATAAGGCAAGGGAATATGTGGCCCTAGTGTATTTTTTGCCTGAGGAAGAGCATTAAAAATAAACTCTGAATTAGCTTCAATCCAACAGGTTACACCTATTTGATCACGAACTAGATTAATGTAACCACAGGTGATATTACTTTCATCAAGTTCAAGGGCTTTGATGGCAGTTATTACCATTTGTTGTCCAAATTTATTGGCTAACAGCCCTTGGTAAGGGATGATTTCAGCGCTAAGGAAGCTTAGTTGCAGCAGTTCAGGTAATAGCTTAAACGGTGTCCCTTGAAGGGCATCATCTAGAAAGGTTTGTAGCTGCTCTTCCTGGGTAAAAAACGTGATTTTATTCGCGCCAATAAGGCATTGGATCTGGTAACCACAAAGTCTTGGGCGCTTGCCAAGAGAGATGTTCAGGGTTAGCTGCTCATCAATATTAATCTGTTGAGCTCGCGTGCGAAGTAAGTTATTTAAACTTAAGGTTTGATTGCTAATCTCGGCGATAGGCAAGTTAAGCATTTTCTTGCTCCTCTAACCAAGTATCAAACACCCGTGATTTTTGACTGGACTCTTGTTGCTGCCCTTGGTCTTGTTGGCTAGGTTCGCTTGTCTGCTCTTGGCTACTAGTCACTATTCTAACTTGCAGTTCAGGATTTAACTTTTGCAATCTTTCCAATAACTCAGGGCGTGCGTGTTGGAGTAACTGTGCATGTTCATTGCTATGAATTAAGTTCACGCTGAGCTGATTGTTTTGCAATGAAATTGTAATTTCAGTGCCTTTAAGCAGGCCTTTTTCTAGCACCAGCTGTACCCTGTTTTGCCCTGGAGTGGCATGGCCTAGACTTGGGATTAATATTTGCACTTTATCGATAAGTTGGCTTATTAGTTGCTGACGCTCAAAGCTCATTGGTTCGGGTGTTTTTAAGTTACTCAAAATGATATTCCCAGGAGTATTGTTAAGGTTATCAAGGGGAGCTTTTTGAGTGCCTAAATTAATATCTTGAAGTTTGTCTTCTTGTTGGAATTTGTTTGTGCTTACTTGAGTCTTGGCCACTGGCAATCGTTCATCGACAGCTGTCACAGGTTTGTTAAGCTGCGGGGGGGGAGCAACTGGCTTAGGGACTGTTGGTGCCTGTTTATCAGTTGTAGTCCTTGCCGTTGGGCTCGTTTGGCTGTTGTCAGGGGGCGTTTTGTTGCCAATAGATGTTTTAGTGACATCTTCAGCTTGATGTAAGCCTGTTGCTGAGGCGCTAGATGTTACTACGTCTTCTTGTGCGCTTTTAGCTTTAAGGGGCTGTGCTATTGATGAGGCTTTGGTTTTTGTATTGTTTTTTTCATTGGTTTTAGTCTGCGCTAGCGCAGATATTAACGCTTGTGTGGTGTTTATGAGCTGTTGTTCTGGCTGCGCATTGGGTTGAAGCGGTATCTGCTGTGTGTTGTTTTTGGTTAATGTTAGGGGCATTTTGTTGTTCAGCAACTGAGATTGAGCTGGCTGCTGTAAACTGCTGTCTTTGAAAATCGGCTCATTTTTTTCAGCCGTCTCAGTGGTAGTGGAATGCTTCTGCAGATCTTGCTGTTTCAGTTGAGTCTCAGTTTTTATTTGTGGCGCATTCATGGCTTGTTCAAAATGCTCAATGAGGGTGTTTTTTGCTGCATTTTTCACTGTTGCCGAGCGCTCATCTGTATATTTAGAATCAGGCTTTAGGTGTGTGTGAGTGATTAACAAGGCAGTTCTCCAGTTGACATCATGCGGCGGTCTTCCAATTCTAACTCTTCTTGATATTGACTGAGGTACTCTTGCTCAATATCATCTTGTTGTTTTAAAAGCGTAAATTTTTCCATGGCTTTATTCGCAGCTAATACTTCCTTGCGCTTTTGAGCTAATATGCCTTGTTCTTGATCTCGCTTAAGTTCAACTTCCGCGACATCTTGTCTTAACGCCGCTTCTTTATCGTGAAGCAGAGCGATATGTTGTTGCAGTGACTCAAGTTGCTTAAGCTTTAAGCAAGCTTCTTTAGCCTGTTCAAACAGCTGTTTTTCTTCACCTATACGCCAATCTTGGTATTCTATGACCTTCTGCTGGGCTTGTTGTAGGCGCATATTCATTTGAGTGAGCACTTGCTGCTGTTTGGATAACGCATGTTCAGCTCGCTCAGTTTTGATCCTTTTTATGTTAATTAACTCAGCGATCATGATTGGGTTAGCTTAATCATTTGCTCAACGGCGTCATTGAGCTCACTAGGTTCTAAATTCCCTTGGCGCAAAAAAGCATTAATCTGCTCTTGTAGGGCTATGGCTTTATCGGCTAATTTATCTGAGCCTGCTTGGTATTCGCCAATTTTGAGTAACAGCTCAACTTCTTCATATTTCGCCATCAATTCTCTAAGCTTGCCGGCGGCCTGTTTTTGCTCTTCACTAACAATATTATTCATTACCCGACTTGCTGAGCGCAGTACATCAATCGCAGGATAATGATTAGCAGCGGCAAGCTTTCGAGATAAAATAATATGGCCGTCTAAAATAGAGCGCGTCTCATCGGCGACAGGCTCTGTCATATCATCGCCTTCAACTAACACAGTATAAAGAGCGGTAATTGAGCCTTTATCAGATTGACCAGAACGCTCCATTAACTTAGGAAGCTCAGCGAACACCGAAGGCGGATATCCACGGCGAGTTGGCGGCTCTCCTGAGGCTAATCCTATTTCACGTTGGGCTCTTGCAAAACGCGTTACTGAGTCCATCAGTAACAACACACTTTTTCCCTGATCGCGAAAATATTCGGCAATTGAGGTGGCAACAAAAGCGGCTTTAGCACGCTCCATGGCTGGGCGGTCTGAGGTGGCAACAACGAGCACTGAGCGCTTAAGACCTGCCTCCCCTAAGTCAGATTCAATAAATTCTCTTACCTCTCGGCCGCGCTCACCAATTAAAGCCAGCACAGTGACATCCACTTCTGCTGAACGTATTAATTTGGCTAATAAGGTACTTTTACCTCCACCGGCGGCTGCAAAAATACCTAAGCGTTGACCTTCACCGCAGGTTAGCAGGCCATCTATAGCTCTTACTCCTAAGGTGATGGGTTTAGTGATCATCTTGCGGCTCATGGGAGGGGGAGCATCTTGATACACAGGATAGTACTGGGTTGAGTCGTGGTGTTCATTACCTGAAAGTGGTCGCCCTAGGCCGTCCAGTACTTGTCCAAGCAAATGCTCCCCAACGGATACCTGATGGGTTTTACCTGTTGGGCTCACTTCGGTATTTGATGAAATGCCTTGCATCTTCCCCAGAGGAGTCAATAGGGCATGATGCTGTTGAAATCCAACCACTTCAGCTAATAAAGAAAGAGACTGGTCTGGGTTTTTAAGTTCACAGAGCTCACCCACACGGACCCCAGGCACCACAGCTTTAATTATGGTACCCGTCACTTGTGTTACCCGGCCTCGAATTTGAATCAAGCGGCCTTTTTCTGCGGCCAATTTAATGGTCTCTGGCACGTAGCTTAAGTTTACTTTTATTGGGGAGTCGATATTCATATTGGCGCTATGGTAAGGATTTACTGGTGGGGTATATATCAAGTTTGGTCAGTAAGTTTGTAGAAAAACGTCTAAATTCACCATGAACATTATCAAGGCTCGAATGACGTTATTCTTGTTCAATAATCCGACTAAATATTAAAAACTGGCGACGATTTGTAAGCAAATTACTGGGGGGATTTGTCTATTATCCAAACACAAGTTACTGAATTAATCGTTAAGGATAAATAATATGAAAGTAAATACTGCAACTCCAGTCTTGAATAATCCAATCCATGAGCAACTCAAGGGCGTGGATAAAGAGACTAAAGCATCGACGAATGTCAGCATTAATGATGCTGTAGGCTTATCACTTTCCTCAACGCTTAAACACTCTCTTGGCGTGGCATTTGGTGGCGATAATACCATTAAACATACGGCTCATTTGACTTCGTTACAGCCTCAGGGCGAAGGCAAGCTATTGGCAGAGAGCTTAGGTGATAGACAAGCGGTGATAAAACAGTTTGATAATGGCGTGACTCAAGTAACGCTGAATCGTCCACCTATGACCAATCTTGTATTAAGCGGCGGCGGTGCAAAAGGCGCAGCTTACCCAGGGGCTTTGGCGGCATTAGATAAGCATAACTTACTTGATAATATTAAGACTATGTCAGGTTCATCAGCTGGTGGTATTACTGCGGCTTTATTGGCATCAGGCATGACAGTGGACAGTTTTAAGCAGCTATCTGATGAAATGGATCTCATTTCATTGCTTGATAGTAGTAATAAAAATACTAAGTTAGTGCAAACTCTATCCAGTGAAATTGGTCAAGTAGCTAAAAATAGCTTACCAGAAAAGCTGGGCAGTTTGACTCAACTACTGCTTAATATCATCCCCCGTCTTGGCTCTGATGCTGTGCCTCTAGAAAAAGTGCTCCGTGAAGAATCACGCAAAGCTGTGCTAGGCCAAATAGATGCCCACCCAGAATCATTAGCTTACTCAGCTGTGAGTGATATTAAATTGGCACTAACCAAGGGCGGCGAAGTGACATTTTCGGCGTTGGATACGTTAAGCCACCATATCCCACAGGTTAAATCACTTCATATTACAGGAACTGGCATGTTCAAAGGCCGCCCACAATTAGTGGTGTTCAACGCCAGCACGGCTCCTAATATGGGCATAGCGAGAGCTGCACACATTTCAGGTTCCTTTCCCATGGTGTTTAAGCAGGTAGAGCACCAAATGGATTTCTTTAAAAGTACGGAAGGCAAAGGGGAGAAAACTCACTTTCAAGATGGCGGGGTTATGCTCAATGTGCCAGTGCCGGAGCTTATTGATCCGCAGTTCTCAACAAGTCCCATTCCCACAGGCGAAAGCTTGATCCTCAAATTTGAAGGGGGTGGAGAAGATCCCATTAAAGGGAGTATTGGCTCTGCAATAAAAGATTGGGTCGTAGGCGCTCCTAATACGGCAAGATCTGTCTTGCAAAATACCGGCCTTAATGATTTTACTAAGCAAACCGTAGTAGTGCCCCTTAAAACTGAAAAGGGAGATTTTTCAGATACATTTAAAGGCACACTGAATTTTACTATGGAAGATGAAATAAAAGATCATCTGCAAACGGCGCTGTTTAATGCGGTTAATACTCATATTGAAACTCAAGCAACAGACAGACAAGAGTTTGTCTTTAGTTCTCCAGAAGCGGCGTTATTAGCCTTAGATGATAAGAGTTTACATAGCATGAAGCTGCAATCAGAGTTAGCTGAACCCTTAATTAATTTTAAGTCTGATTCAATGGCTGCACTCTCTTCAGTGACGGTATCGATACTGACGGCAAATGAGAATAATACTAGCTTAACATTAACCCAAGACATGCAAACGGCATTTTCGGTACTCGATGGCTTAGCTAATACTCCTGCGAAATTAGACTGGTTGGCCGCTCAGCTTAATCAGACTGATAACTCAGATTGGCAGCAATTATTAAATGCATCAGAGGTAATCTCTGCTAGTGATTCAAAGGTATTAAATGCTGCCCATGAAAAAGCGGTCGAGCAAGATGTGCAAGTTATCGCCACTAGCATCATCAGGGAGCAAATTTATCCTTCTTTATATCGACAAGGCCAGACTGACAGTAATGTGGCCTTGCTGAGACGAGTTGAGCATAATTTGAATCGAGCAACCAGTAAACAACAAGTGAACGACGCTTTAGATGACATCATAAGCAACTATGAAGCTCGCCATAGCTTACTGAGCAAACCCTTAAGTTCAACCACGATTGAAATGGCAAAATCGGCAAAACTATAAAGGATAGAAAAATGATTACAACATGGTTAGCTCAACTGGGCATAGCATCTCTTAATAGTGCTGAGGACGTTTTCAATATCACGGTAGATCAAGGGCCAAATATTTTATTTGAAAAAGAGCTAGGTGATTGGTTAATGGCGGCAAGGATTGGTCCTTGTCCAAGAGATTTAAGTCAAGGCAAATGGTTGGTCATGTTGCAAATTAATGGCCCTTTTTCTCCCATGGCACCTTTTCATATTACCGTTGACACCGCAGGTGATATTTTATTATGGAGCCGTATTTCAGAGTCTGAAATCAGTCTTGAGTTACTGAACTTACGCTATCAGGCCTTGTTAGAGTATTACACTTACCTAGATAATTTTCTGTATAAAGAGGAGTCGACTGAAGCTCAAGTGACACCACGAACAATGACTGGCTCATTTAATTTTGTTTAATGTCATTGGTTGCTAACAGTCAAAAAAGGCGCAATTGTTGCGTCTTTTTTGTTGGCTAATGATTTTTAAATTAGCTTCTAACCATTCCCTGATTATCCGCTTATACCAGAAAAACTGATAAATAGGCAGCATATAGCTGCTGAGTAAAGATAGCCTTTGGGCTTGGCTAAGAAGTCGGGTAGCTAAAAAAAAGCGACGGATTTTGGCATCAGTTTATGGCTTCATTTTTTACACTGTCAGCATCAATCATTCTATGGGTTTTATCTTCTATGGTAGGCATAAATATTGGTGGGCAATCCATTGACAGCGCAAGGCGTCTTTTAGCTCAAACCACTACAACTCAGGGGGCAAGTACAACTGTTAGTAACGGTAATTACCGTGGTGATGTCGTGAAGCTACAGCCTGATGCTAAGTCCCTGCTTGATGCTGCCGAAGAGCTGACATTTAAAGTTTCAGAGTACCAAGAGAAAAATATCAGTAAACGTAAAGTATTGGATGATTTTGGCACAGTGTCAGAGGTTCAAGCACTGGTTGAGGAATACCTTAAGAAAGTCCCTGAGCTTGAAAAACAGCAAAAATTAAAAGACTTGGTGAGCAATTTAACCAAGCAAAGTGTCGGCGTATCTCAGCAATTGCAGGCATATTTGAACAGCTATTCTTCAGATGTCAGTGAGCAATTTGTTGCCTTATCTCAGGTAAAAAAGCAGCTTGCGGGTAAGCCTGAGGCCAAGGCCTTGTTGGCGCTCATTGATGCCAGTTTAACTAAGATGGCAAAAGAGCAAGGTTCGAAAATTAAAGCAGGCTTGATCATTTATGAAACCGCACTCGAATTTAGTTCAGATAAAGACATAGGTGACATACAAGGGCTGCGAGATTTTTATCGTGACTCGGTGCTCGATTACCAAGGCTTAGGCGATGCTTACCAAAATGTATTACAGCGCTTTGGTGATAAAAAAATAACTAAGGCGATTGGCTTTCTGCTTAAAGGACTCAGTGCCGATTTACAGGTTCAGGGATCGTCTGTTGAAGCGAGTAAATTACAACAGGTGATGGGGGATATGAATAAGTTGAGAATAATCAATGGTATGCATGAGCAAGTCGTGAGCTTGTTTGAGCGAGTCAAGATGCCGGTTCCAGCTTAGGTGATGCGCCATGGTGTATAAGACTACCGACTTTTTGTTTGATTTAATTCAGCTGGTTGAATTGCGCTGGGTGGGGGCTGATCAAATTTGGCAATTAGCAGTAAATGCAAATATTACTGACATAGAACAAAAAATTGCTTTTTTTCGTGAGGTAAAAAAACTCATACGCTTAATACCTGCAGAAATCTTCGCTGATGAAGAGCAACGACAAAATATGATTAATTCGGCGCAGCAAGCTCAAGACCGTGCCATAGAAGAGGAAGAGGACATGTTTGATGGATTGGGTTAATAGTGCGGTAGATGAGTTTTGCCGTATCGCAGGTATTACATCAAATTTTACTTCAACGGCCATGGTTCAGTTGTCATTTGAGCAAAGGGGTTTGCTAAACATTGAAATTGTGCAAGAGCAACTGGTGCTTTTCTTGACTAGAGATGTGCAATGGCATCAAAGAAATGAATTCTATATTAAAGCGTTACGCCTATGCCATGTTAGCCAAGGCTGGCCATTTTTAGTCAGAAGCGGGGCGTTAGGGCAAGAAGCCTTAGTTTTATCGGTAGCCATGCCTTTTAAAGACGTATCACTACCCATGCTAGAGCAAGCTTTTAGCTTGCTAAGCCGTTTGCATGATGAGATAGAACAAGGATGAGTAAAGTAACTGCTGCCCACATTGGCATAGAGCAGCTGACTTTTCATGCTCACGATGAAATAGATAGCCCATTTCCAGCACGTTTTTCTCTGCCACCTGATGGTGAGGCAATTCCTTCTCATCTGAATAAGCTCTACGAGTTATCTCCTGGTGATAGCACGCTGAAATCTCTGACCCAGCCTAAGATAAGCGACATGAGTTTACTTAGACCTAAACAATATCAAGCTGTATTTGCCCAAGCCGCAAGCAAATTAACTGAATTAGCAGAACAACTTGATGCTGACGATTTGCGCAAGGCTGCCAATGCAATGAAACAGACCAAGGTAGATCAAGATTACCTTACCCTTGCCTTTAATTTGTTATTGAGAGTGTGATACGCGGATGTTGAACCAATCTGAAATTGAAGTATTGCACTTGCATGCCTGTTTGCAAATGCAATATCAACAGCCACAAAAAGCCCTTACGTTACTCAAAGCGATTGTTTTGTGCGCGCCTGAATTTCGTCCCGCCCAAACCTCGTTAGCCCTTGTTTGTCTTGAGGCCCAAGAATACCAAGCATCGGTGACTTGGTGTCAAACCTTACTTGCTAAACAAGATAATGCTGATAAAGCAGCTTTATTACTTTGCTTAAGTCGAGCTTATTGGCGTTTAAATGAACCACAAAAAGCCCGCGAGGCCTATGGGCTTTACATCGGTAGCCATCAAGATAATCAGCGAAATACAATAGACGGTAGCCCAAATGAATAAAGTTTTATCCGTGTTAAATCAAATTGGGCAGCGTAAAGACATCATGCTGGCGGTATTGCTGTTAGGGGTTATCTTTATGATGATCCTGCCGCTACCTACTGCATTAGTGGATGTCTTAATTGGTATTAACATCACTATTGCTGTGGTGCTTATGATGCTAGCGATTTATATCAAGTCACCACTTGAATTTTCCGCCTTTCCCGTTGTGTTGCTTATTACCACTATTTTTAGGTTGTCTTTATCCATCACCACCACTCGACTTATTTTATTGCAAGCCGATGCGGGGCAAATTGTATACACCTTCGGTAATTTTGTGGTGGGCGGCAATTTGGTTGTGGGTCTGGTGATCTTCTTGATTATTACCATAGTGCAATTTTTAGTGATAACCAAAGGATCGGAGCGCGTGGCGGAAGTCAGTGCTCGCTTCTCTTTAGATGCTATGCCTGGTAAGCAAATGAGTATCGATGGAGATATGCGCGCTGGGGTTATTGATGTCAATGAGGCAAGAGACCGACGCTCTATCATTGAAAAAGAAAGCCAGATGTACGGCTCTATGGACGGGGCGATGAAGTTTGTTAAAGGAGATGCTATTGCAGGATTGGTGATCATCTTCGTTAACATATTAGGTGGTGTCACTATAGGTGTGACCCAAAAAGGCATGTCAGCGGCGGACGCGTTACAGCTATTTTCGGTATTAACCATAGGTGACGGCTTAGTTTCGCAGATCCCCGCACTGCTTATTGCTATTACAGCGGGCATGATAGTGACCCGGGTTGATAACAATGAAAACCCCTCAGATATGGGGTCGGAAATTGGCGATCAAGTAACAGCTCAACCTAAGGCGTTGTTGATTGGCGGCGCGCTATTAACACTCTTTGCCCTTATCCCCGGATTTCCAACCGTCACCTTTCTGGTTTTAGCCTTTATTGTCGGCGGTGGAGGAGTATTAATTGGCTTTAATGCCAAAAAATCCTTAGTGGGGCAGACGGATGACTTACCAACGTTTCTAGCTAATGGCGCAGGTGCGCCAGCGGCTAAATCCAAAAACTCTCCTAAGCCGCACAGTGGTGGAAAAACAGCGAATAAACTTGGCAATAAAGAAGAGTTTGCGTTAACCGTTCCCTTAATGATCGATGTGGACGCTAGCCTGCAATCACATTTTGAAGCTATTTCTCTTAATGATGAGCTTGTTAGAGTAAGACGCGCCTTGTATTTAGACTTAGGTGTGCCTTTTCCTGGTATTCATTTACGGTTTAATACCAGTTTAGATAACCAGCAATACGTTATTCATTTGCAAGAAGTGCCAGTCGCCAGAGGGCGCATAACTAAAGATAAGCTTTTAGTGACAGAAGGCAGTGAACAAATTGAGCTGCTCAATATTGATTATGATAGAGATGAGAATTTCTTACCTAATATTGACACTATTTGGGTGAGTGATACCAAGCTTGAAATGCTGGAGAAATCACGAATAGGCTTCTTGACTCCAGATCGAATTTTGACCTATCACTTGTCCCATGTACTTAAGGAGTACGCTGAAGATTTTGTTGGTATTCAAGAGGCTCGCTACCTCCTAGAAGAAATGGAAGCCAGCTACGGAGAGTTAGTAAAAGAAGCCCAACGTATGGTGCCGTTACAAAAGATGACTGAAATTTTACAGCGCCTGGTGTCTGAGGATATTTCCATTCGTAACCTGCGCACCATACTTGAAGCTATGGTGGAGTGGGGTCAGAAAGAGAAAGATGTGGTGCAGCTCACCGAATATATACGCACTAGCTTAAAGCGTTATATTTGCTACAAATACTCCAACGGACAAAATGTCTTGCCTGCCTACCTATTAGAGCAGCAATTAGA
This sequence comes from Shewanella sp. SR44-3, assembly GCF_014163735.1. Taxonomy (GTDB): domain Bacteria; phylum Pseudomonadota; class Gammaproteobacteria; order Enterobacterales; family Shewanellaceae; genus Shewanella. Next base: position 138,926 of record NZ_JACJDV010000007.1, read on the forward strand.
AGAAACCATCCGCAATGGCGTGCGCCAAACCTCGGCAGGTAGCTACCTTGCTTTAGATCCTTCCGTCACCCAAGAGTTTCTTGCTCAAGTGAAGAAAACCGTCGGTGATTTAAGCAAGATGAACAATAAACCTGTGATGTTGGTATCAATGGATATACGCCGCTATGTACGTAAATTAATTGAAGCCGATTATTACGATATGCCGGTGCTGTCGTTCCAAGAATTGACTCAACAGATCAATATTCAGCCTCTGGGCAGGGTAGGGATGTGACATGAACCAATCCTTGTTAAATGAGTTAAGCCTAAGCCAATATTTTATGAAAAAAGGCTATCAGCTTGAACCTTATTATTGGCAAAACACAGAAATAGAACTGGGCACAGCGATTTACTTTGATGATGCCTTGCTGGTTTATCGGGTAGAGCCAGAGCTTCAACGAGTCTTAATTGTTAAATTCAGCCGCCAGACAGCGAAATCAGGCTTAAGTAGTCCTTTTAAGCCACTTTATTTATTGGCTGACGCTGCGATTGCGGTTTATGGCATAGATTATCGCTTAGAGGGCAAGGTCGATGTCTTCAGAGGTAGCCGCTTAAGCAATCAAAGACTGGCTCGTTATTATCAACATACTGGCGCAGAGCTTGATATTCAGACAGGACAATATTCCCTATTACTTTCAAATTTAAGGCCTATTAATTAACTGTCTTATTGAACTGGCTTTAGAAAATCTAACCGTTAATTGAAAAGTGATAATTTTACGCCCTTGAGATACAGCCTTAAAAAGTTTCACATTTTACTATGGAGATCATAATGGCAGAGAGTGACCCAAGAGGACTTTCAAATACCATAGCAGCAGCGGAAGAAGCTATCGCTAATGCTCAGCATAGAGCTGAACTTGTGAGTAAAATGCTGACGGGTATGGGAGTCAGTGCTTTCGCCGCCAGTGCTATTTTTGATAATGATGCCATGGCACCTGGTTTAACTCAGCAGGCGGAAAAAGATTTATTACATGAAGTGTCTCGTCAGCGCCGAGCTGCCGTTGCTGCAAATCCCAGCTTAGGGGAAGCAGATACCAAGAAGCGCCGGCCGACAATTATGCGCGGCATGATGATTTAAAAAAGGAATAATGTATGGCTTTAAGTCCTATCAGCAATACCCCTGCAGATATCGTTTCTCGGGTGAGGGAGGCAGATCAAGGTCAAAACCTTACTGACTTAATCGGATTTTCTAAATTAATAGAAGATAAGCTTAAAAGCTCCAGCACTTGGTCTGACAGTAATGATATTTTTGCCGCGAAAATTGGCGCAGATCTAACGCCAGTAGAAAAGCTCAGTGATTTCCAGCGCTTTTGGGGGCTAGTCGTTAACCAATTGGTGGACATGGGGCAAGACCCTAACAGCTTGCTTAAAGCCGATGGTGCGCTGTTTACTAAGTTAACAGCTGATCTTGAATCGCTATTTACAAAAACACTCAATGCAGTACCTGTGGGGCAGAAAATTGACCTATCAGATGTAAAGCACCTTGCTTTACTTTCAGTGTTTTCAGAGCGGTTAGATAATCCTGTGTTAGTGGCTTATCAAGACAGGCTGTTTGTTAATCAAGCTAAGCGTGATGCGGCTCAAGAAGAGCTAAAAGGCTTGTCTAATGAACTCAAGATTTATGGTGTTATTCAAAGTCAGATCCAGCAAAGAATATCTACCAATATTGCTTATAACCCAAATTTGCAACTCACAGCAGCCGATTTTGGTTATAAAAATAATGCCGATTTTATCGATTCAGCTGAATATAAAAAACTGCAGGAAATTACCGGTAAAACTTCAAATATCAGCACAAAAGATTTCTTAAATGCCAAAGGGATCAGTTCATTAGATGATTATTCCAGCGCCAAACTTAAGGATGATTGGGATGACAAATTGGCTAATTTAGGCACTGCGATTTCAGATAAATCTAAACTAATTAATGATGATGTCAGCCTTAAAACCACCGAATTGAATCAAATATCCTCAACCTATAACAGCACTGTCGAAGCTATTAACCGTTTTGTGCAGAAATACAATGGCGTGTTACAAGAAATTTTACGAGCAATTTAGGAAATATCATGATTGAACAGCACCAAGAGACAAATTACGAAGATGAACTGCTGTCTTTTTTAGAAGATGGCGGCACCATGAGCATGTTGCGCAATATTCCTGATGATGCCATCGAGCAAATGTATGCGGTGGCCTACAACTATTTTGAGTCGGCTAAATACGAACAAGCGCATAAAATTTTTCAATTATTGTGCACCTTAGATCATTATCAAGTGCGTTTCTTTATGGGGCTAGGCGCCTGTCGTCAGGCATTAAAACAGTTCGAACAAGCCGTAGATGCATACAGTTTTGTTACCGTGATTGATGTTAATGAACCTAGGGCACCCTTTCATGCTGGTGAGTGTCATTTGGCACTTGGCAATATGGAGGCTGCTGAAAGTGGGTTTTATACCGCCAATCATTTAGCAAAAAAACAGCCAGCTTACTCCGAGCTGGCGCAGCGAGCCAGTGCAATGCTGGAGGAGATAACCCAACAAGGAGTAATATAATGAATGTGATTACATCGACGAATCCTCTAATCCATAACGCTGGATTATTGGAGAATGAACAGGCAATAAATGCCAGTAAATCTAAGCAAAATTTAGATGTTACTGTGAGTCGTAATGCAGAGCAGCAAGCATTAGTTGGCACCAATAAACAAGGGGTTATGCTAGATAAGCCAAGCCCACTAATGAACACAGCCTCTTTAGTTAATGCTGAAAAAACATTCAATGAACTGAGTCAGTTGCTAAACAAAAACCAGCCACTTGTCAGAGAGTTACTGGATAAAACTGGTGATATGTTTGCTAAGTTTTTAACCTCGTCATTTCAAAATGGTGCGGGTTTGCCTAAGGATTTAGGTACAGGTGCTGAATATGGCGTTGCAGGGGCTTTTATTGCGTTAGCGGCAACATCGGTTGATGATTTTGAAATTGAATTAGCTAAGACAACGACCGAGCTTGAGAAGGCTCAAAATAAATTAAAAACCGAAGAAATAAAGCGTGCGCGCTCTGAAAATGAAGCGCAAATGAAAGACAATCAAACCAAGATTAAAGAATCTGAAGAAGCAGCCCAAGAGGCTAAAAAATCAGGACTTTTTGGCAAAATTTTTGGTTACATCAGCGCGGCGTTATCGATTATTATCGGCGCAGTAATGATTGCAACTGGTGTGGGCGCCGTTGCTGGAGCGGCTATGATAGCCGGAGGCGTGTTTGGTATCGTCTCACAAGTGTTGCAAGAAGAATCAGTGCAGAGCGCACTAAAAGATGCTGGCATTAATGTTGAAGCATTTCAAAAAGTCATGATGGCTTTCGAGATTATTTCGGCTGTGGTAAGTACCGTGGCTTCGTTTGGTGGTGCTGCAGCGGGCAAAGCCGCGCAACTCGCAGGAAAGTTGAGTACTAAATTAGCATCTGGATTAACTAAGGTGGCGGATAAGCTTGATGATCTCGCCAAACTAGGTACCAGCATTAACAAATTTGGTACGGCGGCCACTAAGGTCAGAACGGTTTCTACCATCACTGAAACCTCTGCCAATGTTGCCCAGGGGACTGCCAGTACAGTCAATACGGCGTTTCAGGCCAATGCTGCGGGCAAGCAGGCCGAGACTCAGGATAGCCGAGCGGAAGTATTGGCTATGCGCGCTGTGATTGATCGTTTGAAAGAAGAAATCAGCCGTATGAGTCAGGAGTTTCAAGAAGTCATGCAGATGATTATGCAGATAATCAATGCAAACGGTGATTCGATGAAAGAAATCTTAAGTCGCCCTGCGGCGGTATAGGAGTAAGTTATGGATTTAGTAATCAAAAGTGGTCAACCACGAGTCAGTACCGAGCATGACATCAGTGCTATTGCAGCCCTTAAAAATGCTAAGAGCACTCAGTCTCAGGCGGCTGAAAATAGTGAAATGCTGACGATTAAGCAAGGTAATCGCGTTGTTCTAGAGGCGCCTTTAGCTAACTTAGACCCAAGCCAAACGGCAAAACTAACCCAGTTACTTGAATCTATTGATTCAGAAGCTTTTAAAAATAACTTAGGCACAGCGGTTAACTTAGTGCAGCATGCCTTGAGTGAGTTTTTAAACTCAGTTAACGGTCCACAGCAGGCAAGCTCTGCTAGCAAGGGGGCTTTATCTGATATTTTTGAGTTGATGGCGTTATTGTTTCAATTGGCTAAAGATAACCGTGAGTTAAATATTACCCAGCGTGATATTGCTACCACAGCATCTGTGGCATCCATAAAAGCACAGGCCTCTGAACTTAGAAGTGCTAAAAGTGCCTTAATTGCCATGGCTGTCGTTAGTGGCGTGCTGGCGGTAACCAGTGCTGTGATGGGGGCTTTATCAGCTAAGAAGAGCATTAATCAGCTTGGCGAAAGTGGTAAAGTAAACAACCAATTGACCCAGCAGCAAAAATTTAAAGATACGCTTAATGGCCTTCAAGGTGAAGGCAAGAATGTCTCTAGCGCCTTACGTGGTACTGATGCTGAGATTGGTAAATTAAGTCGACAGAACTTTGAACTCGATACCCTGTTAAAAGCACGAGACTCACGAGGCCAAGCTCGTAATGCCGTACTGCAAGGTGTAGGTCAAGTGTCGACGAATATAGGCAATGTGTTTCAAACTGAAGCTCAAGCATCTCAGAAAGAAGAAGAAGCCGAGGGGACATTAAAACAGGCTGAGAAACAAAAAGCCGATGATCGTATTGGTTACGATGATAACTTCCTCAAGGAAGTACGGGATATTTTACGGGCCATTGGTGATAGCTATAATCAAGCGTGGAAAGCGGCATCAACACCGTCTTAAGTCCATAGGTTAAGTCACAAGGTGTTTATTCTTGCGATTAGATCAAATAAAAGGTGAGCCAAGGGCTCACCTTTTTTATATAGCATCATGTTGATTAAAGCTGTTTGACTTGTTTTAGGCGTAAAGCCTCAATAGAGAAATTATCTTTAGATTGATTTAAAAGTGCATCAATATGTTGAGGTGATGCATTTGGGAAGCGACTGTTGAGTAAATGATGTAATCGTTGTGCAGATTGTTCCTTGATAAGGGATTGTTGACTGTTCTCGATTAACTTTATATTTATATTGGAAAATAAACCTCTATCTTCCTTGTTTGTTTCGATATTCCCTTGCAGGCTTTGATAAATAATGTCCTGCTTATTTCCGATATTACTGGTCATAATATCTATACCCTAATGCCGCTAATGTTAAATGGAGAGTCTGTCTCGTTGAAAGAGATGGGGTCATCTTCTATATTGAGTAGCTCGGCCCATCTTTCAGCGTGTGAGACTATTTCGGCTAATAAATTTTCAAATTTATTAAAGTCAATGGTTAATATGCAGCAGTGTTGATAAAGGCACAGGCACTGACTTTCTAAATTTAAACCAAAAAATAATTTATGCTCATCCCAGTGATGATTGAATGCTAGTAAAGATCTCAGTATTGGATCGTCTAAAGTTTCATTTTGTGATATTTGAGCTTCAAATATTAATAATTGTTGTTCTATTTGACACTTTATATTGATAATAAGAGCATCATCAAACGAAAGGCTGACTTTGTTATCTTTCAACCCCAGATCAGTAAGACCCGCGTTATCTCCAAAATATTTCAAAATGGCATTAATTTTTTCCAACGCATCCATGGTTAAATCCTATAAGAGAGTAAGGTTGACTGAGCCACAATGGCTTTAGTCTAACAATATGTGTGCTCAAGAATTGTTATAATTCGCTGTGAATTTTTAGTTGGTGGTCGCTATGGATGATTATCAGTTGGCGTTTGTCCTGTTCATGTTAGTATCTTCTTTAGTGCTGAAATGATTACATTTTAGGTCTTTATAACTTATAGGTAGATCCAGTGAAGCTAAATCACTTAAGCGTTATTCTTCTTCCATGGTTTCTGCTTACCGCTTGTGTGGATGTTAGCGTGACCAAGCAGATACCGGCAGTGATGGCAACCAATCAAGATAATAATCAGCCTGCATTGTCGATGCAGCTTAATGGCTGGTTATCATTTGATGCTTATGTACCTAGCTATAACTCCTCCTTAACAGTGATCTTGTATATGCAGCATGAAGGAGTACGACTCCCCGTGGCTCGGCAGACTTATCAGAATAGTCAGTTACCTGTGCGTTATTCATTTGCAGTAGCACCTATCCAGGCAGGTCAAGGATTAATGCAAATTGAGGCAAAGTTGACCGTTGAGGGCAAATTAATCGCAAGCATTAGCCAAGAGCACCAATACCAGTTGGGTGCCACTCAGTTAGATTTAAAGTTGCTAGCGGCTAAATGATAGCTAGGATTGAGCTGAACAATATCTTCATTCTGCCTGCTAACATCTACTTGATGTAATTTATATTTTTAGTGAAATTTTTATTTGGAATGACCGTTCTATAACAATAATAAGATTTATTGTTATATTTTTGGTTAACCATGTCGTAAAGGTCAATTTTTTGAACACCATAATCTAAGGTTTTTCTATTATAAAATGTCTTAGGTTTTATAGATGAATTTAGCTAAGAAATATGAATTTTGTTAGTTTAAGCAGTATTAATACGCTTGTTTAAATAAGATTAATCTAATGATTGCTGATGGTTAAATATAAAAATTAAATATTAATGTTTATATTTATATAAGGCCTTTTGTTTTTAATGACTTAGCTGGAAATAATACTTGTTATATTATTGAATAATCTATCGGTGTCAAAAAATTGTCTTTTATTTTTTGTGATATAAGTCTAGAATGCGCGCCTTCATATCTACGTTGGTTGTTTTTCAACCTGCTCATGTATGATTAATTCAATAAGATTTCACTAATGTAGCATGGCTTCATTAATATAAATAAGAATATGTTTTGCAATATTTTATATGCGAAAAATATAATATAGAGGCTGTAGAGGGGGTTATGGGGAATCCAATCGAGCTTGTTTCTCAGTGTGAATTACAGATAAGTAACCGCTTAATAAAGAGTTTTTTTAATTCTGGTGAGTCAGAAGTAAAAACTATTTATGAAGATGTTTTACTGTATGTGCAGATGGGAACTATTACCATTCAGTCGGCAGATGAAACCTTAACCATACAAGCTGGTGAGGCTGGCTTTATACGTCGTGGGGAATATTTATTTGAGTATTCTTCAGATGCAACTGTGGCTAAAGGAGAGATGATATCTGTCTTCTTTAGTGCGGATTTTCTTACTTCTTTTGTTCAACGTCATGCTGAGATATTGGTGTCATTTCTTAGCCTTGAACAACAATCTCGGGTGATTGCTAAGCTAGCGGTAAACTCATTGGTAGAGCAGACCATAGATGGGCTTTTCTCTATTGCTGAATTTATGTTACCTGGGATCCATGAACTGAAGTTGGAGGAGCTGTTATTACTGATAGTTCACTCTAGTTCTGGGGGTGAGCTATGTCGCTTATTAAGGCAACAAACTAACCGTTCATCAGATCGTTTACATGTGTTTATGGAAAAGCATTATCTGAAAGAGTGGAAGTTAAGTGAGTACGCCAAAGAGTTTGGTGCTAGCTTAACCACATTTAAAGAGTTATTTCATGAAGTTTTTGGTGTTTCACCAAGAGCTTGGATCACTGAGCGACGTTTATTATACGCTTATAACCTACTTATCAGTAGTGAGACGCGAATAGTGGATATTGCTATCGAGGCAGGTTTTTCAAGCCAGTCATATTTTACCCAAAGTTATCGACGTAGATTTGGCACAACACCCAGTAAAGTTAGAACCCAGCTGAGTTTGCCTGCAGACTAAAATTTTTAGACGTTTTTTATAAGTCTTAAGCTTACCAAAACTATAACATTGCTCACGAATATTATCTGAGGACGTGTAATGGCATCAGAATCGATGAACAAGTCAAAATTTACAGGACGAAAAATTAGTTTAGTAACAAGTGATGCTTGTGTTACGGCTAATACGGCTTTGGCGTCATCTGTTGTCAATGTGAACCACAGGGAGCTCGTTGAACAGGGCGTGGTTAACCATCAGCAATTATTGCTACTTAAGCGTGTTATTGAGCGCCGTATTCTCGACTGTATTTTAGCCAGTGACTATATCAAGACCTGTGCTGCTTATAAAGTCTCACTTACTAAAAATGATCTAAAGCTGTTTTTACAAATCAGTGCAGATATTTTTAGGGGAAGCCACAAACGTCAAATGCGGGAGTTATTAACTGAGATTAATACTGGCCTAATCCCAAGGTTTAATCTGGCAAATATTGAGATATTAGCCAGATTGGTTTTTCAAGCTCTAAAGGCTTGGTTATTAAGTAAAAATGACAGTTACCATTCGAGTATTTCTCAAGAGTATCAAGGGTTACTTATCCTTAAATCTCAATTAGAGATTAAAATCGATTTTTGGAGTCAGCTTAATGCCAGTGATGAGAGGAAAGCATACTTAGAAGCTCATATACAAGAGGCTAATCAAGGGCTAGAAAAGTGTCTTTCACAGCTTGAAAAATTGACCCCTGTTTTTGAACAGTTACAGAATTATCAAAAACAAGTGGTTGATGCCCTGTTGAGTGATCTCCAAAACCTGATATCTACAGACATAAGCGCAGAGAACTTCTCAACTTGTTTGACTGAAATATCATCCAAGCTCCCAGAGTTAACGGGAGTACTAACCATGCTCAATGATCTTAGCTTAGGCCGTGAAACTGATAAGGCTAGTCTATGGCATTGGTTAACTACCATTGGACCGTTATCTTCAGGTTTTTTATTTGAAGTCAATAATGAAAAGCAAGCGCCATTAAGTCCAGTTTGGCGACAGGCAAAATAAATGAATTTAGAACTAACAAATTTAATGTCGGCACTTAGCACTAAGTTAAATAAAGCCCCATTTATGGCAAATGACCAAGGGCGTTATCGCTTGGCCTTTGATGACGTCAGCGTTGAGGTTTACCAAAGTCATGAGTGGCTGATTGTTGAGAGTGACTTACAGCTAGAATTATCCTCAGGGCTGAATTACCAGCAAGAAGCAGCCCTTGAAAAAGCCATGCAGCAAGCCTTGGTTCAAGTACGCAACAGTAGCGCTATTTTGGCCATTAATGATCAAGACAAACTGACCTTAGCGCAAAAAGAATCCATGAATATTTCTCACTTCGGTTTCATCGCTATGATTAACCATCAGGTTGATGCCGCAGAGAAATATCAACAAGTCATTCAGCAGCATACTCTGGCTAGCTCAAATTTGAATAATGTGTGGTTACCTTAATGATGTTGAATACAATTCAAGTCAGTTTTCGCGCTTTCGGCATGCTTTTGTTGTGTCTTTTTTGGGGCAGTGCTCAAGGGCAATCACTTGATTGGGGAGAGCGTGAATTTAAATATTACGCTAATAATGATGAGCTAAAGGACGTTATTACCAACTTTGCGACCAATTATGGTGTTGCTGCTGCCGTCAGTGAGCAAATCTCTGAACAGGTTAGTGGCCGATACACCCCTGACGATCCAGAAGCTTTCCTGAATTACCTGTCCAGTCTGTATAACTTAACTTGGTATTATGATGGTGCTGTTTTATATGTTTATAAAGCGGTAGAGACTCAATCAGAGCTCATCCAGTTAGATCAAGTTTCAGTAAAGACGCTGCGCTCGACCTTAGAATCTACAGGTATTTGGGATCCTCGCTTTGGCTGGAAAGCCATTACAGGTAAAGGCAGTGTTTATATCGCAGGACCTCCTCGTTACGTTGAACTCATCGCCCAAGTTGCTCAAGTATTAGAGCAACATGAAAGTCAGCAAGTGGCTAAAAGTGATGATTTTTATATTGAAATCATACCTCTACGCTATGCTTCCGCCACAGATAGAACCATTAGTTATCGGGATCAAGAAGTTGTAGTGCCAGGCATTGCCACCATACTTGAAAATATTTTATCTGGCGTGAATGCTAATGTCGTGGCTGCACCGACAGCTGAGGCCGATGAGACGACTGAAGACAAAGCTCAGGTGATAAGCCGTTTTCGAAGTGGTGCCATGGTACAAGCAGAGCCTGGTATTAATGCGATTGTAGTACGAGATGCTCGGTCTAGGCTGCCACTTTATCGCCGCCTAATTACCCAACTAGACAGGCCTCAAGCGCAAATTGAAATTGGGCTTTCAATCATTGACATCAGTGTTAATGAGCTAGAGCAAATTGGTGTCGATTGGCGACTTGGGGTAAAAGCGGGTAATAACAAAGTGGTCGATATCAATACCACAGGTGATACCTCAGATAAGATCCAACTGGGCAATGGTCAGGATTTTAAATCAGTATTAGATCAATCCAATTTGAATTATCTCTTGGCTCAAGTGAATTTATTGCAGAGTGAAGGTAGCGCTCAAATAGTATCGCGACCGACCTTATTAACCCAAGAAAATGTTCAGGCAGTACTCAGTACCAGCGAAACTTTTTATGTGCAATTACTTGGAGAGCGTTCTCAATCTCTAGAGGAGGTGACATCTGGGATGGTATTTAAAGTCGTGCCTAGGATTGTTGGTGACAGAAACTCATCCAGAGCAGACATTAACTTAAGCTTGCAAATCGAGGATGGTTCTAAAGTCCCAGATGGTGCGATCCAAGGTGTTCCTTCCACTCGAAAAACAGAGATGAGTACTTTGGCGACAGTCAAACAAGGGCAAAGTTTACTCATAGGTGGTGTTTACCGTGATGAGATAACCCAGAGATTACGTAAGGTTCCATTACTTGGAGATATTCCTTGGATTGGGCAATTATTCCGCTCAGAAGCAAACACGAAAAGACGTACTGTGCGTTTATTTATTGTCGAGCCTAGGATTGTCACCCAAGGGCTTGGAGATAATGTGATTGTGGGGAATAACCAAGATTTACGTAACCAGATCGCAGGCATAGAGGATATCTCTAACTTAAATCGCAGCTTTCGTTCAGCAATCAGTTTATACAGCTGCAAAATGACTGAAGAGGCGATTGAGCAGCAACAAGGTTTACTCAGTGATGGTGTAAGTTCTTATAGGCAAGCTTGTGAACTGCCAACCGGTGAAGTTGGCGCTAGGATAGTTCCAGGTTCTTGTGATGAGCCTGATCTTAGCTGTCTTGCTCCAATTGAATAGGTAACCAAGCATATGACCCAATGGAAAATGAGGCTGCTAGCCGGTAGTCATGCTCAGGTCGAGTTACCTCTTAGCGTCGGTGAGTTTATTATCGGCAGTGATGCGCTCAATGCTGACATAGTATTAACCGATAAAGATATCAAAGAGCAGCATTTGACCTTAAATGTTGGTCAAGAGGTGAGCATAACCGGCCTCACTGCTGAATCTGTGCTGTTTATTAATAATGAACAGAAAAAAGCGGCCTCAAACTTAGTGCTTAATCGAGGCGATAGGGTGAAATTAGGGGGCTTGAGTTTTGTTATTGGTTTTATAGATGATGAATTAAATCAATCTTCTAGCGACTCAAAAGCGGTAGCTGTTGAGCTTAATGTTAGACCTAAAACCACAGGTATATGGCGAAAATCGTTATTGCTTGGACTGCTGTTTAGTTTGGTTCCTAGTACTTTTTTGTTTATTAAGATGAAAGCTCAAACTGAAGACAACGCGGTCGTAGTGAATGAGGCTGAGCCGATAGTATTAGTGAGAAATGCCGTCGAACAGTTGGAACTTAAGGATGTGCGAGTCGAATGGAATGGACTGGCAAACCAAGTTGAGCTTGAAGGTTATGTTGAAAGTAATATACAAAAAAATCAACTTCTTAATAAAATTGAGGCCTTGGGCATTAATTACAAAAGTCACCTCCGTGCTATGAATACCATACGTCGAGGGGTGAAGTTTATTTTAGGTAATTTAGGTTATCACCAAGTGCAAGTTAAAAATGGTGATTCAGCTGGCACAGTATTATTGACTGGCTATATCGATGATGCCAGTCGCTGGAGCCAAGTTGAAAAAATTATTGAAAGTGATGTGCCAGGCCTCATTGCTTGGAAAGTTGAGCTGCAAAGGGCTGGAGCTTATTTAGATGCCCTTAAAGAGATGTTGGACGCGGAGAGTTTACTGGATAAATTACAGCTAGTTAAAGCATCTGACAGGATTGAGGCTCGAGGGGAATTAAATGAAGTGGACAGTACTAAATTTTATAATGTTGCCCGGGATTTCAGAGAGAAATTTGGTGATAAACCCTATTTAGTGTTGAAGTCGATCCCTAAGGTTAGTAAAGGGGCGAATATTGATTTTGCAGTAAGAGCGGTGAATTTTGGCCGTGTACCTTACATAGTGCTCGCTGATAACAGCAGATACACAGAAGGCAGCAGAACCCCTTCAGGTTACCTTATTTTGAGCATTACCGAGTTTGGTGTTGATATCGCCAAAAATGAGCAACGAATTACCATTAATTTTGGAGGCATAAATGACAGAGTCGCCAGTCAATATGACGCAGTTGGAGGCGCGCTTGCGCGGCACTGATGGTCAAAAAGAAAGAGCAAATATTCAGCAGCTTCTAGATAGTGAGCGGGGAAATATTAAGCGTGAAATTAACGCAGGATGCCGACCTGAACACTACTTGATATTAACCAAGCAGTTAACTGCGCTCGAAGCGGCCCAAGCCATTATTGGCAAACTTTAATCATTTTTTAAGGAACATAATATGCCTATTACTGACAGTTCAAGTTTAGATCTTAACTCAGTTGTCACCAGTATTGATGAATCTCTAAAGCTTGCTGACACGCGCGTAAAAGAGAAAATTGGTGGTGTATCAGGCGCCGGCGCCGATGACCCCGCTAAATTAGCCGAACTGCAGCATGCCATAAACAGTTGGTCTGTGATGTATAACATCCGCTCTACTGTGGTTAAGTCCATTAAAGATGTTATGCAGAGCATATTACAAAAAGTGTAGATGTCTGATTATGAATAAAGAAACCAAAAAATTGCTTGCAGAGCTTGGGATGCTAGCTGTAGGGCAGCATCAATATGTTGAGGCTGAAAGTATTGCATTGGCGTTAGATGATGATGCCGATTTTATTGAAATTGTGGCGACTATTCGCAGCTTAAGTTTGATGAATCAAGCTAAATATCAAGAGGCGCTGAATTTATTAGAGCCATTGGCAGAGCAATATCCAGATCTCATTTGTTTTATCGTTTTGTGCGCTGACCAACTTGATTTGGCCATTAAGAAAGATTTTTGGCTTCAACAAGCGCAAAACCTAGGTTCTGTTAACTTACAAGCATTTGTTAGCAGCTACTTGGCTCCCCAGTGATAGAGTTAAATCAGACCGTTAATCAGGATGTTTATACTGCGAACTTAAGCCGTCAGCGAGTGGTTCCACTTGCTGAACAGCAGACCTTGGAAATGAGTATTTCTCGCGGTCAAGGGCGTGGGGTGCCAGATAACGACGTGCGCACAAGCACGACGAGTAATACAGCGGCAAAGCCTGGCGTAGATCCTGTTCTTGATGGTTTTTATCAGCGGATTTCAGCCATGGATAAGGTAACTTCTACGCAGATTAAAGCCGAACTTAGCAGTGCATTTCACGGTGATAAATCTGCGGCTAACCAAGCATTGTGGTTTGCGTTTAATCAAGCCAATAGCAGTGGGAAACGGGCTTTGGCTACACAGCTAAAGCAATTAGTGAGTGATGACTTTATGGGTCGACTCATTACGGAGACTCCAACATCAGCTGCAGAACTTAAAGCCATTTTAAAGGAAGAATTCCAGTTTGTTTCTCGCCGTGAAACTGCACTTTGGCAAGCTTGGAGCCAATTAAAAGCTGATCCCGATAAAAGCGCATTAGTCGAGTTAATTCGCGATGAATTAGGTCACCTTATTCAGCTAAATAGTTTGATGCGCAACATGATGACAAACACCACTCGGCCGGACTTATTTTAGGAAGTAATATGATTGAATCTAACTTTACTCAGGCGCTCAGTACCAGTATTGAACAGCTGCAAGATTCGCAAGTTGCAGATCCTAATGCAGTAACTGAATTTGAACAAGCAATGCAAAAAAATGTCGACAATGGTTTAGGGGATTCAGTGTTAAACGAGATTGTGGACATGAAAAAGCAAATTTCAGGCGCAACCCAGAGCTTAAAGACTGCCATGAGCTCAGGCATTGATGATCCTGGTGCCTTAATGGAAATTCAATGGGCATTAACTCGGCTTACTATGCAAGAAGAATTGATAGCTAAGACGGCGGGTAAAACCAGCCAAAATGTCGAAACCCTAATGAAAGCCCAGTAACATGATGAATAGTTTCCTGAAAATAGCACTAATAAGCTGCTTACTTGTGCTCAGTGGTTGTAAAACTGAGCTATACAATGGTTTATCCCAAAAAGAAGGCAATGAGATGCTGGCCATTTTACTTGTGGCAGGGATAAGCACTGAAAAATTACCCGATAGTGATGAAAGAATAAAGCTAATGGTGGAAGAGTCACAGCTTTCATTGGCGTTAGCGACCTTGAAAAGTCAGGGTTATCCTAAGGATAAATTTGCCAGTTTAGGGGAAGTGTTTCCTGATGAAGGTTTAATCTCTTCTCCTCTGGAGGAGCGAGCAAGATTGATGTTTGCCAAGTCTCAGGAAATTTCTTCTACATTATCTCAAATAGATGGTGTGATCACCGCCAGAGTGCATATTGTTAAGCCCCAAGAAGAAAAAATACGTGGACGTAATAAAGAAATCACTTCTTCTGCCTCAGTGTTTATCAAGCATGCTCCGAATATTGATATCGAGTCTTTGGTTCCTCAGATAAAACTACTGGTTAATAACAGTATTGAAGGATTAAATTACGATAGGATCAGTGTTATTTTGGTGCCAGCCATAGAAAGTCGCTTGATCTCAAACCAGCAAAAACTGGTAACGGTATTATCGTTAAAAATGGCCGCAACTTCAGAGCAGCGTTTTATTGGCCTATTAACATTCTTCATGATTATTTTACTAGGCACAAACATAGCCACATATTTGTGGAGTAAAAAGCAGAGTGGTCAATAATTATGTTGCCTAAGGAAACTGAGTCCTTAAGTGATGTAGCGTTAAGCTATGAACAAAGTTTACATCAGTATCTTTATCAGCCGCTGAGCTATATAGACAGCAGTTGGCTTAAGGCGATACCTTTAGGTGATAATGTCCTTAAACTTGATGGCTGGCGCTATAATAGTAATTTAAATCAGTGGCTTATTTCGTGCCTGTCCCTAGGTGATGTCAGTGAAAGCGATTTTTCTAATCCAGCTCGCTCTATAGCTTTATTACCCACAGCAGAGCTTAAGCTTGTGTTGCATTATCTTGGTGCCACGCTTCATAGTCAGGCTTGTAAAGCCGTGGTGTTGCGACAACCAAGGCAAGTATTGCTGGCTAATATGGGAGAGGAGGCGTATCAATTTTGCCTGACCCAAACTCAATTGTTGTTATCTCACTGGCCTACACCATGGGTAAAGCCTTTACCTGAGGTTATCACAAGTCATTACTTTCAAATTTGTGGATTGCAGTTTGTTATGTCTATGTTTGAACCTGCTCAGCGAGAGGCGATGACGGCATGGCAACTTAAGCTTCCTTACGAGTTTAAGGAAGCTTTTAGCGTTACAGAAGAAATGCCTGTAGAGCAGAGAGTCATTGCTTATCAATTAATTAAGAAAATATCTAAGCGAGTCATTCCAAAATGCTTTCATTTGTTAAGGTAGATACAGATAACCTCAATTTAGTACCTGGCCAAAAAATCTTGAAATCAGCCGATTACATGCATTTTCTTGAATCTGAGCATTTGATCCAAGCGGCACAAGCTAAAGCGGCGAGAATTATTCGTGATGCAGAGCTTGTGTATGAAAAAGAGAAAAAACGCGGCTATGAAGATGGTCAGCTAGCCGCCAAGCAAACCTGTGCAGAAGTGATCCTTGATACTGTTGCTCAATGTAATCGTTATTACCTTTCATCTGAAGTGAAGCTTACCGAAGCGGTCCTCGCTTGTGTGAGTAAAATTTTACAAGGTTTTGATGATGTGGACGTTACTTTAGCTGTGGTTAAAGAAGCTTTACAGTTAGTGAGTAATCAGAAACAAGTGATTCTACATGTTAATCCTGAACAGCTAATTCAAATTAAAGAGCGGGTTAGTGAGGCGTTAAGTGGGTTTCCTGAGGTCGGCTATGTGGATGTGGTTGCCGATGGACGATTAAAGAATGGTGGTTGTATTTTAGAAACTGAAGTGGGCATTATCGATGCAAGCATAGATGTGCAGTTGCAAGTGCTGAAAAAGCAGATGGAGAAGCAGTTCAAAGAAAAACATCTCAGCAGTATAGCGGAATAATGGTAGCGTTCATAATTCTGTGTCATTTCAGTAAACTGTACAAAAACAGGAATGACACATGACTCAACCTTTTAACTTTGAACAAGCCCTTAAAGATCTTCAAGCGGGTAAAAATCTCACAGGC
>NZ_JACJDV010000080.1 GCF_014163735.1 Shewanella sp. SR44-3
GCCTGTGAGATTTTTACCCGCTTGAAGATCTTTAAGGGCTTGTTCAAAGTTAAAAGGTTGAGTCATGTGTCATTCCTGTTTTTGTACAGTTTACTGAAATGACACAGAATTATGAACGCTACCCAGTAGTATCACAGGCGCTGAAGTGAACGTGAATGTTGCGGGCAATACCAACAATAATATTGGACACCCACATTAAATAGCGTGATTTAGCATCCTCTACTAGACTCAGTAAAAGTGTTAATGCGGGGAGCTTACTATGCCATGCCCTAGAAGAACTCAGATCAGTGTCGAAGACACTCCTTTTTATAGCTGTTGTAGTCGTGTCGTCCGTCGCGCCTACCTGTGTGGTAATGATACACATTCTGGTAAGAATTTTGACCATCGTCGTGGCTGGATCGAATCGCGGCTGTATGAACTAGAAGCCGTTTTTGCGATAGATGTTGCAGCTTTTGCATTCTTGAATATTAAGAGGGTCTAACCACCTTCATGTGGTATTACGCATTGATATTGAGACTGCAAACTGCTGGACAGATCGAGAAGTGCTGGAGCAGTGGCACAAACTGTTTAATGGTGATGAAATAACACAGAAATTTGTTAAAGGTGATGTCGTTGAAGCCCATGAAGTGCTCAGATTAAAGCATTTTATTGCCACTTATCGAAGTAGATTGTGTGACATCAGCTGGTTCATGCGTTGTTTAAATGAGCCAATCGCACGGCAAGCAAATCAAGAGGATAACTGCACTGGCCGTTTCTGGGAAGGACGTTTTAAGTCGCAAGCTCTGCTAGATGAAGCCGCTGTATTGGCTTGTATGGCTTATGTCGATCTCAATCCTATTAGAGCTAAGATGGCTGACACTCCAGAGCTGTCAGACCATACCAGTATTCAATTGCGCATTAGGGCTGCCTTAAAAGGCGAACAACCTAATAACTTGCTGCCCTTCATTGGTAATGAACGCAAACATCAGCCCAAAGGTATCGCGTTTTCACTGCAAGATTATCTTGAGTTGGTTGATGACACGGGACGTATTATTCGCAATGACAAGCGAGGTGCAATCAGCAGCAATAGTGCTAAGTTACTATCAAGGTTGAATATACCTCAAGAAAATTGGCTCAAACTCACCACTGAGTTTGGCAAGCTCTTTCACGGCCCAGTGGGCACACTTCAAGAACTTACCCGCTATTGTGAGCATCTAGAAAAGCGGCGACGACACTTCGCGAGTTGTTGCCAGCACTTAAAGGCGGGCTAATCTAAAACTCCTTGTAATACTAATTTTTTCAAATCAGCTTAACGCTTTAATGAGTTGGGTTATTGTGGCTAAAAATCACTGTTTATCCTGAATTAAACCCCGAAATCTGCCGATTTAGCCAACCAGCTTCCATAAACGCCAGCGTTATCGGCTTTCTAGCAACAAACCTTCACAATCTCGCTTGAGCACATGTCGAAAGTGCATTATGTTATTGTTTTATAATGGCTGACCGGATTTATTCTCAAGCTGGTGACCCAGTGGCACAAATTTTGGGTGGCAACACAGGTCAAAATGATACCATTGATGGCTTCCTCAACCGATTTAAAGGGTTTAGCGGAGCAGCGCACAGTGATTACAAATGTTCAGACCATAAAGGAGCACAATGTGGCCCAACAAATCCTTAAGTTTATTGCCTTGTTGCCCAGACAGGCGCTGATATTGCTAGTGTGTGTGTTGCCCTTGGTAGGCTGTGGCTCTACCTCTGCAGAGGTTGATAGCACAGACGTATTTGAAAATGAGTATGCTCGCTTTAGTCCGCCGGATAACTGGCTAGCCTCAAAAAATGCTAATTGGATATATGAATATGACGGGACACAAAGCGAAAATAAGAAAAACCAGTGGATTGTCTTAAAAAGTAGAGATTTTCTTTCAACTATAGTTGTTAGTTTTGAGTCTTTTAAGGCTCAAAATCAGATGCAGGTAGATGAAGAAGCTTATTTAAAACGGGTTTATAGAATAAAAACTGAGCAAGAAATAAAGAGCGACAAGATGATGAATGTTTATATAAGTGATGCATG
>NZ_JACJDV010000081.1 GCF_014163735.1 Shewanella sp. SR44-3
ATCGTCAAGCCGCCGCAAGTCAACCATCTGCCCGATATCCTCACCCCCGCTGAAGTGTCTATCGTCATTAGCCTCACCCATAAGCTGCGATATCAAGTGTGCTTTTTAACCCTTTACAGCATGGGATTGCGCCTCGGTGAAGCGGTATCATTACAAGTTGGCGATATCGACTCACAGTTGATGCAGGTGCATATTCGTGATGCCAAAGGCGGTAAAGATAGATTAGTGCCTTTACCGCAACGCACCTTGCAGGCACTGCGTTATTACTGGCAAACCCATCGCCATCCCCGTCATGTATTTCCAGGTAAAGATGGCAAACCAGATTCACTGATGGACCGCGGCGGCATCCAAAAGGCGATGAAAAAAGTGATTAGTGAGTGCCATATTCACAAATCCATCAGCCCGCATAATTTACGTCACAGCTATGCCACTCATCTGCTTGAGCAAGGGTTAGATTTACGCTCAGTGCAGCAGTTACTCGGCCACAATAGCCTCAACACCACCGCCCGTTACACCCGGCTCACCACCATCACTCGCAAGAACACTGTCGAATCAATTAACCAACTGACGAATAATCTGGTGTTGAAATGGGAGTGTGACTTATGAGGTTCATCGATATTTTACGCGATCATCTTGATGAGTTTAATGAACGCTATCAAGGGCGTATCACCACAACCATGCGCCAAGCCATTCATGCCATGCTAAGTTGCCGCAGCAATAGCCAAAGCACCAGCCACTGGGCGTGTCAGCGTTGCACTCATACCGCCGACTTTCCGCTGTCATGCGGTCATCGCAGTTGCCCACAGTGTCAGCATCACACCACCCAAGATTGGCTGGCTAAACAACAGGCTAAGTTGCTGCCCGTCGACTATTTTATGGTGACCTTTACCTTACCGTTTGAACTGCGAGTGGTTGCTAAATATCAACCTGAGCGGCTTTATCAAGCCATGTTCACTGTGGCGGCCAGTGTACTGAAAGACTTTGCGCTTAACTCATCAAAGCTCGCTGGTGACATCGGTTTTACCGGTGTGCTGCATACTCACAGCCGGCGGCGTGACTTGCACCCACATATCCACTTCATCCTTCCCGCTGGAAGCTTCAATAAGCACAAAAAACACTGGCAAAAGAATAAAGGGAAATACCTGTTTAATGCCTTCAACTTAGCCAAAGTTTGGCGCGCACGTTTGCTTGAAAATCTGACACTACAACCCACTGTCACACTGCCCGTTTCACTCCCCAAAAAATGGGTAGTTGACTGCCGCCATGTGGGTAAAGGCTTGCCAGCATTACAATATTTGTCACGCTACCTGTATCGCGGCGTGCTTGCTGACAAAAACATCATGAGCGATATTGATGGACAGGTCTGTTTTGAGTATGAGGACAGTCAAAGCCAAAGCACAGAAGTGCGAACGCTACCCACGGTTCAATTTCTGTGGTTAGTGCTGCAGCATGTTTTACCCAAGGGATTACGCCGAGTGCGTGACTATGGTTTGCTCAGAGGCAACGCCAAAAAACTTAGGTTGCAGATACAGCTGATGCTCGCGGTTACAGGTGCGCAGTTTCAAGTAACTGAAAGCCCAATCATAGCCGAGGTAAAACGCAGATTAGCGACCCGCTATTGCCCTTGTTGCCAGCAGCCTATGCGCTTTATGGGCGTAGTAAAGCGAACGACAAACTTAATACCAGCAACCTAGCGTTGAACATGTGAATAAGGATAATGGCTTAACTGACACTGCGGAGGGATGATTTAACTTGCTGAAATCAATGGGTTTAAATAATTAGCAAAGGCGCTAAGGGGTTCTGCTGATTACCGAAAAGTGGACGATGTAACATCACACCAAACAGATCGTATTCTCGATCTGCTATTTACTATTAAAGGTACAACTTATCGTGAGCTCGGGCTTGTTCAACACTTGGGATAAGGACGCGGCTTCGCGCGGCCTATCCTTATTAGTTA
>NZ_JACJDV010000082.1 GCF_014163735.1 Shewanella sp. SR44-3
CAGTAAATGAGTCGCATCAATAACAATGGCAGGAGTAAAGCAGTTGAACTAAAAGCTAAGGCCAACAAGATTCGATGAGCAGACAATTGTTTTGACTCACCGAGACATCCATATATGGCACCTTATTTCCTTTCTACTATGTTCCGGGCCTTTTTAACCACATGGAAAAGCTAAACACAAAAAAATTTAACATGATCAACGAAAAGAGCTTGAGAGCCGAATATTGGGAAAAGAACCGATAGCGCTGCAGCTTTGCAGGAATAGCGGCATAATCCACATTGCGATAACAGATCAAATAAGCGAGATAGATCCCAGCCCCCCAAAAAAGTACTACAGCGCCTGTGACGGGACCTTTAAAGGTTTCTACTAGCTGCAGCTTCTGTAAGGTCAGAACCCAACTCACTAACGGTATACCTAGGTATTGCAACACACATATGAGTGCAATTAGCTGGAAGGGGATGATGACCATCCCCAAGAATATAACGCCCCCTGGGCGGAACGGCTGTCTATCTGATTTTCGGTCATTCTCAATACCCCAATAAAAAATATAAAGATAATAACAACGCATAAACTCGAGCATATAATTCTTAGATTCCAAGAATAACCGACACACTTGGTATAGAAAGAAGAGTCAGTTGCTTATAAGCTTCAAGCTCTCACACAATCCGCCAAGGTCACCACATGGGAAACCAGTATAAGCAACTGACACTTAAAGAAAGATACCACATAGAAGCATTGAGTAAACTTGGATTTTCAGCGCGTAAAATTGCCAGCGAAATCAAACGGGGCAATAAAACGGTTTCCATCGAGCTAAAACGTTGTAATTGCGGTGTTTACTGTGCTGAAATCGCGAATGAGCAGGCCCAGGATAAACGACGAACATCGGCCAAGTTTTCAAAGTCGACAGAAACGTTGAAACAATCTGTCCGTTCCGCATTGTTGCTGAGTTTGAGTCCTGAACAAATTGCCGGACGCATGAAATACGAAGCTGTGGCTGAGGCCGTGTCATGCAACACCATTTATAACCTGGTGAAACGAGAGCGCTGGCAACATCTACTGACGAGAAAAGGAAAACGCTATAAGCAACGCCAAGGTACGGAAGCTGGGGCAAGGCTTATCCCTGGCCGGGTTGATATCAGTGAATGCCCGCCTGAAGTTGATGAAAAACTTGAAATTGGGCATTGGGAAGGCGATACAGTCCATGGGCAAGATGGTTATTTTGTGACCTTGGTTGAGCGGGTTTCCAAGCTGTTTTTGACTCGACGTGTTCATAATAAGTCAAAAAAAGCTGTGACTTGTGCCATAAAGAAAATGCTCAAGCCGTTTAAAGCTATGTGCAAAACCATTACTTTTGATAACGGTGGTGAATTTGCAGGTCATCAGCAGCTCAAAAAATACCTCAAGTGTGATACCTATTTTGCCAAGCCGTACCATTCTTGGCAGCGAGGTTTGAATGAGAATACCAATGGGCTGTTACGCCGATATTTCCCCAAGGGAATGACGATAGGCGCATTGTCAGAGGAAGACATAAAACAAGCTGAGTTTTTGATTAACATACGCCCCAGGAAAGCATTAAACTACATGAGCCCGTATGAGTTTTTGACGGGTAAGCGTGTGTCACTTATTGCTGCGATCTAGGGTTTATGACCTTATCTTGATTCTTTATTTCGCTCACTTTTCTTTTGACTATTCTTCAACTTTAATATCTACAACACATTTAGAAAATAACGAACTGGTTTTATGGTAACTCGAAATAAAACTGAAATACCTGATTGTGACTTTTTTACCGACATAGGGTAATAACAAAGTAAAAATATCCCCTTCGTAACAGGGTGGCTT
>NZ_JACJDV010000084.1 GCF_014163735.1 Shewanella sp. SR44-3
CGGCAAACAACGTGGGCTGCGTTAACAACCCTGTTTTAAGCCGTTCCACCAGTGGTGCAAACAGTGTGGCGGATTTGTCTATCCAGCTGCTCATGGTCTGACGGCTCAGCTCAATACCATATTGCTTGAACATCGCTTCCTGGCGATAAAGCGGTAACCCGTATTGGTATTTACTGGTGATAAGCTGACTGAGCAAACTGCTTGTCGCGATACCTTTATTAATCGGCATCGCAGGCATGGGTGCTTGCTTTATCGGTGTATGAGTCGAGGATTTATCACAGTGACGGCAGGCGTATTTAGGCCGAATGTGCTCAATGACTTTGATTTGGGCTGGGATAAACTCAAGCTTTTCTGACTTGTCTTCCCCCATTTTATGTAGCTCACCGCCACAGCAATCACAGATTTTATCTGCTATATCGTGAATAACCTGCTCACGGGGTAAGTCTTTTGGCAGTGGCTTACGCACCGGTTTTTTGCGGGTATAGCTAATGGATTGTTGCTCAGCCTCAACGGCTTCAATAATCTCTTCGACTTCATTGAATAACTCGCCTTGCGAGGCAAAGCCTTCAGCACTTTTGCCAAATTGTTTTTGTTGGGCCAGGCGCCAGCGTTCTTCTAAGGCTGCGATTTGCGCATCTTTTTGTAAAGATAATTGCCGCTCATTTTCGAGCAGTTTTTCCAGCTCAGCGATGCGCTGTTTAAGGGCGAGTACATTTTTCATGACGCCTATTTTAAGGCGTCACCAGCGGGTTTCCAGTGCTAAATGAACATCCTTTGATGATCATCAATCGATCGCTATATCTTTTGAATAATTAAAGCACTTGCTTACCTGCGACATCAATTTTACTGTGGCCAATCACATCATAACCCCCTAATAACCAATGTAATTGTTGCTCGGTTAATGTCATGGTGGGTGACATGAGTTTTGGCCATTTGAACTTATGCTTATCTAATCGCTTATACCACAGCGCAAAGCCGGTATTATCCCAATAAAGCAATTTGAGTTTGTCACGGCCTTTATTACAAAAGACAAATAGCGCACCACTGAGCACAGGCAGTTCAAGCTCTGCTTCCACCAACGCCGCCAATCCATTAATCGATTTACGAAAATCGACCACATCGGCACATAAATAAACGGTGGGCACATCAACAAACATCTTCATGCCATTAACCCTTTAATGATAGTAACGATATCGGTCGTTGCTAAATTGGCAGGAAGCATGAGCTGGCCTGTGCGGGTATCATACTGCAGTGCATTTTGATGAGTGTACTCGCAGACTTCAGTGGCGGTTTGTTTTAGTTGAATAAAGCGTGATGATGTAGCGCGCTTTGGCAGGGTTGTTTTTTGCTGGTTCTCAGCCTGTAAAGCACGTTGTTTATAATAAGTGGTAATCGAGACATTATGATGTTGGCAGAATTCAACATTAGTGCCTTTGAAATTGCTGCGCTGCTGAAGTAAACCGAGCCACTGTGCCGCTGTTCTGTATGTTTTCATCACCTGCTCCAAATTTATCATTGAGCAGGTATTTTCAAATAGTCAGATCAATGATGCGAGGTGTGGTTCGCTAGACGGTTAC
>NZ_JACJDV010000085.1 GCF_014163735.1 Shewanella sp. SR44-3
AATGGACAATGCCCATTCACAATTGGAGCCTTTGTCTATCTCAGTTAGCGATTTATTTTGAAGGACGTTTAGACAGCGTGCTCGAAATTTAAACTTAACCTGACACAGAATTTCGAACGCCCTCCTCAAATCTTACGCCACACATTCGCCGGCTATTTTATGATGAACGGTGGTAATATTTTGGTACTTAAACAAGTATTCGGTCATTCAGATATCAAAGACACAATGCGCTACGCCCACTTCGCACCCGATCACTTGAATGATGCTATTACTAAAAAACCAATAGCAGGATTACTCAATAAATGATTGAATATTTAAAGCTCGCATCCATCATCCTGACTCCACTAATACCTGTTGTTATCATATCAGCTATTTTTTACCGCAACCGCCATAGCGATAATGAGCATTGGTCCTTCAGTAAATACTGTTTTAGTTTTGACCCACATCATGGCTTGACGAGCCAACCTATTTTTTGGATGACTATCATTTATCCAATAGCTTTATTTTTCTCAACTGGAATATGGATTTGGCATGAGTACAGTTTAGACATTTCAGCTGCTGGTTATAGCAAGTTCATTGACATAAGCAAGCTTCCTATTGGATTGCTTGGCCTTTCAATCCCTTTATCAATTTTAACATCAAGACTGCATGGGACGAAACAAACAGCATTACAAATAGATAAAGCAGAAACGCAGATAAGGGAAACACAGCAAAAGAATAAAACAGATTTGTACTTAGCCCATTACAAACACTTTTGCGACCATATTAGTACACTAGAAGATCCTCATTTATCATTTAACAAGAAATTACTATATAAACAGCTTTACCCATTATCATCAATAAGTTACGGAGTGGGAGTCGTTTCATTTGAATTATTTGAACGTATAAGCTATAGGATACAGGAACTGTATCATTTGCTGGGCGATGATACAGTTTCAGATAGTAACCAAGCAAAAGAAATATTTAGTAAACTTAGTGTATTCATAGAACTAACTCTTAATGAAATGCATATAAATTCCATAGATACCTTGCTTAAAGAACGATTTAACAGCGATACAATAGGACAAATAGCGTTTTATATTTGCAATGATAATGAACTAATTTATTTTGTCGACTTCTTAGCTAATAGCATCGAATATATATATGATTTTAATGAAGAACTAGACATGTATATGTCCCATGACCTAAGAATGAATCTCGTACCAGGTGAGATCCCCAAAAATGTAGAGGGAAATTTAAAGAAATGGATAGATTTAACATCCCTTAGATTCGGTAACAGAATCCATAATCCTTCACGATAAAATGGCGGCAGAATGGCGGCAAAAGTCTGTTCTGGTCTAATTCCATCGGACACTTAATTTTGAGACAGTATGGTCAATAAATTAAGAGGTCTATATGAGTCTAAAAAAATCACATAAGAGTTATCCTCAAGCATATAAAGATGAAGCCGTC
>NZ_JACJDV010000086.1 GCF_014163735.1 Shewanella sp. SR44-3
GTAGGAGCGGGTATCTTCAATGAGTTTTAAATGTTCAAACAGTGACATTGGTTCGTTTCTTTAAGGTAACATGCTTGCTCAGATCAGGCTTGTTAAGAAAAGTTCCCTTTTATTAACAAACTACGATCCGGCCCTGGGTATTGAGGTGACAGCCAAAGCTAGGGGAGTTACCAGCGTAGAAGCTAGAGTTATAAATTTTAACGACTTCATGTCATTTCCTTGTGTATTAAATGGCTTCTAGTAGAATTACTTGGAGCCAAATTCTTAATATAGATTGATTCCTATCAATCACTAAATACGTTATCATATAGCGTATGTCGTTGTAAATAAGGAAGAAGTCAGGGAGCCAATTTTGAATTTCATGATTTATCTCCTTCTACTCAACTCAAAAAAGTTGTTGCTGTTGGATGTTCCTAGTCAACTAAATATGGCAGCTCCCGATTAGTCAAGGCAATGATTTGCTCACCGAAGGGTAGTGCTCAAATTTCTGTGTCATTTCTGTAGAATAAACCAAAAAGAGATGATTTATGACAGCACCTACATTTGATATCAACGCCGCCATTCAAGCTTTGTGTGAAGGCCAAGACCTCACGGGCAAGGATGGCATCCTCACCCCTTTGATTAAAAAGCTTACCGAAGCCGCGCTTAATGCTGAGCTTGTGGGGCACCTCGCCCCCAATCGTAAGAACGGCTATTGCTTTGACTCACCGGGAGCCTCCATATAAGGAATGATTTATTTTTGTAAACCCAAAAAACAGGAAACATAAAGGTGAAGTGAATATCGATCTCGAGCCTATTCCAGAAAAACAGGACACATCGGGTAAGCATGACTTGAAGGTAAAATGATGAACTGGGTTAAATTAATAAATTGCGATAAGGATTCATTTCCTCACGGCACTGTTTTCAGGTTGAAAGGCCAATATCCCTATGAAGACATCATCGATTTTATGGTTTTTGAGCCTTCTCAAGAGGGTAAAGGACAAGGGCTAATGGTTAGTTCTGGCTATAAAGCTGGTTTGATTTTAATTCTTTTACCTAAAGATTCAGGTAAATTAGCCATAGAAAAGGAATGGTTAATTCATAACTGGTCTCATTGGGTGTATCCAGACTGTGATGTATCTGATGTTTTCGTTTCTGATGGTTACGTTGCTAATCCAGTAAAATAAATGGAATCATCAGCGAGGGTGTTCATAATTTCCCCCTGTATCAGGTTAATTTTACAGATGGATATATGAGTCAAAGTCATCTTAGTCTTTTAAGTCAACAGGTTACACCTAGTCCAAAAAGGTGAACCATGGCAATTTGCGAGACGACCGTCTGAGACATGGATGTCGAAGCGAGCTATAGGGACATACTTGCTGCGTGTCGGAGACTTCTTGTAAAATAAATAGGCCATGGCAAGCCTGTATGGCGGAATTTAACGGTCATCACTCTAGTTCTGCGTTCGGT
>NZ_JACJDV010000087.1 GCF_014163735.1 Shewanella sp. SR44-3
ATGGCTTAGTCCCATTTGATTACATCATGGCTTGCCTTAATGAACTGTGCCAACCAGCACCGGATATAGACAGCCTGTTACCATGGAATTTTAAAAGATAGGTGTAGTTGCCCAGACGCTTACTTACTACGCCCATAAAGCGCATTGGCTGCTGGCAACAAGGACATCGGCGGGTCGCTAATTTGCGCTTCACTTCGGGCAATATTGGGCTTTCAGTTACTTGAAACTGCGCACCCGCAACCGCGAGCATCAACTGTATCTGCAACCTAAGTTTTTTGGCGTTGCCTCTGAGCAAACCATAGTCACGCACTCGGCGTAATCCCTTGGGTAAAACATGCTGCAGCACTAACCACAGAAATTGAACCGTGGTAGCGTGTGAGTCCTTTCACATCAGACGGGATGTTCGACTTTTGTTTAAATCAAGTGCCACGGACGGACTTGCTGCGAGTCGTAGAGACTGTTTATTAAAGAAATGGGCCATGGCAAGCCTGAATGCAGGACTATCATAAGAGCTTCGGCAACTCGCTTTTCAACACTGATCATCTTCCTACAACTAATTACTACCACTAAATAATTAGCAGCAAACCTCCAGCATCAGCCTAAGGCCAGCCAAAAGCCGACGGCTATCATTAGGCTGCCGGCGATGCGGTTGAGCCAGCGAATATTATCCCCTCGGGTTAAAAACAGCCGTAGGCTCTTGCCTCCTGCGGCGTAGGCCAGCATAGAGACACTTTCAGTAATCATGATAATCCCAAGCAGCACAGCAAGTTGTGGCGCGACAGCTTTATCGACGCTGATAAAAGGGGGCAGCAAGGAAATCATAAAGGCCCAGCCTTTGGGGTTGGCTATGGCGGTGATAAAGCCTTGACTTATCAGGGTTGCTCTTGACACTTTAACTGGAGCTTTGGCTTGGATTTGGCTTGAGTCTACCTGATTTACTTGAGTGAGCTTGGGATCGACAATGGCCATCTTACCTTTGGCGCGCCACATGTTGATGCCGATATATGCCAAATAGGCGCCACCTGCGTATTTTAAGATTTCAAATACTTGGGGGGAGTTGAGCATGATACTGGCAACGCCAAGCACGGCTGCTATCGCGACTATGGCAACGCCTGTGAGTTCACCTAACATCATCCATAAGGTGCGGCGCACACCTATGCTCATGCCTAATGTCATGGCGAGGGTCATGCACATGCCTGGGGTGATGGAGACAAAGAAAAAAGTGGGGATAAATACCGCCAGTAGGGCTGCGTCAGGCATAAAATTCTCTAAACAGAATGGGCTATTACAAAGGACGATTACAAAGGGCCATTACAAAGGCCTATTACA
>NZ_JACJDV010000088.1 GCF_014163735.1 Shewanella sp. SR44-3
GTTAAAGATAAAAGTGCGGATGATAAATACACGACAAGACAAGCAGTCAGTGTGCCTATACTGGACAAGCTAAAAGCATGGCTTGAGCAAAACCAACCGAATTTAGTGGGTAATACCAAACTGATAGAGGCGGCTAATTACCTGGCTAATCAATGGCACAAACTTATTCGTTATGTTGATGATGGCAGACTGAGTATTGATAATAATCGTGCAGAGCGAGCGGTAAAACCGTTTGTGATTGGCCGAAAAAATTGGTTATTCAGCCACACGGCAAATGGGGCTCATGCCAGTGCCACGCTTTACAGCATTGTAGAAACCGCAAAGGTTAATGGCTTATTACCATTTGATTACATCATGGCTTGTCTTAATGAACTGTGCCAACCAGCACCGGATATAGACAGCCTGTTACCATGGAATTTTAAAAGGTAGGTGTAGTTGCCCGGACGCTTACTTCTCAGTGTTCAGTAACATCAAGTACACTTTTTGACAAAACAAGAACCCCCATGAAAAGTTGGTTTGCTGCGGTCTGGTTTATTACAAATCAAAAAAATGGTGTCAGCGCTCTTGGAGTTCAAAGGCTATTAGGTCTTGGGAGTTATCAAACCGCTTGGTCATTAATGCACAAGTTAAGACATGCCATGGTTGATCCTGAAAGGGATAAGTTATCCGGCATCGTAGAGGTTGACGAAACACTAATAGGTGGCGTCGTTCCGCAATCATCTATTAAAAATCAACAGGGTAAGCGTAAGGCTGTAGTTTTGGTCGCTGTTAAGCTGCTATCACCCTCTGGATTTGGTCGGATACGTTTAAGGCAAGTGGAAAGTGCAACTAAAGAACATATCCATCAATTCATTCAAGATGTAATTGAACCTGGTAGTACAATTTGTAGTGATGGCTCTCAAGCATACAAACAAATAGACAAGAAAGGATATAAGCATAACCGAATAGTGCATTTAGGTTCATCTGTACCTGCACATGAAACAATGGCTGGGGTACATCGAGTCTCATCATTATGTAAAAGATGGCTTTTAGGTACATATCAAGGCGCGGTAAAGGCTAAGCAACTTGATTATTATTTAGATGAGTTTACATTTCGCTTCAACAGAAGAAAGTCAGATTCTCGGGGATTATTATTCTACAGGCTGCTTGAACAAGCAGTGCGTTCTAAGCCGATAACGTACCAATCAATTAAAGATCGATAACTAATAAGGATAGGCCGCGCGAAGCCGCGTCCTTATCCCAAGTGTTGAACAAGCCCGAGCTCACGATAAGTTGTACCTTTAATAGTAAATAGCAGATCGAGAATACGATCTGTTTGGTGTG
>NZ_JACJDV010000089.1 GCF_014163735.1 Shewanella sp. SR44-3
GTTAGGAACGAAAATAGAGTGAGTTACGCATAACAAGCGGTTTATGGATGGGACTCGTAATAGCTTGCTCGGGTTCGTTCCTCACCAGTTTAGCAAGCTAATACTCGCCCCATAACCGGGCGTTATAAGTCTAGTTCAAAACTGTGGTGTAACTATCACAAAGGGAGTCATAAAATGGATCAATCTCAAGAAAGTGTAGAAATCAATAAGCTAGGAAATTTGTCATACGCCTTTACTTCAACAGCGATGGTAATGCTCTTACTTCAGTTTGGTTTAGTTAAGCTTAACTACGATATTTCTGGAAACTCAATAATGAGTTTGTATTTACCTGTCACAATTCTTCTTGCTGGAATTTGGGTGCCAACATTGAAAGTTAGGCGTTTTATAAAACGACACCAGAACTCTAGTGCAAGCGACTTATAACAAGAGTTTTCAAGTCGGACAAATTACAGTTGGCTTTTTGTTCGTACCTCACGTATTTTAGCCAACTGTAATTAGCCGCTTAAAACGGCGTTAGCCATCAGTGTTACCACAATAGTAAATTTTACCTTAACGTTATCAAGGAATGAAAATGAAAAATTTTTGCTTTGCTTTTTTAGTCTGCACACTGGTTGGTTGTGCGAGTAAATCTAATGAAACTTATATGGGCCATGATGTTGTTAGCATGCCTTTCAATATTGCAGGCGGTAATATTATTCATTTGCCTGTTACTGATGCAGGGGTAATTCCTGCTGAAAGTAATGGGTTCAAGATGCAAGTTGCAGGCTTCATGGTAGGAGAAAGCAAGATTAATAAAAATGAGGCCGAATTAATATGGAACTTCGCATTTAGTTCGGCAAATAATGAAAAGATAAGAAATATCGTTATTGAGGAATTAGCGCCTACAAAAGTAATTAAAGTGCTAGCAAAAGTTGAAAATCCTCAACTTACCGATGGACGTTGGCATTTTAATCTTGAGCCTACTAAAGCAAATACGATAAATACGCCTTGGATCTTTAGAGATAAAGCCAGTATTTATGTATTCAAAATAACAATAAATTTAGAATCGGGAGAGCAAACGATTCTAAATCAGGCAGCATGGTTTTCCAAACCTGTTTTGAAAAATTATGCTAAACAAATTTCGTTAATTGAAAATGGCTAACTAATAAGGATAGGCCGCGCGAAGCCGCGTCCTTATCCCAAGTGTTGAACAAGCCCGAGCTCACGATAAGTTGTACCTTTAATAGTAAATAGCAGATCGAGAATACGATCTGTTTGGTGTG
>NZ_JACJDV010000008.1 GCF_014163735.1 Shewanella sp. SR44-3
TGCCTGTGAGATTTTTACCCGCTTGAAGATCTTTAAGGGCTTGTTCAAAGTTAAAAGGTTGAGTCATGTGTCATTCCTGTTTTTGTACAGTTTACTGAAATGACACAGAATTATGAACGCTACCCCAGCAACACCAAATGCCTAGGCTCTGTTTATATCGATCCGAGTCAATCGCAAGATTACGATTGTGAAGTATATTTATGGATCCGTGATGATAGTTTGGCTTTAGATAAAACGCTTTATGGGGCAGTCCTTGACTGGCTATCTAATGATTGGCCTTTTTCTAACATTGCATTTCCAGGGCGGTGAATCTCATGATTAGAGTGGCATACAGCGTTAAAAGAGGCACTTAAAAGCGGGCTGACATCACCCTCCCTGTAATAACCATTCATCTTAATACTTCCAATAAACCAATGGATTGGGGCATTATGGCTAAAAATCACCGTTTCTGGATGAAACCAATTCATTTAGTCAATCATCTTCCAGAAACGCATCCGATATTAGCCTTCTAGCAATGAAGCACCTAAATCTTGCTTGAGCGCATGTCGAAAGTACATTATGTTGTTTTATAATGGCTGGTTCAATTTGCCGTGAACATGATTAAAGAAGGTGGGAGTTAAACAAAACACAATAAAATAAAACTAAAATAGTTGCTTATAGCTACCTGTGTTGCGTGATGTAATCCATTATTTTTGTCCACTTATCTGAGCTTAATGTTATGTAAATGGAGTGGGAGATGAAGAAAAAATTTAGCCGAGCAAAATTATTAAAATGGTTGAAATCGGCCGCTGGTATAACCCTGTTATCGATTAGCTTTGGCAATAGTGTATCGATAGTTGTGTCTAATACAACTTCACCACGGTTTGTTGCACAGGCTATGGAAAAGCGTTTAGACGCGTTTCCCAAAGGTACATATATTGTAAAATATGAACGTTCTTCTGAAGATGAAGAACAAGAAGACATTCCATATTCAAAGACCGTTTGGGCAATGGCTTTTGATGCGAATCTTGCCAGGGGTGGAAAGATTCTTAATTTAAGCATGATGATCGCAGAGCTTGGTGATTTTGATTATGTTGTAAGTAGTAATGACAATAGAGGTGCATATCAGTTGACATCAATTTTAGTCAAGCAACCTGAAGATCCTCTAGAGCTTGAAAGTTTATTAATCACTTTAAATAAACATGCTTCTTTCGTATCTGTTGAAGATGGATCTGGAGAAATGAGTAATGTAAATTCGTTCATAAACGGCAAAAAATTCACCTAATAAATTAAGATAGGTTTCGTGCAACAATTTAACGAGCCATCCATGCGAATACACTATAAGAGTTGCGAGACGACCGTCCATCCCATGGCCGCTCTTTGGCATCCATGCCATCGCGGCATTTGTGAGTCCCTTCACATCAGACGGGATGTTCGAGCATCCAAGGATGGACTTGCTGCGTGTCGATGAGTGAATGCCATGGCGAGCCTGTATGCATGAGCTTAAGTGCCTTCATAATTCTTGTACCTGTTTTAGTTGCCCAAGAATTTTAAATAAAATTTAAACAGCCCCGCTAAATTTGAACATGCACCTTTTAAGTCAACAGGTTACTCCAATGCTACAAGAGGTGAACCGTGGCAATTTGCGAGACGAGCGTCCATCCCATGGCCGCTCTTTGGCATCCATGCCATCGCGGCATTTGTGAGTCCCTTCACATCAGACGGGATGTTCGAGCCCTCATGGATGAGTTTACGGCGTGTCGATGAGTGAATGCCATGGTAAGCCTGTACGATGAAATGTCAGTGGCTGGCTCTTCGAGCCCTCAGGGATGACTCTGGTTTAACTATGGTTTAAATCAAAAGCAAAGTACTGCGTGTCGATGACTCTTTATTGTACAAGAAGTGCCATGGCGATCCTGTATACCTAAGTTCAAGTTACTCGTATTAATCCCCTCTCACTTTTGGCCTGTTTCAGCGGTGCGACTGGTTATTAGTTGTTGGGCTAAAAAGCAAAGCCAGCATTTGTATGCTGGCTTTGCTTTAGGTTTTAAGTTCTCGACTCTAGGGCCTAGGATCTAGGCCCTCAAACCTACCCCTTAGTTAAGCTCAAACTCCCCGCGAAACTGCGGTAGACATTGACCAACTGGCTGAAGCTTTGTTGCTGCATCTGGGCGAGTTTGTCTTGGCTGCTTAGCTGCTCACGTTCGGCATCGAGTAGGGCGAGGAACTCGCCAGTTCCGGCCTGATAACGGGCTTTTTCGATATTGAGCGCCGTCAGTGTGGCTTGCCATTGCAGCTCGGTTTTAGCGAGCTGCTGCTGACTTAGGCTGTAACCGGTTAAGGATAAGCGCATATCGGCTAAGGCATTAAATACCGTTTGCTCAAATTCGGCCAGGGCAATTTGCTGCTCTATCTCGCTCACTTTAATGCGTGACTTGATTGAGGACAGATCGGCCAACTGCCAGCTAATGCTGGGGGCTACTGACCATGCTTGATTGTCACTGCTTAAGCTCACGCCTGCTGGG
Organism: Shewanella sp. SR44-3; assembly: GCF_014163735.1. Classification (GTDB taxonomy): domain Bacteria; phylum Pseudomonadota; class Gammaproteobacteria; order Enterobacterales; family Shewanellaceae; genus Shewanella. The sequence goes on from NZ_JACJDV010000008.1 coordinate 2,505, forward strand.
GCAATAAAACCTAAGAACCCGCTGACCGATACATTAGGGTATAAGTCGGCACTGGCAACGCCGATTTTGGCGCTGGTGCTGGCGATGGCGCGCTCGGCGGCGGCCACGTCAGCTCTGTGCTGTAGATAATTTACCGGCTCTGCGGCAGTGTCCATCATGGCTAGAGGCTGCTTTAGGGTCGGGATTTGGCTCACGGCCGAGCCCTTGGTCGCTATGCTTTGCGCAGCGTTGGAACTGACGTTAGCATTCGAACTAACGCTAGCCGCATACTCCTCAGTTTGGCCAAGTAGAGCTGAAAGTGTCGCCTTAGCGCGGGCTTTATCTTGCTCAAGTTGCAGCAGATTGGCTTCTAGTTCAAAGCGCTGGGCATCGATGCGTGAAAGCTCTAACTCTGAGGCAAACCCTGCTTCAAAGCGCGAATGAATAATGCTGCGACTTTGGGCTATGCTGGCAAGGTTGTCCTTGGCCACTTGGTGTCTTAATTCTGCGCCGCGAAGCTCGCCATAACTGCTGGCGACTTGGCTGATTAGCTGAACTTGGGCTTCACGCCACAAGAGTGTTGCCTGCTCAGAGTTGGCCTTGGCCGCCTCTGATGCACGGCGCAATTTGCCAAATAAATCCACATCCCAGCTTAAGTTAGCGCCCACTTGGTTGGTGCGTATTATGCTGTCGTTAGCTTGGCTACTGGCGCTTGGGTTCTTGGCCGCTTGATAGCTGGAATCTAGGCTGCCCTTTGGCAGCATATCGTTGTCAGTATCGCCAAAGATTGCCTGAGCGCGCTCAACATTAAGACTTGCCTGCAGCAAGGTGCGGTTTTGCGCTAATGCTAAGTTGACGATGCGGTTAAGTTCAACATCATCAAAGGCTTGCCACCAATCTAGGCTGTGTTCAGCTTGGCTGTATTGGCTATCAATGACTTGCTCATTCACCTTAGTGGGCGCTTGATAGTCTGGGCCAACACTGGCACAAGCGGTCAAGGAGGCCACTAAGATGGCCACAGCAGTGCGTTTAAACAGTTTCTTAGCTGATGTTGCTGGGTATAGATTAGCCATTAGCTTGCACTCCTTCATTTATGCCTGGTTCGGTTATTGCTTTCTGGCGCTTTGCCATAAAGTGGTAGAACAATGGCGTTAATAGTAGGCCGAATAGGGTCACGCCTATCATGCCTGCAAATACCGCAACGCCCATGGCTTGACGCATTTCAGCGCCAGCACCGGTTGAGAACACCATAGGCACCACACCCATGATAAAGGCGATGGAGGTCATTAATATCGGGCGTAAACGCAGACGGGTTGCCTCTAAAATTGCGTCCATCACATTCATGCCTTCATCTTGCAGTTCTTTTGCAAATTCAACGATTAAGATGGCATTTTTGGTCGCCAGCCCCACCAAGACAATTAAGCCAATCTGAGTGAAGATGTTGTTGTCTCCGCCGTAGAGCAGCACGCCGCTTAAGGCTGACAATAAGGTCATAGGGATAATCAATATGATGGCCATAGGTAAGCTTAGGCTTTCATATTGGGCGGCTAACACCATAAACACTAACAAGATCACTAGCGGGAAGACTAACAAGCCGGCGTTGCCTGCCAGAATTTGCTGGTAGGTGATTTCAGTCCACTCATAGGTCATGCCATTTGGCAGGGTTTCCGCCAAGATTTTCTCTATGGCCGCTTGGGCTTCACCCGAGCTATAACCAGGGGCTGGGCCGCCGTTTAACTCTGCCGTGGTGTAGGCGTTGTAATGCATGACTCTGTCTGGGCCTGCCACTTGGGTGACGTTAATAAACGAGCCCAGCGGCACCATGTCGCCTTGCTGGTTACGCACTTTTATCTGGCTAATTTGCTCTGGCGTTTGACGGAACTGCTCATCGGCCTGCATTTTTACTTGATAAGTACGACCAAACTGGTTGAAGTCGTTAACGTAAGTTGAGCCCATGTAGGTTTGCAGGGTTTGGAATACTTCATCCAGTGACACGCCTTGCTGCTTGGCCTTGGTGCGATCGATATTGAGATCAAGCTGCGGCACATTCACCTGATAGCTTGAAAATACCCCGGTAAGCGCTGGGGTGCCCCACGCTTTTTGCATTACCTGCATAGTGACCTTGTACAGCTCGTCGTAGCCTAAGTTGCCCTTGTCTTGAATTTGCAATCTAAAGCCACCAATGGTGCCTAAGCCTTGCACTGGCGGCGGCGGGAAGATAGCGATAAAGGCGCCTTCAATGGCGGCAAACTTTTGGTTTAGCTGCATGGCAATCGCCTGCGCCGATAAGCTTGGGTCTGTGCGCTCACTAAAGTCATCCAGTGGGGTAAAGACGATGCCGCTGTTTGGGCTATTGGTGAAACCATTGATGCTAAGACCTGGGAAGGCCACCGAGTGAGCGACACCGGGTTGCGCTAGCGCAATTTCTGACATCTGCTTGATTACCGCTTCGGTGCGATCCAAGGATGCTGCATCAGGGAGCTGTGCAAACGCCACTAGGTATTGCTTGTCTTGCCCTGGCACGTAGCCCGTTGGGGTGTTAACAAACATAGCACCAGTCAGTGCCACTAAGGCTAGGTAGATGATGCCGACGATGGCGCCAAAGCGGATGACTTTTTTAACGATAAAGCCGTAACCACGGGATGCCTTATCGAACATGCGGTTAAAGGGCTTGAATAACCAAGTGCCGAATAGCTTGTCCATGGCGCGGGTTAAGCCATCTTTTGGCGCATCATGGCCTTTTAGTAATAATGCAGCAAGCGCTGGGCTTAATGTCAGCGAGTTTAACGCCGAAATAAAGGTCGAAATGGTGATGGTTAGCGCAAACTGTTTATAGAATTGCCCGGTTAATCCTGCCATAAAGGCGGTGGGGATAAATACCGCTGCTAGTACAAGCGTGGTGGCAATAATAGGGCCAGTCACTTCTTTCATGGCTTTTTGAGTAGCCGCTACTGGGGAGAGACCATCGCCGATATTACGCTCAACGTTTTCAACCACGACGATGGCGTCATCGACCACAATACCAATTGCCAGCACTAGGCCAAAGAGTGATAGCGCATTTAACGAGAAACCCAGTAAATGCATGAAGGCAAAGGTACCCACCAAGGACACAGGCACGGCCACTAAGGGGATTATAGAAGCGCGCCAAGTTTGCAAAAACAGCACCACCACTAATACCACCAATAATATGGCTTCAAACAAGGTTTTGACTACCGCTTCGATAGAGCCGCGCACAAACACGGTTGGGTCATACACTATGTCATAGCTTAAGCCGTCGGGGAAAGAGGCTGACAGCTCGCTCATTTTTGCGCGCACATCATCAGAAATCTGAATCGCATTCGAGCCTGAGGCTTGGAACACAGGAATGGCGATAGCGTCTTGATTATCAAGTAAGGATCGCAGCGCATACGTGCTGGCGCCGAGCTCGACTCTGGCCACATCCCTTAGGCGGCTAAGCTCACCTTGTGGGCCTACATTGATAATGATGTCTTCAAATTCTTCAACCGTGCTTAAGCGGCCTTTGACGTTGATAAGCAACTGAAAGTCCGCGCCGCCGCTCGGCTGAGCGCCAAGGCTACCTGCCGCGGCTTGCTGGTTTTGCTCACGCACCGCCGCAAGCACTTGGGCGGGTGACAAGTTTAAACCGGCCATTTTGTTGGGATCTAACCAAATACGCAGGCTGTATTCGCCGGCGCCAAATAAGCGCACTGCGCCCACGCCTTCGATACGGGCCAGCTCATCTTTAACGTTTAGCGCCGCATAATTTGACAAATACAGCATGTCATAGCGTTGATCTGGCGAGGTTAAATGCACCACCATGGTTAAATCTGGCGATGATTTTTCTGTCACTATGCCTAGGCGCTGCACTTCTTGAGGCAGGCGCGGCGTTGCTCTATCAACGCGGGCTTGCACCTGAGTCTGAGCGCGGTCCACATCTGTGCCAATGGCGAAGGTAATGGTTAGCGTCATCAGGCCATCGGAGGTGGCTTGGGATGACATATACAGCATGTCTTCAACGCCGTTGATTTCCTGCTCAAGGGGAGATGCCACAGTCTCGGCAATCACTTTTGGGTTGGCGCCTGGGTAACTTGCGGTAACCACCACAGTTGGCGGCACCACTTCTGGGTATTCGGTAATAGGTAACTTCCACACAGCGATAGCGCCTGCGATGAAGAACATCAAGGAGATCACTGCGGCGAAGATAGGCCGTTTAATAAAAAATTGTGAGAACATAAGTCTATTTCCTTAGCCGCGGGTGCTGCTGGTGGCAGTTTGCGCTGTTAATGCTTGTTGTGCTTTGTCTAAACGGGCTTGTTTCTGGCGCAGCTGCTCAAGCTCAGCCTCTGGTGCCATGGGAAGCATGTTCGGCTCCACCTGCATGCCAGGTCTGACTTTTTGCATGCCATTGATAACAATCCTGTCTTTGGCCGTTAATCCTTGGGTGACGATGCGAAGTCCATGGACTTTTTCACCTAAGGTCACCGGGCGGTATTCCAGCTGATTGGTGTCGTTGACCAATAGCACGTATTTGCTGCTTAAATCCGTGCCTATGGCTTTGTCATCGATTAATACTCCGTCGTAGCTTGCGCTGCCCGCGAGGCGAATTTTGGCAAACAGCCCAGGCAATAAATCACCCTCGGCATTATCAAAGCTTGCGCGAAGGCGCAGCGTGCCGGTTTGTTGATTGAGCGAGTTATCGACAAAATCCACAGCGCCTAAACGGTTAAATTCAGTTTCGTTAGCAAGGGCTAAATACACGCTTTGTTCGCTGCTGCGATTATCGGCGCGCTTGCCTTGCTCGCTAAGCTGGGCGTACTTAAGGTAGGTTTGCTCGTCGATATCAAAATAAGCGTACATTTTTGCGGTGGAAACGATTTGAGTAAGCTGGCTTTGGCCGGCATTAACATAGTTACCACGGGTGATAAGGGCGTTAGACACTCGGCCTGTAATGGGCGCCGTTACTGTGGTGAATGACAAATCCAGTTCGGCTTTCATTAAAGCCGCTTCAATGGCGGCAACTTCAGCAAGGCTTTGCTGCTTGCGGGCAAAACGGCTATCTAGCATTTCGGCTGAAATGGCTTTTTGATCGCTAAGCGTCTTAGCCCGTTGATAGTCATTAATGGCTAAAGTGTTGGCAGTTTTAGCGCTTTCAAGATTGGCTTTTAATCGAGCCACTTCGGCTTTAAAGGCGCGGGAATCAATTTGAAATAATGGCTCACCTTGTTTGACCAAAGCGCCTTCTGCAAAATTTACTGACTCAATATAACCCGACACCCTTGGCATCAAGGTTACAGTTTCAGGGGCTTGCAGGCGGCCGGTGAACTCGTCCCATTCTGTGATGCGCTCAACTAACACATTGGCGACAGAAATTTGTGGTGCCATAGGTTGTTGTGGGGTTGCAGCTTCTGGACTGCCACAGGCCGACAAGGCCAACGCAGATAACACCACAGCTGTCAGGTTACCTAAGATGAATTTTTTACGTGTATTTGTCGTCGCCATGACAATTTCCTTAATAGTGTTTGCAATCGTTGCTAAAAAGAGCAAGAATATTTGTACCGGTCGGTATGATTATCCATTTTAGATAATGAGTCAATCTTTTTTGTACCGATTGGTAATTTAGTCTTGGGGCTTATTGTGAAAGCATGAACACTAAACTGTGATTGCCTAGACAAGGGCTTTGGGGCTGTTTATTATGTGGAGAATTGTTAAGCGAGGAGTGTTATATGTCTGCTACATCCTGTTCAGCCTTAGGCCGTCCGCGAGCGTTTGATCCCGAAGAAGCCTTAGAAAAGGCGTTAGAGGTATTTTGGCAAAAGGGTTATGAAGGCACCTCGTTAACGGACTTAACCAAGGCGATGGGAATTAACAAACCGAGTTTGTACTCGACCTTTGGTAACAAGGAAGAGTTATTTCTTAAGGCGATAGATCTTTATTCCAATCGTCCCTGCGGTTTTTTTACTCCAGCCTTAGCGCAAGCGACAGCCTCTGAGGTGATCGCGAGTTTACTTAAGGGCGCGGCGCTTAGCCTAGCCGATAAGAGCCACCCTCAAGGCTGCGTGATAGTCCAAGGGGCATTGGCCTGTAGCGAGCAAAATTCCAGTATTAAAGCGGCGCTAATTGAACGTCGTCTCGAAGGTGAGCATGCCCTGCAAGAACGCTTTGAGCGCGCATTAGCTGAAGGTGAGTTTATTAATGGCTCTCCTGAAATATTGGCTCGTTATCTGATGACGTTAATTAATGGCATGACGATTCAATCTACCAATGGTGCTAGCTCTGAGCAGTTAATGGAAATTGCAGAGTTTGCTCTAGAGATACTATTCACCAGTACTGGCAAGTAGCGTGTTATTTTTTTATGCAATAAAATCAGGTTTTTCAAGAATTAACTCACCTAAGCGCTTTTCCATGCTGGCGTAAAGAAATTCGATAAATACTCGATACTTTCTGGGTAAATATGCCCGTTGAGGATAGCAAAGGACAACCTTAGTTTGTGATAAAGGGTAGTCATTGAGTAGGGTGATTAGCTGGCCTTTATCTAATGCTTCTTGGGCGATAAAGCTAGGTATCTGAGCTATTCCAAGCCCTTCTATTGCCGCTTCTCTGGCTAAGGTGACATTGTTTACTGTAAGTTGAGCACCTGGATCTAAGTGCAGCCAAGTTTTACCATCAAAAATATTCCAACTGCCATCAATATGCGCCGATTGTAACTTTATGACCTTATGGGCTAATAAATCCATTGGCAGCAGCGGCGTGCCATAACGTGCCAAATACTCTGGACTTGCCACTAAGGTTTTGTGTGAGTTTGATAGGGCATAGCTTTGCAGGCGCGGATCATGACTTTGGGTGATTTGAAATAAAATGTCTACCCCCTCCTCAATCACATCCACTTTACGGTTGGTCAGTTCTGCCTCTATGGTTATTTCTGGGTATTGACGTAAAAACTGGGCGAACATTCTGCCTAAAATAAGCTGGCCTAATTCGATAGGGCAGACAATTTTTAAGTTCCCCTTTATCACCTGTTGCTGTTCGCTGAGTTGATCTTCTGCACTTTGTAAATCGAGGAGTATTTTGCTGATTTTGTTGTAGTAATTTGCCCCAGCCTCGGTAAGTTTTAAGGCGCGGGTGGTGCGAAACAACAGTTGGGCGCCCGCATCGGCCTCAAGTTCAGCCACCTTACGGCTTATGGTGGATTTTGTCAGGCCAAGTGCCTTGGCCGCAGCGGTAAAACTGCCTTGCTCGACCACTTGGGCAAAAATCAGTACGCGATTTAAATCCATTGTTTATCTCCTCGTTATGACATCTAGCTTATTGGTTACTGTGAAAGCGGGTCATTGTTTGATTGTTGCGACAGTGCAACAGTAAGTGTTTTTTTAGCTATCTAATCATTTTGTTGAGACAGTAGTAAAATAGCTAACACTAATCAAGGAGTCTGTTATGTCCAACAAAAAAATGGGTGTTATTGTCCCTGTGATCCTGTTTGCCGTGATCGCAGCAGGCTATTACTGGTGGAGCCAAGTGAGGTTTATTGAATCCACGAATAATGCGTATATTCAGGCGGATATCTCTCATGTGAGCGCTAAAGTACCAGGTTATGTGGTGCAGGCCGATGTGGTGGATAACCAACATGTGAACCAGGGTGACTTATTGGCGCAACTGGAAGATAACCAGTTTCATGCCCGAGTAGAGCAGGCCGATGCTCAGCTAGCCAGTGCTAAGGCTGAGTTACAGACCCTAGCGGCAAAAGTTGACTTACAAGGGGCGCTAATTAATCAAGCTCAAGCCGGGGTGGTGGCTGCTGTGTCTGACAGAAAAATAGCGCGGCAACAATTAGCTCGCTCTCAAAAACTTAAAATCAGTAATTACAGCTCCCAAGATAATGTCGACCAGTTACAGTCAGCATTTGATTCTTCTTCGGCTCATTTGGATCAAGCCAAGGCGGCGTTAGTGGCTAAACAGCGTGAATTAGCTGTGTTTACGGCCCAGTTAACTCAATTGGATTCAGACGTTAAGCAGGCTAGCGCTAACTTGGCATTGGCGAAGATCCAATTGCAAGATACCCGCATAACCGCACCTTTTTCTGGGGTGATAGGTAAGCGTGGTGCCTTGGTGGGCCAATATGTTCAGCCGGGGCAAGCTTTGTTTAGCTTAGTGCCAGATACGGGCGTATGGATAAACGCTAACTTTAAAGAAACTCAAATTCAACACATGCAAGTGGGCCAAAGGGTCAAGGTGAGTGTGGACGCCTTCCCAGGCAGCCAGTTTTATGGCGTGGTTGAGAGCTTCTCTCCGGCATCGGGTTCGCAATTTAGTTTATTGCCTGCGGAAAATGCTACCGGAAATTTCACCAAAATTGTGCAGCGCATTCCGGTCAGAATAAGGCTTGAGGCCGATGAGCTTATAGGGCGTACTGAGCTTAGCGCGCGCACATTAAATGCTGAGATTCATTCAGGTTTGATCCCAGGGCTGAGCGTGGTTGTCGATGTAGATACTTCAGCGACGACAGCTCAAGCTGAGCTTGTGGCTAGTCGATCGCATTAATCGCCTTAAGCTTTGCTAATCCATTTATGAGTGTTTACCTATGAGTACAGCCGCCCTAGCGTTAACAGCCCAAACCCAATCCGCGGGTTTTGAGCGTGGCAGTCGCCGTGCTTGGATTGCCGTTTTTGGTGGTCTTATTGGCGCCTTTATGGCGATTTTAGATATTCAAATAACCAATGCCTCAATGAAAGAAATTCAAGGCAGTCTAGGAGCAACCTTAGAGGAAGCCAGCTGGATAGCTACCGCCTATTTGGTGGCTGAAATGATCGCCATTCCTCTGTCTGGCTGGCTCAGTAATGGTTTATCGGCGCGGCGCTATTTACTCTGGAATGCGGCGTTTTTTATTCTGGCTTCTTTGTTGTGCTCCATGGCTTGGAATTTAGAGTCGATGATCGTTTTTCGCGCCTTGCAGGGCTTTTTTGGCGGCGCACTGATCCCTTTGGCTTTCAGGCTTATTTTGGAATGTTTACCCGATGATAAACGCGCTGTCGGTATGGCGCTCTTTGGGGTAACGGCGACTTTTGCACCGTCTATTGGCCCAACCTTGGGTGGCTGGTTAACTCAAGAATTTAGCTGGCATTATTTGTTTTACATCAATGTGCCGCCAGGCTTATTAGTGATGGCCATGTTGGCCCATGGGCTCGAGAAAAAGCCCATTATTTGGGAAAAACTTAAAAACGCCGACTATTCTGGCATTATCACTATGGCTATTGGCATGGGCTGCTTAGAAGTGGTGCTAGAAGAGGGCAATCGCAAAGACTGGTTTGGCTCTGATCTTATTAGAAATCTGAGCATTCTTGCCGTAGTTAACATAGGGTTATTTATTTGGATCCAACTTAAAAAGCCCCAGCCTTTAGTCAATATTCGTCTATTAGCTCAGCGAGATTTTGCGCTGTCGACTCTGGCATATTTTTTACTGGGAATGGCCTTGTTTGGCGCTATTTATATGATCCCGTTATACCTGTCGCAAATTCATAATTACACTCCATTAGAAATAGGTAAAGTCATCATGTGGATGGGCTTTCCGCAGCTGTTGGTCTTGCCTTTAGTGCCTAGAATGATGAAAAAGTTTGATAGCCGTTATCTGGCAGCCTTTGGTTTTGCGCTGTTTGGTTTTAGCTATTATATGAATAGCCATATGAGCGCAGATTATGCTGGCGATCAGATGATATTCTCCCAGATAGTGCGCGCGCTGGGGCAACCTTTTGTGTTGGTTCCCATCGGGATTTTAGCCACTATGCACATTAAGGCGGAGCACAATGCGTCGGCTTCAACTGTGCTCAATGTGATGCGAAACTTAGGCGGCGCCTGTGGTATTGCGCTGGTAGCCACTTTAGTCGATACCTTGTCCCGCAGTCACTTAGCACGGCTGAAAGAATCCTTACCTAGGGTGAGTGACAGCGCCTATGAATACCTGTCTAGCACTAGCGCTATGTTGCAAGGGGCTGGCTCCGATGCCTATGCAGCTAAAGCCCAGGCGCAACTGCTATTAAGCCAGACCTTAACTCAGCAAGCCTATATTCAAGCCTATAATGATGTGTTTTTGATCATGAGCGGCTGTTTGTTAATTGCTGTAGTTGCGGTATTGTGTATCCGCAAACCTCAAGCCGATAGCCGTGGCGGAGGTGATTTTCACTAGCGGAGCCAAGATGAATTGGAACGTGGTTACTTTTTCACAGCTCACCACAGACAGCTTGTATGAGCTACTAACCCTGCGGACAGATATTTTTGTGGTTGAGCAAGCCTGTGCTTATCCAGAACTTGATGGTAAAGACAGGCACCCACAAACCTTACATGTACTGGGCACAGATGATGAAGGCCGCTTATTGGCCTATAGCCGTTTGTTGGCTCCAGGTCTGAGTTACCTCCAAGCCAGCATAGGCCGCGTGGCGGTAGCCAAAGCAGGGCGGGGCCAAGGTCTGGCTCAGCAATTGATGCAAATAAGCATAGAGACAGCTCTTAAGACTTGGCCTGAGGCCGGGATTCAAATTGGCGCCCAAGAATATTTAAGTCACTTCTACCAAGGGCTTAATTTTGTCGTTAATTCAGAGGTCTACCTCGAAGATGGCATTCCCCATTTAGACATGTTATTTCAAAGGCCACAACACAATGATCGATTATATTGAACCGGTATTTCGCCCGCCATCGGAGTGGAAGTCACTGATTTTACAAGTCACCAATGGCTGTAGCTGGAATAATTGCAGTTTTTGTGACATGTATACTCAGCCGCAAAAGCAATTTCGCGCACAAAAACTCGATAAAATAGAGCAAGATATTCTCACTGCGGCCGCGTCTGGCTATCCCATAGCTCGGGTTTTTCTCGCCGATGGTGATGCCATGAGCCTGCCTTTTAAGCGCCTAAAAGAAATCTGTGAACTGATTAATACCCACCTTCCCAGTGTGACTCGCATCAGCAGTTATTGTTTACCGCGAAATTTAACCAATAAGACGGTTGAGCAGCTTCAAGAGCTAAAAACCATGGGGTTATCTCTTTTGTATGTGGGCTGCGAAAGTGGTGATGACCAAGTGCTGACCCTCATCGAAAAGGGCGAGAATTTTGCTTCATCACTCGCCGCGCTTGAGAAAATTAAACAAGCGGGAATGAAATCATCTGTGATGATTTTAATGGGCCTAGGCGGAGTGGCGTTATCCGAGCAGCATGCGCTTAATTCGGCGCGATTAATGAATGCCGCCCAGCCTGATTATCTGTCGACCTTAGTGGTGAGTTTACCTTTAGGCACTGAGCGGATGGACAAAGTATTTGGCGGCAAGTTTGTGCTTCCCGATACTCAAGGCTTGCTCAAAGAAATGGGCATATTACTTAGCCATTTGGAGCTTGAAAAAACCATCTTTCGCTCAGATCACGCGTCTAATTATTTAGTGCTTAAGGGCGTGCTGGGTAAAGACAAATCGGCGCTGGTGGCCCAAGTTGAACATGCAATAAAAGGCACGATTCCACTTCGCCAAGAATGGCAGCGAGGCTTGTAGTGAGACGTTATGGAATTTGAATGACTTTTACAGAAAGCCTAATTGAACTGTGCTAAGTTTGTTGTATCCCCTTTGAAGGTGACTTCAAAGCTGTAGGCATAAAAAATTACTCTTTATGCATAAAAATTCGTTGCGTATTGCGTGAAAATATCGTTTACTGCGGCTGTTTTATTTCAAGCAGTTAATTGCTATTTTTTACGCCCAACTACAGGAGGCACTGGCCTAATGAGCCAATTTCAATCGATTGATGTTGCAGATTATTATGAGACGGACACTTTTAACCAGATCAAGGAGTTTGCTAAAGACAAACCAACTCCTTTCGTGGTCATAGATACCAAGATCATTGCGAAACAATACGATGATATGGTGAAAAATTTTCCTTACGCAAATGTGTATTATGCAGTTAAGGCAAATCCGGCCAAAGAAGTATTAACCCTGTTGCGCGATAAAGGCTCGAACTTTGATATCGCCTCTATTTATGAATTAGAAATGGTGACCTCAATTGGGGTTTCTACAGATAGGGTCAGCTACGGCAACACCATCAAAAAACGCGTCGATGTACGCTCTTTCTACGAGCAAGGGGTGCGTATGTTTGCCTCTGACTCAGAAGCCGATTTACGTATGATTGCCGAAGAAGCACCAGGCTCAAAGGTGTATGTGCGCATTCTTACTGAAGGCACCCACACGGCTGATTGGCCTTTGTCACGTAAGTTTGGCTGTCAAAACGAAATGGCCTATGACTTATTAGTGCTAGCCCGTGAGCTTGGCCTAGTGCCGCACGGTATTTCTTTCCATGTGGGCTCACAGCAACGTGATATCGGTGCTTGGGACTCGGCGATTGGTAAAGTTAAAGGCATTTACGAGCGTCTTAAGGAAGAGCATGGCATCACATTGAAGATGATCAATTTAGGCGGTGGCTTCCCTGCTAACTATATTGATAAAACCAATGAATTAGCAACCTATGCTGAGCAAATTACCCATTTCTTAAAAGAAGATTTCGGTGATGATTTACCAGAGATCATTCTAGAGCCAGGTCGCTCATTATTATCCAATGCCGGTGTGTTGGTGTCTGAGGTGGTATTGATTTCTCGTAAATCAAACACTGCCCTTGAACGATGGGTATTTACCGATGTAGGTAAGTTCTCTGGTTTGATTGAAACCACAGATGAAGCCATTAAGTTCCCGATTTATACCGACAGAACGGGGGAGCTAGATAAGTGCGTTATCGCAGGACCGACCTGTGACAGTGCAGATATCATGTATGAGCACTACAGCTATGGTTTGCCGGATGATCTAGCCATTGGCGATCGCATGTTCTGGTTAACTGCGGGTGCCTATACCACCACGTATTCCGCGGTGTGCTTTAACGGTTTCCCACCGCTTAAAGATTACTACTTGTAAGTGAGTTGGCAGTAAAAAAGGACGCCTTGGCGTCCTTTTTTGTTTTAGAGTGGTTTGATAAGTCTTTATTGTTTTGAGCTAACATGGTTTATTCAGAGCTTAAGTTACTTACTATGGTTTTGTAAGATGGTGAAAATTTCTTCTTTTAAGTGTAACTTTTTGGATTTAAGCACTTTTACCTCAGGGGTCAGATCGCTGCTGGAATGCTGCTCTATTTTTTTGATCTCCTCATCAAGTTGATTGTGCTCATCAAACTTTCGTAGGAAATGGGCGTCAGAGGTTTTAAGTTGGGTGATTAATTCTCTGTACTCTGGAAACATAGGTGGACTCCTTATCCTGTTATTGTCATTTTTTCTTACTACTAACCTAAGTGACCAGCAGGACAAAATCCGTGATCGAGCTCAATAATTGTCGATTTGTTATACGGATAAGGAAAAAAACATCAGTTTCATTAGTTATGACTTAATTACAGTTAATAAGTAATTAACCAACATGCTAAGATTTAGCTATTCGCGATATAACTGTGATCGAGTTAACCAAATCGGTTTCTATACTAGGTTAAAGTCATGGTAAGTAGAATTTAATATACAAAAATGAAAGGGGTTTACAAAATGTCGGATGTATTTCACTTAGGTTTGACCAAAAAAATGTTAGATGGTGCAACGTTAGCTATCGTTCCAGGTGATCCTGAACGTGTCAAACGTATTGCTGAATTAATGGACAACGCGACGTTTTTAGCTAGCCACCGTGAATACACTAGCTACTTAGCTTACATCGATGGCAAGCCAGTTGTGGTTTGTTCGACGGGTATTGGTGGTCCATCGACTTCTATTGCAGTAGAAGAGTTAGCACAACTTGGGGTGCGTACTTTCTTACGCGTTGGTACCACTGGCGCTATTCAACCACACGTTAATGTGGGGGATGTGATTGTAACTCAAGCTTCTGTACGTTTAGATGGCGCGAGCTTACATTTTGCGCCGCTTGAATTCCCTGCTGCGGCAGATTTTGAATGTACAACGGCTATGGTTGCTGCTTGTCGTGATGCAGGTCTTGAGCCGCACATAGGTATTACGGCGTCTTCAGACACTTTCTATCCAGGTCAAGAGCGTTACGACACGGTTTCTGGCCGCATCACTAGCCGCTATGTTGGTTCAATGAAAGAATGGCAGTCAATGGGTGTGCTGAACTATGAAATGGAGTCGGCAACATTATTTACTATGTGTGCCACTCAAGGCTGGAAAGCGGCTTGTGTGGCGGGTGTTATCGTAAACCGTACTCAGCAAGAAATTCCAGATGAAGCTAGCATGAAGAAAACTGAAGTCAGTGCTGTTTCAATTGTGGTTGCAGCAGCGAAGAAGTTGTTAGCGTAATTTTGCTAAAACACTGCTGAATTAATAATAAAAAAGGCGCCTTGAGCGCCTTTTTTGTCGCTAGTATTTATGAGTTAAAAGTGATATTTCGCGATAACTGAATAAGTGCTTTGGTCTATGCCATCGACACCATACTTGTTGCGCCAGTAATCATATTCAATACCCACATACAGTTTTTTGGCTCGTTTATCACCAAAAAGCGCTTTGCCTAAATCATATTTAAGCTGGGGATTAATGTGCAGGTTTTCTTCATATCCGACGTTATCAGTCGAGAATACCCAATCCACAAAACCATCGAAAACAAAATCTGCATTGCCTATGGGGAAGTCAATGCTAAAGGCGGGAGTCAGTTGCCAGCCATCACTGATGTTGCCTGTGCTAATCCCTTCGCGTTTATAGGTGTTTAGACTGAAGTAAGTAAATCCAGGGATGGCTAAGTCCAATCCAACGCCGTAGAGAAAGCTTTGCACTGGGCCTTCACCTTCTTCATAGGTGAGTGCAATAGAGACATCGGTTACTGGGCCGAACTTAAGCGCCTGGTCTGTGATTTTTCCTAGGCTGAAGCGAGGGGCTATTTCACCATAAGTGGTTGAGGTTACACCGAAATTGTCACTGTTGTAATAGGTGACATCTTGGAACATAAACCAATCACCGTATTTCCAGCCGCCAGCAGTTTCAAAGGTTAATGTGGTTTGATTATCCGAAGGGGCCAAATCGTAATTATCACCATAGAGGAAGGTACCGCTTACATCCCACCAGTGGATTAAATCGTCTGCATGGGTTGGCGCAGTTGCTGCCAATAGCATAAGTGCAAAGCATGATTTTTTCATTGTGTTACCTTAATGGGACTTGTGTCATAAGAAAAATAGTATAGCGGTTCAATTATTACCACAGGGATACGACTATTTGTTTCGGGGCGAGAAAATAACACAAATGGCGGTATTTATTGGCATATTTTTTAGGAAACAGAGTTAAGAGTAAATTAATGACATATTATGTCGATTGTTTTTTTATCTGCTGTTATAGTAAATTCTCTTATATAAGAATAAGCGGTTGATTGACAAAGGTCTTCAACTTGCAGTGGAGGAAATATGGAGTTTTCAAATCCTATTCTAATTTGGGCGTGCTTAGGTGTAGTGCTTATGCTTGCTGAAATTATTGTTCCAGGTGGCATAGTGGTTTTGCTTGGCGCCGCGAGCTTATTAGTGGCTGGCGCATTGGCAATAGGTGTGGTTGAAGGGATAGTCCAAAGCCTCACATTGTGGTTTATCTTGTCTATCGTCTTGCTACTGAGTTTTAGGCATATTACTCAGCAACTTATAGGTGGTGATTCACACCAAGATAATACCGATGAAGAGTTAGATCTTTATAATAAAATCGCCTTGGTTAAAGAGGTTATAGGTCCTGGAGAAAAGTCGGGGAGGGTGACATTTCAAGGCGCCGATTGGACTGCATTAGGAGATGGCAGCGAAATAAAAGCTGGCACTCAAGTGCGGATAATTTGCCGAGAAAATATTGCGCTTATCGTTGAGCCGTGTGCGTTTCCAGAGACAGATCCAGTTTCATCTTAAAGGGAGTTAGTTATGTTATTGTTCACTATAGGTTTTTTATTATTTTTATTTGTGCTCTATAAGTTGATGCTTATAGTGCCGATGCGAGAAGTGCATGTCATTGAGCGTTTAGGTAAGTTTTTAACTGTGCTTAAGCCTGGGTTTCATTTTCTAGTGCCTTTTGTCGACAGGGTGGCTTATCGCCATGATACCCGTGAAGAAGTATTAGATGTACCGCCCCAAAGTTGTATCTCAAAAGATAATACCCAATTAGAAGTCGATGGTTTGGTTTACTTAAAAGTGATGGACGGTAAGCTTGCAAGCTATGGCATTGAAAATTATAGAAGAGCTGCAGTTAATTTAGCGCAGACAACTATGCGTTCTGAAATCGGCAAACTAAGTCTATCGCAGACCTTTTCTGAGCGTGACAGTTTGAATGAATCTATAGTGAGAGAAATTGATAAAGCTTCAGATCCTTGGGGGATCAAAGTGCTGCGCTATGAAATAAAAAACATTACCCCGTCCAGCAAAGTCATTCACACCTTAGAGAAGCAAATGGAGGCTGAACGCCGTAAGCGCGCTGAGATTACCTTAGCTAACGCCGAAAAAGCAGCGATGATTAATATGTCAGAAGGTGAGCGCCAAGAAGCGATCAATCTATCTGAAGGTCAGAAGCAAAAACGCATCAATGAGGCTCTAGGTAAAGGGCGAGAAATCTCCATTATTGCGAAAGCGAAAGCGGAAGGGATGGAGATGATCTGTAATGCCTTAGAGGTTAACGGCGGTAATGATGCGATGAATATGCTATTAAAAGAGCAATTTATCGGTCAAGTTGGCAGCATTTTATCGGAAGCGCAGGTCTCTGTGGTGCCGGCTGAAATGGCTAAACTTGAAGGCTTTTTTGAAGGCATGGATCAAGTTACCAATACTATTGCAGCTAAAGATAACCATAAAGCCACAGGCCAAGGAGCATAATTATGGAAGAATTAATGGGTTCAGGTCTGATGCAGACTAATTTTGTGGTGATGATTATTTGGGGTGTTATTTTTGCTATTTTCATTCTTAAATTATTTCAATCTATCCGTTTGGTGCCTACAAAATCTGCGTATATAGTTGAACGTTTAGGCAAATATCACAGTACCTTAGATGCAGGCTTTCACGCGCTTATTCCTTTTATCGATAAAGTGGCCTATGTCCACGATTTAAAAGAAGAAACCATAGATGTGCCGCCGCAGGAGTGCTTCTCGAGTGATGAAGTGAACGTGGAGGTTGATGGGGTGATCTATATTTCGGTTACCGATCCGGTCAAGGCAAGCTATGGGATCACTAATTATCGTTATGCTGCTATTCAATTGGCGCAAACCACCACACGCTCTGTTATAGGTACCTTAGATCTGGACCGTACTTTTGAAGAACGCGATCTTATTTCTGCCAAGGTAGTTGAGGTGCTAGATGAGGCGGGTTCCACTTGGGGGATCCGAGTGCATCGCTATGAAATAAAAAATATCACACCGCCAGAGACAGTTAAAAATGCCATGGAAATGCAGGTCAATGCTGAACGTGAGCGCCGAGCATTATTGGCCAAGAGTGAAGGTGATAAGCAAAGTAAAATTAACCGCTCTGAAGGTGTGATGGCCGAAACCATTAACCGCTCAGAAGGTGAAATGCAGCGCAGGATCAATGAGGCTGAAGGTAAGTCTGAGGAAATCTTAACCTTGGCCAAAGCGACTTCAGAGTCTATTGAGCGTCTTGCAAGTGTTATTGCCTCTCCTGGTGGTCAGAGCGCACTGCGGATGCAATTAGGCGAACAATACTTAAAGCAGCTTGAAGGCTTGAGTAAGAAAGATACCCGTGTGGTGCTGCCGGGTAATATGGTTGATTTTGACTATTGGCTGCAAAGCATAGGTCTTAAAGAAGATAAGTAATCCTTTTAAAATACCATTAGCTTAAAAACAAAAAGGACCTGAAATCAGGTCCTTTTTTTGAGGATAATGGTAAATTTATGAGATTACTCTGTGATTTCGCTACGCAGATATTTGAAAATTTCCCTTGATGACTTAGAGTCTGGGCCTTTAGCGAGTTCTTTGTTCGCTTGTCTTACAAGCTGGCGTAGCTTTTGTCTATCAAGCTGGGGGTGCTGCTCAATTAGGGTACTGATTTCGTCATCGCCTAAACTCAGTAAGCGTTCACGCATTTTTTCAAAAATGTGTATTTGAGCGCTTTCATTATTGTTCTTGTTAAGAATTTTATCTAATGTTGCTTCAATTGGCTCAGGATCAAAACCACGCATCAGCTTGCCTATGTACTGTAGATGACGGCGGTAGGCTTCAGTTTTTGTTTTGATATTCTTAGAGTGCAAAATAGCGTCATAGAGGAATTCATCTAATTCCATCTTTGCCAATTGCGACTTACTTAGATCAACTAAACGCATACCTAGTTTTTGTGCGGCTTCGCTTTCTACTTTTTGTCCCGTACGGCTGACGTAATCGTCATCATTGTCATAGGGTTGTTGAAAGTGTTCTGAATCGCCAACGATTTTCATAATCATAAACCTCAAATAAATATCTGCCAATAGTATCACTTATCAGGATCTGCAAGCCAGATAATATACTGACTATTCGCCATAGATTATGGGCGCCAAAGGGCCATTTTACTGAGAATTGCGATAGGCGTTTTGGGGGATTTAAAGACGTAAATTTGGCCTGTATAACCTTGAGGCATTAAGTTTGCGATGAATGCTGATGCTGGAGTTATCAATCATATATTGAATTTGCTATGCTAGTGAAAAGTCGACTTAAATTAAAGAGTAACTACGTGTCATCACCTAACATAGATATTGAATTGAATGCCCTTAAAGAAGCGGTTTCAGTGGCTTTGGCGCATGCGAAAAAATTAGGCTCAAGCGCCGCTGAAGTGGCCATTAGCAAGCAGCAGGGGTTATCTGTATCAACTCGTACTCAAGAAGTTGAAACCGTAGAGTTTAATAAAGATGGTGCCTTAGGTATCACTGTCTATCGTGGTGGCTGTAAAGGCAGTTCTTCAACTTCTGATCTTAGTCCTAATGCTATTGCAGAAGCAGTGAAAGCGGCTGATGACATCGCCCGCTATACGTCAGAAGACGCGTTCAGCGGTCTGGCCGATATTGCTTTAATGGCTAAGGATATCCGTGATTTACAGCTGTATCACCCTCAAGATATTAGTGCCGAAGAACTTGCTGATTTAGCCATTAGGGCCGAAAAAGCGGGTGTGGATGCTGATACTCGTATTAAGCATTCTGATGGTGCCACAGCCAATGCCCATACTTCGGCTAAAGTTTATGGTAATAGCCACGGCTTTTTACAAGGTTATTGCAGTTCACGTTACAGCTTAAGTAGTGTGGTGATAGGCGAAGAATCTGACGGTAATATGCAGCGTGATTATGACTATACCGTGTCGCGTAAATTTGCGGATTTACTGAGCCCTGAAGAAGTGGGTGCTAAAGCCGCCGAGAAAACTTTGAGTCGCTTAGATGCTAGAAAAATAGCAACAGCTAAGTTGCCAGTATTGTTTGCGCCTGAGATAGCCACAGGGCTAATGGGGCATTTAATTGGCGCGATTAGCGGCGGCAGTTTATATCGCAAATCAAGCTTTTTACTGGATTCATTGCACAGCCAAATTTTTCCTGACTGGTTTAGTATTGAAGAGCAGCCCCACTTACTGTCTGGCTTGGCAAGCGCCAACTACGACAGTGAAGGAGTGGCAACTCAAGACCGACGCATCGTTGATCGCGGCCAGTTGGAAACTTATTTACTCACTAGTTATTCGGCTAGAAAGCTTGGTATGACAAATACCGGTCATGCGGGCGGCATTTATAATTGGACCCTGAGTCATACTAATCAAACCTTTGCTGAGTTGATAAAAACCATGGATAAGGGCTTAATTGTCACTGAAGTCATGGGCCAAGGCGTTAACGGTGTGACGGGGGATTATTCACGCGGCGCGGCAGGCTTTTATGTGGAAAATGGCGTGATTCAATATCCAGTTGAAGAAATCACCATAGCGGGTAATTTAAAAGACATGTTTATGGGTATTCAGGGAGTGGCCATGGATAGAGATCTACGCTCATCTATTCGCACAGGTGGTATTTTGCTAAGCGAAATGAAGATTGCGGGTAATTAATACCAATCCGCATAAATATGTGCTCATTCAGCGAGTGTTATAAGGGAGGGGAGGCAAGGCGCCCGATGGAAGGCCTATCGGGATAAGTCGACATCGGGCAACACAGCATACCCCCCTTATAAACTCGCCCTGCGGGAGCTTGTCAGCAGGGCGACTACTGCGCCAAATTGTCTCGCCATAGCACCACTATGACGTCACCAATTTGGCTGGTTTTCGAACCGCTGACAGAGCTCTGAACTGATCAGATATTTATAAGGATTGGTATAACATGGCTAAACTTAGCTGCTGAATGTCGCGGTAATAAAAAATGCCTAAGCAAAGCTTAGGCATTTTTTTGCGGGTAATTAAGCGCGGGATTAATCAATTTCGCGCTTAAAGTCCGTTTTTGTAGTGTGGTAATTGGCAAGTATTTTACCAAGCTTTTCAGATGCTTGAGATAAATCCTTGACGCCATGTGACGATTGTTTTGCTAGATCGCGTATGGTGTTTGATTTTGAGCGGATCTCACTTAATTCAGATGAGATCTCATTAGCAACTGTGCTCTGCTCTTCCGCTGAAGCCGCAATTTGGAAGCTCATGTCGATAATAGATTGTGACGATTGCGTAATCGAATTCACATCCGTACCTATGTTGGAGATAAGCTCACGACTTGATTGGGCTTGTTTCACGGTATTTTGAGTAATACTTGAAATGTTGCTGGTTTCTGATTGCAGGTTGGCAATCATAGCCTGAATTTCTACTGTGGCTGACTGAGTGCGGCTTGCTAAGGTTCTTACTTCATCGGCAACCACGGCAAAACCACGGCCCATTTCACCAGCTCGAGCGGCCTCAATGGCAGCGTTCAGCGCCAGTAAATTAGTTTGCTCAGAAATAGAGTTAATGGTGGTGATTACATCATTAATCTTGGTGGCGTTTAATTGTAAGGTGGTGACTGAGTCTGATGTTTGCTCAATATAGTTAGACAGCTGCTGAATTTCACTTATTGCTTTCTGAACGCGGCTATAACTTTGCTTAATGTATTCAGAATCTTGTTCAACTTGTTGTGATGCTTTCTGTGAAATACCAGACACCACCAACGAAGAGGCTGTCATCTGCTCCATTGCAGTCGCTACAGAGTCTAATGAGGCATACTGTGAATCAATTTGCTCCTCGCTCTGACGCGCCTCATTAGCAAATGATGTCGATGTGGTGTGTAAGGTCTTAGCACTGCCTTTAACTGTGATTACCAGTTCCGTTAGCGTATCCATAGCTTTGTCTAAAGCGCAGCCAATGGTACCGAACTCATCACGACCTGGGTGGAAACCTAAACGTGAACTTAAGTCGCCTTTGGCAATCTTTTCTGTGGTATCCCACAGTACCCACAAAGCACCACCTAGAAAGGTTGCTACCCAATAAAGCACTAACGAAAAAGGCAATATCCATAGGAAAGATAGCAATAAGGAAAAGAGCGCATCTTGCTTGGCATCGGCTTCTGTACTTGGTGCCCCTTGAGTTTGAGAGACATATTCTTGAGCACTGGTTTTTGCAACCGCCGTAATGGTATCTCTTTGTCTGCTGGAGATAGTTGCAGAAGTCGTATTAATTCCCAGCTGAGAAAATTTATCGGTTTGCCCTGTGGTCTCTAGCGCCTGCACCATGCCAGACAACTGTGATTCTAATGCAACTACAGATTGCTGCTCTATCTGATTGATAGAGTACTGATAACGGCCTAGGGATAATGTCAGTAAAACGACAATAAATAGACTGAATATCGACCAGAATTTATCATTGATTGACATTTTAATGAACAATCTATCAATTGTTCTAAAATCTACTTCCTTCATAATTTCTCCAAAATGGGCAAGCAAGGAATCATTTTTTGCAATAGTAAATTAATTTAATCTAATTTGACACACAAGGTCATTAACTTGTTATCTAAATTGTGCGCTAGCTTGTATCTATTTTCGGCCAGTTTGCGCTTTAGTTTAATCTGTTTTACATAAAATTCTAATATTTATCATTATTGTGACATTGTTTGATGGGTAACTTAATTTATTGGTTTAACTGTAGGTTTGATTTAGTTGCCGTCACTGCTAAACAAACCCTTAAAGTGAAGGGCGACATTCTGGAGTGAAACCTGTTATCTAGCGTGCTTAAGCGATGCTAGCACCGCTTTATACTGGCATATGAGTGAGATGATAATTGATGACTCTGCTCAAGCAGACTCAGATTGTTGCAGTTTGTCGTTGTGGGAGTGCGGCTCGCTTTTTCCTGAGGATATACATACAAGTGCCCGTTAGTGCCAATATTAAGGGCATCAAGCCAACAATACACCAAAGAATACGGGTTAGCATGCCGCCGAAGTAGCCGAAGTGAAGTTTGCGAAAACTGTCTAAAAATACCATTAACATGTCAGCCTCACGAATATCTTGCGAGTAGATAAGTTTGCCAGTGAGTTTATCAAAACCCACAGTGCTGGCGTATTCACTATGCAGTGGGTTGCTAGTGTCAACGTCACCATAAAAGACAATATCTAAATCTGCTTCATGGGGCATGGCAAGGTAGCCGGCTTTAAAACTCGGAATGTGAGTCTCAGCTTGGCTCTTGAGTGCCTCAAAAGAAATCTGCGCCGCATGTAATGGCTGTTCAATGAACACATGTCCATCCCCAGAGTGTTCATCGACTTCATGTAAAATACTCGCTATGTTCCAGTAGGCCCCAGTCGCAGCGATGATGATTAACATAGGTGAGCTGGTGATACCGGTAAATTTATGAATATCGCTGAACAATATGCGTTTGGCAGCGGTGAGCCTAAGGGTGAATAACTTTGCCCAAAATCTACGATAGAGGATGATGCCGCTTACTCCTAAAAAAACCATGACTAAAGCCAGTACAAAGCCAAAACTGGTGCCCGTTATATGAAGTAAAAAGGTGTAATGCAGTTCAAGTAGCCAATCTGTCAGATAATGTCCCATTATGTGTGGTTGGGATAATGTTTCACCGGTATATTGATTAATATAAACTTTGTACCAGTCTTGGGTGCCACGTTTAATTAAGTACGCCGCATCTGAGCGGCTTTGGTTGTCAAATAGCTCCCAGCCGCCAAGTTCAAACTCGGTGTTTTTTTTAAGTACAGTGCCCATCATGGTGTCTAGGCTGACTCGCGTTGTATCTGCTGCGGTGTTAACTAACATGTGCGCAGGTCTTAGCAGGCTATCTAGCTCAACTTTAAATACTAAAATGCTGCCAGTGATTGAGATGATCAATAATGGCAGCAGGGTGATAAGGGCAGTGTAGGAGTGCCATTTAAATAATTTTTTTCTCATGCTAATGCCTTAGTGCCTTAGTGCCTTAGTGCCTTGGTGCTTAGGTTTTACTATGTGTTAGGGTGCAAAATGCCCTCAAGCTAAACTTGAGGGCAGGTAGAGTGATGTCAATAATTACATTTTCCAGCTTAACGTTGCGCCGTAATTTGCGGGAGCACCGTAATAACCTTGGGCCCAATAGAGGCTATTAATGTATTTCTCATCGGTGACATTTTTAGCATGTAAGGCCAGAGTTAGATTGTCATTGAACTGGTATTTAGCCATTAAATCGATGACTGCATAGGCTTCTTGGGTGGTGATAATTTTCTCTCCCGCATTATTAAAGCCCGTGGCGACTACGCCTTGTTCGCGATAAATATCATCTTGCCAGCGTGCATTCATACCAAGGCTTAAACCGTCGATGCTGCTAAATTCATAAGTTGCGGCTAATTTAAGAATTTTACTTGGGGTATAGGCTGATACTTGATCGTCACCTGTGATAGTAAAGTCGGTATAACCTATGCTGGCATTAAGGCCTGGGTAGATTTCGCCGGCAATATCAAGCTCAATACCATGGCTGTGGATCCCGTCAATACCGATATAGCGCTGCTCAGTAGGAGGTAGTTGTGCGGTTATTGGATCGGGTTTTGCCAAGTTAGTTTGTTTTACATCGAAATAGGCAAGGCTGGCTATCAAGTTGCCATTAAAAAGTTCGCTTTTAAGGCCGATTTCACGGCTTTCTCCAGTGACTGGATCGAGTATGCGATTGTTAATGTCTAACTCTTTTTGCACCATGTAGGTTTCAGTGTAACTGGTGTAAGCCACTAACTCTGGTAATAAGCGATAAACGACACCGGCAAAAGGAATGAACTCGCCATCCTCGGCATCTTGCTTGGTTTCGTAGCTAATGCCTCGTTGCTGCCAATCGTTATAACGTCCGCCCAACATTAGATGTAAATCGTCAATTAAATTGAAACGACCCGTAAAGTAAGCAGCTTGCTGCTCGCGGCTAACATCACTGCCGCGGAGCTTATCTTTGAATGTTGGCTTGGGCGTGTTGCCATTCCAGCTGTTGAGATCTGGCATGGCTGGAAAGCCATTGCCTGTGGTGTAGTCATAAAGTGAGCTGTCTGTATAGCTCATTTTTGAATGATTGAGTCCAAATACCAGTTGGTGATCTCGGCCAAAGAGACTGATGTCGCCATTGATATACACATCAAATAAATCATGCTTATCATCAAGGTCGTACTCACTGCCATAACCGATTAACCCAAGTCCCGTCATTTTATCTGGAGTGCCAAAGACATAGAATAATTCAGTATCTTCATCTGTGGTTTTGTGCGAGTAGGTCGCGCGTAATCGCCAATTATCATTAAAAAAATGACTTAGCTCTAGCACAGTATTGTTTTTCACAACTTGCCAGTTTGACCAATTCGCAGAGGTGTTGGCTGATCTGGCGTAATCGGTTGCGCTACCGTCGGTGTAAAATAGCGGCAGTGCGCCCCAGTTGTTACCTTTAGCGTCATTATTGAGGTAGCTATGGCTCAATGACACATTGGTGTCATCTGTTAAGTTGGTTTCTAAAAACAGATAAAAAACATTTTTATCTGTCTGGTATCTGTCTAAATAAGAGTCTTTAGTTTGGTTGGCGGCTACCGCTCTGACTGCAAAAGTGTCATTAAGGCGTGCTGAACCGTCGGCTTCTAAACGCACGTCATTAAAACTGCCATAGCTTGTGCTTAATGACAGCATGTTATCAGCGGTGGGGCGTTTACGGATAAAGTTAACCGTTGCAGACGGATTGCCAACTCCTGTCATCAAACCGTTAGCGCCGCGAATGACTTCAATTCTGTCATAAATTGCAGTGTCTTCATCTGAGTGGTTACTGCCTGAGGTTAAAGGTAAGCCAATACCATCAATCTGAAAGTTGGTAATATCAAACCCACGGGCAGTATAGTAAGTTCTGTCAGTTTCAATACGCTCTACGTTAACACCCGTTGCCGTGTCTAATGCGCTGTTAATATCATTGATTTGAAAGTCATCGAGCTGGGCGCTGGTGATTACCGACACAGATTGGGGGATGTCGCTAATGGCTAAATCTAATCGAGAGGCACCGCTGACAGAGTGTGGGTTATAGCCTTGAATATAACGACCTGTGACTTCAATTTTTTCGATATTTTCATTGTTTTCTGGTGAGACGGCTTGCTCGGCGGTGGCATGGCTAGAGAGGCCGATGCTAGTTATTACGGCGAGGTAAATGGGTGTTAGTTTCATAGTGTCATCATCTTCAGCGAGTTATGAACTGTCCTTGTTCTTTGGTTTATGGATCTTGAAGTTAATAGGCCTTCAGGTTAAATTTCGCTCAAGCACGGTATAGCAAATCAAGCTGATAGTAAATGCAAATCATTGTCATTTACATTCTTTATGTTTATGTTAACAACAATTAGACGCTGTGAATAAACAACAAAAAAGGCGCCTAGGGCGCCTTAAATAAGGTAGAGGGCTGTGTTTCGTGCTGCTTTAGTCAATCAAATCATATTGTTCACGTAATATTTTGATGATGTCGGCTTTAGGGTTAGTTGCTAGGGTGATCGTTTTGCCTGTGACTTTTTCTGCCACCCCAGTATAAGTGCGGGACACGTCCATCATGGCCACTAACGGTAGGGCATTATCTCGGGCTAGGGCCTCACGCTCTGGCATCCTATCTTTGTTAAGCAATACATCGCCATCGGCAACATGAGTTAATAAAAATTGCCGGAAGCCTTCCTTAGAGTTTTCAAGTATCTTTCCATCTCTATAGGCCTGCCCATCCCAAATACGTGATGAATCTGGAGTACCCACTTCATCCATGTAAATGAGCTTAGACTGGCCGTCTTTATCTGTGACGTAACCAAACTCAAACTTAGTATCGACAAACACTTGATCTAATTTTTCCAGTGCATCGCTAATCACTTTAAAGCCGTCTTTAAGAAGTTTTTCATAGAGGTCGATATCTGCAAGTGATTCAAAACCAAAAGCTTGATAGTTAGCTTCAATATCTTGGCGACTGATATTGACATCATCTTGTGCAGGCACCCCGGGAATACCGGTTAAAATCCCTTTGGTTGATGGCGTGATGATAAGTTCTGGCAGTTTTTGATCTTTTTTGAGCCCTTCAGGCAGAGTGATGCCGCAAAACTCGCGCTCGCCTTTAGCATAGGCGCGCCACATTGAACCGGTAATGTACTGACGGCAAATAGCTTCGACTTTAATGGGGCGAGCTTTTTGCACTATCCACACAAAAGGATGGGGAATATCTAGGATGTGGCTATCGGCTAAGCCTTGCTCGGCAAACAGTTTAAACCAATGATTAGAAATGGCATTCAATGCCGCGCCTTTTCCCGGAATACCCAGTAAGCCGCCTTCGCCGTGAAAAATACAATCGAAGGCTGAAATTCTGTCGCTAATTACCATGATAGCAAGGGGAGTATTTGGGGGAACTTGGTAGCCTTTTTGCTTAATCAAACGGCGACTATCTGACTCAGTTAACCAGTAAACGCTGCGTACTTTTCCACTATGGACAGGCTTTTGAGTACGTATGGGTAAATCGTTGTTAATGGCTAAGACAGAATCGGCAAGACTCATAACGAGGATCCCTTTAGAATAATTTAAGTGGTATAAGCAGGATTAATACTATTGCTATAACTGGGCTATTTTAGCCTGAACGGTGGATTTATTCATCGGCTAAGTTGGACTCTGAGGCGTAAAGTCTTATCGCAAAAAAGACCAGTTAGTGAATTTACATCTGTGGCTATCTGTGGGAGTCGATGTTATTTACTCTTCATTCCAACGGAGGGGGAATGTTGATATTAGCCACAGTGCTTAGTTTTTATTCAGTACAATATCAACTGTATTTAAGCTCAACATAGCTGCGCGATTATTGAGGTTGCTAGATAAGTTATTGGATCCGACCATCAACGATATTAACGCTTATTTTACTGTACCTTAGATACCGTACTTTGGCAGGCAAATTTTTATTTGAAGACTACACTTAAGCGACCTTAGACTTCATAAAAAAATAAGAATGACCAAACTTGCCTTAATATTGATGGGATTTAGCTTAGCAGCCTTGTTTATCTACCAAAGTGTATTTGCAACAGCGAGTTACCCAGAGATCGCGCCGACCTACCGCATTGCTGTCTCACATACGCCGTTATCGGCGCCATTTTTTGTGGCTCAGCAACATGGGCTCTTCAAAAAGTTTGGCTTAAACATTGAGCTTCAAATTCTCAGTGGTGGAGTTAAGTGTTTTGAGCAGATGGCTGCGGGTGATGCTGAGTTTGCTACTGTTTCTGAAACAGTAGTGATGTTTAACAGTTTTTTTAGGGATGACTTTTCGGTATTGGCAAGTTTTGTTGAGTCAGATAATGACTTAAAACTCCTTAGTTTAACTCCTGAAAAATACCTTAATGTTGCCGATCTCGAAGGTGTAAGAGTTGGGATGATTAAAGGTAGCGCGAGTGAGTTTTTTGTCGATAACACTCTGATATTAAATTCAAAAAATTTAGATTTTATTGATAGGGTTTATTTTGGTGCACATGAATTAGTGCCGAATTTATTAGCGGGTAAAGTCGATATTATTTCGGCTTGGGAGCCTTTAGGCTATCAAGTATCTCAAATCGCAGCAGGAGCTTCTCAGATACTGAGTACTAAGGGATTATATAGCCTTTCATTTAATCTTATTGCCAAAAAAAGCCGAGATCTGAAGCAAAATGAAGTCAATGTAAGGATCTTGCTGGCATTAAGTGAAGCTATTGAACTTATCAATGAAGCGCCATTACAGCATCAGCAAGAAGTGAGTCAGTTGCTTAAAGTCTCACTGTCGCAACTTAGTTACTCATGGGGGGACTATACATTTCGTCTATCACTAGGTAATGCCTTGGTGTCTAATTTACAAACCCAAGCACAGTGGGCAGTGGAGAGTCGCCTCGTGCCTGGGGATATTTTGGTAGACTTTCGTGATGTTATCGATACTCAAGCATTTGAAGACATAAGCACTCAAAGAGGGGGCTGGTGAGTCTATGATGATTTCATTGAGGCTACAGCTGACGGTTTACTTGTGTGCTCTAATCATTTTTGGCATAGGGTCATCCTTGTATAAGGCTTATTCTTACCAAGAATTTATTTATAATCAGCTTGATCAGGTGATGAGGATCCAACTGAATATAGATAATTTAAGGAGCCAGTTGTGGATATATCAAGAATATTCTGATGAGTTAAGCCTTAAGGTGCTAAATAGTCGACAAGCAAACTTAGCTCGAGAGTTACAAGCTCCCATGGATTGGGATAGCAAGCAGAAAAGATTGCTAAATAATCTCAACCGACTTAATACCAACACCCGTGCATTGATCAATACCCAGTTGCCTGTTACTGCTGCCACCTCAACTCCGCCATTATTAGCTGCCTCAGCAGTAAATACCCCGCCTCCAATGTTAGATAAATCTGCAGTAGCTCAGTCAATGAGTGGAGGAGTAACCTTAAAAAAGGAGGTTTTAGCCACTACAGCTAGCTTATTGCAAGCAAGATACAACATGATTATTCAGGAAATGACCGAAGATGTATTTACTTTGCATCACATGTCAATTCAGCGCGCTAAGCATATTCAGCGAAATTTAATTTATGTTACAGGGGTTTGTTTGTTATTGCTGACATTGCTGGTAACCATTTTTTCATACCTGACCCTTGGCCGTTTTAAAAGTGCCATTCATTCGTTAGTCACTGGGGTTAAGCTATTGGCAAAAGGAGATTTGAACAGCAAAATTGAAGTCAATAATCAGGATGAGTTCTCTTGCCTTGCCCAAGATTTCAATGATATGAAAGCTTCTCTTAAAGGCATGACTATCAAGAAGGAGGAGCTGAAGCGCGAGGTAGAGAAGCAGACGGGAATTCTTACTGAACAAAAGCTAAAACTTAAGTTTTTAGCAGAACATGATGAGTTGACTGGTATTTTTAATCGCCGTGCATTAATTAAGCAAGTTGATATCGCCATCGCCCGCGCTATACGATCCCATAGTCAAGCAGCATTACTGTTTATAGACCTTAATGACTTTAAAATCATTAATGACACATTAGGCCACGCAGTGGGGGACAAAGTGATCATGACCATAGCTAAGCGTATACATAATAGTCTGCGTAATACTGATATTGTGGGGCGTTTAGGGGGTGATGAATTTGTTATTTGGCTTGATGTTATTACTCAGCGGCAAGATGTAGTCAATAAAATCCTGCAATTAAAAGCACTGATAAGTGAGCCTATAACGGTGGAAGAGCACCAGTTGACTGTCGGTGCTAGTTTTGGTGTTAGCTTATTACCCACTGACGGTAACACTAGTGGTTTATTGTTAAGGGCCGCAGATACGGCCATGTATCATGCCAAAGAGCACTCGAAGACAGGTTATCACTTCTTCGAAGATATGGAGTAAATGGCTACTCTGCTTGCTTTTTGGTGCTTGCTTCTTTGATGATTTGATAAGTCTGGCTGCCCCAATCAAAGCGATAAAGCATTCCTTGCCATTCATAGGCGGTGCCATTTTCTTGCTGAACTACCCTAGCGTTGGCAGGTAAACTTGTTAACCCCTTACTATGGCTCATTTGGGTGCTAACTTGCGAGATAGGAGCACTTTGCACAGCTAAGGTTTGCTCATCTCTTTCTGCTTGTCGGTATGACGGCGAATGCCAGTTATTACGCCATGGCGTGATGGCATAATTGTCTTGAAAGCTATCTTGAAAACTGTCCTCAAAGCCATTCCAATGGCTCAATCTTGGATGGCGATAAGCAGCTCTATTTTGATAATAAGGGCTGTTGCCCCAACTGATACTTAATGATGAGCCAGAAGTCGCATAGGGATAACGTCTTGAGCCTTGATAGGGATATAATCCCCCATGGGTATAGGGAGTGTGATAATCATAGGAATTATACCTTGGAGTTAGCCACCGCGCTGAGCGGTGGGTATGTCTTTCACTATGATTAAGTTGATATTCTTGACTGAATGATACTCTAGGTTCATCTGCTTGAGCTGGGTTGCTGCTAAATAACAGTAACCACAGTGAGGAAAGCGTGAAAGCTTTCAAATTAAGCAGTGGCAGAGAAAGTGTCGTGATAGCATTGGCTATTTTACAGTGTGCCATAATGACGCCCAAGGCCGCTTAAGATAGCTAAAGTTTACTCCAATCTCT
The DNA here is from genome assembly GCF_014163735.1 of Shewanella sp. SR44-3. GTDB lineage: Bacteria > Pseudomonadota > Gammaproteobacteria > Enterobacterales > Shewanellaceae > Shewanella. Next base: position 32,985 of record NZ_JACJDV010000008.1, read on the forward strand.
AGTACTTGAGTAGCCAAATTGAGTTAACTCGAGCAGATAAAAAATGCTATAGTGCGCGCCATAACGGGTTTGAAATAATAGGCATTTGGCTATGAGTTTTAAGGATTTACGCAGCTTTATTGACCACCTAGAAGCTAATGGCGAACTTAAGCGCATTAGTTATCCAGTTGATCCTTATTTAGAAATGACTGAAATTGCTGACCGAGTACTTCGCTCTGGCGGCCCAGCATTATTATTTGAAAACCCTAAAAATAACACCATGCCTGTGTTAGTTAATCTGTTTGGCAGCGCTAAACGGGTTGCCATGGCGTTGGGTAAAGAAGATCCCTTGGCCCTACGTGAAGTCGGTGAATTACTGGCGTTTCTAAAAGAGCCTGAGCCACCCAGTGGTTTTAAAGATGCCTTAGCTAAAATCCCTAAGTTTAAGCAAGCCTTTAACATGCCGCCAAAAACTGTACGCAATGCTCCTTGTCAGCAAGTGGTGATAACGGGTGATGATGTTGATTTAACGGCATTACCTATTCAACATTGCTGGCCAGATGATATTGCTCCCTTGGTTACTTGGGGTTTAACTATTACCAAAGGCCCTAGGCAGAAACGACAAAATTTAGGTATCTATCGTCAGCAATTGCTCGGTAAGAATAAGCTTATTATGCGCTGGCTTGATCACAGAGGCGGCGCATTAGATTTTAAAGATTTCCAAGAGCAGCACCCTGGTGAGCGTTATCCGGTGGTGGTGGCGTTAGGTAGCGATCCCGTGACCATTTTGGGCGCGGTCACGCCAGTGCCTGATTCTATGAGTGAATATGCCTTTGCAGGGCTGCTTAGAGGCGAGCGCACTGAAGTATGTAAGGCCATTAGTTGCGATTTAGAAGTTCCTGCAACCAGTGAGATCATTTTAGAAGGGTATATCGAAGCGGGTGAAATGGCGGAAGAAGGGCCTTATGGAGATCACACGGGTTACTACAATGAGACTGACAGTTTCCCTGTTTTTACCGTGACTCATATCACTAAACGTAAAGATGCCATTTATCACAGTACCTACACAGGTCGTCCGCCGGATGAGCCAGCTATGCTTGGGGTGGCACTTAATGAAGTGTTTGTGCCTATTTTACGCAAGCAATACCCTGAAATTATTGATTTTTATCTTCCGCCAGAGGGGTGCTCATACCGCATGGCAGTGATATCAATTCGCAAACAATATCCAGGGCATGCTAAGCGGGTGATGATGGGGGCTTGGTCATTCTTACGCCAGTTTATGTATACCAAATTTATTATTGTGGTGGATGAGGACGTCAATTGCCGCGACTGGCAGGACGTGATTTGGGCGATTACCACGCGTATGGACCCAACCCGCGACACCACATTGATCGATCATACCCCCATTGATTACCTCGACTTTGCGTCCCCTGTGGCAGGTCTTGGTTCAAAAATGGGCTTAGATGCCACCAACAAGTGGCCAGGTGAAACCCAAAGAGAGTGGGGCACACCTATTGTGATGGATCCTAAAGTAAAACAAAAGGTTGATGAGATCTGGGGCCAATTAGGCCTTTAATCCTAGGGGTGAAATGATCTTAATCTGTGTTGAAAACAGATCAAGTTTGCCCATAAAAATACAATTACCCTATATTTATAAGTACAGACCTTAATTAAAGGTGCAGAAAGGATGTTAGATGAAAACCATTCGTTGTCAGGTAGAAAAAATCACTCCATTTAATGATGCTGTTTATCAAGTTTTACTTAAACCTGAGGCTGGCTTTGAGTTTAAGGCTGGGCAATATCTTAGTGTTGTTATGGCAGAAAACGACAAGCGCCCTTTCTCTATAGCCTCAGCACCAGGTGCTGAACTGCTTGAGCTACATATAGGTGCAGCTGTGAGTGAAAGCTATCCAATGCAGGTGGTGGAGCGCTTAAAAACAGCGGCTCATATTGATATTGAAGCGCCTGCCGGCGAGGCATTTTTACGTCACCAGAGCAAAAGACCTAGACTAATGATTGCTGGTGGTACGGGTTTTTCTTACATTAAAAGCATCATAGAAGCACAGATTGCAATGGGCCAAACCGTACATACTCAAGTATATTGGGGTTGCCGTAATCAAGATGCCATGTACTACCAAAGTATTGCTCGCCAGTGGCATGAGGCCCACTCTTGGCTTGAGTTTGTTCCAGTGGTGGAAGATGCACCAGCAGATTGGCAAGGCAAGCAAGGCAATCTATTAACTCAAATTCAGCAAGATTTTGTTAGTTTAAACGGCTATGACATCTACATTGCTGGCCGCTTTGATATGGTGGGTGCGGCAAGGCAGGCATTTCGTGAGATGGGTGTCGAAGAAGCCTATTTATATGGTGATGCTTTCGCGTTTATTAAGTAAATAACCTATTTGTAACATCATCGTGGGAACGCTTATTAAGCCGAAGTCGCTCTTCGGCTTTTTTATTATATTTTTATTATTAATGTACCGAGGACATCATGGAATTTACTCAATTAAGCCAATCTCTTTATGATCAACTTTATCGTGATATTCGCGAGTTTCGCCAAACTTTCGATTTACCGCTCAATGATAAAAGCAGCTTAGATGCTAAAGCTGATATTTTACATACATCATTGATTATTGAGGAGTTGACAGAGTTAGCTCAAGCCGATAGCTTGATTGAACAAGCTGATGCCATTGTTGATTCTGTATATGTTTTGATGGGCCGCCTAGTGCATCTGGGCTCTAGCCAAGTTAAAGACACAGTGGAAGTCAGCTATTTAATAGATTTACTGTTAAATGTTGCTCGCAATTTAGGGGTTAACTTCATCGCCTGCTGGGATGAAGTACACTCAAGCAATATGAGTAAAGTTTGCCGTAATGAGCAAGAGTTTGTTGATACTCAAGATTTTTATGCGAAGCAAGGTGTTGAAATTGTTGGTAGCAAGCAAGGTGACTTTATCATTGCTAAGTGCGCAAAAGATGTGGTCATGGCTGGTAAAACAGTGCGCCAGGGTAAGGTTCTTAAATCGGTTTATTATCGTCCAGCAGATCTGAGTACAATTGTTAACGGATAATACATCTCTTATAAAGCGAATAGAACTATGCTTAGATCCGTGTTTGCAATAAATGTGAGCCTGGCTCTAAGCATAATGTAACCAGCGGAATTCAAAGAAAAACGGGATATATTACCCAAGTTGTAAATTTTATCGTCTCGTCAGTGGCTAAAGTTAAAAACGTCAGCAATAATTTGATGTTAGTGGATAAACTTAACATTAGCTTAAGTGCTCATTCATGATTAAAAGGACTTTAGGCTCGGTATCAGGCATGAGTTATCTGTTTCTCTATAGTTAAAATGATAAGAATCCTTATAGGTGGCGAACGTGAATAAATTACTCGGCTTTAAAAATTCCTTGATAGTCTCGATGGGCGTACTTATTGCGCTGTGTTTGTTAATTTCTAATTGGATGTCTTTTATTCAGATCCGTGACAGCACGATAGAAAGTGTCAATGAGACATCAACTAAAGTGGTGCAGTATGAAGCGAGAAAAGTCGAGACTTGGTTCCACTCCAAAGCTAAGGTGGTGGAACAGCTGGCGAGTAATTATCAGGCTGGGGTTTATCGTGATAATTTTGCAAGTTATGCTCGGCTAACAAAAGCCACCAGTGGCGTAACAGATATCTTTCTAGGCTTTGAGAATGGCAGTACTTACTCAACTGCAGTGGGTGCAGCTTGGGTTGATGGGGTTGCTAAGCAAGACATATACGACCCTAGGATAAGACCTTGGTATAAACAAGCTAGAGAGGTAAAGGTCGTTGATATTACTGATGTTTATGCGGATGCGACCACTGGGAATGACGTTATTTCTATTATGAAAGAGATGGGAGACGGCGTCGCTTTAGTGGATATAGAACTAACTATTCTGGCTGAAACCATTAAAAGCGTCACCTATTTAAACTCGGCGGCAGCGATTACCGATGGCAAAGGTAAAGTACTTGCGAGTAACACCCCAAGATTAAAAGTCGGAAGCCGACTTAGTGACTTAGGGCTTTCAAGTGTTGAGCAATCCATGTTGAGCCAAGATCAAATGATGCAAGAATATAGCATGGACTCTGGAGAGCAATTAGCCTTCTCCAAAGCTATTCAGCTGGTCAATGGCAAAAAATGGTACTTACTTATTAGTGTAGATAAAAGCCTAGCTTATGCAGCTTTAAGTGAGGCTCTTAACAAGGCGCTAGTGTCTTCTGTGGTTATGATTGCTATTGCTGTCGCGTTACTGCTTACGCTATTACACATTCTATATCGTCCTATTTTATTGTTAAAAGAAGTGGTTACTGATTTATCTAAAGGTAGTGGTGACTTGACTCGCCGGCTTCCTGTAAGCAGTCAGGATGACTTAGGTGAAATCTCTGAGGGGATCAATCAATTTATTTCCAAGCTCCAAGTGATGATGCGAGAAGTACTACAATCATCCGATCTTATCACCGCCAGTGTTGATAGGTTAAAAATTGAGACTGATTCGAATAGCCAAATTTTAGTCGCGCATACCACAGAGACTGAACAAATAGTTACTGCCATTGAAGAAATGAGTGCTACTGCTAATGATGTTGCCCGTAACGGTGCAGAAACTGCAGCCTTCACCCAAACGACTAATGAGCAAGCTATGGCGTCCAAGAGGGTGGTCGGTGAAGCGACTGAAACCGTAGCGCGCTTGGTGCGTGAAATGGATAACACGGCCAGTAACATCACTGATATTGATAGAGACACCATAGATATTACCAATGTGCTTAAAGTGATTGGTGATATCGCTGAGCAAACTAACCTATTGGCATTGAATGCGGCAATTGAAGCAGCAAGAGCGGGTGAACAGGGCCGAGGTTTTGCGGTGGTTGCCGATGAAGTAAGGGCGCTTGCTGCGCGTACTCAGACCAGTACCGCTGAAATTGAGCGCACCTTGGCTAAGCTTCGCAAGGGCTCTACTGCGGCAATTGATGCCATGGAAGTGACTAAAGGTACTTGCCTAAAAACAGCTGAAGCGACTGAAATGGTGGCTTCTGATTTAGATGCCATTAGTATTTCTGTAAATCAGATTAATGATTTGAATACTCAGATAGCGACAGCTGCAGAGGAGCAAAGCTCTGTTTCAGGTGAAATCACTCGTAATATGGCCGCCATCAGTGAAATGGCAAATGAGCTCTCTATTAATGGTCAAACTAGCTTAAAACAGACCTTGAATCTTGATCATGCCAATCAGCAACTGCGTGCAGTAGTGGGACGTTTCAAACTTGAATAAGATCTAATGCCATTGAGCCTGGATTTTTTCCTAGGTCAAAATGGCATTATGATAACTGAAGCAGCATTTATTAAGGCTTATCTAAAGCGGAACATTAGCTTGGATAAGCCTTTTTATTTTGCTGAAAAATGACGGCAATAATGACACTTTATTTTTGAACTTCAGCTTGATTTTAATTTAACCTTAAATAATAAAACTAACGGTAACATGATGACTCCAAGTAGTGATTTAGCTTTACGGCGCATAGCAGGGATACCCGGCCCCAGGTTAGCAGAAGCAGATAGGCCTGATAACTTCATTGATGCCTTTGCCTTGCAACAACAGATTTCACAACAAGTATGCCAGCAGGCGCTAACTGAGGTTATTGGTTGGAAGTGTTTACTTCCTGTAGTAGATAATGCACTCGGGGATACGAAATATGTGCTGGCCCCAATTTTTGCCGCAGAGACGATAATTGAATCTAAAAGTAGTGCAGCTATCAGCGCTCAATGTCGGCTATTCCCATCAGCTAAAAATATGGCGCGAGTCGAGCCTGAACTTGCTTTTGAATTCGGCACTGCATTACCCCCACAAGAGCAAGAATACACCAATGCACAGATAGATAACGCGATAGGAGGCGTGCGCCTGGCTTTAGAGCTTATTCAGAGTCGCTACAGTAAGCCTGCTGAAGTGAGTTACTTTGAAGCTCTAGCTGATGGTTTAGTGAATCAAGGTCTGTATCTTGGTCCTCATATCAACTATCCCCAAGAAGGGGGGCTAAGCTTGGTGGAAGCATTCGAACTGGAAGTGACTCAAGGTACAGGTACTATCGCTCAATCTCGTTGTTATTCGGCAAAGCATCCTAATAATAATCCTAAAGCTGGGCTTTATTGGTTGGTAAACTTTTTATCACAACAAGGTATCGGTATTAGCGCTGGCCAGCAGGTGATCACAGGCTCGTATGCAGGAGTATTAGATTTACCTTTAGATCAAGAAATTCATTTCCGCTATGGTGAGTTAGGCCAGTTTAAGCTGCAGTTTAAAGCGAAATAGCCTTTGTTAAACATTAGCAATAACCGCCGTCTTGCCACAACAGATTGATTATAAGTTACTTTTTTAGTCACCTATTTTCTTTCTCGTTAAATGAGCCGTTAAATTGCACTAATAATGAATATCATCTATTTTGGAGGTAGACATTTTTTATTCAAAAATATCGTAATTACCGTTACTTAGGGGAGATTTATGCAACAGGTTTTTGCAGTAGAAATTCAAAACTTCAAAAAAGTCTCAAAACTGCCTAATGCATGGAGTAACGAGGATTATCATGCCTTGATGGCGCTAATGGAGCTTGATGAAGGCCTTGAGGGAATGGATGCCACAGAGCTCAGGGAGATGTGCATGATGTCTCTAAGTGATTTAGAGCCTGCAGCAGCGGCTAAAGTTGTGTTGACTCATCAATTTTCAGAGGAACTTGCTGAAGGTAAAATTGACCAGCTCAGCTATGATTTAGCAGGTGATAGAATGTGGGAAGAATATTCTGATTGCCAATTACATCACAAACTATTTAGCTGTTACGCTTTACTAAGGGAAGCCTTTAATGGCATTTTTGCCGAGCCTACAGGAGTGATATTTAGTGTTAAAATTACTGCAGATGCTGACGCACTGACTGTTTTTGACGAGCCGCCTCATGCTGCAATGGTGCGTTTATTGGCTGTGGGCTTAAGCCCTGATGCCTTAATGCACAGATTATATGAAGACCAACTAAGTGGTGAAATTTTCGAAGAGGCAACTGGTATTTTGTGGCAATGTGAGCAAGTGAGTGCAACTGAACGAAGCCGAGAGTTTAGTTTAATTAGTTCAGCCTTCTGGTTTGCAGCCCTTGAGGGTATAGATGATTTTTCTGGGCAGACTCACAAAGATGCACAGCCAGATTAGGTAATCATATAATGAAAAGGCCAATACTTAAGTATCGGCCTTTTTGTTGATGAGCTAATTAATAACCAGTCATATTATAAAAACTAAGTGTTACTTAGTGGATCTCATGCTTATTTACAGCGCGATCTAATTTAGCGCGTATAACACTATCGCTGGCTTTCACTGATTCTAATAGGCTTAGTAATTCAGCATTTTCTGGAGCAGCCAAAATGACTAAGTTACTATCATTTTGCCACTCAAGTGTAAGACCTTTAGATTTTGCGAATGTTGCAGCATCGACATCAGCTTTAAGTTTTACGACTAATTGACCTGTTAAAGTGCCAAATGGTATACCACTCTCAGTTACTATCAGCTGATCTTTACTTAGAGCTTGGGCTTTTTGAACGCCTGTTTTGGTCTTGATGTAATGTGAGCTTAAACCTAAAAATTCCGCTCTTGATACACTTGTCTTAGTCGGTGCGTTGGCGCCATCTTCAGTCAGAACAATCTTATCGTGAGCTAGGGCTTGTGAAGACAAAGCGACCATTGCAGTAAGCAATGTTAATTTTACTAATTTCATATCTATACTCCTTAAATCAGATTAACTAGCTTTATGGCCGTGGAAACGGATAGACCAGCCTTTAAGTTCACCGTTGGCTTCATTTGGAATGGTAATTGCGCCCGCTACATCATACTTGTAGAAGCTATAATCACCGCTATTAACGTCGATAACTTTAAGCGTCCATTCACCTTTAGTTGATTCACCATAGAATGCGTTTGACAGCATAGGTGTTTCATCATAACCAGTGACTAAATCATTTGGATCTGTAGCATCCATCACGCCTTGATACACCATACCGTTATATGGAGTCATGATAACGCTTTTAGTACCAGCTGGAGAGATAAGTTCAACTGCAAGGTCAGGTAGACGTAAGTGATTGGCTGTAAGTTCTATCTGAACGGCTTCAACAATAAGATCTTCTTCGATAGCAAGTTTGTCACTAGCACCTTTTAGATCTTGATCTGGAATTGCTGTTGTTAAATCAGCAGACTTTACCCAATCCGTTACAACATATTCACCTAGAACAGTTTTATATTCTTGAGCTGCTTTTACTGCTGCGCTTACATCTACACGGCCAAAGCCGTATAGATTATGAAAGTTAAGACCTGCAGCGTTTGTTTCCCAGCCTGCGATAGCTGTGTATTCTAGTGCATCTTCAGCGGTACCTAACTTAACTGTTTTTGCTTTGATTTCAGCATCCACTTTAGTGGCTGTTGTCGCTAAAACATGGCGAACATCACGCCAAGTCAGTGCTGGATTTGCACTCATTATCATAGCTACAGCACCAGAAGTATTGGGCGCTGCTGAAGAGGTGCCATTCATAGTTGACGTATAGTTACAATCTAAGTTTAATGGATGTAAACCACCATGGAATGGAGTACCTGGACGATCTTCAGTTTTGGCATTACCGTTAACGCAACCTTCTCTATCGGTAGTAACGATAGCTGGGTTGTCTTCACCATATTCGCCACCTGGTGCAGTAACAAATATGTTAGCCCCTACAGAGGAATAGCTAGATAACTCACCTTTAGCATTGACGGCACTTACAACCAAGTTGTAAACGTTAGCGTTATCGGTTGACATGTTCGAGTTATGAAAAGGCAAACCATTGTTTGCTGGTATACCGGCTGTGCGAGCAGAGAAGTAATCGCCTGGTAGCCAGAATGTGCCAGCAGAACGGAAATATTTATAACCATTACCTGCAGATTTTACAAAAATAGCCCCTTTACCGTCAGAACTAGTAGTCGCGACGTCGGCATAGATTTCAAGCTCGTCTTTATCAAAGCCATGTGGGTATGGCACACTATAGCCATAGCTTTGGTTAAATACGCGGGCATAATCACTCAGTGAATTACCACCATGGGACTTCACGAAGTTCTCAAAGGTTTGCACACTTGTAACTTTACCGGTTGGGTCGCTATCTAGGAAGTTAAAGCCTATTAACTTAGCTTTTGGTGCAACACCACGGCCGCCAATATCATTCCAACCTTCAGATGCTATGATGCCGCCAACTGCAGTACCATGACTAGCTTCCCCACTAAAAGGTGTTGGATCAATGGTGCCTGTAATCAGGTTGTATGAACCACCAGATACTACATTGTTTTTAAGATCTGGATGGGCGATTTCTAAACCATCATCAACTACAGCTACAGTAACCCCTTCACCGAATACTTTTGCTGCTATTGCCCCTGCAACATTCATGTCTTCGCCAGCTTTTCCGCGGTTAATGGCAAATGAGCTTTGACCTGAGTTATTTAAGTGCCATTGATGAACATATAAAGGATCGCCGCCTTTAATATCAATAGTTAAAGTTGAAGTCGAATCAGCTTTACCATCAGTTACTTTAAATTGAACAACTTCTTTACCTTCAGTTGCGTCAGTTAAATAAGTGAATTTACCGCTAGCAGCGTCAACTAAGGTTAATGTACCTAATTTGATATCACTTGCGTTTACAATTGAAAATAAGACTTTATCTTCAGCATCTTTACCATCTAATTGGCCTGATAACATGATTGATTGAGTCGTATTGAAAGTAACATCAGCACTCACTGGAGGTGTATTCACTTTTTCAGGCGCTATACTATCACTACCACAGCCTGCCAACATGGCGGCTGTAATACTTATTGCAACAAGAGATTTACGCATTTAACATTCCTTTATTGTTATACAAACAAGCATAAATCAACCACTAAACAACAGTTATGCTTAATAACATGTCTACGCTTTGTATATAAAAATCTAAATAAATTATTTGATATGTGCAACATACCGAGCGTGTTTTTATCACAAAATTAACAAAAGTGAAATAAATAGCTTCGTTATTCATATTGTTTGTCGTAAATTTAAGCAAATTTAAATTTCAGTTAGCCTTAGTAATCAGGATTACTCTGGTATAAGTTGAATCGAGTTAGCAATTCATGGAAATTAAGGAAAGTGTTCCTCATTCTCTGTCAAATGAAGCTCACAGTGTAGAGAATGAATTTGGCCATTAGGTTAGAAGTCTTGCCATATATAAAGTAATCCGTTAAACGCTAATCAAGCAAAGACACTGACTCATTTCTGCCCAAAAAATAAGTTGGGGCTGAGTCTCGTGAGGACTGCCAGATTACTTAAAATAGGCTGTAATCTTTCAGGCTAACAGATACGCAAATGCTGAAAAGGCGAACCATGGTGATTTGCGAGCCGACCGTCCGACCCATGGATGGGGCGGACGAGCATCCAATGACGGACTTGCTGGCTGTCTGTGAGTGCCATGGTTCGACTATTCTATGGCGCTAAGTTTGTTAGCCTTGTTGCTAATAAATCAGTGTTGCAACCCCAAGCAGGGTAAATAGTAGGGCGCAGCCTCTGTGGATGAGGGTTAGCGGCAGCTTTTCTGCGCTGAAATGTCCGGCGATCACCACGGGCACATTGGCGATTAACATGCCTAACGTTGTGCCTAGCACTACCCAAGTCAGTGACTCATAACGGGCGGACAAAATCACTGTGGCGATTTGGGTTTTATCGCCCATTTCGGCCATGAAAAACAACACAAACGTCGCGGCAAAAGCGCCGAGGCGGTAAAAACCTTCATTGCTGTCATCCATTTTGTCCGGCACCAGTACCCATACAGCCATGGCAAAGAATGAGGCGGCAATTAAGTAGCTGCCAATTTGTGGGTTAAGCCAAGTGATTAACCATTGCCCAAGCCAAGCAGCGGCAAAATGATTTAATAAGGTGGCCAGCAAAATGCCTGTGATAATCGCGGTTTTGTTTTTGAATCTAGCGGCAAGAAGTAAAGCCAGTAGCTGAGTTTTATCGCCAATTTCAGCGACGGCAACGGCAAACGTTGATGTGATAAAAGCGTCCAAATCGGTATCTCAGGGGTAAATAACAGCTAAGCACAAGCAGCCGCATACCCCATGATGCAGTCGCCGTGCTTAGGTCTTGCTGGGCGGTTTACTATGATGGATATGCATCTTAACCGCTGTGATTACCATGGCATGTTGCCAAGTATGTTGATACTCACCCCAAGGTCATCGAAACGTTAACCTTGGTTAGCTACTCCCCTAAATACGAGACCGGCATTATATCTGCAAATCAGCTAAGTTCAAGCTTACTCTTTTAGCGAGAGAGGCTTGCTTGAGCCTGTGTGCATCTGCTAATGTCGAAATACTAATAAAAACACAGATATTACTTAAAAGAATAACAATAGGATATAACGAGTGAATTTAAAGATTTTAGGTTCCATTGCCATAGTTGCAGGAACAGCCATCGGGGCCGGAATGCTTGCTTTGCCATTGGCGACAGCGGCTTTAGGTGTCATTCCTACCGTGTTGCTCTTGTTGGTTATTTGGGGCGTGTCAGCTTATACCTCATTGTTAATGTTAGAAATTAACTTAAAGTCAGGTGTTGGCGATAACGTGCATGTTATTACAGGAAAAACCTTAGGTAAGACAGGTCAGCTTATTCAAGGGGCGTCTTTTCTGAGTTTGCTATTTGCGTTAACGGCCGCTTATCTCACAGGTGGCTCTTCTCTGTTAGTACTAAAGGCACAGGCTTTTTTTGATGTTGTGCTAGATAAACAATTGGCTGTGTTACTTTTTACTGTGTTTTTAGGTGGTTTTGCGGCTTTTGGTGTAGCTTGGATTGATAAAGCCTCAAGATTACTGTTTTCTTTGATGGTGGCATTACTGATTTTGGTGGTGATGTTTTTATTGCCTGATGTTGAAATGGGTACCTTAGTCAGTGGTGGCGCTAGCTTAATGAGCACGGGTGCTGGCATGGATGTGTGGATGGCTGCTATCCCTGTAGTATTTACATCGTTTGGTTTTCACGTGTGTATTGCCACATTAGTGGGTTACCTTGAGGGTGAAGCGAAAACGTTACGTAAAGTGCTATTGATTGGTTCAACCTTGCCGCTTGTGTGCTACTTTTTATGGCTGACGGTGACCTTGGGCACTTTAGGCGGTGAGACCATCAATGGCTTTAATGGCTCCTTAGGGGCACTAGTGAGTGCGCTGCAAGCGGTTGCTGAATCTGAACTTGTCAGTAAGTGTATTGGCTTATTTGCCGATCTGGCGCTGATCACCTCCTTCTTGGGCGTCACCATGAGTTTATTTGATTTTGTTGCTGAGTTAACCAGAGCGAAATCAAACGTGTTGGGTCGTTTACAGACCTGGTTAATCACCTTTGTACCGCCGCTGTTATGCGCGTTATATTACCCAGACGGCTTTGTTAAAGTACTAGGCTTTGCGGCTATACCCTTGGTATTTATGATTATATTCTTGCCAATTGCCATGGCATTAGGCCAGCGTAAGCAGCAGCAGGGCGGTTATGAAGTCTCTGGTGGCACCTTTGCGCTAATGTTAACTGGGTTGGTGGGCTTGATGATAGTACTCGCTCAACTCTGGGTAGCGATGTAATTTTCGGCTGCAAACGTTGTAACTTTGTAAGCGAGTTTTACAAAGTCTATTATTACGCTAAAACAATATGATAAAGTCAGCGTCTATGCGTCTTGCATAACGCTGACTTTTTTATTTGTCCTGAATCTAATACCAATCGTATTAATTATCTGGTCATTCAGCGGGAATTCAAAGGAGATTAATCAAGGCTGAGGCTTGAAGGCATAGTGGTGCTATGTCAAAAGTCTTCAACGCAGAGGAGTCTCCCTTGAAACCCGCCCCTTGGGAGCGTCTCAAGCGTTCCTCTTCATCGTTGCATTAATTTGAAAGGGAATAACCCTTACTGCATTAATGCGCCTTGAATTGAAAAGCTTGAGGCGCTCTGATAGATCACATAATTAATGTGATTGGTATAAGTTAACACTGAGCTTATATCGCCCTTTGGGACTGGTTTTATCTCTATTCCCCAACAAATGGAATTCAACAATGAAAAAATGGTTACTGAGCGTCGCAATTGCGGCAAGCTTTAGCGCCCAAGCCGATGAAGGCATGTGGCAACCGCACCAATTACCTGCAATGGCTGATGAATTAAAAGCTAAAGGGTTAGAAATCGATGCTAAATCAATTTCTAAACTGACAGAGTTCCCAATGAACGCCGTTATCAGCCTAGGTGGCTGTACTGCGTCATTTGTATCGCCAAAAGGCTTAGTGGTCACCAACCATCACTGTGCTTATGGCGCTATTCAGTACAATTCAACCCCTGAGAAAAATCTGTTAAAAGACGGTTTCTTGGCTAAAACATTCAGTGAAGAATTGCCTGCAACCCCAGGCTCGCGCATTTTTGTTACCGAAGCTGTGACAGATGTAACGGCAAAAATAAAAGCCGGTGAGATGGAAAAAACCGGTAATGATTTTTATAAAGGCATAGAAAGCAAAGAAAAAGCCTTAGTGGCCGAATGTGAAAAAGAGCCGGGCTACCGCTGCCAAGTGTACAGCTTCCATGGTGGACTTGAGTATTACCTCGTTAAACAGATGGAAATCCGTGACGTGCGTTTAGTCTATAACCCAGCTGCAAGTGTGGGTAAATACGGCGGTGATATCGATAACTGGATGTGGCCGCGCCATACTGGTGACTTCTCGTTCTACCGCGCTTATGTGGGTAAAAACGGTAAGCCTGCGGACTTTAGCAAAGATAACGTGCCTTTTGAGCCAAAAAGCTTCCTTAAAGTGTCGGCTAAAGGCGTAAGCGAAGGTGATTTTGTGATGGTGACCGGCTACCCAGGTAGCACAAATCGTTACCGCACCGCCAGCGAAGTGAAAAATCAGTTCGAGTGGGCTTACCCTGAAGGCAAGATGCTGCGTGAGCGTTATATCGACATCATCAAAGAAACGGCGCCAGAGGGGAGCGATGAACGCATTAAGTATGAAAGCTTAATCGCAAGCCTTGCAAACTACGCTAAAAACTTCACCTCTATGATCGAGTTTTACGGTAAGTCGACCATGTTGGCCGATCGTCAAAACATAGAGACTGAATTAGCTCAGTGGATAGCTAAAGATCCTAAGCGTCAGCAGCAGTATGGCAGCACCTTAGCCAAGCTTGATGAATTAGTGGCCAAAGGTCAGCAAAACCAACAGCGCGATATTCTATTAGGTTACATAGGTTACACCACCATGATGACCACAGCCCGCGACTTGTACCGCTTAGCTAATGAGAAAACCTTAGCCGATATGGATAGAGAGCCAGGTTATCAAGACCGCGATATGACCAATTTTAAGTCGAGCATGGAACGTATTGACCGTCGCTACGCGCCAAGTGTCGATAAAGCGGTATTGTTAGATTTATTAAGCCGTTACGCGGTATTGCCTGCTGATAAGCGTATTGCTGCGTTAGATAAAGTATTTGCTATTGACGCAAACTTCAGCAAAGACAAGCTAGCTAAAACCTTAGACGCCATGTACGCCAATACTAAACTTGGCGAGCAAGCGAGCCGTTTAAGCTGGATGAACAAGTCTGTTGCTGAGTTTAAAGCATCGAACGATCCTTTCATCAAGATGGCAGTGGCGCTATTTGAAAGCGACATGGCAAGAGAGCAAGAGAAGAAGCAGCTTGCTGGTGACCTAATGAAGGTGCGTCCACAATACATGGATGCCATCATCGCCTATAACCGTGAGTTAGGTAAGCCTGTGTATGCCGATGCTAACTCGAGTCTGCGCGTGAGCGTGGGTCATGTGAAAGGGTATTCACCTCAGGATGGCTTAAAGGCCGTGCCATTTACTCGTCTTGAAGGCATTTTGGCTAAAGATACTGGCGTGGACCCATTTGATGCGCCTAAAAAGCAACTCGAGCTTATCAAGGCCAAGCAGTATGGTGATTTCTATGTGAAATCAATCGATTCTGTGCCAGTTAACTTCTTATCGACGCTAGATACTACTGGCGGTAACTCAGGTTCACCGACCTTAAACGGCCGCGCTGAATTGGTTGGTCTACTGTTTGATGGCGTTTATGAGAGCATCATAGGTGACTGGTCATATAACGACAGCAACAACCGTTCTATTCAGATTGATAGCCGTTACATGTTATGGGTGATGAAGTATTTAGATAATGCCGATAATCTATTAGCTGAAATGGAAATCGTCCATTAAGTAATACAGCAGTAATCCTAAGTTAGGGATTATGAGAGTATCGAAAGTAACGCTTTAAGTTCTGCGGCCTCCAGGGGCCGCATTTTATTTTCTGCTACTTCACCAAATTCTTTCGAGTTCAGCTCAAGCTTCATGATAGCTGTGCGCTGTAAATCTATGACCTTATAGCCCAGCGCCTGACACATGCGCCTAATTTGTCGATTTAAGCCTTGAGTGAGTATTATCTCAAACCTGTCCGCACTAAGGCGCCTGGCTTCACAGGCACGGGTGAGCACATCGGCATACTTTACCCCGCAAGAAAGCGCCTTAATGTCATCATCAGAGATAGGTTTATTAGCTTGTACGTTATAGGTTTTATGGTGATGAAAATCTGGGTGCATCAGTTTATGAGTCAAGTCACCGTCATTGGTCAGCAGTAACAAACCGCGAGAGTCTTTATCTAACCTGCCAGCAGGATAGAGCCTGGGTGCATCTTTGGGGAGTCGATGAATAAGGCTAGTTGGGTCTTGAGGCAATAAGCGGCAATCCACCCCCACAGGCTTATGGTACAAGTAGTAGGCTTTGGTTTCAGGTTCGACTCTGCTGCCATCCACAAGTAGGTGAGGGGGATTATCAGCCTCAACGGTATCCGTGTGCAGAGCCTGCCTCCCATCTAGCGCTACTCGCCCCGCTTCTATCAAGCGGCTGGCTTGACGCCTTGAAGCAACACCGCACTTAGCAAGATACTGAGCTAAACGCATGCTATTAATCCAAATTTAATCAATGAGATTTCATCTAGAAAACTTAACCCCGTGGGCGCAGGTAAACGATAACAATCGCAACCAAAGCCAAGATCATACAGTACCAAGCGTTAGCAACGGCAACTAACGGGGTGATGCTAAAGGTCGCCGCCACTAATAAGGCTTGGGCACCATGGGGAATTAAACCTTGAATAATGCAGGCGAAAATATCCAATACACTGGCGGCGCGCTTTGGGCTGACGCCGTGTTTAGTAGCAAGGGATTTGGCTATGTCACCAGTAACTACAATAGATACAGTATTATTGGCGACACAAGTATTGGTGCCGGCAACAATGGCGGCCATGCCAAATTCGGCAGCTCTTGGTGATTGAGTTTGCTCGCTATTTGAATAACGGTTGATAGCACGCTCGATAAATTGACTCACAAAGGCAAGGCCGCCACGCTGCTGCATTAATGCTGCTAAGCCGCCGACTAACATGGAAAGAATGAAGATTTCCTGCATATTGCTAAAGCCAGTGTAAATATCATTGCCCAGTTGGATCACAGAATATTCTGGATTGAGCAGTCCTACTGCGCCCGCTAAAACGATACCTAAGCCCAAGACTAAGAATACATTCAGCCCAGCAACCGCCAATACCAAAATAGTGATGTAAGGCAGTACCTTAATAACATCAATCTCTTGGGCGGCAAGGGCTTGTTCTGTCAATGCTGCTTGGCCTTGGCCAGCAAAGGTGAAGGCAATTAAGGTGAGTAGTGCTGCGGGAGCGGCAAAAATTAAATTCTCACGGAATTTATCTTTCATTTCACAGCCTTGGGTACGAGTGGCGGCTATGGTGGTATCAGAAATTATTGATAAATTATCACCAAACAGCGCCCCTGACATTACCGCGCCTGCCATTAAAGCGAAATCAATTTGGGCTTGGTCGGCAATGCCTACGGCAACGGGGGCAACGGCGGCGATAGTGCCCATAGAGGTGCCCATGGCGGTGGCAATAAAGGCGGCAATCACAAAAAAGCCGGGTAAAAGTAAATCATTAGGGATAAACGACAACCCCAAAGCCACGGTGGCATCAACGCCGCCAGTGGCTTTGGCGACAGCGGCAAAGCCGCCAGCCAGTAAATAAATGAGACACATGGCAATAATATTGCTGTGACCAATACCTGCGATAAAGGTTTCTATGGCTTGGTTTATCTGTTGCTTAGATAAGATCAATGCCAAGACTATGGCCGGCAGAATGGCGATGACACTCGGCAATTGGTAAAAAGCGTAATCCACATCTTGGCTCTGAAAGTACAGGCCTGCACCAATAAATAGGCTTAGAAATAGGAATAAGGGTAATAGGGCAATAAAAGACGCTGGACTGGTTTTATTTAAACTATGTGATTGACTCAAAAGCAATTCTCTCTATTTTTAGCATCGAAAATATTATCTAAATGGACCAATATTAGCCTGCTTAATGATTGTTCTTGTTACCTCATCATAACAAGTCAGCCTTAGAATAGGAGATTATTTTTACTGAGTCAATATGGACGTCTAGACTTCTTTGCTTCCGTGGTGCGTTTAGTGTCTGTTTGCACAAAAAAAACTCATTTAGAAGTCCGCATCCAGTTGGAAGTGCAGTGGCTTACCACTTACTGGGTGGGTGAAACTTAACGACTCTGCGTGTAGGTGAAGCCGAGTGCCACGAACGCCATAGAGGTCATCGCCCATAATCGGCAGGTTAAGCCCCTGAACATGAGCACAATGGACTCTAAGCTGATGAGTACGACCGGTTTTAGGGTAGAGGAATACTTTTGTATACTCCCCTTGATTGGCAATGATTTGCCAGCGGGTGTCGGCGTTTTTGCCATGCTCATGACACACCAATTGCCTGGGCCTGTCATCTAAATCGCCGCGAAGGGGCAGGGAAATACTGCCTTCATCACCTAAGGTTGTTGATAATTGACCATCCAGTAGGGCGACATACCGCTTAGTGACGCTGCGCTGAATAAACTGTTTTTGCAGTAGTTCATGGGTTTGCTTATTAAGAGCTATCACCATCAGACCTGAGGTCGACATGTCTAACCTGTGGACTATGATGGGGCCGCTGGCACTTGGAAAGTCACGAATGATACGGGTGTGCACGCTATCGCTAATGTTTTTCCCCGGCACAGATAAAAACTCAGCCGGCTTATTGATGACCAGCAAGTGTTCATCCTGATAGATGACAGTGAGCTGCTTATCATCTGCGGGGTTTTCCAATAATGGATTGGGATCCACCTTTAGGCCTTCTAGCATATGGCTTAGGATAGGTTGGCACTTTCTTAGGCAAGCGGGATAAAATTGCCCGTGACGACGCACTTGAGATTTAGGTGGCGTGCCCCACCAAAATTCTGCCATGGCCAGCGGCGTGAGTGAGTGGCGGTATGCGTAGTGTAATAATTTAGGTGCCGCGCACTCGCCTGCACCCGCAGGTGGAGTACGCTCAACTGTAGCTGCAAAAATATCGCCTAAACTTTTTTGGGCGCCGTTGGCATTTAAAAATGTATATTGATCAAATAGTCGTTGCTGTAGTGCACTAGAACGCTGTTTACGATCGAGTTTAAGCGAATCTAGCACCTTGTTGAATGTATCTAATTCCAGTTTTACAGCAGCAATTTTAGTGTCCCAACTGAGTTTTAGGTCTCGCAATTGAAGCTTTTCCGCTACGCTCTGCTGATTAAGTGTAAGCTCAGCCGCCTGAAGGTCTTGGTTGTGCAACGTCAACGCAAGCTCTGCTCTTTGGGCTTTTCTGTGTTTGCGCCTTTCTATCATAAGCCCTCTGTGGGCCTCGATTGCAGCAATGGCGGCTTGGTTTAACTCCTGTAGTTGTGCTGTGAGCTGATGGCGTTTGGGGTTATCTTGTAGCAAGGTTATTTTTTGATTAAGGTCATTTATTATCTTGTTTTCAGCAAGGAAAAAATCATCTTGATGCAGCATGTCAAATACCGGCGGCACGAAGCCTGGCAGATGATTATTGTTAGCTAGTTTTCCTGAAAATGCTGCCAGATAGCCAAGTTCACCCTGCCGATTTTGTACAAGCATGACACCAAACATCTTACCGATGACATTGTGTTTATCATCAGTTAGCCCAAAGTTATGCTGCCATTCATTCTGCTGGTTGAGATGCAGCTGTAACTCCTCGGCGGCCATAATGCACAAGGGATGCGGCTGATAATAAAACGGGAAGGTAAAGCGTTCGGGTAATGGGTGATGATCAATTGCGACGTTAAAGGGCGTAAAACAAGTGGGTATAGAAGGCATAAAGGTTTCTGGCGTTGGTGGCATAAGCAGGGGCAATGGTAACCTGCTTTGGTCTGCTTGTCTCTTTGTCTCTTGGGCCATGGGCATAAAAATGCCCGCACAGGGCGGGCATTTTACTTGGATCGGATTAACCCTTACTCGTCGCTATCGCCTAATGACAATAGCGTCGCATTACCACCTATGGCGGTGATGTTGTTAGTGCGAGTTTTCTCGGTGACAAAACGGGTCAGGTAGTGAGGGCCGCCCGCTTTAGGGCCCGTGCCAGAAAGACCTTGACCACCGAATGGCTGCACGCCAACCACAGCGCCAATTTGGTTACGGTTGATGTAGACGTTACCCACATTCACTTTGTCAGCCAAATTAAGGGCGTGACCTTCGTTACGGCTATGAATACCTAAGGTTAAGCCAAATCCTGTGCTGTTGATTTCATCAATTACTTTACTTAAATCAGCGGCCTTGTAGCGGATAACATGTAATATTGGGCCGAAGTGTTCTTTTTCTAGTACCTTGATTGAGTCAATTTCAACCGCGATTGGCGCGACAAAGTGACCATCTTCAGTGCCGGCTGGCAGCTGGATTTGCTTGATAAGCTTGCCCACTTGCTTGATGTGATCGATATGCGCATTCAAGTTCGCTTTAGCTGTAGCATCAATCACAGGGCCGACATCGGTTTGCACCTTGCCAGGATGCCCAATAGCAAGCTGCTCCATGGCGCCTTGCATCACTTCTATGACTCTGTCGGCGATATCTTCTTGTAAAAATAACACTCGCAGCGCTGAGCAGCGTTGTCCGGCGCTGGTAAATGAAGATGACACTACATCGTTAACCACTTGCTCAGGCTGTGAGCTTGAGTCGACCACCATGGCATTTTGACCACCGGTTTCGGCAATCAAAGGAATAATCGCGCCATCACGGTTGGCTAAGGTGCGGTTAATGAGTTTGGCTGTGCCAGTAGAACCAGTAAAGCATACGCCGCCAATGCGCTCATCGGCCGTGATGGTTGAGCCTACAGTTGCGCCTGTGCCTGGTAAGTACTGTAGCACTTCAACCGGAATGCCGGCTTGGTGAGCCAGCTGCACAGCGCGATAACCTATGAGTGAGGTTTGCTCCGCAGGCTTAGCTACAACTGTGTTACCCGCAGCTAATGCCGCCGATACTTGGCCTAAAAATATCGCTAGTGGGAAGTTCCATGGGCTGATACAGACAAACACACCGCGTCCTTGGAGGAACAGTTCGTTAAGCTCACCGGTAGGTCCTGGCAGTAATTCAGGCTGACCCATCAGCTTCTTGGCTTGAACGGCGTAGTAGCGACAGAAGTCGACGGCTTCACGAACTTCATCTATGCCATCTTGAATGCTCTTACCGGCTTCACGGGTACAAAGAGCAATCAGCTCTTCGCGATTTTCTTCCAGCAGATCAGCAAGTTTTTGCAGTGCGCTGGCGCGGGTTTCTACCGGAGTACGGGCCCAGTTAGGGAAGGCGTGACTGGCAGAGGCTAACGCCTGTTCTATGGCTTGGGGATCGGCGAACACCACTTGACCCACGGTCTGCTTGGTATCATAAGGGCTGACGACAGTGTTTAGGTCACCCGTTAAGGTCTTACCGTCCACCAAGGGGCCTGCTTGCCATTGAGTGTCGTTAAATTTATCGATAGCGGTGAAAAATGGCTGAGCTTCAGACAAGATATTCATGTTTAATCCCTTAGAATTTTTACGTTCAGCGCCAAAGATATCGGCGGGTAAAGCGATGTTTTTATTAGCAAGACTCTTATAGGCTTGCAAAGTGACCAAAGGATGAACCACTAACGAAGCGATAGGGGTTTTAGGGTCAACCAGCTTGTGCACGAATGAGGTGTTAGCGCCGTTTTCTAGCAGACGGCGAACCAAATAAGGCAGAAGCTCCTTATGGGCACCTATTGGGGCGTAGATCCGCACCGTCTTAGCACCGCTTTCAGCCAAAATCGTGTCATAGAGCTCTTGGCCCATGCCGTGTAGACGTTGGAATTCGTAGTTTCTATCCGTTGCCATGGCATCAATGCTCGCCACAGTTTGCGCATTATGAGTGGCAAATTGTGGGTAGATGGCGCCGCGAGTGGCATCGGACAGTAAGAAACGTGCGCAAGCTAGGTAGGACACATCCGTGCCTGCTTTACGGGTAAATAGCGGGTAGCCAGCTTCACCGGCTTGCTGCGCCCATTTAAGTTCACTGTCCCAGTAAGCGCCTTTTACAAGGCGTACTGGAATTTCATCACCTTGCTCTTTGGCAAGGCGGTTAAGCCAGCACAGCACAGGCAATGCCCGTTTAGAATAGGCTTGCACTACTATGCCAAGTAAATTCCAGCCTTGGGATTCCACTGAGTTAAACAGTTTTTTGAATAATTTAAGGGAAAGTTCCAGCCTGTCGACTTCTTCGGCATCGATTGAAATGCCAATGTTAAGCTCACGAGCCTGCACAATCAATTTAATCACAGTAGCGTAAAGCTCAGTTAATACTCTGTCTTCGTTGGCTACTTCATACCTTGGATGCAGAGCCGAAAGCTTAATTGAGATAGTCGGACGCGGTGATTCATTTTCATCATAGCGTTGAGCGCCAAGTTCTTTAATGGCGTTGCTATAATCATTGAAATATTTCTTGGCATCCTTGTCCGTGAGTGCGGCTTCACCTAGCATATCGTAGCTGTGGGTGTAGCCTAGCGTGCGTTTGGCTTCGCTGTTGCTAAGGGCTTCTTTGACATTGCGGCCCAGTACGAATTGCTTGCCCATGATTTTCATGGCTGCGTACATGGCCTGGCGGATAACTGGCTCACCTAAGCGATTGACTAAGCGCTTAAGCAGATTACTTGGCGTGCCATCAATTTTCTTATCTAGCTTGATGATTTTGCCCGTCAGCATGAGTCCCCAAGTTGAGGCATTCACCAATACTGAGTCACTCTGTTTTAAGTGTGCATCCCATTTTGCGCCTGAGAGTTTATCTTCGATAAGGGCATCGGCTGTTTCAGCATCAGGTATACGCAGCAGCGCTTCAGCTAAACACATAAGGATGATGCCTTCGTGAGTTTCCAGGCTATATTGCTGCAAGAAAGCATCAACGCCAATCATTAAGCCTTTTTTCTCAAACTTACGCACCTTGCTGACTAAGTCATGGGCGCGCTGGGTCACTTGCTCGATTTGCTCATCACTAGCAGGGACAAGCTTGATAAGCTCAGTAAGGTAGGCTTCTTCGTCGACAATATAGTTGTCGGTCACGGCTTGGAAAAGTTGGTCAAGAGTGGCATCGTCATAGCGGCCGGCCAATACTTCACTCGCTTTGAACATAATCATGTTTTCCATCTTGGTCAGTTAAAGGGTGATGCAAAATCGCTGTTTATCCCAACTTTACTCTGTACTTTGAGGCATTCTCTGGAGTGAAGATTGAGGGTTCGGGGATTCTTATTATTTTGTATACAATCTACGATATTTTTCGGCGCGATTATACAAGCAAAAGACATTTCTGCACACCATAGCTTAACTGGTAGGGGCTGTTGTTTTGGCATTAGGAAACTAGTGTTTTGTAACGAGAAAAAGACAGGTAATCCGAGCATTCCAGATTTTTAATTGAATTTAAGGGTATGCAAGCGGAGAGTAAAAGCAGGAGCTAGGGCAGAGTGGGTTGATGTAATAAAAAACCAAGGCTTTTGGCCTTGGCTCTTATGCATAACAGCTGCGGTAAAATTTACATCCAGCGGTTTTGCTTACGGCCATTTGGGCGAGGCAAATACACTAAAATAATACCAATCAAGGCGCCAATGCCGCCAATGATGCCACCTTGTTGCCACATGGCAAATTTCTGCTGGTCTTCAACTGAGCTTGCTTTTTGCTTGATACTGTCTCGTTGTGCTTCGGTCTTAGCTAATAACTGTTTAAGCTGAGAAATACTCTTGTTGGCATCCTCAAGTGCTTTTGCCGTTGATGCCTGTGTCTGGGTCATCTGTAGCAGATCATCTTTAGCTTTATTGACCATATCTTGAAGATCCGGCAGACGTTCTCGGATACTTTTAGTGGTAGTGATAAGCTCTGATTTTACCCAGCCTTCCCGGCCTTTATGGTCGATGATTTTGGCATAATCGTCTTGAGTTTCATTGAGAGAGGTGACAGCTTGACCTGCCTCAACGCTACCTATGATGCGGTATTGATTACCTGGACCACCATGAATATAAACATAAACATCATCGGTAATATAATGCGCGGGCTCCGCGGCCATCAATCCATTTGAGACTAATAATAGCGTTATAATTGAAAGTAATCTTAACACGTTAATTTTCCTAGGCATTAAATCTAACGCTAATGCTATTTACTTCATTGCTAGAATGCAAGAAGGAAGTCACAAGACTTCCTTCTTTTTGGCATTTTACTCAATAAAAGTGCCAAATGGCTTATTCGAATACACCTTTGATGATGTAGAAGAACACTATGGATAAACCTGCGCCTGCTGGTAAGGTAACGACCCATGACACAACGATGTTACGTACTACGCCTATGTTAATTGCCGCAATACCACGCGCCATACCTACACCTAATACCGCGCCCACTAAGGTTTGCGTGGTAGAGATTGGAAGACCAGTGCCTGATGCGATAACCACAGTTGATGCTGCTGCAAGTTCGGCAGCAAAACCACGACTGGGTGTAAGGTGAGTAATATTTTTACCTATAGTTTGCATTACGCGAGTACCAAAAATGGCAAGGCCCAATACAATACCCACAGCGCCCAGTGGCAAAATCCACCACACAAGTGTCGATTGAGATGCGATAACACCGCCACTTTCAACTACAGAAACGACAGCTGCTAATGGACCAATGGCGTTGGCAACATCGTTTGAGCCATGGGCAAATGCCATAGAGCAAGCGGTGACGACCATAAGAATGGCAAACACTTTTTCAACGTTAGCAAAGGTAGTTTGGCGGTCTGCTTTATCACTCATTTTTAAGCGACCGATAGCAATGCGACCGAAAATCCCTACAACGATAGCA
Source organism: Shewanella sp. SR44-3 (assembly GCF_014163735.1). GTDB lineage: Bacteria > Pseudomonadota > Gammaproteobacteria > Enterobacterales > Shewanellaceae > Shewanella. The sequence goes on from NZ_JACJDV010000008.1 coordinate 57,261, forward strand.
ACAGCTAGCGCAAGACCATAGGCTTCGGTTGTCGAGAAATGTAATCCAACGTGCTTTAAGCCTTTAGTTATGGTCACCAGAGACATAATAAAGCCCGCAAATGCCATGTAGAAAGGCACATAGCGCTTAGCATTTACTAATGGATTTTCAGTGTTGAAAATAAGCTTTTGCACGCTCTGGAATATCATAAACGCGATAAAACCAGAAATGGCAGGGGTTACAACCCAAGAGCCAACGATACCACCAACCTTGCCCCAAGCGACTGAATCTGCGTTCACGCCCACGGCAGCAAAACCAACAATAGCCCCCACAATCGAGTGAGTCGTCGATACCGGCCAACCTAGTGCAGAAGCAACAACTAGCCAAATGCCTGCAGCAAGTAGTGCTGAAATCATACCGTAAACAAGCAGTTGTGGTGCATCTGTAAAGTAACTTGAATCTATAATGCCGCTGCGAATAGTACTGGTCACTTCACCACCAGCAAGATAAGCCCCAGCAAATTCAAAAATCATCGCGATGATGATGGCTTGCTTTATCGTAATAGCATTAGAACCGACTGAGGTTCCCATGGCGTTGGCAACATCGTTTGCACCAATACCCCATGCCATTAAAAATCCAAACGCTGCCGCAAGTGCAATAAGCATAGGGCCGTTGGCGACTAGTACATCAACCATTTTGTATCCTTGATAACTTTGTGATTAGTTACGAGCTAGCATTAGCTCTAGGCGGGAACCTACACGCTCAGCAAGATCTGCTAAACCCCCAACCCATTCGATAATTTTATACATGAACATCACATCGACAGGATTCAGGCCGGCTTCTTCGCTATACAGCTTGCGACGCACCTGGATCTGCAAGTCATCCGAGTCTTCTTCGATGAGATCAAGTTCATTGATCATTTTTTCCACCAATTGCACTTCACGACCACGGAAACCTGCTTCTAGCAAATCATCGAGTTCATTAATGGCTTTTTTGGCGAGAGACACTGCATCTAAACAACGTTGCAAATATGCATTGAACGGTTCTTGAACAGCTTCGGGTAATACAAGTTGGCGGCCAATAATACGACCTGAAATATCTTTAGCTTTGTTGGCAATTTTGTCTTGTTGAGTCAATAACTCAAGCAAGTCAGTACGTTCAACAGGCATAAATAATCCGCCTGGAAGTGTAAGGCGAATTTCACGCTTTAAAGAATCAGCTTCTTTCTCAAGCAAGCTAATTTGCTTACGTATTCTTATCGCTTCATCCCAGTCACCTGAGGTGGTCGCTGCGAAGAAAGGGACAAGTAGAGACGCACATTCGTGCACCTTGTCTATATGCTGTTCTAAAGGCTTAAGAGGTGATTTTGCAAACACACCTAAAATAGAGTTTACTGGCATAGCCGTTACCTATTTAATGATTCCAGATTTGGAAAAGCGGGCGCATGTTAACCCAAGCGTCCACGTAATGAAACTGTGTTTTCGATATAATCTACAGTTATTGCGACTCAGTATATATGAACTGAGTCGGGCTATCCTAAGGGATTTTTATTACAGCAATGTGACATTATGACTTAATTATGACGCATTGGTGAACGTTTGATGACGAAGTGAGCAAGAATAAATGACTAAAGAAGTAGAGCTTAAACTGTTTTTTAAGGCTCAAGATTATGATTTATTAGTAAAAATATTAGATAGTCTTGACGGGCTTGTGCCAAAACAAACTAAATTATTAAAAAATGCCTATTTCGATACCAAAGCGTTGCAATTACGCCATTGGGACATGGGATTAAGAATAAGAAGCTTCGAAAATAATACCAAAGAGCAAACCATTAAAACTGCCGGTCAAGTGGCTGGTGGGATCCACTCTCGGCCTGAATACAACGCCCGGTGTATCGGTGATGTGCCAGATTTAAGTCTATTTCCTGTGGAAATTTGGCCTAAAAATACTCAATTCGCTAAGCTTCAAGAAGAACTTTATTGCTTATTTGAAACCAATTTTAAACGTAATATCTGGATTGCTAAACAAGGCGTCAGTCAAATTGAAGTGGCATTGGATCAAGGTGACATTATTGCAGGCTCAAACCATGAGTCCTTATGTGAATTAGAGCTTGAATTACAAAATGGCGAAGAAGCGTCATTATTGAGTTTAGCCGCTGATATTGCACTAAAAATAGCGGTAAGGTTAGGCAAAGCCAGTAAGGCTCAGAGAGGTTATCGTTTAGGTGGAAATTCAGCCTTGGCAAGTGTAGCGGACCTTAAACCTTTGCCTGTATTAGCTTCAAGTTGTGAGAAAGAGGAACGTACCGCCGCGATAGGGCTTGCCCTTGAAAATTGGCAGGTTCTCGATGGGCTGTTAAGTGCTGCGGCTGATATCGCCACTGAAGCTGAGTTATGGTCGAGATTTAAATCAAATTTAAGCTATATAGATAGTAGCCTTGAGCCGCTGGGTTGGCAGGCGTTAAACATCATGCCCTGTTGGACCTTGTTAATCTTAGAGTTAAATCGTCAAGGACGTTTAATTCAGCAGTGGCATAGCTTAGCCTATGGGCAAGCGCAGCTAGCTTTAGTTAATCTATTGCGGGATTAAGGTTTTTATTATCAATGCATTAATTATTTTTTGGTGGCTCTTTTGTGAGTAGAGCTTGACGTAAACTGGCTATTTCATTGAGCATTTGCGCTTGGTTTTGCTCCATTTTTTGCTGATTTTCTTCCATTCTGAGCAGGGCTCTATCTAGATCTGATTTAATATTTTCTTGGTGAGCCTCATGACGTTCATTGTCCTCAGGGGTGATAAACACTGAGGCCATATAGCCTGAAATCACCCCGAAAAAACTCACGCCACTGACTATCACTAAGGCGCCAATCACATGCCCTAGTGTGGTTGTTGGAAAATAATCACCGTAGCCTACGGTAGAGATAGTCACTAAGGCCCACCACAGGGCTTGCTCCGCAGTGTGAATGTTAGCACCAGGGGTGCCTGATTCCACAAGTAAAATCACCACAGAAGATAAGGTTAAAATAAGTACCATGGCGACCAGTAGGCTTGCCAAAGTGGTTTGCCTGCGCTGCTTGAGCAATGGTAGTAATACTGAGCGACTCATGCTAATAAGACGAATAACTCGTAGAATTTGAAATACTCGGGCAATGCGCAAGGCTTCAATAGCGGGAATGCTGGCAACAAAATCAATCCAATGATGCCTAAGAAAGTATTTTCTATCTCTGGATTTTGCTAAGCCCCAGAAAAACTGGCTAAGAAATATGATACAAATTCCAGTGTCGATAAATAGCAGTAAGCGTTGGGTTTCTTTGTCAAACTCACCAAAAGCAATGGCGAGGACTAAGGCCACTGACACGAAAGATAACACCATCATAGCGAGTTGAAACGGGTGCAACACATTGATGCTTTTAAGTGCGGAAGTTTTTTTATCTAACACGGCTTTTATCCTCCGACATAATTGAACAGCCATGCTTGGCAGTTAATTGTAATGAGCAAGCCTTGACTCTTAAGGCTACGAATTTATTAGACAATAGCAAGCTGAGCACAGCACAGGCAAGTTTATCTAGTTTTGAATGGGATTGTTTTATAAGTATTAAAAAACAAAAAAGCACGCAACCAAGGGTGGAAGTTGCGTGCTGTTGGAAATTATTCTGTGTCTACAAAATGAACTAAATCATCTAATACCCGTTTCTTGATCTCTAATTGTGATTGGGAATCAAGGCCGTATTTAATAGCTAGCTGAGCATAATCTTCAGGGCTCAGTGACACAGTAAGCCGAGGCCGTTTTGGTCTTTTAGCCAGGCTTAAACCTAAAATAGTTCGAATCTGATCTGAAGGGCTAACGCCAGCATCTAAGGCGGCTTTGCGAATGGAGTACTGAAACTTCTCATCCAAGTCAAACGCCACTTGAGTTGCTTTTGCTGCCGCTTGGTTGTTAAGCCACTTCTCGGGTAAGGTTTTCCCTTTGGTCATAAGGATCCTTGGCTCCTATTGCTACGCCAGCTTAGCTTACCGGCCAATATTGTCTGATATCTGTTAGGGGTCGATATAAGGTGAGCATCACCTCGGTCTCGCCGCCTTCATAAACCTCGATATCGATAGCGTGGCTATCCTCACCAGTCACTAGGCTGTAGCTTTCAAAAGCTTCGCCTTGTTGATCTTGAGGTGGTTTCTGGCCGCGATAGTCCTGCCTGTGAAAATAACCAAAACCGGCAAATTCAACTTGATGATAATCTTCCCCAAGCCATTTACCGAATTCATCATCGAGCGTATCTGCCAGTGGCTGAGTGGTTAGTTTAGCTTGGCCAGGTTCTTCGAATATTTGCTCAAATTCTGCCATATCGAACAAGGTCTCAACTTGCGCTGCATTTACCTTGATAGATAAGCTTAAATAGCTGTCATCTTCTTCTACATAAGTAAGGAAAATGGCGTCACCGCTGTGACCACGAAGTAAGAACTCACAATTTTGGCTACGTTCATATTCATAGGTGTGCACGGCCTCGACTCTTAATTGCTGCCCTTTAAGTTGCGGCGGCAAAGCAAAGCTGTCATCAAGGGTAATCATGTCACCCTTGATGAGCTTTGTTGGATGGTCGAGTTGACGCGTCGGGGCTTCTTTCTTGCCAAATAGGCTGTTTAGAAATCCCATAATCCATTAACCTTTACGGGCTTTAATGCGATCTAACACGGCATTAGCACTGGATTTTTGTTCACCAATACCGGCTTCGGCTAACTTAGCGTGCAATGACTTGTCGCTGTTTTCCTCCGCTAAGGTTTCAGAGGCTTTTAGGCGGTCATCAAATTGCTGCTGACGTGCCTTGATACGCTCCAGTGAATCTTTAGCATTAAGCAGCTTTGAGTTGCTTGATGCGAATGAGTCAGTAATGGTTGCAGTCGCTCTTTGCACGCTTTCGGTGGTCTTGACCATGCTGAGCTGGCGTTGATAGTCTGATAACTGACGCTCGGTCTTTTTCACTAAATCTTTCAGGCGCAGTGCATGGGCTGAGAAGCTCTCATTAGCACTTTGCTGCTCAGATAACTCTTGGTCTTGCTGGGCAATCTTTTCAGCCACTTCAACGGCTAAGGCTTCATTGCCTTTCTCTAGGGCTTGAGTCACGTAGCCTTCATGTTCTGCAATGCTGCGCTTTAAGCGATCAACTTCACGACTGGCTTGCATTTCTTTGGCCATCACGTCGGTGAGTTCACGTTTTGCCTTGGTTAAATGTTTCTCGGCATCACGAATTTCTTGTTCAAAAATGCGAGTTGAATTAGCGTCAACGATTGTCTGGCCAACTTCGGTTGCACCACCGCGAAACGCAGTTAGAATCTTATTTAAAATACCCATAGTGTGGCTCCTTAATTCAAAAATTCGGCAAGTTCATCGATAACTTCTAAACAGTTATCCGACAATACCGCCAGTTCTTGTTCAATTTCTTCCATGCTAGATTGTACCGATAAGGCACCATAGACCACGTATTTGTCATCAATCTTGGCGAATGATGATAAAGGCATTGGAATATTCAGCTCTAACATGGTTTCAAACATTTGTGCGCGGCGAGTTTGATTAACTTCATCCTCACCCCACAGATAACTTATGCATAACACTTGGTTGTCAGTGACAGAAACAAATACAGGGATCTCTTCACGGCCAACAATATTAACTTGTAATACTTCAACATCACCATCGATAGGGTAACAATCAAATTGAAACCCAGTCTGGCTCAGATCGCCAAGGCCATTTAGGTGGCTGGCTATTTTATGTATGTTCATAGTTGTCCTTATGACATATTATGTCTGTGAGTTAAGATAGCATCAGGACATAATATGTCAAGCGCTATTTTTTGATAATTTTAATCAACTCAATAAAGCGTTTATCGATTCTCTGACCAGTCAGCTAAATGGTACTGATAAAGCTGTAATGAATTGAGTTTATTTGTTTTTATCTTAGCTTTTTCACGGTAAAAATCCCCGGGGAATTCAAAAGCCCCCAAGATCAACCCTGAAGTTAGCCAAGTTTCATCAGCCGGTAAGTGAAGTTTTTTTGCTAAACGTTGCTTAGGGCTGTCGCCAGATTTCGTCGCCATTGACCAGCCCCACTCGCCAAAACTGGGTACATTGTGATGATACTGTTCTACCTTAAAACCGGCTGATGCCAAGGTTTTACCCACAGAAATAAAGGCATTAGGTGCATGATAGGGGGAGGTGGATTGCACGGTAATCGCACCATCTGCGCTTAATAGTTCGTTGAGTTTTCGATAGAAAAAGTCAGAATATAGCTTGTTTAAATCAGGGTGACTTGGATCGGGCAAATCGACAATGATGCTATCGAAGCTTAATTCTTTAGCGATGAGTTTATCGACCCCATTAAAGGCATCATCGAACATAATTTCAACCCTAGGATCATTTAGGGCATCGCCATTAAGTCGCTTAAGTTCACGGGCTAGGGCCTCAGGCATGTCCTCAGGGGCTTGTTTAAACAGCTGGACCAAGTCTTTATCTAAATCCATCAAGACGACTTGTTCAGGTTGCCACTTAAGCACTTGTTTCAAGCCTAGGCCATCGCCGCCGCCGATAATAAGTACCTTTTGCTGCCGTGCGCTGGCGGCGAGTGTTGGGTGGACTAAAAAGCTGTGGTAGATGTGTTCATCGCTACTGGAAAATTGCAGCCGGCCATTAATGTACAGCGAATATACTGGCGGTAAGCCTTGGCCTCGTAGCCGCTCAGTAATATTGAGCTGCTGGAAACGGGTGGCTTTAGCGTAAACGACCTTGTCTTTGTAGAGTAAGTTATTAAAGTCTTGCTCCCAACTTGGCCCTTGCCAGGCCAGCAGGATTAAGATGAGTCCCACCACAAAATGCAGCGCCAGTAAGAGTTTAACTCTAATAATTTGATCCCAAAAACGCCAAATAAACACTAGGCCCGCAAGTAAGTTAACACTGGCGGTGAGGGCTGCTGCCAATTGAATATCTATGGCCAGCATAAATGCGACCCAGATGGCGGCGCCAATACCTGCGCCTAAGTAATCTGCGCCATAAATGGTGCCGGCATTGTGGAGCAAATGTGCCTCTGATAAAGATTGACGCACCCTAGCAATTAAGGGGATTTCCATGCCAATCATTAAGCCCAGAATAAGTCCCCATAAGTAGGGTAAGTACTCGCTCAGATTTTGCAGTTTGGCAATAAAGCCGCCATCGGGGAGGTGATCGGCGGGCAGGCCTAAGGTATTGGCCAGCATCAAAGGAAATTGTTGCCCAAAGCCTATGACTGCAGCTGTGATTATGATGGCAAGGGAGCCACACAAGGCGACGAGTAGCTCAAGCACTACAAAGCCTGTGAAAGCACAACGGATTTTGCGGGCTGCGAATGCCCCAAAGCCCATGGATACGATCATCAAGCCAATCATGGTGTAAATCGCGGCTTCCAGCGCCCCTAAAATACGCCCAGCATAATGAGAAAGCAGATACTCATAGATCAAACCGCAGGCTGCTAAAGACGCCATTATGCCTAATAGCAGCGCATCATCTAGCCATGAAACACCTGTGGTTTTATTGGTTTTTAACCCTAACGCCATATCTGATTTTACGCCATTAGTGCGGTGAGAATTAACGCTATGGCAATGCTAATGGCCATTTCTACTGCGGCAATACCAATATTGTGTTGCTGCTCGACTTCTTGGGCCAAATTGATGCGAGCAAGCACTAAGGCTTTCACTAAGGTTATCAGTAAAGATAGTACAATCAACATGATAAGTGAAAATGCAGTCCAACCTATAATGTTAGCAAGGTAGGCTGTGGGGTCGTAAATAATGAAGTGACTGGCGGCGTTAAAGCTTAATGCCATCGCAATCAAGTAACCGCTATGACGTATGGCAAGAGCGGTTTGCCCGCCAACAAAGGCTTGTTGCATTGAAGCGTCTTGATTGCGTTTGGCATAACGGTTTTCGCGCATACGGGTCAACAGCACTAAGATAAACTGCGATACGATAAAAGCACTAAAAATGGCGATAAAGGTATCTAGAGTGATGTCTTCAGCCCACATCAATACTGAGCGTATGATGATAGCTGTCGCAATCGCGACCGAGGCATCAACCACTGCAACTGAGACATTGCCCTTGAGGATTTCTGCGTTTTTATCAAATTCATTTAGGGCTATCTTGTCATGTAAGAAGCGCCCCAGTTTAATCAGAATTAAACCAAACAGGCCGTAACTTGTCATGCCTATGGCTTCTGTTGCCAAGGAGCTTGCAGCTTCCCCTGTGATGGCGCCTGTGAGCACAATGCCCAGAGCTGCAATGGCGCCCGCTGTGCTTATGCCAAAGGCGAAGTTGTCGCGCTCAGCAAGTTCGGCGCTACTGTTCACTTTTACGCTCCAGCCTTGCAGATAACGCATTAAGGTGAGCAGCACCACGGCTATGGTTAAATCTATAGCGAGAATACTCATCAGCTCTTGGGTTAAGCCTAGGTCTTGAAATAATGTCATCATGGTTCCTTATTTTCCTCGACTCACGCCGCGACTAGTTCGGCTGCTGGAATTGCGAAAACTACTGTCTTTAGAATAATTTGAGCGAAACTTACTGCGATTACCGGCGGTACTTGCCGCTGGGGCTGAGCTGCTTTGCTTAGATAGGCTAGTGGCTCCGGTGCGAGTCTTAGCGTAGGGGCTTTGAAAGCGCTTGCCTTGAGAGCTAAAGCGCTTTTTCTCACGTTCAAAGGTGCTATTTTGACTCGTTGCTTGTTTAGGGGAGGTGTAACGGTAGCGGCCGACATCATTGTAGTAGCTGTAACCACGACGACTAGACCAGCGATCATAGCCAATGGGGCGATTAAACACATTAGAAAACATGGCGTACATGCCATACCAAGCCCAGAATGAGGTGCCGCTGCTGTTGGTTTGCCAGCTGCCATAGCCAGGATTACCCACAAGTTGACTGCCAGGGCCAAAATCTTCGCCGCCATTGGCAAGCACTGAGGCTTCTTTGCTGATGGAGTTAACGCGGGCTAAGGCACCATTGGACATATCGGCAATCACATTGACAGGATCTGATAATAAATCGTTATACAAGCTTGGGTCTAAGGCTTGATATAGATTTTGTGCTTCATTGAGTTGCTGGTCGACATCGATAAAATTGGCGCTAGTCTTTAATTCTTGAAGGCGCCGCACAAGGGATTGATACATAGGGCCTTGGGTCCCAGCATCTTTTTCTAGCTCCTCGATTAATGGCCTGAGATCTGGCTTGTTTTTAGCTAAAATCTGGGCGTACTGACTCAGTAAGTTAGCGTTTCTTAACTGCTTATTATCAAGCATGGTGGCAAGTTGGCTCAAGCGCTGTTGGCTGAGCTGTTGATACTGCTCGATTTGTTCTGGCCTATCGTCGCCACAGCCAGTTAATACTAAGCTAGAGATGATAACAGACAAGATACCGAGGATGCGGGGAAGCATGCCGCTCATGTTTTCTCCAAATTGGGTTGGTTTCAGCTACAAATTCGATATGACTGGTGCATAGCTTATAGTAATCTTGATGCAGCTTTAGAACTTTATTCTTTGTATCTAGTTATATAACACTCGCGACATAATATGTCGACCGCTAATTTGTTAAGGAATATTATGCCTGTACCCAGTCAGAGCCACAAAGTTTATCCGGCCACTTTGGCACAGACATCGGTGCAATATTGGACTGCGCTTATTCAAGTTTGGCCTGAGGCGCAAAATCAGCTGAGTACAGCGCAGCAAGATGAGCTGAAAACAGTACTGGGTTTGAGTGATTATATCGCGCAGCAATTATGCCGTCACCCCGACTGGATTCTGATCTTGTTTGAACAAGGGCTATTAGAAGAAGTCGATAGGCAGGCCTTTGATCACCAGCTGCACAAATTATTAGCGGCTGCCACCGATGATGAACAAGCTAAAAAAGTACTAAGAGAGTTTAGAAATCTACACATGGTGCGCTTGGCATGGCGTGATTTCATGAATTACAGCAGTCTAGAGGCTTCATTATTAGATTTATCGGCGCTGGCGGAAGCATTAGTGATTGCCGGGCGTGATTGGCTTTATAGGCAAATGTGCATGCAATACGGCACGCCCAGTGATAGCGAAGGTCGGCCACAACCTTTGCTTATTTTAGGTATGGGGAAACTGGGCGGGCGAGAGCTTAATTTCTCCTCTGACATAGATTTGATTTTTACCTTCCCTGAGCACGGTGAAACCGTAGGGGCACGGCGCTCACAAACCAACCAAGAGTTTTTTATTCGTATGGGGCAGCGATTGATTAATTTACTTAATCAACTCACTGTCGATGGCTTTGTATTTAGGGTTGATATGCGCCTTCGGCCTTACGGCGAGAGCGGCCCTTTGGTGGTGAGCTTTAGCGGGCTTGAAGATTATTATCAAGAGCAAGGCCGTGACTGGGAGCGCTATGCCATGGTTAAGGCTCGCGCTTTAGGCCCTTGGAATGGCTACAGCGATGAGCTGCATGCTTTACTCAAGCCTTTTATTTATCGCCGCTACATTGACTTTTCTGCTATTGATTCATTGCGCAGAATGAAGCAATTGATCGCTCAAGAAGTCCGTCGTCGTCAATTGACTGATAACATTAAATTAGGCGCCGGCGGTATTCGTGAAGTGGAATTCGTGGTGCAGAGTTTTCAGCTTATTCGTGGCGGCCGCGAGCCAGCTCTTAGACAACAGAGCCTATTTGGTGCCATAGATGTGCTGTACAGCTTAGGCCAGTTGGAGTACTTGGCAGTTGATGAGCTAAAGCACAGTTATGTGTTACTGCGCCGAGTGGAAAATCTGCTGCAAGCCATAGATGATAAGCAAACCCAAACCTTGCCAAATCGTGGATTAGATTGGCAGCGGCTTTGTTATGGCTTAGACAGGGTAAATGAGTCTGATTTACGTACCCATATTGAAAAAGCCATGGGATTAATTCATCAGCATTTTAATGCCACTGTGGGCGGTATGGATAGCCAAGAACAAAGTGAGCATTGGACTTCACAGCTGTGGAATATTCAACAAGACGACCATGCACAGGCGTTACTTGATGAACAGCAAATAGAAGATGATGAACTTTGGCCGTTACTCAGCCATTGGCGCGCCGTGGTGGCTAAGCGCACCATAGGGCCAAGAGGCAGGGAAACCTTAGATAAACTTATGCCAAGGTTATTGGATGAACTCACCGGGATGATGAAACCAAGTCAAGCATTCAAGTCTGTAATGCAGGTGCTAGATCAAATCCTCACACGCACCACTTATCTTGAACTATTGTGTGAAAACCCCGGTGCGCGTCAGCAACTGGTGAGCCTGTGCTGCGCTAGCCCTTGGGTGGCTAAAGAATTAGCTAATTTTCCTATGTTGCTGGATGAGCTTATTGATCCCTCTCAGCTTTACGACACCACTTCTATCGACGATTATCCTAGTGAGTTACGTCAGTATTTACTGCGAGTGCCAGAAGATGACATGGAGCAGCAGATGGAAGCATTGCGGCAGTTTAAATTATCGCAGCAGTTAAAAATTGCCGCGGCCGATGTCACAGGTGTCTTACCTGTGATGCAGGTGAGTGACCACTTAACCTTTTTAGCTGAAGCCATCATAGAGCAAGTGGTACATCAAGCTTGGCATCAGGTGGCTAGCCGCCATGGAGTCCCTGCTGGCACCAGTATAGATAACATGGGTTTTGCCATTATTGGCTACGGTAAATTGGGCGGTATTGAGCTAGGTTATGGCTCAGATCTTGATTTGGTTTTCTTGCATCAAAACGATCTATTTGGAATTACAGATGGCGATCGCTCCATCGAAGCTAAGCTGTTCTACCTTAAATTAGCCCAGCGAATAGTCCACCTGTTTGCAACCCGTACCACCTCGGGCGAGCTTTATGAAGTGGATATGCGACTGCGACCTTCTGGTGAATCTGGGCTACTTGTGAGTGATATAGAAGGTTTTTATCAATACTTACAGACAGAAGCTTGGATCTGGGAGCATCAAGCCTTAGTGCGTTCACGATTTGTGTTTGGCTCAGGAAGTATGGCGGCGCGTTTTAATGATATTCGTGCAGCAGTGCTTAAGATGCCCCGAGAGCAGGCTGAGCTTGCAAAAGCGGTGCGGGATATGCGCACTAAGATGCGCGATCATCTGCTTAAAATTCGCACTGATGAATTTGACTTAAAACAAAGCCCAGGCGGTATTGCTGACATTGAGTTTATTGGTCAATACCTGGTACTTGCTCACGCTAATGAGTATGAAGATTTAACCTTATGGTCTGATAACGTGAGAATTTTTGAGGTGCTGGCAGATCTGGGTTTATTACCTGTGATGCAGGCTCAACTGTTAACCCAGACCTATTGTTGGCTCAGAGATGAAAACCACAGATTAACCTTACAACATGCCAAAGGCGTATTGGCATTGGCTAGCGTGATCCATAAAACTGAGCCGATACTTGAGTTGTATCAAGAGTTGCTCAAGGCTTAATATAATTGTGCTATCCAGTTTTGGTACAAAGGTAAGCCAATTAATACGTTAACTGGGAAAGTGATCCCAAGAGATGCCAGCATAGCAAGGCCAATATTGGCATCGGGAATCGCGGCCTTAATGGCGGCAGGGGCGGCGATGTAAGAAGCGCTGGCACTGAGCCCAGCCAATACTAAAGTGCTACCTTGAGGTAATTCAAGCCATAGGCCCGCTAAGATCCCAACCCAGGCCAAAATAAAAGGGGCTACAGCTGCAAATATCAATAAGCGCCATTGTTTATAAGGCAGTGGGAAGCACACTTTTGCTGTTGTAATCCCCATTTCTAATAGAAATAATGCTAATAAAGTTTTAAAACCGCCCAATAACATAGGAGTCAGTGGCGCCATACCATCAGTGCCATATATCCAACCAATTAATACTCCTCCACAAAGCAAGACAACGCCGCGGCTGGTCATGGCCTCATGGAGTACGCTTGAATTGGATGAACTTCCTACATCCGTGCTGTCTTTCGCCTGTAAATGGCGGTAAAGCCACAACATGACAATAATTGCAGGTAGCTCGAGTAACACTAAATAAAGAGTGGTTTCAGGTTTTAGGGGTAAATCTGAGACTTCAACCATGGCCATGACAACTGCGAAGGTGCCCGCGCTGACTGAGCCGTAATGGGCTGCCACACTAATAGCATCGGTGCGATGCAATTTAATCACTTTCGTCAACAGCGGATATAAACTTAGAGGGATAATCAATCCCATGGCGATAATTGCCAATAACTCTAGATAGTTTAGTGTGTGAGTCTGACCGTGAAGCGCCATGCCGCCTTTTAAACCTAAGGTCAGCATCAGTAGGATAGATAGGGTCTCATAAGTGGCTTTGGGGACTTTTAGATCAGATTTAATCAGTCCAGCGAGTAATCCAAGAGCAAAAAAGGCGATGACGATATCAGGCATGAGTTTGTTATCTATTGGCAGTATTAAATGATGCTGATTGTGCCTGTATAAGAAAAGCTTAGCAATTAATCTACTACTTTTGTCTCTAAGGTGGTGTTATTTATGGTTTCTAAGGCTGTCATGGGGGCGATTAAGTACCTATCGTAAATCGCTTGATATTCACCGGTTTTTTTTATCTTTTTGAGTCCATCATTAAAGTCATCACGAATATTTTTTTTCCAAAATACTGGGCGATAATCATTGGGATCTAGTCTGACAAAGTGATGAAATTTTACTGTTTTTAGTGGTGTGCCCAGATTTTGGTGAACTTGAATTTGATGATATTTAAAAATATTGATATCACTGAGTGCTAAGTCGAAATGCCCTCTCTCTAACAACAACACTTGATTTTCTTGTCTGAAATTCTCAGTGTACAAACCATTCAATTTACCTGTCATCAGCCATTCAGGATAGCGCTTATAGGCTCCTTGAAATGACACTATGCTAAGACCTTGGAGATCCTCTGGGGCTTTAATCTCCAATTTACGCTCAGCAAGGCTAATAAATACATTGTCGTAGAGCACAGCAGGATCGCCATAATAAGCACCTAAGGCTTGCATATCTTGGCCTAAGTCTGTCATAGCTGCATCAAATTCACCTTGTTTAAAGCCAAAAGGTACTCGTGCCAAGGGCAAATAACTGGGATTAATACTGTGGCCATGGACAGCCAAGGCTGCGCTGATGATTTCTATTTCAATCCCAGAATGTGAATCAGGAAATGAAAAAGGAGGAATAGACTCTCCAAATGCCATGTTCAGTTCATCAGCATGGGCGGTAAAGCTCAATAAGCTTGCAAGCAGAATAGATAGAATTCGCAAAACAGTATAATAATCCTTTAGTGACTTAATGCATGTCCATTGAGTCTAGTATAAATTTTATGGAGTTAACTCATACTTGAGGAGTAGTTTGTACTGAAGCAAACTACCCATTCACTATAGAAATGAGTTTTTCGATAAACGAGCTTAATGCTTTGGCGTCATCAAAAGAGAATGCTAAGCCATAATGTACCGGCTCGACTCCTTTATGTTGTCGTTTGGGAAAACGGGTCATTTGGTTATTATGGTAATACTCATACTCACTGTGGACTCCGTCAATTAGGCATAATTCTGCTGAAAAAATTTCAAAAGCAGGGCGGATGATTAATCGGGTACGCTGGCTCTGCTGGTGGACATAAAAGGCTTCTTTGGTGTGTGGCAGCATGTATTCAGTAACATTTTGAATGTTGAAATTACTACGGCAATTCAGATCTTTAAGGGTTGACGTTAAATCTACAGATGACATATTCACAGAGTGATATCCAAGCAAAAGTAAGTGCAGGCAGTATGACCAAAAAGTATTTGAAAAGGAACCCGAGTCGCTGTCATAAACTGAGATTTGTGGAAAGGGATGCTTAAAATATCAGCACCCTTAACTAGGCCTTAAGCTAAACAAATTCATTGTTGATTTCATTTTCTAAATATCAAGGTCGCTTTGAGTAGGTATTGGTAAGTAAATAAAGGCGAATGATTGGACTATGGCTACAAATTCAGGGTTAACGAAGTATTTCTCTCGCGAGCATAGCAAAGCTGCAGATGTCACTTACATTGGCGTAGATGCCCAATTGCAAGGTGAGATTAAGTTACAGGGCGGCGCGTTAATTGCTGGTCAATTACAGGGCGTGTTAAGGTCTACAAGTCATGTGAAAGTGGAGCTTTCAGGTGTGATTGAAGGTGATATTTATTGCAAAGAACTCAAAGTATGTGGCGTAGTTAAAGGGCGTGTTTTTTGTGATAAATTGATTATTGTCAGCTCTGGTGTTGTTGATGGCTCACTGGCTTGCCAGCAAATGGAAATTTACGATGGTGGTCAGTTTATCGGTACTCGTACCTCAGCAATAAGCCAAGAAGTGGCCCAAGAATCTTTAGTGGAAAAGGGCGTAGATATAACCCAAACCCTAGAAGAGGCATTAGTGACAGTAGCCCATGAAACTAAGTCGAAGTTATCCAGCAAACCTAAAACCAGCGACAGCAGCCTAAATGCGCTAAATCTTGCGAGCTAATCTCTCAGAATAAAACACTTATTTTCAGCTTTGACAATAAAAAAGCCTCAACACTTATCAGTTTGAGGCTTTTTTACATTGACTTCACAGAGACTGGAAGATCAAGTATCCAAATTATTGATTAATACGAGTTGGGATACCGTTACGTTGCTCAAGTAAACGTTTTAATACGAAAGAGTCGGTTTCTGCATTAGCAACAAATCTGGCAATATCTCTGTGCATACTCAGCACTACTGGCTCTACTGACTCGTATTCAGCCATGGTGCGAGACAGTGGCTGGTGCACTTCTAGGTAACGGTTACCATCAGGCTCTTCACTGGCTTTGATCGGCTGGTTAGTGAATTCCACGCGGGTGCCAACAGGTACGCTATTAAATAAATGTTCAATATCTTCATCACGTAAGCGAATACAGCCTTGGCTGATACGCAAACCAATACCGAATGTGGCATTGGTACCATGAATGGCATACAAGTTACCGATGTAAAGCGCAAATAACCCCATTGGGTTATCAGGGCCCGCAGGCCAAACGGCAGGAAGCACTTCGCCTTTAGCTAGGTACTCTTTACGAATACGCGGCGTAGGTGTCCAGGTTGGATTTGCGCGCTTGCGCTGCACTGTCGTGACCCATTTTTCAGGAGTATCTTTACCAATTTGGCCAATACCAATGGGCAAAACTTCAACAATATTTTTACCTTTAGGATAATAATACAGGCGCATTTCTGCCACGTTAATGACTATGCCTTCGCGAGGTGCATTAGGTAGAATTAACTGCTGCGGGATAATCAAAGTACTGCCAGGTTTAGGCAGGAAAGGATCAACACCTGGGTTTGCTTCAAGTAGGTTGCTAAGCCCAAGTTGGAATTTGGCTGCGATAGACTCTAAGGTCAACTTGCCATCGGGAACCACGTAATACTGATTTTCACCCACTAAATTACTGCCTTTAGCAGGTAATGGGTATTCGACAGCTACAGCAGAGCTCATAAAAAGTGCCGAAACAAGGATTAGGGCAGAGCGAAACGGATTAATCATAAGCTGATAATGTTCCTAAAACAGAGATTTTCAGTCTGGTGAAACAAGGTGTTAAGCCAGACAATTAAAGGCCGCATCCTCTCTCATTTAGTTTAAAAATTCAACCGAAATTTGAGTTGCAAAGCACTTAAATGCGATAAATTTACCAATCGTGTTTTTGACCTTTAGTGCAACTAATAGAGAGATGGGCCATTTTCATCGGGACGAGTCTTGAAGCGTCGATGTAGCCACATGTATTGGTGACGATTTTTATTAATAAGTTGCTCTATTATCTTGTTGCCCCGCAAGGCATCACTAACTTCATCAACACCTGGAAAATCTTCAAGTGCTGGCATAACTTCAATGCGATAGCCTGAGTCATCTTGATTGCGTTCAACAAAAAACGGTAATACTTTGGCTTTACCTAATTTGGCTAAAGTGGTGGCCCCTGTAATGGTTGCAGCATCGGGCACGGCAAAAAAGGGAATAAAGACCGCGCTTGAGCGGCCAAAGTCCTGATCTGCGGTATACCAGACAGCATCAGGGGTTCTAAGGCTGCGTACCATTTGACGTATATCCCGTTTTGATACTAAGCCTTTGTTTGAGCGCAAACGTCCTTTGACTTGCAAATATTCCATTAAGCGGTTGTTATGAGGGCGGTAAACTCCAATACTAGGATTGAATTGTCCAAACACTCTTGCACCCATCTCAAGGGGTAAGCAATGCACTGCAAATAGGATCACTCCATGGCCCGCTTCGAGTGTATTGCTTATGTGTTCAGTACCTGCCATTTGCATATGATCTTGCACTTTGCTATCTGACCACCACCAAGCATTAATAGTGTCAAACAGGGCTTTGCCTGTTTCTTCAAAATTCTGCACTAACAATGTTTGCTGCTCTTGTGCGCTCATTTCTGGAAAGCATAAACTGATATTGCGCTTTGCAGTGCGGGTACGACTACCCGCAACTCTCATGACAAAACGGCCAAGTCCGGCGCCCAGTTTCATTTGCCAGCGCAATGGCAAGACTTGGGTGGTGCGCATAAGTGCGACACCAAACCATAATAGCCAATATTTGGGATGGAGCAAATGAGCAGAGAATTTGGCTTTTTCGACCACAGCTAACACGCCTTTTTATCTAAATTAGCGCTTATTCTAACTTAATTTATTAAAAAGTTAGGTACAATCATGGTTAATTTTTTACTCGAGAATGATGGCACTATGAAGGTTACCCTCCCTGCGTTTGAAAAAGCCCGTATTTTGGTCCTTGGCGATGTGATGTTAGACAGGTACTGGGTAGGGCCCACAGGGCGAATTTCTCCCGAAGCGCCCGTGCCCGTTGTTAAGATTAATCAGATAGAAGACAGACCCGGCGGCGCGGCTAATGTGGCGTTAAATATTGCAACATTAGGTGGGCAAGTTCAGTTAGCTGGCCTGGTTGGTGAAGATGAGGCTGCTAAAGCCTTAACACTAGGGGTGCAAACCTTAGGTGTTGAGCCACAATGGTTAACGGTTAACGACAAACCCACCATCACTAAGTTAAGGGTGTTATCTCGTAATCAGCAATTGATCCGCTTAGATTTTGAAGAATCTTTTGATGAGGCCAGCAGCCAAGCTTTATTTGCCCAAAGTGAAGCTATGCTAGATAACGTCGATGTTTTGGTATTGTCTGATTATGCTAAAGGCGCCATTGCGGACCCAAGGGCGTTTATTGCCAAAGCCCGGGCTAAGGGCGTGACAGTCTTAGTTGACCCTAAAGGCAGCGATTTTGCACGTTATTATGGGGCCTCTTTAATCACCCCTAACATGAGTGAGTTTGAAGCAGTCGTTGGCGAAGTTAAAGATGAAGCTGATTTAATTGAAAAAGCGCAGCAGTTGATTAGCATCCATCAATTTGGTGCCATGTTGGTGACTCGCTCAGAAAAAGGCATGACGCTTATCACGGCTGATGAACCTGAACTGCACATTCCCACGGTGGCACGGGAAGTTTATGATGTCACTGGTGCTGGAGATACGGTGATTTCGGCTTTAGCAACCTCATTAGGCGCTGGCAGTACTTTGGCTCAAGCCTGTGCTATCGCAAATACCGCAGCTGGGGTTGTGGTCGGTAAGTTGGGTACTTCTACGGTGAGCCGTATTGAATTAATTGGTGCCTTGGCCTCTCATCAAGGGGAGTCGGGTTTTGGCGTCGTCAGTGAAGATCAATTGGCTTATGCCATGGAGCAAGCTCGCCTTCGTGGTGAACGAGTGGTGATGACCAATGGTTGTTTCGATATCCTGCACGCAGGCCATGTGAGCTATTTAAAACAAGCGAAAGCCTTGGGTGATAGGTTGGTTGTGGCAGTTAATAGTGACGCCTCGGTTAAGCGGTTAAAAGGCGATGGTCGCCCTGTGAACCAAGTGGACAGGCGTATGGCTGTGTTAGCGGGTCTGGCTTCAGTTGATTGGGTCGTGCCTTTTAGTGAAGATACCCCAGAGAGGATCATTACCCGCCTGTTACCTGATGCCTTGGTTAAAGGTGGCGATTATAAGGTTGAAGATATTGCAGGCGGCGCGCAGGTGATTGCTGCAGGTGGCAAGGTTGAAGTGCTAGGTTTTGAGGATGGAGTGTCTACCACCTCAATTATCCAAAACATTATGTCTAGGCAGTAGACTCATCATTAAGCGTTATAGCTGTAATGCTAGGGCTGGCAAATCTAGTGAGGGCGCCATGAGGCTAACCTCAGTTATCTGTATAGTATTACTGATGCTGAGTGTCAATCGCTTAGCGGCCAGTGAGTCTGATTACCAAGGGCTCACTAATCTAGGTTGGCAATGGGTTTCGGCTGCAGATAAAAAAGCCCTAATCTGTGACATCAGCCATTGGCATGAGTGCCTGCAACAGCTGAGTTCTACAGCATTAGCGCAGCTAGACTTTAGCCCTGAGTATGCTGAAAATGTCTTAGGCCGGCAAGAGGCCATGGTCCTGTCGGTCAAAGAAAGTCAGCATGCAGGGATTATACTGTTAGCACCATCTTTAGTGCAGGCGCTTGAGCAGCAAGTGACTGAGGACAGTGCTCACAAAAGTATTGATAAAATTACCAAAAAAAATAGCGAGAAAAGTACGAGTATCATTTCAATACGCCAGGCGAGCATCAGTGTTGCTGGCAAATATTATTCGCTTATTTTAGAGCACCAAGCACAACTGACCCTGTGGCATGAGTTGGGGCATTTGGAGAACATTGCCTTGCAGGGCAGTATCTTACCCATAAATTTGAGCGCTTATCAGCATGAATGGCTTGCAGATGTTTATACCCTGTGGCGCAGTTTGAAGGAAACAGGCAAGTTAGATTTGGCTTGGCAACAATATCACAGGCGCAATATGGCGCTGATTAATGATATTGCTAATTTAAGCCACTGGAGTGCGCCTCAGTTATTGAGTTTGTTAAGTGAGCAGCCTGAACGTTTGCAGTTAGATTTTGAACAATATTCAAATTTTATAGCCTTTATCTACCCCAAGTTGATGCAGCTTGACGAGTCGACTTTAGCCGAGTACTCCAGTTTAGTGCAGCGCACTTTTGGCGCTGGCGCGGTGCAGTCTTTGCCTCATTACATGTTTTGGCGTCAACAAGAATTAGCCCTATGGCTAAGGCCAACGTTAGGTGAGTTAATGGGGGAAAAGCAGGCCGAGTTGTGGCTTAAAGCTCAATTTTCAGCCTTATAATTTTACCTTATGGTAAGTTTAACGGGGTAAAAAATGGGAGCTCTGTGGGTTCCCATTTTTATTTTTGGCTCTTAAATTTAATATTAATGTAGCTTAAACATGCCTACTTGATCGCGCATAGAGTTGGCGAGCTTTGACAGCTCATTTACTGAGTGGCTTAACTCTCCGGCTGCTTGACTGGAGTGCTGGGTGATATCACTGATGGCAATAATGCTGCGGTTAATACTTTCAGCCACACTAGACTGCTCTTCTGCTGCGGTAGCAATATGGGTATTAAGTTCAGTAATGCTGTCCACTGAGCTAACAATTTCTTTCAGTGCTTTACCTGCCATATTGGTTTTCTCATTAGCTTCATCCACTTGGGTTATGCCCGCTTGCATAGAAGTAACAGCTTTTTTTACCCCTTGCTGCAGTCCATCAATCATGGTTTCAATCTGCAAGGTGGATTCTTGAGTGCGTTTCGCTAAGGTGCGCACTTCATCTGCGACCACCGCAAAGCCGCGTCCCTGTTCACCAGCTCTGGCTGCTTCAATGGCGGCATTGAGTGCCAGTAAGTTGGTTTGCTCGGCAATACTCTTAATCACATCTAACACTTGGCCGATATTTTGACTGTCATTAGATAAATGCGAAATCACCTCGGCAGTTTGTTGAATTTGAGATGACAGCACCGACATACTACTTATTGATTGCTGCACTATGATGTCGCCATTAGCGGCGTGTTCATCAGCATTTCTAGCTGAATCAGCCGCAGCAGTGGTGCTTTGGGCGACTTCAGCGACAGTGGCCGTCATTTGATTCATCGCTGTTGCTGTTTGCTCTGTTTCAGCTTGCTGCTGATGCATGCGATCATTAGTTTCAGTGGTGAAGTTGTTCAAGCTTTCGGCTGAAGTGTGGATGGTTGAGGCAGCACTTGATATTGATTCTAAAATCCCCCTTAAATGTTCAATGACGCCGGTTAGGTTTGTTGATATTTGCCCGAGCTCATCATCGTTGTAAATGGTGAAAACTTGGGTTAAATCAGACTCTTTTTTTATAGTCTTTAGTTTCGCTAGAATATCGTTCACAGGTTGCATGACGCTTCTGCGAGTCCAAATGTTTAACGCTAAACTTGCTGCAATGGCAATGACGGCGATGAGCATAAATAAGCTAATTGATGAGGTGTAGACATCGTTTACGGCTTGCTTTTCTTCCCCTGCCACTTGTATTTGCAGTGCCACTAGTTCGGCAATTTTACCACTTATAGGGTCAATAACTTGGTATAACGGAATAATCTCATCATTAAGTTGGCCGTTGATGTTACCTGCCATTCCCCCGAGCTTATTGATAAGTAAGTTTATTTGTTTATTTGCAGGGCCAAACATGGCATCGGCTTCTTTGGCTAAGCGAGACTCATCCATTGTGAGCTCAGTCGCCATATATTTTTTCCAGCGCGTATCAATATTGCTTTTGGCATCTTCCAGGGCTTTAGCAGCATCTTGAGCGCTAAAATCACCGGCGTTGGCTTTGTTTATGGCATCAATCACATAGACCGCGTAGTCATCACCAATGATTTTTAGATCTTCAAGTGGCACCACTCTATCACTATAAATGCGTACTACCCCTTGTTCGATTTTTCCCATCATGTTGATAGCCATGACACAGAGCATTACCAGTAAAGCCAATGGGATCATTGAACTTAAAAGCATCTTTTGTTTAATTTGTAAATTCATAGATTAAGCACCATAGATAAGTACGAGTTTGTCCATCTTAAGGGTTCATTCATTCCGTGGGGGGAACCTAAACGTTTGCCTGTATCTAGCGCTGAAAGCTAGTTTAGGGAACGGAAAGTTAATTCTTTAATTGCAAATTAATCCAAGTATGGGCTTTGGTATAACAGTTAGAACACCCTAGGTTGAGCTTTTTGCTGGTTTAACATCTAGCTAACAAAGTATTGCACAGGATGTCATTAATGCGAGTTTGATAGAATAAAAAGTGAACGCTTAGGCTAGTTGTAGAGATTCTTGCCAAAAGGCAATATTGTTTTTACCGCGTTTTTTAACAAAATACATTGCGGTATCGGCCATTTCACATGAGGTTGCGAAGTTGTCTTGGGCGGTAAAACGATAGACGCCTATGCTAAGACCTATGGTGATTTTTTTGCCTTCAAGATTGATTGCTTGCTGATAATGGTCAATCAAGCTTTGGCAAAATTCTTTTAGTAAGTGTTGATCTTGAGTGGCAATCAGCAGTACGAATTCGTCACCGCCTAAGCGCGCGATTTTAATGCTTCTATCTATTCCCTGATGCTGGCTCACAAATTCAATGCTGTATTGAGTTAAGGTTTTTGCGACATGGATAAGTAATAAATCACCAATATGATGGCCGTGTTTATCATTGGTGACTTTTAAACCATCGAGGTCGATAAAACATAATGAACCATTAAGCGCTTGGGATTGTAATCTGAGATAGCTTTGTTCAATGGCGGCTCGATTAAGTAAGTCTGTTAATGGATCGTAATGAGCAAGTTTAGCCAGAGACTGCTCGTAACGCTTTTCTTGGGTGATATCCACATGGGTACCAATGATCTTCAGTGGTTTTCCTTCTGGGGTGTAGCTGGTTATCCTGCCTCTATCAGATACCCAAGTTATGCTGCCGTCTTTATGGATCATTCGGTGCACGGCTTGGTAGATATCTGTTTTACCTGCCACATGTTCGTCAAATGCAGCAATGACCCATTCTTTATCATCGGGATGCAGGTTGCCTTTCCAGCTATCTATATGTGCGGGTAGCTCTTCAATTGTAAAGCCTAATAAATCACCCCATTGCTGATTATGTATAGTGAGATTACCCGTAGGGATATCTTGCTCCCATAAGCATAGTCCCGTGCCATCTAAGGCTGCATGGAGCTTTTCTTGGGTGAATTGTAGGTTTAATTTTAGCGCTTTATTTTCCGCTTCAAGACGCAAGATGATTTCTTCAAGCTGCTTAAGCTTTTCTGAGCTAGACATATTCTGACTTTTAACGCAAATAAACTCGACCTTAGAACATTTCTATTGCTAGGTACAATTTTTCTTAGTAGTGAGTCGCAACCTTGGATGGGGACAGACATCAAGTTAGTTATGGTATCTAACATGAGCGTTATATTTTTAGATAGTCATCTAACTATTTTTTTTCGGGGGCTTTTACATTGCTTGACCTCTCGATGGTTTGTGCTTTAAGGCTTCGTCTAGGCCTATTTTGGTTTGTTGGCAATGTGACTCAGATCAAAAAAACCTTGATAGTTACAACACTAATCATTAGTATAGTTGTTAATTGAACGTTCAATTAACGTTTTATGCCAACAAGGAGACAAGCAATGGCCAGACCAGAAATGAAATCCCTAAGGCAAAAGCAGTTGATTGAGGCCACGCTTGAATCTGTAGCAATGCATGGATTGCATCATACGACCATCAATACCATCAGCGGTTTAGCGGGCATGTCATCTGGGATCATCAGTCATTACTTTGGCGGCAAACAGGGCTTAATTGAAGCCACCCAGAGGCATTTACTCGAACAATTAAAACAAGCGCTATTAGTCAGAGTGAGCGGTAAGTCGCTTACACCTAAGCAAAGGTTGATGATGATAGTGGAAGCCAACTTTACCGAGTTACAACGCTCAACCCCAGCAACTAAGACTTGGTTAAGCTTTTGGTCACAAGCCATGCATGAGCCGGGCCTTGCTCGATTGCAAAATATTAATAGTCAACGTTTGTACCGCAATTTACGTTTCTCTTTTAGGCAGCTTCTCAGTGATGAGCAAGCCACAAATGCGGCAAAACAAGCGGCAGCCATGATCGATGGGTTTTGGTTACGCAGCGCCTTGAGTCAAGAGCCAGAGTTGGCCTTCACCCAAGCCGAAAAATTATGTAAAGAATTTATAGAAACCTTAGTTTCTACACCTGGAGAAAGTGCATGTCAGTAGTACGTTATAGCAGTTTTGTGGACGGTCAATTCCTCGCCAATGAGAGCGGTGAGACCTTCGATGTGATTAATCCTGCAACGGGCGAAGTGAGCTATGTTGTGGAAGTTGCCGATGAGAAAGTGCAGCAAGCAGCCATAGAAAGTGCTAAGCAGGGCTTTAAAATATGGTCAGCCATGAGCGCCATGGAACGCGGACGCATTTTATTAAAAGCCGTGGCTCTATTAAGAGAAAAAAACGACGAGTTAGCCGCCATCGAAGTACAAGACACAGGTAAACCTTGGCAAGAAGCCAGCGTGGTTGATGTGGTCACAGGTGCTGATTCAATCGAATTTTTTGCGGGCATAGTCGCAGGTCTTGAGGGCACACAGCAGCAAGTGGGCGGCGACTTTTATTACACTCGCCGTGAGCCATTAGGCATTTGTGCCGGTATTGGTGCGTGGAACTATCCATTGCAAATAGCGTGCTGGAAAGCGGCTCCTGCGCTGGCCAGTGGCAATGCGATGATTTTTAAACCATCAGAAGAAACCCCACTTGGAGCGTTGAAGCTGGCTGAGATTTTCACTGAAGCGGGCCTTCCAAATGGCGTATTTAACGTGATTCAAGGTGATGGCCGAGTAGGCGCTTGGCTTACTAGCAACCCTGATATTGCCAAGGTGTCTTTTACCGGTGAAGTCGGTACCGGTATCAAGGTGATGACAGCAGCTGCTGGCAGCTTGAAAGGCGTGACCATGGAGCTTGGCGGCAAGTCACCCCTGATTGTATTTGATGATGCAGATATAGATAACGCCGTTTCAGCAGCAATGTTAGCTAACTTCTATACCCAAGGTGAAATTTGTACTAATGGTACTCGCGTCTTCATTCATGAAAGTATTCATGATGTCTTTATGGCGAAGCTTCTAGCGCGCACTCAAGAAAATATTATTTGCGGCGATCCTATGAATGAAGCCACAAACTTTGGTGCGCTTATTTCTAAAGCTCATCAAGAAAAAGTATTGGGTTATATCGAACAAGGTATCGCACAAGGTGCCAAGTTAGTCGCAGGCGGCAAAGCATTGCGCCCAGATAACGCCCCTAATGGCTACTTTGTTGCACCGACGATTTTCACTCAGTGCACCGATGATATGACCATAGTGCAGGAAGAAATTTTTGGCCCTGTGATGTCAGTGCTGACTTTTAAAGATGAAGATGAGGTTATTCGCCGCGCTAATGATACCAAGCTAGGGTTAGCCGCTGGTGTCTTTACTCAAGATATCAGCCGAGCACATCGAGTTATTCATCAGATGCAGGCGGGAATATGCTGGATAAATGCCTACGGCGCATCTCCTGCAGAAATGCCAGTGGGTGGTTACAAGCTTTCAGGTATTGGCCGTGAAAATGGCACTGAAACCTTAAAGCATTACACTCAGACTAAAGCTGTTTATGTAGGTTTGCAGCCTCTTGAAAGCCCATTTTAGGAGGCGCTAAGACAATGACCACAACAATTACCACAACAAAGAAAAAATACGACTACAT
Source organism: Shewanella sp. SR44-3 (assembly GCF_014163735.1). Lineage (GTDB taxonomy): Bacteria > Pseudomonadota > Gammaproteobacteria > Enterobacterales > Shewanellaceae > Shewanella. The sequence continues at coordinate 82,889 of NZ_JACJDV010000008.1, forward strand.
CATAGTTGGCGCGGGCTCAGCGGGTTGTGTGTTAGCCAACCGTTTGAGTGAAGATCCTAATAACAGTGTGTTATTACTGGAAACCGGTGGCAGCGATAAAAGTATTTTTATCCAGATGCCAACGGCCTTGTCTATCCCGATGAATACGCCTAAGTACGCGTGGCAATTTGAGACAGACCCAGAGCCACATTTAGATAATCGCCGTATGCATTGCCCACGTGGCAAAGTATTAGGTGGCTCATCATCAATCAATGGCATGGTATATGTCCGTGGTCATGCTCATGATTTTAATGAGTGGCAGCAGCATGGCGCAGAAGGTTGGGATTACGCTCATTGCTTACCTTATTTCAAGAAAGCAGAAAGCTGGGCATTTGGCGGCGATGATTATCGCGGTGATGTGGGACCTCTTGCCGTTAATAACGGCAACCAGATGAAAAATCCACTTTATCAAGCCTTCGTTAATGCGGGGGTGGACGCTGGATATTTAGCGACAGCCGATTATAACGGTGCGCAGCAAGAGGGTTTTGGCCCTATGCACATGACGGTTAAAAACGGTGTGCGTTGGTCAACCGCAAATGCCTATTTACGCCCAGCGATGAAGCGCAAAAACTTAACTGTTGTGACTCATGCGCTTACTCATAAAGTCTTGTTTGAAGGCAAAGCCGCCACTGGCGTACGTTATGAGCGTAAAGGTCAATTGATCGATGTGTTTACCACTAAAGAAGTCATCTTAAGTGCAGGCTCTATTGGCTCGCCGCACTTACTGCAACTTTCAGGTGTAGGTGAAGTAAAAACTTTGACTGCAGCGGGTGTTGAGTTAGTTCATGAATTACCAGGTGTCGGTGAAAACTTACAAGATCACTTAGAGTTTTATTTCCAATTTAAGTGTAAGCAGCCTATTTCATTGAATGGCAAGTTAGACCCTTTTAGCAAGCTGATGATTGGCACGGAATGGATTTTAAATAAGTCAGGTTTAGGTGCCACGAATCATTTTGAATCTTGTGGATTTATTCGCTCAAAGCCAGATTTAGCGTGGCCAGACTTGCAGTACCACTTCTTACCTGCAGCGATGCGCTATGACGGTAAAGAAGCCTTTGCTGGTCATGGCTTCCAGGTTCACATAGGTCATAACAAGCCTAAGAGCCGCGGCAGTGTGAAAATTAGCTCAAGCGATCCTAAGGTGCACCCAAAGATTTTGTTTAATTATCTTGAGCATCAAGATGATATCCAAGGATTTAGAGATTGTGTGCGCTTGACTCGCGAAATCATCAATCAGCCTGGTTTAGACGCTTACCGTGGTGAGGAAATTCAGCCTGGTATGGCAGTGCAAACTGATGAGCAAATAGATACCTTCGTGCGTCAATCAGTTGAAAGTGCTTATCACCCTTCATGTTCTTGCAAGATGGGTGTTGATGAGATGGCTGTGGTTGATCCCCAGACCCGAGTGCATGGTGTGAGTGGTTTACGTGTAGTGGATTCATCCATTTTTCCGACCATTCCAAATGGCAACTTGAATGCGCCAACCATAATGTTGGCTGAGCGTGCTGCAGATTTGATTTTAGGTAAAACGCCTTTAGCCCCATCTAATGCCGAAGTGGTATTAGGTGCTGACTGGCAGACCAAGCAGCGTCAAAACTTGCCTAAAAGATAAGCGTTAACAGGTTAGGCCTGCCTCACGCAAGTGAAAAGGCCAATAGTCAACACGAGTCAACTATCAGAATTTAACTATCGCCACTCAATCATGATTAGGCTCAGCCTAGCCGTATGAAGCATGCGATATTTAAGGTTTGAGGGCAGGATGTGAAGTACCGCCTTTAAAATTGACTCAGTGTTAAAAATGAAGCGTTAGCTCGGCATTTGCTGGGATAAAAACAGTTACACGGAGTATCAAGTATGACCATTTGGTTATCTATGGGAATTCTATTCACCTTTGCGGCAATCGCCTTTGTGCTATTTCGTTGGGGGAATATTGAATGTGTTGGCGTAACGCCAGTAAGAACCTTTACCTTTATCGCGATTTTATTTACCTCTGGCCTAGACGTGGGACTGATCATGTTCCCGCTGACTGAGTTTTCAGGTTATGCCACGGATGCCGCTTATGCGTTTACTAATCCGTTAGCGGTTGAGTTTGGCTTTTGGGCCTTCTTGATCTGGGGCTTTTATTTCTTAACTTGTTTCTATTTCTGTGTGATTGAACCCAGAGTGAAGTTTTTTGAAATTCCGCTGATCAAGTTCATCAACAACTTAGTCATTATCGGTACCTGTGCCTTTACCGCTTATTTATTACTGACTAATTTACCTTGGTACTTACCTCAGTTGGGTGATGGCGAAACCATTGTTAGTAGCTTTTATTTGATTGTTTTTGTTGTAATTGCTGCCGCCGTTTATTCAAGCACCAGCATGAAGTATGTGCGTATTTTAAGTTTGGCCAGTACTTGGTTATTCATGGGCTTAATTGCCTTGATGTGGGCGGGTGCGTTTTTAAGTGAATCGGGCAGTGTGGGTGAGTTTTTCACCACTTTTGCACTGATTGGTGATTACTTCGCTAATATTCATGAATTTGTATTGCCTATGAATGATTATCATGAGTTCTACCTATTTTGGTGGTTTGCGTGGAGCATTATGATAGGTCAATTTACCTCTCGTTTTGTGGGCGGCATGAAAACCTATCAAGTGCTTGCAGCCATGATGATTTTCCCGTCAATCCCTATTGCAATTTGGTTTACTGTACTTTATTACTACAGCGCTAATGGCATAGATACCTCAGGTTTCTACAACTTAGCCATGGTGATTGTAGGTGTTACCTTCGTGATTAATTCACTGGATTCATTGGTGCGCTTGTACACAGATAATTTAAATCTTACGGTTGAGCGTTTTGGTAAGGTGAAATACTTCTTAGGTAATCTAGTGTTGCTATCAGGTTTGACCTTGCTGTTTAAACTCGACTTCCTAGAGATCCAGTGGGTTGGTGCGTTGGCGATTGGACTTATCTTTAGCTGCTTTGGTTACTTGATGCTTAATAAGTATAAAAAAGTAAATAATATCGAGCAGTCGCCAAAAGAAAATGAAATTGATTTTACTAAGATAGAGCTTGCAGACTAACTGTGACTCAGCCGCTAGCTCTAGCGATAAGCCGCTTGCTGTACATGGCTTCACATAAGAAAGTTGTGCAGCAAAAAGCTAATTAAATATAAATAGTCTATAAATATAACAATTGATAATCATAATAGGGATTAAGATGAACAAGTCATTATTAGCGTTAGCCGTATCAGGTTTATTCATGTTTGCTCAAACTGCCGAGGCAGGCGTTTCAGCCACAGTGACAGCAGCATCAGATTATACTTTTAACGGTGTGAGCCAAACGGGTAACGATCCTGCTCTGCAAGGCAGTTTAGATTACGCTGCAGATGCAGGTTGGTACGTGGGTAGCTGGGCATCCAATGTCGATTTCGGTTCCGGCGATGATACTAACCTTGAGTGGGATTTTTACGCTGGTCAGTACTTCCAGTTAACTGATGCAGTGAGCTTAGATGCCGGTATCGCTTACTACACTTATCATGGCGATGATGGCTCAAGTGAGTATCAGTACCCAGAAATGTACACTAAATTTGGTTTTGCCAATGACTTAGGTCAAACAGAGCTAAACTTTTGGTACACATGGGATTACTTCGGTGGCGGTGCAGATCACTATATTAGCATGGTTGCCCATACCTTCACTGTTGCAGAAGGTCATGACATTCGCATCAGCTTTGACCGTTCAACCTCAATGGATAAAGAATTATGGTCATGGGATGGCGAATCGAGCTATAACCATGCGCGTATTGCCTACATGACAAGCTATGCCGGTTTTAATTTCAGCTTAGCAGCCGAAGATACTGACTACGATGTTAAGAATGCCGACGCACGAGTGGTATTTTCTGTATCAAGAACCTTCGGCGGCTAAATATTAGCTTAGTCTAAGGGGCTAGCAAGGGTTTACTTGGTTGCTAAATTAAGCAGAATAGTGTTTTCCACTATTCTGCTTTTTTATCGCTTAGGCCTTGGTTTTTTATGGTAATCTTGGCGCCAAATAATGAGGAGCTTATGGAAAAATACGACCAACTATTGATATCGCTCAGACGAGTGATCCGCGCCATTCATATACATTCGCGGCAATTAAATAAAATATCCGGCCTGACCGGACCACAGCTGATGGTGATGCAGAAAATCGCCGAGCTAGATGCCCCTCTTGCTAAGCAAGTGGCCACAGAAATCACCTTAAGCGCCGCTACGGTAACCACTATTATTGATCGGCTTGAAAGTCGTCAATTGGTTATTCGAAAGCGCAGTGAAACCGACAAACGTAAAGTACATTTGTATTTGAGCGATGATGGTAAGGCCTTATTAACTCAGGCGCCTAAACCGTTGCAAGAGCATTTCATTAAACGTTACCAATCATTGCATGAGTGGGAGCAAAGCCAGCTATTGTCGGCCGTTGAACGTATTGCATCTATGATGGATGCTGATGATATTGATGCCGCCCCTGTGTTATTGGTGGATGAAATCCAAAGTGACCTTAAAAAATAAAGTCACATTCAGTCTAAAAATTGTTCAAAATTCAAGCTTGTGGTAGATTATCCAGCATTAACTACAGAGGTTAACGACTGAGTTAACAGGATAACGCCGTAATGGAATTACAAGCCACACTATCAGATGAAGAGCTCGCATGTTTTAGTGAGCTTTTTCGCCCGCCTATAGCCGTCCCTTCGACAATCGATGGCTCGGAACACTACCTCAGTGTCTCAACTGAAATACCTAAGGTGCTAGGGGATATTCTTGGGAAAGCCAAGATGACCTTACTGGCTGAAGTGGGCCACTACAAACTCTGGTTTCCAGTTTTTTTAGAAAGAGACGAATTAGGTCAATTTAATCCCAGTTTAGGTACCCCTGAAGTATTGGATATTCGTGGTGGAGAACGCAGTTGGCGCCTGCGGGGCAAAGGCGATATCCAACTGATTGATGATGACAGCCAACACATGGTTGATGTGCTGTCGCTGTCGAGTTCAGGAATGACGCTCAACCTTGGCAGCCAAGGAGAAATACCCATGTTCAGACACTACAGTGAGCACAGTTGCCGCTATGGTAAACTTGTGCTTCCTGAGGGGGAAAATATGAGAATTAGTTTTACTCCAATTCGCTTTAGTGATGGCATTATGGCTGCAACGATCAGTCTGGAGCCTGGGCAACAGGCAAGGTTAAGGCAATTTTTATTTGATGAACATAAGCATAAGTACCTGCATTTGTACCAAAAACCTAGTTGTTAATGATGGGCTTAAGTTTCTACTTTGAAATCCATTTTTAACACTTGGCAAAGGTGGTTGCAGTATTCACTGTCATGCCTTGGGGTAATAAGGCTACATAATTCATCGCCAATAGGGGTGAAACGGTAGTAATTGAATAGCAAGTGTCCCTGTTTTGGCGTTAGCCTAAGTTGACTGTCCGATAGGGTTAATGTCATTGGACTACGGGCCTCGAGCAATCCAGTTTCAAATTCACTGCTATATAAAATCCCCGCCTCAATCAAGGTTAAAATATTCGAGTAAGGCATGCCAAATTGAGATAAACCCATGGTGCTGGTGGTCGATTTACGAAAGTACTGCTTCACCCCGCCGGTTAATTTATAACTATTGAGCAGTTTTAGTCTGGGCTCTTGATTAAAACGCACCGACATCCCCAAGGCTTTCTCTAAGATCACCGCCTCCCTCAGTGTCAGTTGCCTCAAAGTGGCTAAGGTTCTTAGGCTGTAATTCCCGGGTTTTATAATTTCACTGGCAAGAATTTTTGCCCATAGCTGCTGCATCTTACGGCCATGAATTTGCTCCGCCATTTGGAAAAACTGGTGGCTCCAATCCACATCGAGATCTGAACCAGTAACATCTGACGGCGTGAATTCCAGTGCCATAGTAAAAATGCTTTCAAGATTGCTTTGATACTGGCTGAGGGTTTTTCTTTGCCTGTGCAGTGCTCGTTCTGCAACAGATGAGTCCGCAGGGCGATAATCCCCTTCACTGGCAAGACCAATCACCCTAGCAAGTAGTAAGGCCTTCTTGCGGGCGGACATATTCTTATCTTGATTATCAGATACGGGTTGGCTTTGAAGGTTATCAGTATCTTGCTCGCTCATTTTGAGTGATCCCTAAATTAACTTTTGGCCGACAATAGCGGACTTAAACGAGTTTCTTGTCCAGGCTCTGGATTGCTCGGCACCAGTGCTGCCAAGCAGAGTGAGCAGATGGCAAATCCAGCACCTATGTAGAATACCAAGCTGGGGGAACTTAACCATAAAATCCCTAGCAAAGCTGGAATGATAACCGCTGCGATATGGTTGATGGTGAAGCTGACCGACATGGTTGAGGCTATGTCTTGCTTGTCGGCAATTTTTTGAAAATAGGTTTTCATCGCAATGGCCATGGCAAACAGTAAGTGGTCAATAACATATAGTGCAGCGGCGATATGGGCAACTTCCACCAAGGCGTAGCTGATGAAAATGACGATGAGTCCTAGATACTCAATCACTAGCGCATTGCGCTCGCCGATGCGGCCAATTAAACGGCCTATGGCCGGAGCGAAGAACAAATTGATTAAATAGTTAATAAGAAACAGCGCGGTTATCTCAGATACTGAATAGCCGAATTTTTCTACCATCATAAAGCCTGCAAACACCATAAAGATTTGCCTGCGGGCGCCGGAGAAAAACGTCAATGAATAGTACAGCCAGTAGCGTTTTCTGAGGATAAGTTTTTTGTGTTGCAGGCTATGGATAGGGAATTGTGGGAAGTAACTGGCCATGAACACAACCAATAACAGCCCCAAACAGCCGATGATGGCGTACATCCACACATAATCAAGCTCGGCCCAAGTCATCACCAGCCAAATGCTGCCATAGCCCAGCAGGGCTGCGGCGGAGCGCCATGCTAACGCTTTACCCATAAATGCAGCCGTGTCTGGTTTGTCGACCCATTGCAGGGTTAGCGATTGATTGATGGTTTCAAAATAATGAAATCCTATCGACATCAATACCGTGGTTAAGTAAAGCCCGACAACGCTGGGGAAAAACCCTGTTATGCCAACCCCTATAGTCAGCAGGGCGAGGGATAACAGTGCAAAGACTTGCTCTTTTAATACCAACAAAACCAGTACCGCAGTAAAAGCCAGAAACCCAGGCACCTCCCTTAAGCTTTGCAGTATGCCGATTTGCGCGCCGGTAAACGCCGCTTGCTCGATAACAAAATTATTCAGCAATGCTTGCCAGACGGCAAATACCATAGACATGACAAAGGTCATCCACAGAAGTAACTGTTGTGGTTGTTTGTTTAGCATAACGAGCCCGTAAATTTACTTATTTTTCCTATGATTGCACACTTTTCTTGCAGCGCTAAGCATAAGTTTATGTCGCAGAGATCACAATTTTAACACTAATGTTAATGCAAATTGTTATCATTTGGTGTATTTTGTCTGCGCCCTAATGATGAATAATAAAATGTGTGGAGAATGAGATGAGTAAGACGTTGAGCTTATTGGCGCTGTCGATTACCAGTGTGTTAGTTGCGCCGCAAGCATTAGCCGTGAGCAGTGAAGATTTAGCTAAGGCGATTGCTAAGCAAGAAGCTGAGTTAGTCACGCTTAAATTACAGTTAAAAGAACTTGCCCAGCAACAAGCGAGCCAGCTCGCTGAAAATAAAGCGCAAAAACAAGCACTGGTTAAAGCGCAGCAGCAATTAGCTAAGCAAGACGTTACCCAAAAACAGCTTGTTGAGCATGCTAGTGTCACTCAAAGCGCTCAACCCAAGACAAATCTTTATTCCAGCAAGAGCGTGAATGCCCTAAGCCGTTTCTCGTTTAAATCTTATGGCAGCGCCATTTTTACTAATGATGAGTATTTTGACAATGTGCAAGATACCAGCCCTGAGCGCCGTAGCCGTTTTGATTTAGAGCGTATCGTCACCGAGTTTGGTTACCAGTTTAATGATGATTGGAGCATGGAAGTCGAAATCGAATATGAGCATGGTGGCACGGGGGCATCCCTTGAATATGATGGTTTCGATGAGTTTGGTGAGTTTGAAACAGAAATCGAAGCGGGCGGTGAAGTCGTGGTTGAAAAAGCCGAACTGCGTTATCGGCCCAGTAAAGCTTTCGGGATTAAGTTCGGTAACATTCATTTGCCTATCGGGCTTTCAAGCACATTACATAAACCTAATCAGTATTTAACCGTACAGCGTCACAAGAGTGAAGCGGCCATGCTGCCTGCGGTTTGGAATGAAAATGGTATTGGTGTGTACGGTGAAGTTGCCGATTTCCATTATCAAGCTCAAATTGTCAGCGGGTTAAATTCTGAGTTTTTCCGCACCTATGATTGGGCGGCATCTGGCCATCAAACTCGTTTTGAGCATGTTAATGGTGATGATTTAGCCTTTGCAGGTCGTATCGATTACGGCAATTTCAAGACCGGCAGTGCCGTTGGTGTGGGCTATTACTATGGCAATACCTCGGGTAACCGCAACAAAACCAACAAGCTTAATGTTGATGGCACTATCAGTATCGTATCTGTGGCTGGGGCACTGGTTGAAGGGCCGTGGATCTTACGTGGTCAGTACCTCTACGGCACTTTATCTGACAGCGATGCGATTACTCAAGCCAATAAAACCACTCCGGGTTTACGTCCCGGCAACTTTGCACAATTGGGCTCAAAATCACAAGCTTTCTTTGTTGAAGCTGGGGTGAAGCTTGATAGCTGGTTCGATTTACCCATCACAGTGTTTGCCAACATAGATTATTCCAACCCCTTGATGGAAGTGGAGTCTGGCATTGCGACTAAGCGTTTTGAAAATACTTGGACCAGTGTCGGCATTAACTACTTCCCTATTCCTGAAGTGGTGATCAAAGCCGAAGGCGGCTTGCATCAAGTGGCCGTGGCTGCAATCCCTGACACTAATTTCTTCGCCTTAGGCGTGGGCTACCAGTTCTCGCTTTAGTGAGTTCTGGCTTTAGTTCTTGTTTTAGTTCTATCGACCTTGTTAGCAAATTTTATCGAAAAAATGGAGTTTTACATGAAATCTTTTACCCACTCAGCTCTCGCAATTGCCTTGATCTCAGTCCTAGGGGCTTGTGGTGGTTCAGGTTCAAGTGAACCAGTAGCCCCAACCACGCCGACAACCCCAGATACGGGTTTTAGCTTTGCCGCTACAGCCATGATTACCAATCTGACTCAAGACGTCATAGTGACAGGTTACGCGGACTTAGCAGCCAAAGGCAGCGAGCTGGTATTGGCGACGCAAAAGCTAATCAACTCCACCAATCAAGCAGACTTAGTCGCCGCTCAAGATGCGTGGAAAGCGGCTCGTCAGCCATGGGAGCAAGGTGAATCACACATTTTTGGTCCAGTTGACTCGTTAAGTATCGATCCCCACCTAGATAGCTGGCCGCTAAATACCACAGATTTAAACGTTCAGTTAACCACGGCTGCAGGCTTTGATGCTGAAACCATAAAGTCTTGGAATGATGATGTGCAAGGCTTCCACACCATGGAGTATTTATTGTTTGGTGATGGTATTAGCGACAACACTAAAGACATTAGCGAGCTTACAGTGAAAGAGCGCGAGTATTTAATCGCCTTAGCTCAAGTGTTTCATGACCATGCTAAGACCTTGGACGATGCTTGGCAGGTAAATCACAAGCCAGACGATGCCAATGCCAAGCCATATGCTGAGCTATTAAGTCAACCCGGTGTTGCTGGTAATACTGTGTATTCATCTGAACTTGCAGTTATCGAAGAGCTTATCAACGGCATGATAGGCATAGTCGATGAAGTGGGGAACGGTAAAATCTCCGATCCTTTCGGTGATTCAATCACAAATGCAGATACCTCAAAAGTGGAGTCACAATATTCTTGGAATTCGTTGACCGATTTTGCCAACAATATCCAAGGGGTGCGCAATGTGTACCAAGGTGAGTTTACCGGTAATGCCGATAAACAGGGCCTTAAAGACTTTGTGAATGCCGCTGATGCCAATCTTGCTGTGCGGGTGGCCAGTGAAATTGATGATGCCATCATTAAAATTCAGGCGATTTCTGGCAGTAATAACATGCCGTTTCGCCAAGCCATTAAAGATGCCAATGGCCGAGTGCGCATTCAAACGGCCATAGATGCGCTCACTAAGCTGAAGGCAAGTTTAGAGTCTGATGTTATTCCACTCTTGTCTAAGTGGAAACCTGCTTAAGGGCATTAAAACCATTCGGCTTAGGGGATTGGAACCCCTAAGCTGGGTGTTATCTACCGTTCAATGTCAGATTGATGAGCCTGAAGGCTGACAATATTGTGCGCAATCGTGTGAGTAAAGTATGAAAAAACAACAAATTAATAATAAATCATCTTTGATTGCCTTAGCCTTAATGCTAACGACGAGTTTAGCGGGTTGTGGCGGCTCAGGGGATCCTATCGATGATACTCCAACCACGCCTGAGCCCCCTGCTATAAGCTACCCAAGTTACACTGATGTGACCGCAAGCGGCGGCGCGACCACCACTTTTGAGGCCGGCAATTCAGGCCACGGCTTTTCAACCCCGGCGCCAAACTTAGCCGCCGCTGAACTGGCTCAGCACCTTGAGGGTGATGCAAACTTTGAGGTGTCTTTTACCACAGCGCCGAATGCTGCCCATCCTGAGCTTGATGGTTTGGGACCGGTATTTAATAACGCCGATTGTAATTCATGTCATCAGCGCGATGGCCGTAATTCAACGCCATCGGTTGGTGTTGATAAAACGCGGCTGAAATTGGGCACAGAGGCGGGGATTTTCTTGCGGATAAGCAAAGCGCCTAATCAAGCTTGTACCCAAGGAAGCGCTGAAAATAACTACTGCGCCCCCATTCCTGTGCCAGATTTTGGTGGACAACTGTTTCACCGCGGGGTGCTAAAAGCCCGCGCCGATTGGCAAGACCATAATTTTGGTGGGCAGGCCGATGTGTATTTATCCTATGAGCGCAGCACAGTGACCTATGCTGATGGCAGCCAAGTAACATTAAAGAAACCGATTTTTGAGGTTGAAAACCCCTATGATGCCCCAGGAGAAACCAAGCAGAGTAGCAATGTCACTTCTAACTTATTGCAAGATGACGTGCTCATGGGCTGGCGTAACGGTATGCCTGTGTTTGGCTTAGGTTTATTGGAAGCCATCCCAGAGGCGGCGATTTTAGCGCTGGTGGATGAACAAGACAGCAATAATGATGGCATAAGCGGCAAAGCCAACTGGGTGTTTGATGTGATTAAAGCCAATGCGGGCGAGTCAAATCCTGTGTCTTTAGGGCGCTTTGGCTGGAAAGCCAATACCCCAAGCGTGCGAGTGCAATCTTTAGGTGCCCTTCGCGGCGACATAGGCATAACTAACCCACTGTTTCCAGAAGAAAGCATTGCAGGCACCAGTTTGCATGACTCTTATTTAACTCGCACAGGCTTTGTGGATACAGGTGTTGATGTGAATGGCGCTCCAGAGGCTAGTGCAAAGTTTAGCGATGACGTGGTGTTTTATGCGGAAACCTTAGCCGTCCCAGCAAGACGTAATGTCAGTAATACTGAGGTTCGAGAAGGGGCTAGGTTATTCACTGAACTTAATTGCACCGCTTGTCACACGCCTTCCTTTGTGACTAAAACCCATGGTGATATTGGTGGTCAACCTATGATAGCGGCCCTTAAAGGCCAAACCATTTACCCCTTTAGCGACATGTTACTCCATGATATGGGGGATGGACTTAGCGACGGTCGTCCAGACTTTTTAGCCAATGGTAATGAATGGCGGACAAGGCCGCTGTGGGGGATAGGGCTGACTCAGACAGTGAATCCTCAAGCAGGCTTTTTACATGATGGCCGCGCGGCGACCTTAGAAGAAGCGATACTCTGGCATGGCGGCGAAGCCTTAGCGAGTCAACAAGCCTTTATGGGGCTAGATAAAGCTAAGCGCAATCAGCTAGTGGCTTTCTTGATGTCGTTATAACAATAGCCATAGCAGGCTCAGTTACCTAAGTTACTTAAGCAACTTAAGTAACTTAGGTAACTTAATGTAATAAAAACGCCAAACCCTCAGGTTTGGCGTTTTTATTTGCAGATGTTTCAGCGGGCTAACTTATTATAAGGGCTAAGTTATGCACTTTCTCGTAATGTTTGCCAAGCTTCACAGATTTCTCTAAAGCGCGCCGCATCACCGTCAGGTCTGTCTGGGTGCCATTTTAGTGCCAGTTTACGCCATTGTTTGCGTATGTCTCTATCGGTCGCGGTGTTATCAAGTTCAAATACTATCAGGGCTGAGGTCTTGTGCATCAAGTTAATATTAAGACCGATATATTGCTGGTAGCTGGACCAGAAGGACTCCAACATCTGCCGTACTACATTGACGCTAGCATCGTAGTTTTGCCAATCGAGATAATATTCTCGTAAGTTATTGTCTGCGACTAATTGTTGATTAATATCAGTGGGGATGATCCTAAATATTTGAATATCCATGGCCCTGACTTGCAGCCACTGATTGGGCAGAAGAATTTCTTGTAACTCATACAAGGCATTCATCAATAAAAAGTTACGTTTGAATAAGTCTTTTTCGGGGGAAGGATCAAGATCATGCATCAAGCCTTTTTCTTGCAGTGCCGTGGCAAGATGGTGCACTTTCCAGCTTTGATTGGACGCTTGCAATAGGCTTAATAGCGGCCAAATAAGGGGGTTTTCGCCTTTGGTTGCCGTGAGTTCGGTTTGGGGGGCTTGGGCCATGAGTGCTGATTTTTCAACAAGCATAATGTCATCCTTAATTGGCGATAAAAACCACTATGCCACAGCCTAAGTGGGAGTCAAAGTAGATTTTTACAGCTGTGTTTTTATCTTTTTTGTGTTGTAGGGCAAATTTACAGCAGGCAAGCTATGGCAAATTGGTATAAAATTCGCCGCAATAAAAATAAGGGGCCCTTTCCATGACAGATAAGCATTATATCGGCGCACAACAGTTACTCGAAGATTCTTTTAGATTAGCAGCACAGGTCTACGACAGTGGTTTTAGGCCACAGTTTATCGTAGGTATTTGGCGTGGCGGCGCACCTATTGGTATTGCGGTGCAGGAATATTTTGATTTCAAAAAAGTGGAAACTGACCACATTGCAGTGCGAACTTCATCCTATTACGGCATAGGCACAGACAAGCAAGACAAGAACATTAAAGTCCATGGTCTGCATTATATTATTGAAAATGCCAATGCCAGTGACGGCCTATTGATTGTCGATGATGTGTTTGATTCGGGCCGCAGTATTCATGCGCTTATTGGTAAATTACAGAAGTTTATGCGTTTAAATACTCCAACAGATATCCGGATTGCTTGCCCTTATTACAAGCCTAAAAACACCGCGGTGCCGTTAAAGCCAGATTATTTTATTCATGAATCTGAAGAGTGGTTGGTGTTTCCCCATGAAGTCTCAGGCCTTGATCCAAAAGAGATTGCTGAAGGCAAAGGCGACTTTAAAAATATTCAACACTTATTCATTTAAGCTTGTGCTGAATTGCTAAAGTTTTGCTAAAATCTGGATTCTAAACCGTGCGCCGACATCAGTGTTGGCGCATTTTTGTTTTTACTCAGCGGCAGTGATGAAAAGTATGGCAGCGGTAGAAATCTTTACCCCAACGAAAATAACTCAAGCTCCAGCGGCAAAAGAGCCTCTGGTTAAGCGACAATTAGAGCTGTTAGCACCGGCTAAAAATGCTGATTATGGTATCGAAGCCATACGTCATGGCGCCGATGCGGTTTATATTGGGGGGCCGGCGTTTGGTGCCCGCCATAACGCGGGTAACAGTGTTGATGATATTAAAAGATTGACCGCATTCGCTCATGGTTATCATGCTCAGGTCTTTGTCGCCCTCAATACCATCTTGATGGATAGCGAGATAGATAAGGCTCAAGCACTGATTTGGGACTTGTACCATGCAGGTGTCGATGCCTTGATCATTCAAGACATGGGGGTGTTGCAACTTGATTTACCCCCCATCGCTTTGCATGCCAGTACTCAGATGGATAACCGCACTCCAGAGAAAGCGGTATTTTTAGAGCAGGTGGGGTTTTCTCAGGTGGTATTAGCCCGTGAGCTTAATATTCCACAAATTGCTGATATTGCTGCCAGCACTAAGATGAAGCTTGAGTTTTTCATCCATGGGGCGCTGTGCGTGAGTTATTCAGGTTTATGTAACCTAAGCCATGCCTATTCAAATCGCAGTGCAAACCGTGGCGAGTGCTCACAGATGTGCCGCCTACCTTGCAATCTCACCACCCGTGATGGTGATGTGCTGGCCGAGAATCAGCATTTGTTGTCCTTAAAAGACAATAACCAAACCGATAACTTAGAAGCCTTAATTGATGCGGGCGTAAGCTCATTTAAAATTGAAGGCCGCTTAAAAGATATCACCTACCTTAAAAACGTGACGGCTCATTATCGCCAGCAGCTCGATGCCATAATCGCCAAGCGTGACGATCTTGAATCCATCTCCCATGGTCGTTGCGAGTTTAACTTCACCCCCGATCCCGATAAAAGCTTTAACCGCGGTAAAACCGATTACTTTGTTAATGAACGCACTGAAGCCATCGAGCACTTTAGCTCGCCTAAATTTATCGGTGAAAAAGTAGGCCGCATTACTAAAGTGGGCAAAGACTCTGTCACTGTGGATACCAGCGAAAGCGGTAAAGATATTCAATTTAATAATGGCGATGGCTTGTGCTTTTTCGTCGAGCAGTTTGAAAAGCAAAGGTTATCCGATGATAAATTAGCAGGCCTTAGGGTCAACCGCGCCGAAGGAAATATTCTGCATTTAACAGAAGTGCCTAAAGATTTAAAAGTGGGCGTGGTGCTGTACCGTAATTTTGATCATAAATTTGAAGCGACATTAAATAAAGAGTCTGCTAAGCGCAAAATCAGTGTTGATATGGTGTTTTTTGATACCGAGACAGGCGTTGGCCTTAGCATGAGCGATCAGCATGGTCATAGCGTAACTGTGACGCACGCGTGTCCAAAAGAGGCGGCAAACGATCAAGCCAAAGCTGCTGAAAATATTAACAAGCAGCTGGGCAAACTTGGCAGCAGTGATTTTGTGCTCAATAAAATTAACCTTAAATTAGCGCAAATGTGGTTTTTGCCTGCGTCTATGCTAAATGAGCTGCGCCGTGATGCCATTGAGGCGTTAATGACATTGCGTCTTGAGTCGTATCAGCGCCCCGAGCGTTGGCAGCATGATAAAAATGCCCGCTTCCCGCAAAAAGCATTAAGCTTCTTGTCTAATGTCGCTAATGAAAAAGCCAAGTCGTTTTATGAGCAACATGGAGTTATTCAGATTGAAGACACCTATGAAAAGAACAAGATTTTGCACGATGCGCCTTTAATGGTGACTAAGCATTGCCTGAGATACAGTTTTAACCTTTGCCCTAAGGAAGTTGAAGGCATTAAGGCTGACCCTATGTTTTTAGATGTTGGTAAAGATAAGCTTAAGCTAGTGTTTGACTGTCAAAAATGCGAAATGATGATTGTTGGCACTAATCAGCAGGTTAAGCAAGCGAGTCAATAATTAAATCTTAAGGCAGGCTGCGAATCGCTGCCCTTAATAATCAATTTAACGTAAACTAGCCAGAGTTTGTGTTTGAGTATGCTACTCGAACGGCTAAATCAATAATGAGTAGAGTATGAGCAAAAGTAAGAAGTATGATTTTCGTGTTAGCCAGCTAGATAATGGTTGGAAAACTGAAATTACTCGCCGCATGACGGCCACAAAAACCGTGGTATCTAAGAGCCATGATGGTTTTGCCACCGAGGCCGAGGCGACAGCGTGGGGCGAGTTGGAACTGAAAGGTTTCCTGTCTGCGCAAATGGAGCGCAATAAGCGTAAGACTGAAAAACATTTAAAGGCTAAATCATTAGCCGCCGCCATTGCTGCAGAATCAGCAGTGGACGAAGAGTTTGAAGAAAGCGACTCTGAAGATGACCTAGACGATGAAGAATTAGGTTAATCTGGAACTGAGCAGGATATTTTATTGCATCTTGCGATTAAAAATCTGCAGATGTTAGTGCAGTAATCAGAAATAGGTTGTTATTTAGCCCTTATCAGGATGGTAAGGGCTAGTTGTTTGCGATATAACCTCTTTAACTCAGCGATACCGTTCCATTTACAAGGATGAATTTGGCATGAAATGGTTTTTTCTCTCTATTAGCGTAATAGTCATCATAGGCATTGCCTATTTATCTCCTAAGAACTATGTTTTTGCCAGCCTAATGGATGGCGGTGATCAATTCTTTAATGCCAATACTGAAGTTGAGGTATTCAAAACTCAGCCTGATGGGTTATCTTCAATTGGTAGTGTCGACATTTTTACCAATAAACTGCAATTTCAGTTACCACAAGATTGGCAGCTGGCATTTAGTCGCAGTGAAAATAATATGAGCACATCTGAATTTATATCCACTAAAAGCAGCTTAAATATGTGGTCTGAAATGATTTGTGTCCAAGGTTTTAAAGGTCTGGGGCGTCATGCCAGCCCAAAAGTCTTCTTCGCTGAAATGGTTGGCTCATATAAAGGTAATTGCCAAGGTGAATTAATTTATCAGCCATTAGGAGAGACTCAATTCGGTGATAAAAATGCATACCATGCACTATTAGGCTGCAGCAGTTTGCCTAATTTACATCAAGCAGAGCATGCTTCGTCTATGAGTCAGTTGCAAGGCGAGATGGGCTATTTCGCAGTAGTGAGCTTGGATAATGATTTAATGATGCTGCATAAATCTATGCGCGGTGGCGCTTTTAGTAACGATAATGCTCCATTAACGGAAGATAACTATTTAGCTTTTATTGAGCATCTGCAACCGAATATTTTATCCTCGAATCATGAATAATCTGGTCGTTAGCTTGTTTTTATCCCCTAAAACTTCCAGAGCAAGATATACTCCCTCCTTAATTGAGTTCGACTCAATAATTAGTCAATCTTTTGTGGTGCCTGCAGGCCTTAAAGGCCGAGGATAATCGGGAAACCAGTGAAAATCTGGTGCTGCCCCCGCAACGGTGAATATCCTACTGAGGCAATGCCGAAATAGGATCAAGTCCGGAGACCGGCCCTTAAGGTGATTTCGATGATTTCGGTGGGCAGATCTCGAAATGTATTCCTCAAGTTTCACATGTTATTGCGGACTTATGCTATTGCTGGGATTACGACAATTTGCCCCATTTTTCCTTGCAGGAGTTAAAGGTAAATGGGTTCTAAACCAACAAAAATTTCGTTATCACTAGCAACCATTTTAGGTTTATCTATTTGGGGCGCCCCTGTGTATGCAGCGCCCTTAAATGAACCTGTGGCCAACGTTGATGACACTATGACAGTTATCGGCCGCAGTGATAAGTCGGTGTTAAATATTGCGACTAATGTCGCCGTGCTTGATGCTAGCGATATTGAAGCTAGCGGCGCGACAAATTTGGTACAGTTGCTGCGGGGCCGCAGTGGCATACAAGTGTCGGATAGTAACTCAGGTGCTGTGTTTGCGATGCGTGGTTTCTCTGGTGAGCAAGCAGGTCAGAATACCTTAGTGCTAATTGATGGCCGCCGCCTTAATAATATTGATTTAGCCGCGCCAAATTTAGATGCTATAGCCCTTAATCAAATAGAACGTATTGAGATACTTTCTGGCAGCGCTGGTGTGCTTTATGGTGATCAAGCTGTAGGCGGGGTGATTAATATCATCACTAAGTCGTCGGAGCACGCTCAAGCAGGCTTGCAAGTGTCGGCAGGCAGTTTTGATACTACAGAGTACAAAGGTGATATTTCTGGTGCTATTACTGAGCAGTGGCGTTATGTGGCTGCGGCTAATTATAAAGAAACTGATAACTTTCGCTATCATAATGATAGCGAAACCGGCTCAGTTTTTGGCCGCTTAGATTATCAGTCTGAACAGGCTCACTTTTACTCAGAGGCGGGCTATTTTGATAATCATCGTTTGTTGGCTGGAGGTTTGAGCCAAGCTGAGTTTAGTGTTAATCCAAGAGCTGCAGCCTTGACCAGCAGTAAAGATTACCAGCATGAAATAACGACTTCAGTACGCAGTGGTTATCAACAGCAAGCCACTAAAAACTGGTTACTTGGTACTGATGTGAGCTACACAGATTCAAGTACGAATACGACAAACTCTGGCTTTGCGGGTGATAACCAACGCAGTCAATTGAGCATTACACCTAAAGCTGTGGCGACTTTTGCTACGGCAAAAGGCAGTTTAGAGATTGTCTCTGGTATTGATTACCACTTAGGTGAATCTGAGTTCAGTTGGGGGCGTAGTAATACTCAAACACAAACAGCGGCTTATGTACAAGCAACAGTACCATTAGCCACAAACTTAAGTTATGTGGTGGGCGGTCGTTATGCTAAGGCTGAAGATGAACTTGTGGATGGCAGCGCTTACCCTAATGGTGTCGAGCTTGATCAAGATGCTAAGGCTTTTGAGCTTGGACTAAATTATCGTCCCTCTGCCTCTCAGCGTTTTTATTTGCGCGCTGAAGATAACTTCCGTTTTGCCAAAGTGGACGAGCAAGCTTATACCTCAGCAGGTGTGATCGGGCTTAAGCCACAAACTGGTCGCTCCTATGAGGCGGGTTGGGATTTGATGCTTGCAAGTCACGTTGTGAAACTTAGCTTGTATCGTCTTAGCCTCGAAGATGAGATAGTGTTTGACCCTAGTGCACCCAAGCCAAATGGCGGCTTTTTTGATGGCGCTAACGTGAATGCTGATGCATCACGCCGCTATGGCGCGAGCGCAAATTGGAATTGGCAGTTAATGCCTGACTTAGGGTTTGGTCTTGAGTACCATTATGTTGACGCTGAGTTCACTCAAGGGCCTAATAAAGGCAAAGCGCTATCTTGGGTAGCCGCTCATAGCGGTAGAAGTTATTTAAGTTATGACATTAGTGATGCATGGCAGTTATATACAGAAGCTAGCTATACGGGTGAGCGTTATCTTGGTGGCGACAACGCTAATCTTGAGCCAGAATTAGACAGTTATGTGCTAGGGAATTTGGCGCTGAATTATCGTCAAGATGAATGGTCGGCCAGTTTAAGATTAGATAATCTCTTCGATGAAGAGTATGCTAGTGCCGGTTTTTATAGCGCATGGGGCAACAGTTTTTATTCAGGTGATGGACGCAGTATTCGCTTAACCGCGGGTTATCGCTTCTAAAAAGTGCACTTTTTTGAATAAATACTCAGTTTGAAACCAGGCGCATTTAGCCTGGTTTTTTTATTTTCAGCTTATTTACCCTGACAGCTTGACCTTGAGTGCGAAAGTGTGGGTATATTAGCCGGGTGTATCGTCATTTTATTAAAAGGTAACAAGAGGTTATGACATATCTTGAGCAGCAAGTTTTTACTCAAGTCAGGGCAATTATTGGCAACGAAGAGCAAGTAATTGGTCGTCGTGGCATTCTAGTTCCTCTTAAGAAAGCCTTGATTAATGAAGCTGATATCAGAATTATCATAGATACTGTTTCTACGGATCCCGCCTTGGCGGCACACTTGTTGTGGCGCAGCAATACAGCTCAAGCCTCAGGCGCGGTTAACAGTAAAAACCGCACGATAAAAGATGCGCTTATCCGTTTAGGGCAGGTGAACATCTACCGTTATGCATTTTCTTTTTACTTAAAAGAGCGTTTGGATGCATTAGACGAGCCCTATAAAAAATTGGTGCAAGGTTATTGGAAGCTGACCGAAGCCATCGCCGTGGATGCATTAGAGTTTTTGCGAGAAGAATATGAGCAAGGCACTGCGCCTAATGTGGATGCTGATGAAGTGCAAACCTTAGCGCTGTTCAGTGTGTTTGGTCAGATTATTACCTTAACCGCCTTTGCTTTTTTAAATGCTGATTCAGAAAAAGCCATTTCAATCGGGGTGATTAAATCCATCATAGAGCACCAACAGCAAACGCTTTCAATTGAAGCCTTTGACGCACTAGGCTTAGATGAAGAGTTACGTAATGAGTTTATGGTTGCGCATAATTTACGCCAAACTCACAACCCTGATTCACCTGGTTTGTTATTAAGGCGGGTTTTATCGGCTAAGAATTTATTGATTAATCCCATGCATATATAATTTCATTCTCCTTATTCTTGTTGTTGTCCTTGGAGCGTTACTTGCTCAAGCCAACGCTTGATTAAGTGCGCTTTACTGGTGTCTTGTAGGTAGGCACCAAATAGTGGCCGCTTAAGGCCATCAACACCTAAATTTAGCGTGGCTAATTCTAGGTCATAGGCTTCCTTTATTGACCAGCTAGGCAATGCGGCGACGCCATCATTACAGGCGACGCGTTGCAGTAGAGTGCTGGTCAAATCACACTGTTTTTGTGGTCCTGGATTGACTCCTGCAGGCTCCAAAAAATGCTTGTAAATATCCAGTCTTGCTAGTGGCACAGGGTAAGTGATTAAGTTCACCCCTGCAAGCTGCGCTGGCGTTACATGGCTAGCTTGAGCTAACGGATTATCCACAGACACCACCAACTTCATTTCAAAATCAAATAGATGCTGATAGGCAATGTTATGACCTAGCACAGGATCTGAAGTTAACACCAAATCCAAAGCGCCAGTTTCAAGGGCGTGAATGGCATCGAACAAATGCCGCGTCGATAGATCAATTTGTGCATCATAGACTTGCTCTTTAAAGCGTTCGATAACCGGCATTAACCAGCGAAAACAGCTATGACACTCGATCCCTAAAGCTAAATTATGTTCATCACCCTTGAGACCCTGCTTGAGGGAGTATTCGGTGGCAAGCACTTGGGGCAGGATTTGCTCGGCTAAGTGCAGCAAGCGTGCGCCCTCATGGGTAAAAGTGAGTGGTTTACTCTTACGCACAAAAAGCGATGAATTAATGCGGGTTTCCAATTCTTTTATCTGGTGAGATAAAGCTGATTGGGTAACAAAACGCTTTTTCGCCGCCGCAGCTAGGCTGCCACTTTCTTTAAGGGCCATCAGGGTGCGAAGGTGTCTTAATTCTATCATTTTGCGCTCCACATGAGTTTTACTCATCTTGCTGCTGAATTTATTTCCATTGCTTGAACTGAGACTAACACAATAAACTTCTAGACGTCCAGACGCCTGATTTATTTATTTTCAGTGCGTTTAAATTAAGGTTAGCCACTATGTCAGGAGTGTTGAGCATGAAGATTGCAAATTTAGGATTTCCAAGGATAGGTCGCCAGCGTGAGTTGAAATTCGCTTTAGAGAAATATTGGCGTAGCGAAATAACTCAAGCTGAATTAATTGCAGTGGCTGATGAGCTTAAGCGCACCCACTGGCAGTGGCAGGCCGATGCGGGGGTTGAGTTGATCCCTGTGGGGGATTTTGCCTATTACGATCAGGTGCTCACCTTAAGTGCGACCTTAAATGCGCTGCCCATTCGTCACAGAGAAAAGGACAGCCAAGGTAATCCACTGCCTATTTGCCTAGATACCTTATTTCGGGTTGCCCGTGGCCGCGCCCCAAGTGGCCATCAGGCTTGCGCCGCTGAGATGACTAAATATTTTAATACTAACTATCACTACCAAGTGCCAGAGCTTGATGAAGGCCAGCAGTTTTCTATTGGCTTTGAGCAAATTTTTGAAGAGGTGACGCAGGCGCAGCAACTTGGGTATAAGGTAAAACCTGTGCTGCTTGGGCCTGTGAGTTATCTGCATTTATCCAAGACGCTTTCAAGTTTTGATAAGTTAAGCCTTTTACCCAGTTTAGTGCGAACCTATGCTGAAATTTTGCAGCGTTTTGCCGCTCAAGGTGTTACTTGGGTGCAATTGGATGAGCCCGTACTGGCGCTTGATTTATCCCCAAAGTGGCAACAAGCACTGCAGTGGAGCTATACCGAACTGAATGCTGCACTGGATCAAGAGGTGAATGCAGAGCGGAATGTGAATAAAGGCAATAAAATTAATCTATTACTGGCAAGTTACTATGCGTCGATTGCCCATAATCAAGCTTGGGTGAGTGAACTGCCTGTGGCGGGATTACATCTAGATTTAGTCGCAGCGCCGGAGCAATTATCCTTGTTTGCCAGCAAGCTTAAGCCTGACCAAGTATTATCCCTTGGGGTGATCAATGGCCGAAATGTGTGGGCGGCCGATCTGCAAGCCATAAGCACATCCCTTGCAAAGCTTGTGACTGAGCTCAAAGACAGGGCATGGCTCGCGCCTTCGTGCTCTTTACTTCATTGCCCAGTCACCTTAGAGACTGAAACCAAACTAGCACCAGCACTTAAAGCTCAGCTGGCTTTTGCTAAGGAAAAGCTGCAAGAGCTTAAGAACTTGCGGGTGTTGCTCTTAGGTGAGAATCGCCAGCGCATTGATGAGTTAATCAGCGCTAACTTAAGCCTTAGAAAACTAAAAGCCCAAGCAGAAGACAAGGCAGTCACAGCCAGAGTCGCCGCATTAACGCCCAATGACAGTGAACGCAATCTGGCCTATAGCGAACGCATTAAACTGCAAAAGGCGAGTTTGAAACTGCCGCTGCTGCCCACCACGAGTATTGGCTCTTTTCCACAAACGCCTGCTATTCGTGGCCTGAGAAGTCGCTGGCGCAAGGGCGAAATGAGTGAGTCAGCGTATCAAGAGCAAATTCGCCAAGTAACCCAAGACAGCATCAAGCGTCAACTGGATATAGGTATCGATGTATTGGTACATGGTGAGGCTGAGCGAAACGACATGGTGGAATATTTTGGTGAGCAGTTGGCAGGCTTTGCCTTCACCGAATTTGCTTGGGTGCAAAGTTATGGCTCGCGCTGCGTTAAGCCGCCACTTATCTACGCCGATGTGTCGCGGCCAGCGCCTATGACAGTGGATATTACTACTTATGCACAAAGCCTCACTACAAAACCGGTTAAAGGCATGCTAACGGGTCCAGTGACTATCTTGCATTGGTCATTTGCCAGAGAAGACATTAGCCGTGAAGTGATTGCAAAGCAGATAGCGCTGGCTATTCGTGATGAAGCTTGTGACCTTGAACGTGCGGGGATCAATATTATTCAAATCGATGAGCCTGCGTTTCGTGAAGGTTTACCAATTAAAGCTTCAGACTGGAATGACTATTTAGCTTGGGCGGTGAATGCCTTTAGGCTCAGCGCTTCAGGGGTTAAAGACAGTACTCAAATTCATACTCACATGTGTTACAGCGAGTTTAATGAGACTATTGCCGCTATCGCCGCCATGGATGCAGACGTTATTACCATAGAGACTTCACGGTCTCATATGGACCTGCTCGATGCCTTTGAGGGTTTTCATTATCCCAATGATATTGGCCCTGGTGTGTATGATATCCATTCTCCCAACATCCCAACTGAGGATGAAATAGTGGCGCTTATTAATAAAGCCGCAGCCAAAATACCTGTGGCGCAATTATGGGTAAACCCAGATTGTGGTCTTAAGACACGCACTTGGGATGAAGTGGAGCCCGCCCTTAAAAACATGGTCGCCGCGGCCAAAACCCTGAGACGCAGCCTGACTTGATGTCTTAAATTGAGTCTTGAATGGTATTAGGCGTCCCTTGGGAGGCCTTTTTCTATGCTGCGAATAACCCGCGCAGTTTTACGCTGGGCGGATGATTCTCTTACAGGTTCTAGTTGTACGGCTTGCTGTGCTTTAGCCTGCTGTTGAGCCAGCGCCCAGTCAATGTGCTCCAGCACGACCTCATCCACTTCATCGGATGATTTTCTTGCGTTAAGCGCCTCAATAATAGTTGGGTTAGCCGGCGCATTACCTAGGGCGATGGCAATATTTCTTAGCCAGCGTTTATGGCCGATGCGGCGAATGGCGCTGCCTTCGGTGAGGGATAAGAAGGTTTTCTCGCTCCAATTAAATAAGGTCAATAATTCAGGTTGCAGAATTTGCTGGCGAATATGGAAATCATGTTCTTCGGTCAGTGGGGCTTGGCTGTTAATAGGGCACACCAATTGGCAATCGTCACAGCCATAAATACGGTTGCCCATTAAAGAGCGAAACTCTTCAGGAATAGCCCCTTGAAGTTCAATGGTGAGGTAAGAAATACAGCGCCTGCCGTCTACCACATAGGGCTCAACGATGGCGCCTGTGGGACAAGATTTAATGCAAGCGACACAGGTATTGCAGCCATCACCAATCGGGATATCTATAGGTAGCGGCAGGTTGATAAACAGCTCACCTAAAAAGAACCAACTGCCAGCATTATGATTAAGGATTAATGAATGTTTACCTGTCCAACCGATCCCAGCCTTGGCGGCTAACGGACGCTCCATCACAGGGGCAGAGTCCACAAAAGGACGTGAGTCTGTGGCGCCAAAGCCTTGCTCTTGGCAATAGGCTTCAATTTTATCACCGAGTTTTTTGATCCGCTGACGCATCAATTTGTGATAATCACGGCCGCCAGCATAACGAGAGATATAACCTAAATTAGGATTGGTCAGATTCATGGCAAAGCCCGCGCTGGGAGGCAGGTAGTCCATGCGCATGCTGATTACCCGTTTGGTGCCAGCATGGAGTTCATCGGGGCGGGCACGCATCATGCCGTGGTTGGCCATGTAACCCATTTCGCCATGGTAGCCCTTATCGAGCCAGTCCTGGAGTTTAGCTTCTTCGTCCTTGAGTTCTGTGTCTGTGATTCCCACCTGAGCAAAGCCTAGCTCATGTCCCCAGACTTTAACTTGCCTTGCCAGTAAGCTTAATTCGCTGGCTGAAATAACATGATGGTGAGTTTCAGTGGAGGCTGTGGACATAAGGCTGTATAAGGTTAAGGAAAGACCCTAGTATTATACCTGCCTAACACAGTTGCGTCCTGCGGATTTAGCCAAATATAAACCTTGATCTGCCTTTAATAGTAATTGCCCTAAAGAAGACTCATTCGTCAAGCTTGCTACACCAGCACTGATAGTTTGAGGCTGCTCTGGCGTTAAATGTTGCCATTGAGCCTGAGCAACACTGGTGACGATACGCTCTGCAATTTCTAAGGCTTGCTCTCTATTAGCATTGGGGAGTACCACAAGAAACTCTTCACCACCGATGCGACCTATAATATCGCTCTTGCGCATTAACTTACTGCAAATATCAGCCATGGCAATCAACACTTTGTCTCCTATATCGTGACCCCATTTATCATTGACCCATTTAAAATGGTCAATATCAAATGAAATCACTGAAAGCGGGCTCTTGTGTTTGAGTGCATTTTTTAAGTAAATATTGGCTTTAGCATAGCAATGCCTGCGATTGGCAAGCTTGGTGAGTTCATCGGTGAGGGCTAAGTGCTTAAAGCGAGTTTTACGTTTTAGCTGCACATACGCAAAAATAGAAACAATCACCAGAATGAGAGCAACAAGCATGATGATAATGCGTTGAAGATATTCATTTTCTTGCAATGTATCGAGCATTTTTTGTTTTTGGGTTTGAGCTTCGATGAGCATGCGATTTTCTTTTTCCACCAGATCGACATCGAAGCGTGTACGCATTTCTGTGGTTAACTTAGAAATGGATTTTTTATCTAAGCTTAAGTGCAATTGTACATATTCTGATTGCACTTCAAAGGCTTGCTTCCACAGTGCCAGTTGAGCAAGAGTCGTTGTTTTGATCTGTAATAGCTCAACGAGTCCTCTTTGGTTGTCGCTTAAATTGAACGCACCTTCAGCTTCTTTTATATGCGCTAATGCTAATTGTGGCTGATTTTCTAGCAGCTTAATCTGGGCAAAATACAGCTGCATATAACTATAGGGATTATCTTGGTTAATAGTGATATACAGCAGAGCATCGTTTAATAATTTGTTGGCTTTTTTGATTTGGTTTAATTTAAGCAAACTGCCAGCCATGTGCACTGCGGTAACACTGCGCTGAAGCAGATTATTCTTACTTTGCCAGTAATCATAGCTTTTCTGATAATGCACTAAAGCTTGTTGATATTGTCCTTGTTCCTCAAAAGCAAATGCTATTTGTTGATTGGATTCAATGGCCTCATTAAAGTTTTCATGTTCATTGTAGGTTTTCTCTAACGCTTTAAAGTACTGAATGGCTGTTTTTGTATCCCCCATACGCCGGTAGCTGGTGGCTAATTGATTCATATTATTACGGGCCCAATAATCTAGGTGCAAATCATCGTAGATACTTTGGGCAGTGATGAGGTCTTTAAGCGCAGGTGTGAACTCCCCCCTGTAGGAGAGCATAGCTCCCCTGAGGTTTAGTCCATCAGCGATAAGTTTGGGGCTTTCCAGCTTATAGGCTTCTTCTATCGCCGCGTTGTAGTGAATAAGAGCGTCATCGGCTTGACCTGCATATTCTAAAAAGAAGGCCTTGCATAAAAGTAAGTCGGTGTGGGTTACCGAGGGGGCTTGGGATTGAAACTTAGCTTCATGAGTAACGGCAAAAGCTAACGCCAGCTCTTGCTTTGCTATTGTATCAATTTCATGGTTCCAACATTGATGGGTTAGTAATTTTTCTTGGCGTACAGTGTCATCAGCAGGAATGAGCTGTTCTAATTCTGATAAATATTTTTTGATTTGTTCTTCTGTATTCAGATCGCCACGATAGAGGATATTGAGCAGTTTATCGGCTCGCTCATTATTTTTCCAAGCCATGCTATTAGGGCTTATAAATAAGCAGACTAGGCTCATCAATAGCATTGTTTTGTATAAAAATATTTTCAAAGACTCGTCTCATGTTGTGGTGTCGGCTTAAGTATAGTTAGTGAATATGCTTTAGCTGGAAAATTAGAATGGTAGAAAAATACTTAAGTTAAGCATTTTGCAATTTTAAGCTGCTCAAGGTATAAATGCAGCCCTTTTATTTACTGTGGTCCTGCATGGGATCCTTGTATAGAGAAAAATCATGACCCAAGTTAGCTCCGAGTACCAAGCTACGGCCAAGAGCATTGCTTATAATGTTGCCAATAAAGTCTTACCTATGGCAAAACTACCCGAAACCTTAGCGGAAGCTTATGAAGGGCTATTCAGTGAATTAATTGAAGATAAAGCCGGATTATTCACTCGCAGCTGGGAAGCATTACCTGCTAGTGCGCAAAAACTGATGCCAAAAGCTGAATTCCATGGTTTCTATATTGCCAATGCGTGGATGCAACTTAGCCGAGTCGCGCAAGAGATTGCCGACAGTGCTGAAAACGAAGAAGAGATGAATAACAATGAGTACGATGGAGTGTTTGGACGTTTGGCTGAGCAATCATTAAAAGAGTGCTTACGTAAGCTTAAAAAAGCCCGTACCGAACGCTCTATGCTCAATAGCTTTAAGCAAGTGATGGCGCCATAATTCTTGTTTACAGTGGTCACTTTCAACAAAAATCCCAGCTATTGCTGGGATTTTGTTACTAAGTTGATGAGTAATTAGAACGAGGTACGCTTATAACGGCGATACTTAGGCTCCCAAAAGTTCTTCTCGATAGCCTTATTCAATAGCTCGTCGGTCAGTGGTAATGCAAGGCCTTGACCCATAGCGACTTTAGCAACCGCAAAGGCAATATATTTACTGACTTTTTGAATATCACCTAACTTAGGCAATAGTGAACCCACCCCAGTGGTGCCAAGGGGGGAGCATTCAGCCAAGGCACGGCTTGATGCCATTAACATCTCATCAGAAACGCGTTTAGCGCGACAAGCCAATACACCTAAACCAATACCAGGGAAGATGAAACTGTTATTACACTGAGCAATTTCAAAGGTTTCATCACCAACTGTGACAGGCTCAAATGGGCTACCCGTCGCCACTAATGCTTGGCCGTTAGTCCAGTTCAATACGTCTTTTGGTGTGGCTTCAACACGACTAGTAGGATTTGATAGCGGGAACACTATCGGCCGTGGGCAATGCAAATGCATAGCGCGAATAACGGCTTCAGTAAATTGCCCTGGTGCACCAGAAACACCAATTAATACAGTAGGTTTTGCGTTATTAATGACATTAAGCAATGACACGCTATCACCTTCAATGTGCCATTGACTTACCGCCGCACTACTTTGGGCAAGTTTTTTCTGGAATGGCAATAAGTTCAAGGTGTTATCTTGTAGTAGGCCTAAACGGTCAACCATGAAGACCTGTGAGCGTGCTTGCTCTTCACTTATGCCTTCAGAAATCATTTGTGCCACTATGGCTTCGGCGATACCGCATCCAGCGCTACCTGCGCCTAAAAATACAACTCGTTGCTTACTGAGCTGAGTCTTGGCTGCTTTGCTTGCCGCTAATAATGAGCCGACAGTTACAGCCGCTGTACCTTGGATATCATCATTAAAGCAGCAGTATTGATCCTTGTAGCGCTCAAGTAATGGCATAGCATTGCGTTGGGCAAAATCTTCAAATTGGATCAATACATCTGGCCATCGACGGTGTACGGCTTCCATAAAGGCTTCAACAAAGTCAGCATAATCTTGGCCTTCGATGCGACGATGACGCCAGCCCATGTACATAGGGTCGTCTAATAATTCTTGATTATCAGTACCTACGTCTAATGTGATGGGCAGGGTGTAGGCTGGGCTAATGCCACCACAACTTGTGTACAAGGATAACTTACCAATAGGGATCCCCATACCACCAATACCTTGGTCCCCAAGACCTAAAATACGTTCACCATCAGTGACAACAATGACTTTTACCTTGTGGCGAGTCGAGTTGTTTAAGATGTCGTCAATTCTGTCTTTATTGGCATAAGAGATAAACAGGCCACGGTTACGGCGGTAGTTTTTAGAAAAACGTTCACAAGCCAGACCCACTGTTGGGGTATAGATGATGGGCATCATTTCAGTGATATTGTTGCGCACTAATCGGTAAAATAACGTCTCGTTAGTATCTTGAATATTTCTTAAATAAATATGCTTATCAAGATCATTACTGAAATTGCTGAACTGAGCATAGGCACGGAAAGCTTGTTCTTCAATGGTCTCAATAACGTAAGGAAGTAACCCTTCAAGGTTAAAGAAAATGCGTTCTTCTTCGCTAAAAGCACTGCCTTTATTGATTAAAGGGGCTTCAAGGATCGCTGGGCCTGCAAAAGGAAGATAGAGAGGGCGTTTATTATCGTCCATAGATAACCTTTTATGATGATTCACAATTTAACATTTGTTAATGAAGTAAGATTATCACGTCTTAAAAACTTTGTGGTCTGTTATGTGAGGCTTTTCACTGTTTTTAACAGAGCAGAGTTTAAATTAACTCTTATTGGGAGGATTTAAACAGTAATAGCATTGTATTAGATAGCAAAACGCACCGAAAACGGTGCGTTAGATAAAGCTTTTTACTAAAGTTTAAACAAAGACCTTATACGCCTCTGTGTTTAATCGATAAGCCTTTGATGAAGTTGCGTAGCACTTGATCGCCACACGCTTTATAGTTTTTATGATCAGGGCTTCTAAAGAGCGCGCCTAATTCTGATTTTGACATGGCGAAGTCAGCTGAGGCTAATGCGGCTATGATATCTTCTTCACGCAGTTCAAGAGCGACGCGTAACTTCTTAAAGATTAAATTGTTCGTCAACTGCTTAAGTGGTGTAGGGATTTCAGCACCAGGCTTAAGGCCACGGTTTTCTATGATTAACCCATCTAAAAACTGACACATCAAGGTGTCATTACAGGCTTGGTAGCCTTCCTCTTCTTCCTTTTTTAACAGAGCAATAATTTGCTCGGTAGAGATTTCCACTTTAGCTTTAGCGAAAATAGTGATCATTTTGGCATTTGAATAATCAAATACAAAACGAACGCGGCGAAGAATATCATTGTTAATCATAGGTTTCTCTGGCGCATGGGCGCTGTCAATTTATAGAACTCACAGTATAACTGTATCGCTCATGGTTTGATAACTTTACCGTGTGAAATGTTATTTTGAGCATCGATTAAGACCAATAGTTAATATCGTATAAAAAAGAATGTTCACTACTGGCATATGCAGGGGATGTAAATGCTAATTTTTGTAACATATGAGTGTAAATTTGAAATTGACTTTTTCATATAAATCTTTAGTTTAGTTTGTGAATGTTAATTAAATGTATGTTTAATGTGTATTTGATGTATCAATTTAGGTTCTGCATATATCAAATAATAATGACTCATAAAATGAATTAAGGAAGATCATGAATACAGCTCACCTCTTACGCAGTGCTTGCGCTATCGCAATATCATTATCATTAGCTCCACAAGTGGTTGCCGCCGATGCAGCCGTGGAGAGAATTGAAGTCACTGGTACCCACATTAAACGTACCGATATGGAAGGCGCATCTCCTATGGCAGTTTTGACTGCGGAGGATATTGCTCGCTCTGGAGCCCAAGATATCTCTCAGCTATTGAGTAAATTGCCCGTTGCTGGTAGCGGTACCTTCTCTACTCAAGGTAATAACTCAGATGATACTGCAAACGGCGGCGCGGCCGTGTCTTTACGTGGCTTAGGTGCGGACTCCACTCTCGTTTTATTAAATGGTCGTCGTATCGCCGTTTCATCCTTTGCTAAATCCATCGATACAGCCTTCGTCGATATTAACTCGATCCCCATTTCTGCTGTTAAACGAATTGATATTGTGAAAGATGGCGCTTCAGCAACCTATGGTTCAGATGCCATAGCCGGGGTTATTAATATTATCTTGAAGAAAGACTTCGAAGGTTTTGAAGTTAATGGCAAAGTGGCTGAGAATGTAGAAGACGGTGGCGGTCAACAATCTGGTTCCATTTTGTTTGGTACCGATGCTGATAACGGAAAATCGCACACTACGGTCATATTTGATTACTTTAAAGAAAATGAAACCCTGTTTGGTGACCGTGATTATTCCAAGTCCGCTAACCAAACGGCCAATGGCGGCCCAGACTTACGTTCATCAGCAGGAAATCCTGGTACTTATATCCCAGCAACAATAGATGCCAATGGAAAGATTGAACCTAATACTGGCTCATTTAAATGGACCCCAGATGTTAATTGCGCTGCCAGCAGTATTAGAGGTGATTTTTGCCGTTTTGATTATGCAGCAGGAATGACTTCGACCCCTGAATCTAGCCGAGTTGGCTTATCAGTTTTCCAAAATTATGAATTTAATGATGAGCTTAAACTATTTGCGGAAATGATGTATCAGCATAATGAAAGTGTGGTGAAAGGGGCGGCGAGTCCTTCTTTTGGCGAATTTTATATGCTTAAAGATAATCCTCTTTTTGTTAGCGGTGCAGCAATAAACCCATTTCCTGGTGAAGACTTAACCATGAATCGTCGCCTGACTGAAGCTGGTGCTAGACAAAAATCATCAGAGTCTGATAGCGCCCGGATAGTGATGGGATTAAATGGCATGCTTTCAGAATGGGAATGGGAACTGGCCTACACCTATTCATATAATAGAAATCATGAGTTTGGTGAGCAAGGTTTCGTATGGACTCCGCGTTTGCAAGAGGCGATTAATTCTGGCGCCTTTAATCCGTTAGCAACGACTCAGCAAGGGGATATCATAGATAGACTTAGTGTGAGTACGACTCGAAGTGGCAAATCCACAACAAATGCCGTTGACGGAAAAATTGCCGGTGACTTATTTGAAATGCCAGCGGGTGCGGTCGCCATGGCAGTAGGTTTTGAATATCGTGAAGAAGAGCTGTCAGATAACCCCGATGAACTCTTTAAGCGCGGTGAGATTTTTGGTACAGAAGCGACAGAGGCCAGCGGAACTCGGGATCAAAAATCATTATTTGTTGAATTTGCGGTACCGGTATTTGAACGTCTGGAAGCGCAGCTTGCGCTACGTTATGAGGACTACAGTGACTTTGGTGACACCACTAACCCCAAAATTGCGCTGCGCTATACACCCCTTGATAACTTAACTTTGCGTGCAAGTTGGGGGGAGGCTTTCCGAGCGCCCTCGCTAGTTCAGTTAGGTCTTGGTGCAGCACAGGAATCTCCTGGGCTTGTTGATTCAGTACGTTGTCCTATGACAGGGATTGAAGACGACTGTAGCCCCCAAGAGCGTACGGTGATTTTCTCTGGTAACCCAAACCTTCGACCAGAAGAATCAACCTCATATAACTTAGGGGCTGTGTGGGGGATTACCGATGACTTGAGCGTGGGTATAGATTATTGGAATTATGACCAAGACGGCTTGATCACCTCTGATACTCAGCACTTGGTCAACACCCAAGGAAATAACCCAAGTGCAGTGTTGCGTGAGCCATCTGCGGGCGGTATTCCTGGTCGTATTATTAGAATTTATGACCAATTTGGCAATTTAGGTGGCCAAACCACAGATGGTATTGATTTCGATATTAAATATAAGTTGGCAACCACTAATGTGGGCGAATTCGGTTTGAGCTACAACCTGACTTGGGTAAATAGTTTCGACCAGGAGCGTGAAGATGGCACCATACGTGAATTAGGTGGAGAATATCAGCATCCAGATTATCGCTGGACTGCTGGGGTCGATTGGGGATATCAAGATTTTCAGACCAGTGCTCGCATCAATTATATTGGTGAGTACCAAGATAATATTGATGCCGGCGCCGAAGGCATGATAGATGCAATGGTGACCTTAGATATGAATGTGACTTATATTGGTTTTGATAAGTGGAGTCTGACCTTGGGCGCGAATAACATGCTCAATGAAGAACCCCCTTTCAGTGCCGCAGACTTTATGGGCTATGATCAATCAACACATTCAGCTGTTGGCGCACTTTGGTATGCTAAGGCGAGTTACCGCTTCTAAGCTTGCAATAAAAAGCGTTAAACTCGAATTTGGGCGGCATTTTTGCCGCTCTAATTTTTTTGGCCACTCAATCTGATTATTTTCGAACAAGATTAACCTCATTTAAGGAGCATAAGATGATCACTCTCTATGGTACCCCTAGAAGTCGTGCACTGCGCGTGTCTTGGGCGTTAGAAGAATTAGGCCTAGATTGGCAATTTAGTTTTATCAATTTCACTAAAGGGGACAACCGCTCAGAGGTTTTTTTAGGCTTAAACCCAAGTGGTAAAATTCCTGTGATCACAGATGATGATTTGGTGGTCACAGAATCTGCCGCCATCGTCAGCTATTTGGCCGAGCAATACGGCCAAGGTGCATTACTTCCCGATAGCACTGCATCTAAAGCGGAGCGCGCACTATTTCATCAATGGTACAGTTTTATTATTTGTGAACTCGAGCAGCCTCTGTGGAGTATGGGCAAGCATAAGTTTGCACTGCCTGAGGCACAAAGGTTAAGCGCAATGCGTGCAGTTGCTGTGTGGGAGTTTGATAAGGCGGCGGCGATTGCAGAAACATGGACGCCAGAAGCTGGCTTTTTGCTGGGTGATAGATTCACACTGATTGATATTTTACTGTGTCACACCTTGATGTGGGCCACGGTATTTGAGCAAAAAATTCCGCCAAAACTTGCCGCTTATCGAGATAGGTTACAACTAAGACCCGCCTTAGTTTCAGCACTGAAGAAAACAGAAGCTATGGCGAAAGCGGCCCAAGCTGAATAATGGCATGTGGGTCAATGATCTTGTTTTGGGATATTCGCGGGATAGTGAGATAAGGGAAGCCGCGGCTTCCCTTTTGCTGACGAGTCAGTCGGTTATAGCAATGAACTAACCCTAAGGTTACAGCTGGGTTGCAGCCCATTTAGCACGGCTTTCACGGCTTTCGCTCATGCTATTTTCAGCGCGATAGCGCTTATAAGCTTCTGCATCTAATGGCACTAAGCTCACATCAACTTCCAGTACCAGTTTACATTCTTTCTTGATGCGCCAGGCTGCGGTGTTATACAGCTCAGTTAACGGCAATGAGCTTAAAAACTCAGGATTATATTGAGTGTATAGCGCTTGTGTTGGGTAAACGACAAAAGATAAGCGGCGTTTAGGCTCTTTTTTAAACAACTCTTCAATGCCATCAGTGGTGTTTAGCACTTGCATCTCTATGATGTCATCTATGTCTAATAGCTTCTTTTGCGCCATTTCTGGCGCTTGTTGTTCACCGGATTCCCAAGCGAGGACATCGTCAAGGCTGGCTTTGGTCAGTTCGGCGATTTGCTCAACACTGAGCCCCAGTGATAGACGTAAATATTTAATCTCAATGGCATTTAAGCCTGTATTTTTTGACATGATATATCCTGCTTAACGCGTGTATATGGGCTTTAGGGCCGCGAGTTGGTTGTAGCTTTTAGTGTGGTAGCTAGCTTAGTTATTAAGCCAAACACGGTCGACCCAGTGCCAAAATGATTCAAACACTTCACCAACGAAGCGGCCATTTTTCCAAAAATGAACTTGTCCGTCTTGATCTATGCAATAGAAGTTATCGCCTTGCTGGCAAATGGCAATTAGCTCTCGCGGCAGACCAATAGACCAAGCGTAGCAAGTGACCTCAGGTAGATAGGTATGAGACTGAGGATCGCTTGCTGTTACCGGCTCAATATGCCCATAAACAACATCGCTTGCTTCCATCAAAAAGACTTTTAATTCCCGAGGTAAAGAGATCAGGATTTGCTCTTCAACTTCTACTAATTGCTCGAAACTTGCCAATTCTAACGGCACAGGCACTGGCTCATTTAAGTCCTGTAGTTGTTCAATCAATTCATGCATAAAAAGGGCTCAAGACAAATAATAATGGCCGCAGTATAACCGTCAATTGAATGCTTTCCAAACATCCCATCTAAGGTGTTGGCTTTAGCGGATTTTGGCGACAATTATTTATCTACAAGGGGCTTAAGTTTGGGGTATAGTATTTGTTTCTTATCATTGTTTTAAAAGTAGCTCGTGGCCAAAATTACCGTCAAGCAAGAAGAAGCCTTATCAATAAAATTCAGTCATCAAATGCAGGTTGGCGATCAACGTGTGTTGGATCTGTATTTCTATTTGCCAACAGAGATGGGGATAGACTCTCATACTTTGGATGAAGAAGAATATTATTATGCGGCGATTGTTGGACGACGCTCTTATTATTCTCAAGGATTGCATTTACCCTTAGTACAGAGTCGTTTCGCCAGCATTAAAAAGCGCACTATGGATGAATTTCGGCTGTATTTAAATTTGTTTGCTTATCAGTTTGCTGTGGCAATTGAAACGGATGCTAAGGCACTAAGACAAATCACTGATGCCAATGAGTTTTATCCCGCCCTTGCCGATTTAGGTGAGCTGGTGGCGCAATTGCTGAAAAAATTTCGCCGTAATGAACCCAGTGAAGCCAAGTGGAAGCACTATTTTGAGAACGCCGATAATTATTTATCTTGGTTTTGCGAGCAGCAACTACTAAAAACCTTGTCACACGGCCCTCGTAGCGCCGACTACAGCGATGTCAGTGAACAAATTATTAGCTTGTGCCGCAGTGAATACCAATATCGCGAAGAAGAAAAGCGCTATAACTCTACTCAAACCCGCCAGGATGCTAATCGTATTTCTAACAAGATGTTGTTGCTTAGGCGTTTGATCCAGCAAGGAGTGGTGCTTAAAGAAGAGTTAAAATCCTTAGGGGCTGGACTTAAAAAAACAGTGACTGGTACTGTGACCGCAATTGTCATGGTGTTAGTTTCTGCGCTGATCATTAAAGCGCAAGGGGTGTTTAGCGAGCTGACGATAGCATTGGTCTTAATAGTGGCGGTGATCTACGGTTTTAGAGAAATCTTTAAAGAAGATATGCGCAATGTTGTTTGGCGCTATATTCAGCGTGGGCGCCCTAAGTGGAGCAGAATTTTAAGGGATACTAGCACTCAAGCTATTATTGCTAAGCAATTGGTTTGGCTTGAATTTATGCGTGCCAAAGATATGCCCTCCGCGGTTGTAGATATTATGAAGCAGCGCCATAGCCAGAATAAAATCGATGCTCAAGTGTTGCATTATCGTATTTCTACCCGTGTCACCCAACATGAGTTCCAGGCCGGTTACACCCAAATTCAAGAGCAAGTGAATTTTAGTTTAGTGCCTTTTGCCCGCTACCTAGAGAGAGGTCAGGCCAAAATTTATAAAGAAACCGAAGGTAAAATTAGCCATGACTCTGTGGAGCGCCGCTACCAGATCAACCTAGTGGTGGTCCTTCGGGAAGGTAAAGGCGAGACTGAATACGCACGTTATAAAGTGACCATGAACCGTTCTAGTATTATTGAAATAACCCAGAGCGATTTACCTGACAATATCCCAGCTATAGGGGATTGATGGCTTTATGGTGCTGACAATGCGTAGCGTCCATCGCGACGCATGGGGTATCTCATCTTCGATACTATGACTTGTTTAGTATGACGTCATCACGACTAATTGAGTGGAGTTATGCCGAGGTGAATTGGCGCGTAAATGCCTGACAAATACGCTGGTCGTTACTTTGTTTAGCACGCTTTAGGGCGATATCGGCATTTTGCAAGTAAGAGTCTAAAGTTTGCGGTACTAAATAACCCGAAATTCCGATGTTTATCCCTTCAGCTAGTTGGTTTTCTTCCAATGATGTTAATGTCTCGCGAGCATATTGGTGTGCTTGGATTGAACTCGTGGCTGGCAACCAAATGACCAGTTTACCCAGCTGCCATTGGGCTACTTGGTAGTGGTTGGGTAAGGCATTAAGTAAGTGTAATTCGATTTCTTTTTGTCTTTTCTCTAGTAAGGCGATATCACTCAAATGGCTGATAATACCATCGGGATTGATGTCCATGACTAATAAGCTGGATTCTTGTTTTGCGGACTCGCTCAAAGAGTTAAAATGGGTTTCAAGTTCATTCACCTTCAATACAATTGAGCTGTGATGCCCGAGTACATTACTGGATTTTGCTTGCTTATCAAGAACAGGAGAAGCGATTTCTAAGGTACAAATGATGTATTCAATGTCACCTTCGAGCGTGAGTTGACCTCTTAATGTCGTCTTCAGACAGGCTGAAAAACGGCAGTTACTGCAGGAGATAACTTGTCCTGACCATTGCCCTTGAAGGCTAATTTGGGCGCTGATATGAGACCATTGAGCCTGCATTTCGTCACCGAGTAATTCAATTAAGCTGTGTTGGTGATCGCCGTGTAAACCCATTAAGTTATCAAATTCACTATTAAATTTTAGTAGTTTACCGCTGGCATCCGTGAGTGCAGTTGCTACTGCGCTATCACATAACAGTTGGTATAAATAAGCTTGTTGCTGACTTTTAAGTAGCTGTGATACATCTTCTAAAGTGACTAACCAGTAGCAGCCTTCATGCTTGTTTTTATATTCACGGCGGATATGGGCCTTAAGGGTACAGCCGCTGATTGTGTCTAGGCTGAACTCTCCCGACCATTGTCCCTCTTGTTCAAGAGTGGCTTTTATCTGTTTAAACCTCGCCTCATCTAAGTGCAAAATCCGCAGTAAACTGCGATCTCGGAGCTCATCGAGAGGTAAGCCCATAATATCGGCAGCCTTAGGATTCGCGCTTATGACTCGGCCATTATCATTGGCAATCATGCAAATAAGGTCACTGTTAAATAAGCCATTTGCTAGGCGCATACTATTAAGTTTGGCTTTTTTCTCAAGCACAAATCTGTGTCTAAAAATGATAAGTAAGCTTGCCAATGTGCTGATGATAAGTGCTGAAATGATTAAGATGATTTTCCATTGTTCAAATCGCGCCGCAATATCGTCATGGCGAATATAAGACAGCAACACATAGTCACGAGGGAAATCTTGTTCTGTGGCAAGCTCGACTTTAAGGTGCACAAAGGTAGTGTCTAAGCTGTGAAACTGGCCATAGTTACTCATGGCAATGTGGCGCCAAAGTTTAGGATTACTTTGCTTAATGTTCGCGCCTAAGGTGTCGGGCATAGTGTCTAGCGGCATCACTTGATTGGCGCCAGCGTAGAGATAACCTTGGCTGTCTAGCAGTAATAATGGTGAATTATGATTGAAAAATGCCGGTTTTATCGAGTCTAGCACGCTGCTGACCGAATTATAGACAACCAAGTAACCCGTGAGACCGTTGGCTTTATTTTCAAGTCTTATAAGTTGATAAATATAGGGGCCAAGTAAACCATTGGTGGGAATGAATGCCATGGGGGAACTGTACACATCATTGCGGCCCATGCTGTTGTCTTTACTAAGCAAAGATTGTGGTAATTGAATGTTGTCGAAATTGTTATTTGATGAAAACTGTAAGCGGCCTTGGGTGTCATAGAGAGTGACGCCAAGTAATTCAGGGATAGTGTCGCTGAGCTTTTGCCAGTTATCGATGAGAGCTTGTTTTAAGATCGGCGTGGGCATTTTAAGGTATCGGCCTAACAAATCCCCACGAGATAATGTCTGAGTGCGAAATTGTAAAAAGCTAATTTTGTCAGCTGTGAGTGTACCTACAGTTTGAAGCTCACTGTATCTTTGCTCGGCCCAATCCTCCTGCAAGCTGCGTTCACCTAAGTTAATGATCATGCTGGTGATAATTAACATGGAGATCAGCAATAAAAACACTTGGCTTAAGAGCGCTAACACTTGTTGATGAGACCATTGCACGTTTTGTGCTGATAGGGAAACAAAGCGTGAGGTGCTGACACCATTTTCATTATTAAACATGCAGTCGTCTTTCTTGAAATCGGCAACAAAAGCCAATATTAACACGAATGTAAATTAGTAGCTAAATATGCACAACGTTAGCTAATTAGACGTTAATAAACAGTAGGTTAATTTATTTTTATGATGAGTCGAATCGTGTCTTGCAGGTAGCGAAGCTTCAAGTATTAACCACAGTGAACACTTGAAGCTTTACAGGCGTTAGTTCAGCGGTTTAATAACCGCTGCAGCCGCCTTGTCTTGAATAGATTGTTGGCTAGGCTCTTGATCCGCCTCTTGGTTATAACTTGGGTCGAACTTTTGGCTCGTCCCCGAGCTAGAAGAAGCAGGTTCAGTTGCGCTTGGCTGCCACCACCATCGATAGAATCGGCTTAGGTTACGCTTAATATCATCCAAAATGATATACAGGATAGGCACCAGAATTAAGGTTACCAAGGTCGAGAATAAAATCCCGAAAGCCAATGATGTTGCCATAGGAATAACAATT
Source organism: Shewanella sp. SR44-3 (assembly GCF_014163735.1). Taxonomy (GTDB): domain Bacteria; phylum Pseudomonadota; class Gammaproteobacteria; order Enterobacterales; family Shewanellaceae; genus Shewanella. Next base: position 121,871 of record NZ_JACJDV010000008.1, read on the forward strand.
TGAGCCTGTAGACTGCGCTCCAGAATGATGGGCACCAGTCCAACAAACGTCGTCATCGAGGTCAGGATAATCGCCCTGAAACGATAGCAACCCGCATCGATAGCAGCATGCTTTATTGCATGGCCTTCAGATCTCGCGCGGTTTACAAAGTCCACTAAAATCAGCGAGTCATTAACCACAACCCCAGCAAGAGCGACAATGCCACAAAGACTGAGCACGCTCATGGATAGCCCCAGAATGAAGTGGCCGAACAACGCGCCAATCATGCCAAAGGGGATAACTGACATGATAATCAAAGGCTGTGAGTAGGATTTTAGCGGTATTGCCATCAAGGCATAAATGGTAAACATGGCAAAGAACAAGCCTTGAAGTAAGCCAAGAAGGGCTTTTTGCTCATCCAAGCTACTGCCATCTAAGGCTGCTGATACCTTAGGATAATGCCTCATCAGCTCAGGTAAGAAGCTGTCTTGAATTTCACCGACGACCTTGGAAGGCTCGACTTTGTTTTTATCAACATTGGCTGTGATAGTAATCGCGCGGCGGCCATCCACACGAGTGATTGATGCGTAAGATTCACCAATATCTATATCCGCTACCGTAGAGAAGGGCACGGCTATGCCTTCTGGGGTGCGGATCAGCATGTTTTCAAGATGACCTATGGTGCGGCGCTGCTCTAATGGGTAGCGTACCATGACTTTGACTTCTTCTTTGTTGCGCAAAATACGCTGGGCTTCATAGCCATAGAAACCGTAACGAACTTGACGAGCAAGATCTGAAAGCGTGAGCCCTTGCGCTTGCGCTTCAGGTTTTATTCTAAGGCGTATTTCTTCACTGCCAGAGGAGAAACTATCGGCAATATCGTAGACGCCTTCATAGGTAGCAAGCTTTTCTTTGATTTCTTTTGCCGCCTTGGAAAGCGAATCTAAGTCATTGGAGGTCAATCGAAAGGAGATATCTCCTCCAGCATCATTAGTACTGGCATTAATGTTGAGTTTCTTCACCGATAACAGTTCAGGAATAAGCTCACGCCATTTGGTGGCAATGGTGACACCGTCTACGTCTCGGTCTTCACCTTTGGTGAGCTCTGCAAAGATAAAAGCTGAGCTTCTTGAGCTCATATTGATAAAGCTGTGCTTCACCACGGGCGCGCCATATTCTTTTTCAAGTATGTCATTCATGGTGTAGAGGGCTTCTTCAACCCGCTGCACTACGTGTAGGGTGTTGAGCTCAGAGCTGCCCTCATCCATTTCAATTTGCACTTGAATAAAGTCAGAGGGAATATCAGGGAAAAATACCCAGCGTACTTTGCCGCTGGTGACCAGTGTAATCGACAGCACGAGCACACCAAGAAATACAGCTACTACGTTATAGCGATGTTTAATGCAGCGGCCTAAAAAGTCGCGATAAGAGTGGTGAACAAAGTGCTGTAGTTTGTCATTTAACTGGCCTTTGAAGCGCGAAAATACATTATTGCGTGGCTTGTTTTTGTTGTATTTCATCCGTGCCAAATGCGCCGGTAAAATCAATTTAGACTCTACCAATGAGAACGCTAAGCAAAGAATAACCACCATGCCGATGGACTTCCAAATAATCCCCATAGGGCCTGAGATCATTATCATAGGCACGAATGCCGCAATGGTGGTTAATACCCCAAATGTCGCTGGCATGGCGACGTTAAGCGCGCCCCTAACCACGTTATCCATGGAGTGACCATGTTCTTCCACTTCGGTATAGGCACTTTCGCCAATGACAATTGCATCATCGACGACTATCCCCAGCACTAAGATAAAAGCAAACAAAGTCAGCATGTTGATGGACATATTAAACGGCTCAAGAGGCATAATGAGCATGGTGCCAAGGAAACACACTGGCAGTCCCATCATTACCCAGAAGGCGAGCTTTAAGTCGAGAAACAAGGCCAAGATTAAAAATACCAACAGCGCACCGTAAAACATGTTTGAAAGCATCATGTTCAGGCGGCCTTCAAGATAATGGGTCAAATCTCCCCAAGTATCTAGTTGGGCTTTACTGGGTAAGCTGAGTTTTTTGGTGGCGATATAGTCTTTGACTTGGGCGGAAATATCTAAGGCGTTTTGATCGTCAATACTGGTAATTTCGATAATGGCAGCCGGTTTACCATTAAAGCGGGTGTACTCTAAGCGCTCTTCAAAATCATCTTTAATATTGGCCACTTGCGGCAGCATAATTCGGCTGCCGTCAGCGCGAGTTTGCACTACGATTTGCGCAAAGTCCTCACCGGTATAAGCTTGGCCCTTGGTGCGTAATAAAATATCGCCATCTTGAGCTCTAATGGCGCCGCCAGGTAAGTCGATGGAGGAATTTTGCACTGCCAATGCCACTTGGCTAAAGGTGAGCCCATATTCTCTGAGTTTATCTTCAGACAGCTCTACACTTATCTCATAATCCCTGACTCCAGTGACTTTAGCACGGGTGACAGCAGGCAAATCTGTGATGTCATTTCTAATGCTCTTAGCGAGCTCTTTCATCTCTTGCAGGCTTAAATCACCGTAGACAGAGACCCAGATGACATTGTTTTCTGGTTTGATTTGGTAAATATTAGGTTTTTCTATGTTAGCGGGAAAGGTCGATATCGCATCCAAGCGCAGCTTGGCTTCATCTAATACTTGTTGCACATCGTAGCCATCATCAACTTCGATGGACACGCTGCCCACTCCTTCGCTGGCAACGGATGTCACTTTCTTGATGCCGTTAATATCTTGGATTGATTCCTCAATCTTGATATTGATGCCCTCTTCAATTTCTTGCGGCGCAGCGCCTGGATAGGCAACGCTGATGTTAATCAAATTAAGGCTAAATGATGGGAATATTTCTTTATTAATGGTGATGGCGCTAATAAGGCCTCCCACCATCAAGACTATCATTAATAAATTTGCGGCGACGTTATTACGGGCGAACCAGGCTATCAGGCCTTTAGGTGACTCCATTATTGGTCACCTACTGCAATACTTTCAGCGGAGGCGTTAGTTTTTTGAGCCTCTCTGTCAGCTTCACCGATTATTTTTACCGCTTGGCCTGTGGCCATATTATTAATCACAGTTAACGAAATCCGCTCACCCTGGTTAATGCTGTCCTTGATAAACACGCTGTCTAAGTCGGTGCGAATAACATTGACGTTGCGCATTTCTAAGTTATTGTCGTTATCCACTAAGGCAACTTGATTGTTACGGACTAAATGACGGGGTAATTGCACCACTCCTGTCACTGTACGGCCAGTGATCTCGGCGTTAACGAAGCTGCCATATTTAAGTGGATGCTGGTTTTTACCTTGGCCTTTTAACAGGTAGGGGTCTTGCACTTCAGCGACTAAATAAACCATACGATTCTTTTCATCGATGACATTTTCACTGCGAACTATCTTACCTTGCCAGCTCACTTGGCTGCCGGCTAGGGAAGCACTTAAGTTGACGTGAGTGTCTGGGTTATCCGCAGAAACCAAATAAGCTAAATCGTTATTGGTGATAGGCAAACGGACTTCAGCCACACTGGTATCAAACAGCTCACCTAAGTTAGTGCCCAAGCTGACATATTGACCAAGGTCAACATTACGCGCCTTGATAATGCCATCGAATGGGGCGCGAATGACGGTGCGCTCAAGGTTGCGTTTGGCTCTGTCTAATGCGGCTTGGTTGTACTTTACGTTGGCTTGCTCTTTTTTAAGTTGTGGAATACGCAATCCTAATTCAGGTGGCAGACCGTTATCGAAGCCTTTAAATTCAATTTTGGCGACTTCACCGCGAGCAATTTCTTCATTTAATGCGGCATTGGCTTGGGCAAGACTGGCTTCAGCTTGCATTAGATCGGCTTCGTAATCTGAAGGTTCAATAATCGCCAGTTGCTGGCCTTTTTTGACTATACTGCCTGCCACAAAACTGGGGGAGAGACTCAGCATGCGCCCTTGCACTTCTGTCACTAGCTGGGTTTTGTACTTGGGGTTTACTACACCAAAAGAGGGGAGCTTAAGTGACACAGTCTTAACCGTTACCTGCATAACATCTACCAAGGGTATTGGTGCCGCTTCTTCTTTCTGCTCAGGGGATTCTTGGGTGCTCATCATGATGGCAGCCAGAATAATAAAAAATACCAAAATGAATAAGGGTGACAGTCTTCTAATTATTATTTTTAACATATACGCGGATCCATGCAGGACAAAGCTAGACTCAATCGCTCAGTCTGACTGAGGTTGTTTAATATTAAGAGGTGAATTAACCCAAATTAAACAATGGTTAGAGTATTAATGCTTCCTAAAATATCAGATTTAACAGTTTGGATGAATCTATTTTGAAAAACAAATGTTTCAAAAAATGATAGCAAAAGTTAATGAAAATAAAAACGCGCCCATAAGGCGCGTTTGCAGGATAGATATCAAGTGGTAAAACTAGGAAGACTTCTTTTTTGGCTTCTTATATTTTTTCGAAGAAGGCTTAGCATCTTTTGCATTGGCCTTTTTCTTGCCAGGCACCTTAGCCTCTTTATTATTTGGGCGCAGTTCTTCAATAATACGGCGCTTAAGTGGCTGTTCAATATAACGCTCAATTTTGCTGACGATACGCATATCATGGGCCTCAACCAAAGATATCGCAGTAC
>NZ_JACJDV010000090.1 GCF_014163735.1 Shewanella sp. SR44-3
TGTACTGGTCAACCCAAATTGGACACTTTTAGTTGAGAATTTTCAAATTCTACAGGTGACAGATCACCATTAGCAGAATGAAGTCGCTCCAAGTTGTAATATTTCATGTAAGCAGTCACATCTTGCTTCATAAACTCCCTTGTTGGTTGAGCAACTTTAAAAATCCAATCGTGTTTCAAACTACCAAAGAAACGTTCAACGACGGCATTATCCCAACACGCACCCACATCCCCCATACTGGCTCGGATACCATAGCTCGATAGCAGCTTACCGAATTGCTTGCTGGTATACTGTGAGCCTCGGTCACTGTGAAATACCAGCCCTCTGGCCGGTTGACGCAGGTTGTAGGCTTTCATTAATGCCTTAGATATCAAATCCGTGGTCATACGCTTGTCTATGTGCCATCCAACAATCCGGCGTGAATATAAATCCATTACCACTGCCAAGTACATCCAGCCTTCACCTGTTTTTAAATAGGTCACGTCACCTGCCCAAACCTGATTTGCGGATACTGGGTTAAAGTTCATGTTTAACAGATTATCAGCCACTGCATCAGAGTGTTTTCGCTGTGTCGTCACCTTGTAAGCTCGTCGCTGGGTAGCTTTGAGTCGAAGGCGGTGCATAATTTTACGAACGAGATAGCGACCAACCTGGTAGCCTTCCTTGCGCAATTTCTTCACCATTTCACGATTCCCTAAGCTGCCTCGACTTTGCTTAAATAGCTGTCGAACAAGGCGATAAAGCTTCAATGTTTCAAGGCTTATCACATTTGTAGGGCGTTTATGCCAATCGTAATAGCCTGACTTACTGACACTCATTACTCGACATAACAGTGCTATAGGGAACAGGTTTGATTGCTGTTTGATGAAGCGAAATTTTACTTCATTTTTCTCGCAAAGAAGGCACTTGCCTCGGCGTGCCCCTTGGGTATTTTTAAAATTTCTTTCTCCATGCGTAATTCTTTGTTTTCTCTACGCAATCTTTTTAACTCATCACGTTCCGATTCTTCTAAGGCGATACCTTGTTGTAGGGCTTGGTGTTTTTCCTTCCAGTTGTAAAGCAGACTAGTGCTAACCCCAAGAGACTTTGCTGCATCAGCAACACTATAACCTTGCTCTAGCACCATCAAGACGGCTTCATCTTTATATGCTTGAGGATAACTCTTATGTGATTTTTTTAGACTCATATAGACCTCTTAATTTATTGACCATACTGTCTCAAAATTAAGTGTCCGATGGAATTAGACCAGAACAG
>NZ_JACJDV010000091.1 GCF_014163735.1 Shewanella sp. SR44-3
TTTTCACTCAGAAAGGCTGGATAACAGGAGATTAATACATTTGATGAAAACGTTATATGCCCCCCTCCCACCGGAGGGGTGGGATTATTGGCTCGACAAAGATACACTCATGAATATAATTTTTGCAGCCCTTCGCCGGACAGCCACCGCTGCGCGGCGTCTGCCGCATACCAAGGCGTTATGGTTCAATGCAAATATCGAGAATTTTTTCATACATGCTGTGGGGCTTTTCGGCTACTGGATGGCTGGGTGTTTCCTTAGTCTTAGCTCTTGGTACTGCTATTTCAGGAGAGCGGCTCCTATTTGGAATTGTAGGCTTTTTAGCTTTTTTTCTATCGGGAGGGGGTTTTCTTTTCACTGTATACACAGAGTGTAAAGTTTTAAAAATGGATATCTCTACAGAAGACAAAAATGCATTATTAAATCTACACCCCTTAACATCTGGGGCTGTAGCAGAATATCCATATAACGTATGGAGAATTTCAAACAAATATAGAAACAAAGGTGATTTAGCTTTCTTTTACAAAATTATTCCTTATTCTGTTTTACTCTCTATTCCATTGTTTGTTGCAATGGGGATAATTGCTTATTATCAGATTGGGTATTGATCCATACAAATAAGGATAGGCCGCGCGTAGCCGCGTCCTTATCCCAAGTGTGCTCTTGTTTGCATGAGTAGCCCGAGCTCACGATAAGTTGTACCTTTAATAGTAAATAGCAGATCGAGAATACGATCTGTTTGGTGTGATGTTACATCGTCCACTTTTCGGTAATCAGCAGAACCCCTTAGCGCCTTTGGTGATTATTTATATGATTTGATTTAAACCCATTGATTTCAGTGCTTTAAATAAAACCTCATCAGTATCAGTTAAGCCATTCTCCTTATTCACATGTTCAACGCTAGTTTGCTGGTATTAAGTTTGTCGTTCGCTTTACTACGGTAACCGTCTAGCGAACCACACCTCGCATCATTGATCTGACTATTTGAAAATACCTGCTCAATGATAAATTTGGAGCAGGTGATGAAAACATACAGAACAGCGGCACAGTGGCTCGGTTTAC
>NZ_JACJDV010000092.1 GCF_014163735.1 Shewanella sp. SR44-3
ACTATCTTCTTTAAACGTCACATCTAACACCCAATGCTGTTTGTTTTCAATGTGCCAATGCTGACGTATGGCTCGATAGGCTAACTCAGGCTCAATGGCTAGCGAGCTCAAGTAGTAGTGGGTATCAAAGCTGGTGCGGTTGCCTTTTTTACGCTCTCGCTCGACGGCAATTATGGTTTTGGCTGACGGCCATTTTTTCTTGAGTTCTTTTGGTAAGTTCGCTGCTAGCTGGAATACACTGCGGCGCTCCTCTCGCCCATGCCCCTTATTACTTTCGCTGTAACTGGCTATTTCAAGCGTTTCTTGTGCCCAATAAGGTTTGAATTGTTCCTCTATCGCCTCGCGTAGCTTGGGCTGATTGCCTTTGACCTGAACGACATAATCACCTTTACGCTGGCTTATCTGCTTAAGCGTTTCCTGATTACAATGCAACGCATCAAAGCTCAAAATGGCATCTTTAATGTCCAGCATTGTCAGCATGTCCCGCACGGTAACCAGTTCACTTCCCTTGGTTTTGGTATCCTGCTGGTACAACACCAGCCCATCATCAGTATCATAAGCTGTGACCAAATGAAGTGCATTTTCTTTTCCTTGCTGATTGACTGCCCCTCGAAGTGTTTTGCCATCAATGGCAATCAGCGGACGCTGACTCGCTTGGCGTCTCGCATTTGACCATTGAAAAAGTACGAGGGTCATTCTTTCCACATCGATAGCCTTCATGATCCGAGCAATGGAATGACGTGTGGGAATGCCTGAGTCAAAAGCACGATGCTTTTTCAGCCAGTCGATATGTTCATTTCCGAACTCTGCAATCTCTCGCCAGCCTTTGCAGCCCGAGACAGTCGCCGAGAGTACAAGGAAAATAATATCAACCAAATCATGGTGTCGGTTGATGTAGGAGCGGGTATCTTCAATGAGTTTTAAATGTTCAAACAGTGACATTGGTTCGTTTCTTTAAGGTAACATGCTTGCTCAGATCAGGCTTGTTAAGAAAAGTTCCCTTTTATTAACAAACTACG
>NZ_JACJDV010000093.1 GCF_014163735.1 Shewanella sp. SR44-3
CGTATTGCCTTACCAATGAAATGCTGTTAAGTTACTGGAATTATTAATAATTAAAGCGTCATTGTGTTTAGGTTTAGGTTGATGCCTTTAGGGTGTTAACCGGAATTCGCGCTAATACGCTGTTAGCAGTATTAGTATATTTATCTAATCGTATAAGGATATAAATTATGAATAGTTTCACTAGGTGGCTCATTTTAGCGGTTTTAATTATATCTGCCATTGCTTGTTATTCTTATGGTAGTTCAACTGGTTTATTTGTTTTTATTATAATAGGTGCAATATTTGAGTTGGCATTTTGGTTTGGTATATTTTCAAAAAAAGTAATCATTCCAACTCGTAAAAAATACTGCTAACAAGGCAATAAAGCAGGAAAATTTACAGTTGGCTGTTTTCACTGCGTTCAACATTTTAGCCAACTATAAATTTCCTTTTATTGAGGCGTTAAAAGTACAATTATGAAGCTAACTATTGAATCTAAAGAAATTAGCTGGACGTACGAGGGTGTAAGAATTCAGCCATCAGAAGTCTACGAGGCACTAGGTGCAACATATGATGAGAACTCAGACAAAGTTCTTGTTTTATGTGGTGAAAGAGGTGTGGCTCAAGAGTTAATGATATTCGATACGTCCGGTAATTATATTTTTAGTTTAGGCTCACCCAAAGGGTACTTTCAGCATTTTACTTTTTCATCTGGCTCCGCTGGAGTAGCTTGCGGTTATGATCTTCAAAATACGATTATTTACAAAATAGATTATCAAAAGCAGGTTTTAGAGTGACACCTTTTAACAAGGCTGTGAATTGGGATTTGGGTAAGCTGTCACCAATTTTGTTCCAAAATTACCGCCAGCTAACCCAAACCCATTACAGCGGCGTTATGCGTAATGAATAGATTGAAGAAATTTTCAGGGAAGTTGGCAGTTGGTATTTTCTGTATCTATATCATGTCGTGCTTTTTTCACTCAATTATCTATAGCAACAAAGCTTACTTCTTAATG
>NZ_JACJDV010000094.1 GCF_014163735.1 Shewanella sp. SR44-3
TTAACCTCAACTCGGGATAAAAAACTGAACTAATCGCCCTCTTTGTGATCAGATCTTTCGACCAAGAAGGAACCAATCACGCAGAGGGCTTATGGATAATTTAGTGGATGTATTTTGTGATGTCGATGATTTTTGTGCTGTATTTATGCCGCAATGGAAAAAACAATGCGTAACAGATGGCACGCGTAAGCGCCAACGTTCAAGCAGAATGGACATGAGTGAAATAATGACGATTATCATACTCTTCCATACTTCTCATCATCGTGACTTCAAAAATTACTACACTGGATATCTTGCTCGTTTTTTCAAATCTGATTTCCCCCACTTACTCAGCTATACCCGTTTTCTTGAGCTTATGCCGACAGCTGTCGTGCCACTATGCAGCTATTTCTCCAGCATCAGAAGTCTACCTACGGGGATTGAATTCGTCGATTCGACCAGCATAAAGGTCTGCCACAATTTACGAATTCCAAGGCATAAAACCTTATCTGGCCTTGCTCGTCGCGGAAAAGGGACCATGGGGTGGTTCTACGGCTTCAAGCTTCACCTCATCGTTAACCATAAGGGAGGGATTGTTGCCGCCAAAATTACTCCAGCCAATACCCATGACACTAAGCCTGTTTCAGGCATGGTGGTGAATGCTATGGACAAGCTGTATGCGGATAAAGGCTATATCAGTAAAGCGTTGGCAAGCGAGCTACTTGAGCAAGGCGTAACACTAGTAAACAATGTTCGCAAGAACATGAAAAAGAAGGTTTTATCACTGTGGGATAGGGCAATGCTTTCGCGAAGATTTATTATAGAAACGATCAATGATCAGCTTAAGAATATCTCACAAATCGAGCATTCGAGGCATAGAAGTGTGCATGGTTTTATGCTGAATATGATTGGCGGTTTAATTGCCTATCAACTCAAAGAGAGTAAGCCACAACTTAATATCACAGATGTCGATTTCAATGCGATTTCTGTTATGGCTTAAACCGATCTCAGGTTA
>NZ_JACJDV010000095.1 GCF_014163735.1 Shewanella sp. SR44-3
GGCTCCTTTGAACCTCAGCTCATCAAGAAGAACCAAACCACGCTCACCGATGAAATTGACCGCAAAGTGCTGTCAATGTTCAGCATGGGCATGAGCTACCGTGACATCAATCAGCACGTCGAGGAGATGTACGGCATTAATGTCTCCAGCGCGACCATTAACGCCATAACTGATAAGCTCATTCCTGAGCTAAAAGCCTGGCAACAGCGCCCACTCGATAGCCATTATCCGATTGTCTGGCTCGATGCGATACATTACAAAGTCAAAGAAGATGGCCGTTACATCAGCAAAGCGGTGTACACCCTGTTAGCCCTTAATATGCAAGGAAAAAAAGAAATACTCGGCCTGCATTTATCTGAAAATGAAGGCGCTAATTACTGGTTATCTGTGCTGACCGATCTTAATAATCGCGGCGTAAAAGACATCCTTATCGCCTGTGTTGATGGCCTGACGGGATTTCCTGAAGCCATCGCCAGTATCTTCCCGAATACAGAGACGCAGCTGTGCATCATTCACCAAATTCGCAACTCAATGAAGTACGTCGCCTCGAAAAATCAGAAGGCGTTCATGGCCGATTTGAAGTGTGTTTATCGCGCGGTGAGCAAGGAAGCGGCGGAGCTAGCGTTAGATGAACTAGAAGCAAAATGGGGCGAGGCTTACCCACTTGTTATTAATTCTTGGCGCCGTAAGTGGCACAATTTATCGCACTATTTTAAGTATCCGGAGCACATCAGAAAAGTGATTTACACCACCAATGCGGTGGAAGCGGTACACCGTCAATTTAGGAAGTTAACCAAAACTAAAGGGGCTTTTCCTAATGAAAATAGCTTGTTGAAGCTACTTTATGCTGGCATATTGAACGCCTCGAATAAATGGACAATGCCCATTCACAATTGGAGCCTTTGTCTATCTCAGTTAGCGATTTATTTTGAAGGACGTTTAGACAGCGTGCTCGAAATTTAAACTTAACCTGACACAGAATTTCGAACGCC
>NZ_JACJDV010000096.1 GCF_014163735.1 Shewanella sp. SR44-3
ACTCAAATAGCGAGTTTCCCCAAACAACTAATCATTTGCGATAATTATGGGGAATGATGGACGAAATAAACTGATTTCATTCAGAAAAATGATTTGCCGTCTCAATGTCCAAGCCATTGGATTGTCAAGGTTACTTGGAGTAAATTGGCAAAGACTTCTTCGTCCAAGCCGAACGCGATACCTTTAGGCTGATGTTGACGTTCATTGCCAACGAACGGCAGCAAGTTATCAGGTTGTTCGCCTTTCAAGGCAGCCCTAATGCGCAATTGAATACTGGTATGATCTGACAGTTCTGGTGGGGTTGGATTCTGGATAGTGACTTGCTGTTAACAAAGAGTGATCGACATAAGCCATACAAGCCAAGACAGCACAGCTTCATCGAGCGCTTAGCTTTTAAATCGGATTAGCTAAAACGCCCTTGCTACACACTTAGTGAATAGAGTTATCTTCGAACCACACGGCTGCATATTTCTCACAAGGGCAACAAGGCGTGTTCGGGCACAAAAAATGGCTGACTTTCAAAATAAAGACCTTCTCGCTTCATGCGTTCTACGTCCATATTTTTAATCTGTAAATTGGACATGATGGTTTTAACCCCATTGATTAATTCATGCTCTCTAGCATTAAGAATATCTTTATTACCATCAGCGGAAGTTAAAAAACGATAAGATATTGAAAACTTACGCTGACCATTATAATCCTGCTCAACTCGGTCATAATAAGTGCAAGTGAAACTATAATCTTTTGATAGGAAATGCCCTTTATTCCACGCTTTGCCATAAGTAGTCGTAAAATTAGTACATCTTATATTAGCTAGATAAGACACCCATGCATCACTTATATAAACATTCATCATCTTGTCGCTCTTTATTTCTTGCTCAGTTTTTATTCTATAAACCCGTTTTAAATAAGCTTCTTCATCTACCTGCATCTGATTTTGAGCCTTAAAAGA
>NZ_JACJDV010000097.1 GCF_014163735.1 Shewanella sp. SR44-3
GGCTCCTTTGAACCTCAGCTCATCAAGAAGAACCAAACCACGCTCACCGATGAAATTGACCGCAAAGTGCTGTCAATGTTCAGCATGGGCATGAGCTACCGTGACATCAATCAGCACGTCGAGGAAATGTACGGCATTAATGTCTCCAGCGCGACCATTAACGCCATAACTGACAAGCTCATTCCTGAGCTTAAAGCCTGGCAACAGCGCCCACTCGATAGCCATTATCCGATTGTCTGGCTCGATGCGATACATTACAAAGTCAAAGAAGATGGCCGTTACATCAGCAAAGCGGTGTACACCCTGCTAGCCCTTAATATGCAAGGAAAAAAAGAAATACTCGGCCTGCATTTATCTGAAAATGAAGGCGCCAATTACTGGTTATCTGTGCTGACCGATCTTAATAATCGCGGTGTAAAAGACATCCTCATCGCCTGTGTTGATGGCCTGACGGGGTTTCCTGAAGCCATCGCCAGTATCTTCCCGAATACAGAGACGCAGCTGTGCATCATTCACCAAATACGCAACTCAATGAAGTACGTCGCCTCGAAAAACCAGAAGGCGTTCATGGCCGATTTGAAGTGTGTTTATCGCGCGGTGAGCAAGGAAGCGGCGGAGCTCGCGTTAGATGAACTAGAAGCGAAATGGGGCGAGGCTTACCCACTTGTTATTAATTCTTGGCGCCGTAAGTGGCATAATTTATCGCACTATTTTAAGTATCCGGAGCACATCAGAAAAGTGATTTACACCACCAATGCGGTGGAAGCGGTACACCGTCAATTTAGGAAATTAACCAAAACCAAAGGGGCTTTTCCCAATGAAAATAGCTTGTTGAAGCTACTTTATGCTGGCATATTGAACGCCTCGAATAAATGGACAATGCCCATTCACAATTGGAGCCTTTGTCTATCTCAGTTAGCGATTTATTTTGAAGGACGTTT
>NZ_JACJDV010000098.1 GCF_014163735.1 Shewanella sp. SR44-3
TCTGTATTCCAGGCTGGCACTGGCACCCCAAGCGCGGGTGCGCTCGGCAGCTTGACCATTGATGCTACGGGCAACTGGACTTATAACGTCGCGAACGCCGATGTGCAGTATTTGGCGGAAGGCGAAACCAAGGTTGAGACCTTTGTGGTATTGAGTGCCGATGGCACGGAGCACACGGTCACCATCACCATCACCGGCACCAACGACATCCCTGAGATTGCGGGCGATGATCTGGGCGCGGTCACTGAAGACGCCAACAACCCGACCTTAACTGACACTGGCACCTTGACCATCAATGATGCCGATGCTGGCCAGTCTGTATTCCAGGCTGGCACTGGCACCCCAAGCGCGGGTGCGCTCGGCAGCTTGACCATTGATGCTACGGGCAACTGGACTTATAACGTCGCGAACGCCGATGTGCAGTATTTGGCGGAAGGCGAAACCAAGGTTGAGACCTTTGTGGTATTGAGTGCCGATGGCACGGAGCACACGGTCACCATCACCATCACCGGCACCAACGACATCCCTGAGATTGCGGGCGATGATCTGGGCGCGGTCACTGAAGACGCCAACAACCCGACCTTAACTGACACTGGCACCTTGACCATCAATGATGCCGATGCTGGCCAGTCTGTATTCCAGGCTGGCACTGGCACCCCAAGTGCGGGTGCGCTCGGCAGCTTGACCATTGATGCTACGGGCAACTGGACTTATAACGTCGCGAACGCCGATGTGCAGTATTTGGCGGAAGGCGAAACCAAGGTTGAGACCTTTGTGGTATTGAGTGCCGATGGCACGGAGCACACGGTCACCATCACCATCACCGGCACCAACGACATCCCTGAGATTGCGGGCGATGATCTGGGCGCGGTCACTGAAGACGCCAACAACCCGACCTTAACTGACACTGGCACCTTGACCATCAATGATGCCGATGC
>NZ_JACJDV010000099.1 GCF_014163735.1 Shewanella sp. SR44-3
CACACCAAACAGATCGTATTCTCGATCTGCTATTTACTATTAAAGGTACAACTTATCGTGAGCTCGGGCTTGTTCAACACTTGGGATAAGGACGCGGCTTCGCGCGGCCTATCCTTATTAGTTAGGTGCATTACACACCACGTCCTGTTTTTATAACTAAATAACAACTTAGTAGCAAGAAACAAACAGAAAAAACAAATGGAACAACCAAATACTTTTGATTGAATTTTCTAATTGTTGTTTTTTGGATCTCTGGATATTTAGAACTAAAACTCAGGTATTTTTCTTTGTTTAAGCACAATTTGCGAAATATATAGTTTGTGATTATTAAAGGTAACGTGATTATAAATACTACGAAAAGAAAAATACCTATTTCTGTATATTTTCCTAACGTACTAAATAGAGGAAAATCAAATAGAAACATTAAAAAGATAAACAAGCCACTAAAGAAAAAGAAGCCTATAAAGCACATCAAATCTCTAGCTTTACCAGCTTGATAATCTCTATTTGAGTGAGTCCACTTTTTCAGTGTGAAATCAAAATAGGCAGAGTAAAACATCAATTCAAATAATTTAACCATACTCTAATATTTCACCACTTTCTTAATGCACCTAACGCCTCGTTAAGAGGCAAAAAAATTGTTGGCTAAAACTAGCGACGAAGGAGCAAAAGCCAACTGTTTTTTGTCTTTTTAAACGACTTGTTGAACGAAGCCGCTTTGCGGCAGTAAAGATAAAGCTCACCGCTATCCACTCATCATAAATACTTACTAGACCCTGCCAATTAGGCATTTATCTAGGAGTATTATCATGAA
>NZ_JACJDV010000009.1 GCF_014163735.1 Shewanella sp. SR44-3
CTCGGATGGGTTCATGATAATACTCCTAGATAAATGCCTAATTGGCAGGGTCTAGTAAGTATTTATGATGAGTGGATAGCGGTGAGCTTTATCTTTACTGCCGCAAAGCGGCTTCGTTCAACAAGGCGTTTAAATGGAACAAAAACAGTGGATTACGTTTCGCTCCACTACACATTATAACCCACAATTTTTGTCCGTTTAACGCGGCGTTAGGCATACAGGGAGTGTTCAGTGTCAATTTCAGATAAAAACCGAAAAATACTTTGGGGTAAGTCTGGAAACAAATGTGCGACGTGTAGGCACACATTAGTTTTTGATAGTACTCAAAATGACAATGAATCTGTTGTGGGAGAAGAATGCCACATTATTTCAGGTGCTAACAAAGGTCCGAGAAGTAACTCTGACTTTCCTAGAGAAAAGATTAATGATGTAACAAACCTCATATTGCTCTGTCGTATCCACCATAAACAAATTGACGATCAGGTTGAAACTTACACTCCTGAATTATTGAGAACAATAAAAAGCAACCATGAGAAATGGGTTGAAGATAAATTAAAAGATCAACCTGAAATACCAAGAGTCCGAATAAAAAGAATTAAAGAAGAAATTCCAGATAAATTACCTGTGATTAATTCAGGGAAAGAAATGTTTAATTTAGCCGCTGGAGCATGTGCTTTTTATAACGATTACAGTGATGAGCTAACGGATGAAGAGTTAGATGCGGTTAGTAGTTTTATTCAAAATGTTAAAGACTGGGCTGAGTTAGCTCAGGAGATGGAACCAATCCAAAGAATTAATGCATCAAGAGATCTAGATAAAGAAATAAAGGCATTACGCCAATTTAATATTTTCGCTTTTGCCGCAGTAGAAAAACAAAAAATGGTTGGTGGCATCGGTGGTGAATCATCATTTCCTGTTCTTCATCTTTCAGTAAATAAAGCAAATGATTCAAATGTAGTAACTGGTGAGTAATCAGTAATGTATGCCTAACAAGGCACTCAAAAGGACAAATAACAGTTGGTTTTTGCTCCTTCGTCGCTTATTTTAACCAACTATTATTTGCCTCTTAGTGAGGCGTTGAGGCTGTAGAATTTCTCCCTAAAAGACGTTTTCAGCGACTTTTTACAAATAAAGATAATTGGTTGTTTTTTGAGCTTGTGGCGTGTCGATGTCTGTGATCTAATAGATATTATTCACCTACAGTAAATTGTTATGGCCAACTACAAGCCTGACTTATCCTGCCAAAGTAAATTCATTCCCATCAATTTTTCTGAGCAAATACTGCCTGGTACGTTTGAGTATGCCCTTTGTTATATTATCGAAAACAAACTCGACTTATCAGGGTTTGATGCCTGGTATCACAATGATAAAACGGGTGCAGCAGCGTATTCACCGGCTGTGATGTTGAAGATTATTTTACTCGGATATGCCCATCAATAAATGTGGACACCCACAATAAATAGCGTGTTTTAGCATCCTCTACTAGACTCAGTAAAAGTGTTAATGAGGAGAACTTGCTATGCCACGCCCTAGAAGAACTCAGATCAGTGTCGAAGACACTCCTTTCTATAGTTGTTGCAGCCGCGTTATTCGCCGCGCCTTCCTCTGCGGTGATGATCGCTATTCGGGTAAAAATTATGATCATCGTCGTGGCTGGATTGAATCGCGACTGCTTGAACTCGAAGCTGTTTTTGCCATCGATGTGGCAGCCTTTGCAGTGATGTCTAACCATCTTCATGTGGTGTTAAGAATTGATATTGAAATCGCAAATCGCTGGACAGATCGTGAAGTGCTTGAGCAGTGGCACAAGCTATTTAATGGTGATGAAATAACCCAAAAATTTGTTAAAGGTGAAGTCGTTGAAGCCCATGAAGTGCTCAGATTAAAGCATTCTATTGCCACTTATCGAAGCAGACTGTGCGACATCAGCTGGTTCATGCGCTGTCTTAATGAGCCAATTGCACGGCAAGCAAATCAAGAAGATAACTGTACCGGCCGCTTCTGGGAAGGCCGCTTTAAATCGCAGGCCCTGCTAGATGAGGCCGCAGTATTGGCCTGTATGGCTTATGTCGATCTCAACCCTATCAGAGCAAAGATTGCTGACACTCCAGAACGATCAGATCACACCAGTATTCAGCTCCGGATTAAGGCAGCCTTGAAAGGCGAACAACCTAACAGTTTATTACCTTTCATTGGCAATGAACGTCAACATCAGCCCAAAGGTATTGCATTTTCGGTGCAGGATTATCTCGAGTTGGTTGATGATACAGGACGAATTATTCGCAATGATAAGCGGGGTGCTATCAGTGCTAACAGCGCTAAGTTACTCACGAGATTGAACATTCCACAGGATAACTGGCTCAAACTCACCACTGAGTTTGGCAAGCTCTTTCACGGCCCAGTGGGCACACTTCAAGAGCTTACCCGCTACTGCGAGCATCTAGAAAAGCGTCGACGACATTTCGCCAGCTGTTGCCAGCACTTAAAAGCAGGCTAATCTCACACACCTGTTTATTATAGTTTCTTTCAAATCTGCCTAATCCCCTAATGGGATGGGTCATCATGGGTGGGAATCGCTACTTCTTAATGAAATTCATCTATTTAGCTAATCAGCTTACATAATTCCATGTCGTATTAACCGTCTAGTAGGGAAATCCCGCTAACTTGCTTGAGCACATGCCGAAAGTGCATTATGTTATTGTTTTATAATGGCTGGCCGATTTATTACCGTCTCTCTCTTCTTTATTATTCAAAATATAACAAAGATTTACCTACTGTTGATGACTGTGTTAGTACATGTCAGATTGCCATTCTTATCCTAATGCCAATAGCCATTTTCAGAGTTTAAGCTCTAAAATGTTTCTGTCCGAGCACGGTTTAGAGTGACCGCTCTAAGTTGTTATTGCCCGTGCGACGTGAAGTCGTATGAAGCGCTGTGCACCGCTTGATTTTAACGGTGCCACACATCGTTAAATTATTATTTTGATCTTTAAATCGAAAATCACACACTGAAGCCCAAAAGGTGAACCATGGTGATTTGCGAGACGACCGTCTGAGACAGGACGTCGAAGCGAGCTACATGGAAGTATTCACGCGTGTCGGCAAGTGAACACCCTGGCAAGCCTGTACTGGAATTATTTAGATAAATGCTATTTAGTCTTTAAGGCACGCTTAAATTTAGTGAGTGACAAATATCTATATTAGCGATTATCACCCATTTTATTTTGCTCTTTTGGCCGATTTCAAAGATCAAACTCAGGTTCAATCCCTACTCGGGCTCACCTTTTACTCAGGATCATAGTCAAGCACTGGTGCTAACCAGCGCTCGGTTTCTGCGACGCTCATTCCCTTACGTGCTGCGTAGTCTTCCACTTGATCGCGACCTATGTTGGTGACGCCAAAGTAGCGGGATTTGGGGTGGGCGAAGTACCAACCGGACACCGCTGCGGTGGGGAACATGGCATAGCTTTCGGTGATATTAAGTCCTATAGTCTCATCGGGTTTAAGTAGTTCCCATAACAAGCCTTTTTCTGTGTGATCAGGGCATGCCGGGTAGCCGGGTGCGGGGCGTATGCCCTTGTATTTCTCGCGAATTAACGCTTCATTATCTAAGGTTTCATCAAAAGCGTAACCCCAGAATTCTTTACGCACGCGCTCGTGCATTCTTTCTGCAAAGGCTTCTGCTAATCTGTCAGCTAAGCATTTAAGCATGATAGCGCTGTAGTCATCGTGATTGGCCTCAAAACGGGCCACATGCTCATCAATACCGTGGCCTGCGGTGACCGCAAACCCGCCCATGTAATCGGCAACGCCTGACTCTTTTGGCGCGACAAAATCGGCGAGGCAAAAGTTATCATTGCCCACACGCTCAAGCTGCATGCGCAGGTGATGGGTGGTCATGATTGGATTGCTTCGGTCCTCATCAGTGCCGTCACAAGCGTATAGCTCGATATCATCAAAGTTCACCGTATTGGCGGGAAACAGCCCAATGACCGCCTTAGCGGTGAGCCACTTCTCAGTGATGATTTGTTCTAGCATGGCTTTGCCATCCTCGAACAGCTTTTGGGCTTCAACGCCGACGATTTTGTCGTTTAAAATGTCAGGATAACGACCATGGAGCTCCCAACTTCTGAAAAAGGGGGTCCAATCGATACGCTCAACTAAATCGTTTAATGGATAATCCTCAAACACTTGGCGGCCCAGTATTTTAGGCTTAATCGGGGTGTAATCTTGCCAGTCGTGTTGGCAGCGGTTTTCTCGCGCTTTCGCAAGGCTGGTGATGGTTTTACGCTTAGTTTGCGATAAACGCTTTTCGCGCATCTCTTGGTATTCCACATAGGTGGCATCGATAGTGTCTTGGCGAGTTTGATTGCCAATCAGCTTTGCCACCATGGGCACAGCGCGGGAGGCATCGGCAATATAAATGGCGCCAGGGGGATAATGCGGGGCGATTTTCACTGCGGTGTGAATTTTTGAGCAAGTGGCGCCGCCTATGATAACCGGCAAGCTTAAGCCCTCGCGCATTAAGGTTTTTACGTTGTGCACCATCTCATCCAAACTTGGGGTGATAAGCCCAGACATGCCGATGATGTCGACCTTTTCAGCCCGTGCTACCTCGATGATTTTCTCAATGGAGACCATGACCCCAAGGTCTATAACCTCATAACCATTACAGGCCAATACCACGCCGACAATATTCTTGCCTATGTCGTGCACATCGCCTTTTACCGTTACCATCAAGATTTTGCCGTTGGACTGACCCTCAACCTTTTCAAGCTCAATATAGGGGTTTAAGTAGGCCACGGCTTTTTTCATTACCCGTGCGGACTTGACCACTTGCGGCAGGAACATCTTGCCCGAGCCAAATAAGTCGCCCACCACATTCATGCCATTCATCAAGGGGCCTTCGATGACGTCCAGCGGCCGCGCGGACTCAAGGCGGGCAGCTTCTGTGTCCTCATCGATAAATTCTGTGATGCCTTTAACTAAGGCATAAGATAAGCGTTCGGCCACTGGCAGACTGCGCCAAGCTGAGTCCTCTTTTTTGACCTCTTGACTGCCATCGCCGCGAAACTGCTCGGCGATGTCTAATAATTGCTCTGTGTTGCTGGAGTCCGCCACAGGGCAGGGCAAGTTAAGCACTACGTTTTCAACCCTGAATTTAAGCTCGGGGTCGATATCATCATAAATCGCCAGCTGCCCCGCGTTGACTATGCCCATGTCCATGCCCGCTTGAATGGCATGGTATAAAAACACTGCGTGTATGGCTTCGCGCACCGGATTGTTGCCGCGAAATGAGAAGGACACGTTGGAGACGCCGCCGGAAATCATCGCATAGGGCAGGCTCGCCTTAATGTCTTTGATGGACTCGATAAAATCCACCGCGTAGTTATCGTGCTCATCTATGCCGGTGGCGATGGCGAAAATATTAGGGTCAAAAATAATGTCTTCGGGGGGGAAGCCCACCACATCCACCAAAATGCGATAGGCGCGGGTGCAAATCTGGGTTTTACGCTTGCGGGTATCTGCTTGGCCGTCTTCATCAAAGGCCATCACGATAGCGGCGGCGCCATAGCGCTTCACTAAGGTGGCTTGTTTAATAAAGGCCGCTTCACCTTCTTTCATGGAAATGGAGTTAACGATGGCCTTGCCTTGCACGCACTTAAGCCCGGCTTCTATGACCTCCCATTTGGAGGAGTCAATCATGATGGGCACCCGTGAGATATCGGGTTCAGAGGCAATTAAGTTTAAAAACTGACTCATGGCCGCCACGCCATCTAGCATGCCTTCATCCATGTTGACGTCGATGATCTGGGCGCCGTTTTCGACTTGCTCGCGCACCACATCTAAGGCTTCTTCGAATTTCTCTTCTTTGATTAAGCGCAAAAACTTGGCAGAGCCCGTGACATTGGCGCGCTCGCCCACGTTCACGAATAAGGAGTTACTGTCTATGGTCAAGGGCTCAAGGCCAGATAAGCGGCAGGCGATGGCAATATCAGGCAAGGCTCTGGCATCGAATTTATCCACCGCCTCTGCGATAGCGCGAATGTGAGCTGGGGTACTGCCGCAGCAACCGCCAACGATATTCACCAGCCCCTCTTCGGCCCATTGGCCTATGATCTCGGCCATTTCCGCTGGGGTTTCATCATAGCCGCCAAACTCATTGGGCAGGCCAGCATTAGGGTGTACTGAAATATAGGTTTCTGAAATTCTTGCTAACTCTTCGACATAAGGGCGCAGCTCTTTTGGCCCTAGGGCGCAATTAAGGCCGATGGAAATGGGCTTGATGTGACGCAGTGAGTGATAAAAGGCCTCTGTGGTTTGCCCTGTGAGGGTACGGCCCGAGGCATCCGTTATGGTGCCAGACACCATCACAGGTAAGCGCTCACCTAAGACATCGAAGGCTTTTTCGATAGCAAACAGCGCCGCCTTGGCGTTTAAGGTATCGAATATGGTTTCCACCATGATGATGTCGGCGCCGCCTTGGATTAAGGCTAAGCAGGACTCAAGATAGGCCTCAACGAGTTGATCGAAACTCACATTGCGAAAGCTTGGGTCGTTCACATCTGGGCTGATGGAGCAAGTGCGATTGGTGGGCCCAAGGACGCCAGCAACATAACGGCGAATACCGGTTTGTGCGCTAATTTCATCGGCGGCTTCCCGTGCAAGGCGGGCGCCCACTTGGTTTATTTCAGCCGCCAATGACTGCATGTCATAGTCGGCCATGGCGATAGTGGTGGCGTTAAAGGTGTTGGTTTCTATGATGTCACTGCCGGCTAGCAGGTAATCTAGGTGAATTTGTTTGATGATCTGCGGCTGAGTTAACACCAATAAGTCATTGTTACCTTTGACATCGCAGTGCCAGTCTTTAAAGCGCTCGCCGCGATAATCCGCTTCTTCCAGCTTGTAGTCTTGGATCATGGTACCCATGGCGCCATCCAGCATCACTATGCGCTGAGCTAATAGTTCAGTGAGTTGGACTAAGGTGCTGCTGTGTGCTGCTGTTGCCATGAATTGTCTACCTTTTACTGCATAAAATAAGTGGCGCGATAACGACGCAAATCTAGCGACTTTATACTGTTCAATTGCATCTAGTGTCATTGGTATCACTGACGCTGCTGGGGTTCAGCAGGTCAGGCAAGATTGAATGTGATCTAGGATTTACGATTTAAAACTTTGATTCACAATTCATCAATTATCGCGGATTCATAGACATCTAGATGGCTATATTAATCAGCTTTTAACCCTAAGGGCAAGCACAAACTGTAATATTTACATGCTTTAGGTTTGTGCCTATTTAATATTAGTTGAAGGGATAAGTTTTAAGTCATCATTTATTAATGACTTGCATGGCATATCACGTACACTTAGGCCCAAGAGAGCCATGAAGCACGCATGGTTATAATGTACTCGCTAAAACACGGTTGATAGCACTTGGTTAATAAGGGGGCTGTTAATAAGATTGCTGTTTATCAGAGCGCGATTAAAAATAATGCAATTTATTACAAAAAGAGTGCGGTTAATTAAAAGGGGCCAAAGAAAGCCAAATGAATCACGGCGAACCATTAGCTGAGCTTGACCAAGCTAGCCTATTGAAAGATAAAGTATTAATAGTATCTGGACTCAGTTGGCAGGCAGGGCATAAGCAGGTGCTGGATAATCTGAATTTTAGCCTAGAGTCTGGCAGTATGCTGGGGCTTATTGGCCCCAATGGCGCAGGGAAATCCAGCTTATTACGCTGTCTGTATCGGTTTATTAAGGCAAGTGAGGGCCGTATTGAGTTGTTTGGCCGAGAGCTTGGTCAGTATTCTTCTCGAGAGCTTGCCAAGATGATTGCCGTGGTGCAGCAAGAAGCCACAGGCTCAGGGGAGTTAGCCATGAGTACAGTGCAGATAGTAAGCCTTGGGCTCACGCCCCACAAAGGTTTGTTTGATGGGCTAACTTCTGAAGATAAACAACGGGTAGACCAAGCTTTAGCTAAGGTTGGGCTTGAGGCTCAAGCTGAGCAACAGTTCAATCAATTGTCGGGTGGTGAGAAACAGCGCGCCTTGATTGCCAGAGCTATAGTGCAACAGCCCAGACTGCTTATCTTAGATGAGCCCACCAATCATTTAGACATACGTTATCAAATCCAAATCCTTGAGCTAGTCAAAAGCTTAGGGATTAGCGTAATGGCTTCCATTCATGATTTAAACCTTGCCAGCGCCCTGTGCGATAAACTGCTGCTTATTCATCAAGGTCGCCTCGTCGCCCATGGAAAGCCCGATGAAGTACTGACTCCCGCGCGCATAAGTGAAGTGTTTGGGGTTTGCAGCGATATTCGCCCTCACCCTCAACATGGTCAACCTTTGATCAGCTACTTTTATGGCTACAACGCCAGTGCTGATGCGTTATCCACTGCGACGGCCAATCTAAGGGCTGCCGAAAGGGACGCTGGTTTTGATGGAGCAGAGCAATGATGACTCAGGGCTGGGGTAAATCAATCATACTCTTGCTGGCATTCTTGCTTGTAATAGTAAGCCCGCTATTAGCGGCGAGCTTCGGCGCGGCGGATATTAGTCTTAGCCAAGTGATTGCGGCTTTAGCTCACAGTCTGTTGGGTCTTGGCGAAGTGAGCCCGTTAATCGAGCGCATCGTGATAGATTTGCGTTTACCGCGAATAGTATTGGCCATAGTGGCAGGGGCAGGATTATCCCTTGCGGGCAGTGTGTTGCAAACCGTGACCCGCAATCCCTTAGCTGATCCTTATTTATTTGGCATAAGCTCAGGGGCGGCGTTCGGCGCAGTAGTGGTGATGAGCTTGATGGGCACCTCCTTGCTGGTGGTGGGCGGCAACGTATTAAGCTGGAGCCACCTTTCTTTGTCTTTGGGGGCTTTTGTTGGCGCGAGTCTGTCGATTCTTTTAGTGCTCAGTTTGTCAGGTTTTGGCAGGGGCAATCAAATTGAGCGCATGTTACTCTCTGGGGTGGCAACCTCGTTTATGTTTGGCGCCTTGACCAGTTTGGTGTTGTATTTTTCAAGCCCGCAAGCCGCCGCATCAGTGCTGTTTTGGAGTCTAGGCAGCTTCACCAAAGCTTCTTGGTTATCCCTTATATTGCCAAGTGTTGTGGTGCTGTTGTGTGGTTTGGTGTTTATTGGCCTTAAGCGGCAGCTATTGGCGCTACAGGCGGGAGATGAAACGGCCCACACCTTAGGGGTGAATGTGGTTAAGCTGCGCCTTGGGGTTTTACTGCTATGCTCATTGATCACTGCAACGCTCGTAGCCAGTTGTGGCGGCATAGGTTTTGTCGGTTTAATGGTGCCGCATTTAGTGAGATTGCTGCTGCCACGGAGCCAAAGTTTGGTTTTGATTGCGCTTGTTGGTGCGCTGTTTATGTTGTGGGTGGACGTGTTTGCTCGCTGCATTTTAGCTAATCAAGAGTTGCCTGTAGGCATTATTACTGCCGCCATTGGCAGTGTGTTTTTCTTGGTGGTTTTACGCGGGCGCCGCTGAGTTGAGGCGTGGGATGAAGAGGCCACTTCAGTAGAGGCAAAGTTCATGCTAGGCATTATTATAATCGGTTGAAGTATTAGTAAAAGTAATGAAAAAAAGCTGAAATTGTTGAGTAATTAGGCGGCTTTACTTGTAAAATACTGCCGCTTAAGCAGATGGTTGAAAGTCTAGTGTGTCATCAATTGATCATCATTGCAGTACTAAAATAAATTGTAAGAATAGCAAAGCCGCCACAGCGTTAACGTGGTGGCTGAATAACTAAAAATAACCATCTTTATCTAAGCTTTACTGCTGTTTAACTAAGGAACACCTTGAATGTCGAATGAATATAACTGGTTAAGACAGTTGAATTTATTTTTTGTTGCTATGGGCTTTTTTACCCGTCTACCTATTCCTGCTTGGGTGAGGGCGGATGATAATGAGCTTAAGAAATCTAGCCGTTATTTTGGCTTAGTCGGGCTGCTAATCGGCTTTATTTGTGCGTTAGTGTATTGGTTTACTCAGCAATGGTTACCTACCAGTGTGGCTGTTTTATTGGCTATGGTCGCAGGCTTATTGGTGACGGGAGGCTTTCATGAAGATGGCTTAGCCGATACTGCTGATGGTTTTCTTGGCGGTAAGACCATTGAGGATAAGCTCAGGATCATGAAAGATGATCATTTGGGGAGCTATGGTGCCATGGTGCTGGCGTTAGCATTATTGCTTAGATGGCAGCTGCTGGTGGAATTGGCCTTATTTAGCCCGTGGGCAGCGATTACAGGTTTTGTTGTGGCTCACACCTTGAGCCGAGTGTTGGCATCAAGCTTAATCTTCAGTGTTAAATACGTCACCGACCTTGAGCTTGCTGAAGGTAAGCGCTTAAGTCATGACCAATCATTAAATGATTTATTTATTTTGCTGGCCAGTGGTATTTTTGTGCTGTTTTGGCTCAATGGTTTAGCGGCCTTTGTGCTGTTTATTTCCTTGTGGGCATTGCGCTTCTGTCTGTGTAAATATTTTAGAAGCCAGATTGGTGGTTACACTGGAGATACCTTAGATGCAGCCCAGCAAGTGAGTGAAATCATGTGTTACTTGGTGATCCTTGCTGTAGGCTTAAGTGCCTAAGGTTGAGTGCTTAGATTTGAGGGGTTAAGTTTAAGTGCCAAAAATCTCATCGACTCAACTGAGTCGTCAACACAAACATTAATAGCGTGCTCAAATGTACGCTATTAATGCCCACCTTATTTAGTGATAAACAAAGCAAGGAGCCGCCAGTGAGTTCAAACCAAGACAGGCATTCAAGCCCAGAAGCACTCGAGCTAGAGTCGGCTCCTGAAACAACGCCAGATAGCACCATGAGCACAATATCTGTGGATACTCATGCCGAGCGTCATAAAAAGCGCCAACAAAAAGTAAAGCTTGCCGTTGATGCTAAAGTCGCCGCCGCCCAAGACAGAAAAGGCATCTTGTTGGTGCTCACTGGCAACGGTAAGGGCAAGTCCACTTCAGGATTTGGCACCGTTGCCCGCGCCGTCGGTCACGGCCACAAGGCTGGGGTGGTGCAATTTATCAAGGGTAACTGGGAGTGCGGCGAACGTAACCTACTTGAAGGGGCTGGGGTTAAGTTTCATGTAATGGGTACAGGTTTTACCTGGGATACTCAAGATAAAGCCAAAGACACCGCCGCCGCGTTAGACGCGTGGCAAGCCGCTGAAGTGATGCTTAAAGATAAGAGCTTAAATGTGGTGATGCTCGATGAGCTGACCTACATGATAAGTTATCACTACTTGCCGCTTGAGCGGGTGATTGAAGCCTTAAATAACCGCCCCTCGATGCAGCACGTGATCATCACAGGTCGCAGTTGCCACCGCGCCTTAATCGAACTTGCCGATACTGTCAGTGAAATCGTTGCAGTCAAACATGCTTTCGATAACGGCATCGCCGCTCAGGAAGGCTTTGATTATTAGAGTCATACTATTCCCTGTGTCTGCACTATGTCACTGACCTATTCTGGGCATATGGGCTATATTACCTAGGCAAATTACCTAGGCAAAAAGTGTTTATAGCCCAAAGTTTCAGTCAAAAAAATGATTGTCTAGACTCCATCAGTATAAAATCTAACATTACGCTGTCTTTAATGGCAGCCCATTGGATTAAAGGGGGAGTTAATGCTGTTGTGGCCATTTTAGTAAAGAGTATATTTGTATAAATAATGGCTTACAAAAAATAAATAATGACATATTTTTCATATAGTAAGATAATTTCATTTTTATAGGATGTAGATTAATAGAGAGTGATATGAAAAAAGTAGTATTAACACTTGGGATGACGTGTTTACTGTTAGCTGGACTATCAGGATGTAGCAGCACTCCTAAACAAGCTGCGGTACAAACAACTGAGAAATTTAATCTTGGTAATATTTCATTAACGGTTAATCAATTTGTTACGCCTGAAATTGTATATCATAGCCATGACGAGATAAAAGACTTAGTGGTAGCTGGTATCAAATCAAATTTGAAACAGGCTGATTTAATAACAACAGATACGACGATGAACTCGTTAGACATAGTGATGATTTATAATCGACGCTTTGTCGGTGATGCGACAGCAATCCCCTCAGACTCATTAGCATATCCAATTTATGACTATGAGATAAAAGTGAAAGATGGCGATAAGTTGTTAACCACTATTTCAAGAAAAAATTTAGTATTTAACGGTGGTTTTGCGATGAATCTTAAGCTTATGGGCGGGTTATTAAGAGATAAATCCGATGAAACGGTTTTTATTGAAGCATTATCTAAAACCGTTGCAAAAAGCATTCAAGAATTAAAGGAAAATAACTAGCTTGAAATAACCTAATGGTATTTTAAGCAGTATAAGGGCTTCAATCGTAAAGGTTGAAGCCTCTTTTATTTATGGGCCTATAATTCAGTCCATGCCATTGTCCAGGATGCACCTACTCCAGGTTCAAAGGCGGTTGCTGATGGGGTCCATTGTTTGCAGTAACCGCTATAGGGGAAAGGTTTACATTGATAGACTTTCCCTGTTTTTGGTTGTAATACTGTGGTGCTGGCGGTATAGCTTTGTATTCCTTGTGGGAATATAAAGTCTGCTTCTGGCACTGGCGCTTTATCCTTTAAAAATAAGTCAAAATCCTGCTGGATAATATCACCTTGGGCCGGCTCACCTTTTACCTGTAAGTGATAATGGCCCGCTTTAGGGTTAACCACATCCAGCACTAAGCTGGCGCTAGTATTATTAATTGCTTGATTTACAAAGCCTGAAGCTGCGCCGTCATGGTCATATAAATAACCTGAGACTTGCATGTCGGTATTGGTTGTCACATCGAAACGGACTTGGGCGGTATTATCGACAATTTCAATATCAGCGCTTAATGAGGTCACATCTAACTGATTACCAGGGGAGGGAGCTAAATCAAATCCAATTTCGACCCTTTCTATGCTTGAGTTTGCCACAGTAAAAATATCGTTCTTACCGTAAACTGGCACTATGTCACCCGCTGCATTTTTTTGTCCAGCTTTAAGCTGAGTTTGTTCAGCATTAATGGTGCTGGCGAGCAGGAAAGGCCAGTTTTGCTTATCCCCTTGGGTGGCATCAGCAATAGTGATTAACGTTTGTTTCTCTGTTTTCTCACCATTAGCGTCAAACACGCGAGTCATGACTTTATCGCCAGCCTTAAGATCCAAAGAGGGGTTGATATCACCAATGTCTTGCCATTGATTGGGCACATTTGTGCCTAAATTGACGTCAATCGCGTTATAGAAGCTATTGCTGGTATCACCGATTTCCCATACGGCTAAAATGACCTGGTAACCACTGTGTCCCTCTGGCACGTAGCAATTATGGGTCACGAGTTTAGGTGGCTGGACCATGGCGCCATCGACCACACAAAAAGGGGCTAAATCAAAACTTGCACGGCTCAAAGCTTGGCTCTGATCCCAGTTTTGCTTGGTTAAATAGTAGCGCCAGTTACGGGTTACATGGTTAGCGGTAAATTGCCAAGTAAAGGCATTCCACCCTGAGGTGATAGCGGTTTTTGACCAGCGGCTTGGGCTTTGCACATCTAGAGGTGAAAATGCACCATTGGCCGCGCTGGCTAACTTGCCATCAGCGGGGCCAGCCTCTGGAAATCCAGAGGGGCCTTCAACACTTTGAGGCTCCCATTGCACTGCGCCACAGCTAGTGTTATTACCTGTTTTACAGGCGTAGGAACGTGACTCTGGCGCCAGCACATAGCCATGGGCTAACGCTGACTGGCTGGTCACAACTTGGCTTGCTATGAGCGAGGCGGTTATGATGCTGAGTTTTAAACAATGAGGTAAAACAGTAGGGTTTGCCACTTTAATGCACTCCATTTGCAGCCTAATTAGCTCACATTTAGCTATAGGCGTAGATATAAAAGTGGTATTTGGACAAACAACAGCATTAAAAAATGCGAGTTTATTTTTACAGAACCAGATACAAGATCCAGTTCTGCAGCAGCCCCGCTATCTTAGTTTGTGTAAAAGATTTTCTAAGAAATCCATTTACAACCTTAGACCGGAAGCTTTGCGTCCTAATTTTTCAATTAGTTTGCCAAACACTATGAGTGTTAGCTTGAGTCATATCCCTGATATCAGGGTCGTTGTCATGTGCAACAAAACTCCAGCTAACGGATTTAAGCTAGCAACAAAAACAAATACTGTCAAAGAAGCTCTGAGAATCAATACTAAGGCATTACGCTTAGGTGACACTAACAGGACAATGGGAATTATTTTCTTTTAAGTTAAATGTTTAGGTGTTTTTTTTCTGTATTCGTTATTGCCTAATCAACCTTGCTTCAATATGAATTTGTATGTAAATGGTGAGCTAAAGTCACAACGAAGGTTCCTGAACGAAGGTTTCAAGCCGTTATCCCCTTATGTAGGTGTTGTTCGGCTGAGTCAAGGGCCATTACGGCGGAAATTTTAAAGTTCATGGTGGGATAGATAGCGGGACTAACTCGCAGCTATTATTTCTAAAAGTGAGAAATGCTTTTCCCGAGTTAAGTTTATTCGTACGACATTTGCTAAATTAAGTTGTCGCTAATTGCTGAGGTCTAGGCATAACTACCCAAGCCGCTATGAAAATATCTTTATTAGCGATTTGTTGTGGTTTCTTTTTTTTGTTTTTATTGTCCATTGTTGTTTCAAGTTTAAGATACAAGTTTAATCGTTATTTCATAAATTTATTGCAGCTCTGTAATAGCTTTGATACATTCCTGCGCCACAAAGTTGTAATCTCATGTTTATGTAAATGGATAACATAAAGCGTCGATAATTTCTTGTGGAAATATTGAAAAAAGTAAGTATTTAATGGAATTTAAAAAATATAGGAAGTATTTGATGTCACATAATATTAAAATAGCGTTAGCTGTTTCAGCAGCATTGTCTTTGTCCGGTTGTTTAGAGGTTGAAGATAAGAATAACGATGGTGTTGTTGCTGCGCTAGAGGCTCAAAACAAATTATTACAAGGCCAAATTGACGCAAATATTGCACCGATTAATTTATCCGCAACAATTAAGGGTGCCAGTGCAGATGTTGATTTATCTGATGCCCAAGTTTCAATCAAGTTTAGCGGTGAATGGTCGGCGCCTGTTAATGTCACTAATGCCAAGGTGCTTCTGACTAAACAAGCTGCAAACAGTGATTTCTTATTGAAAGTGGCCAGCCCTTCAGCAGCGTTCGTTTCCATGACTTTCAAAGGCATGACAAAAATGAGCTCACAAGGTCAAGTCATCAGCCAAGATCTCGGTGAAATCTTAGTGGGTAAGCCAAAAGAAAAGCTACTTACACTGTTAGATACGGGCAAAAACACCTATGTTGAGAACTTAGAGATATATCCACAATATGTTGTAAACAATTCCCCGTACAATTACAGCCCTTATAACTTAGAACTACTTCAACAAGAGAGCTTTGCTGTCTACACGAAAGAGACTGGCGAGTACAAGCTGGTATTACCCGAAGGGATCTCAACTGAGTTGCATGCAAAACTCGATGTCGATAGCGATGGTGTTAGCGATTTCGAGTTGGAGCTTGGGCAGGACGGCTCTGCGACTAAGCTATTGAGTGCAAGCAAGGTATGGGCTGAAAATACCCTTTATCTAAAAGAAGTCAACCAGTTAAGGGAATATAATTTACGCTTGAGCTTGCTCGATGATGAGGGTTTAGCGTTAAAAGGAGCTAGAGTCTCAACAAGTGATAATGATAATGGCAATGCTTATTTTGCTTATGACACTGCCAGTTCTCAGTATGTCTTAGATACTCGGTACAGGGGAGCTCTTACGGTTAAAATACCTAGTTTTACTGTTGGTAACCTGAACTACACTAGCGCTGAAATGACAATTTATCCGACTGATTTTGAAAAGCAATACCGAGTTCAAGTCTCTGGCAATCAGCACCAAAATTTTGTTACCGAAATCGTAGATGGCAAACTTAATTTAGTTGTAGCTTTATCTACATTTAGTTACCAGTCACCTTCAATCACAGCGCTTTCACAGAAGGTTAAAGACAATAAACTTGAGATTTTTTATTCGGCGCCAGTCGAATTAATTAAAGAAAATGGCAAGCAGATTAGTGTGACATTAGCCTCTGTGAATGCATTGAAAGTTATACTTGGAAATACCACTAATGATCAGGGGGTCTCACCGGGTAGCACTTCGGTCAAACGTGATAATAAAACTCTTGAGTCGCAAGTCACGCTAACGTTAAACGGAACTAAACTGACGGCATCACCTAATCCAGCATCATTAGATGATGGTGAATATGAGTATCGGATCGGCAAGCTAGTTAATGTGATTTCTGGTCAACAGGAAGACGTTTCTAATGACAATTTAAGCAGATTTGATGTATACAAAAATAGCTTTAGCATTAATGATATTGTGTTGGATAACACAAATTACACTACCAATGGTGCACTCGTCGTTGGCAAAAATACTGCCGATGTTGCTGTATCTTGCAGTTGGTGCGGCTCTAACTCAAATGTTAGAGCATATTTCCCAATGTCTATTAATAGCTTAAGGGAGTTCACTCTCACTATGACCTCTTATACGACTAACGGAGTCAACATTGCTGCAAACAATGTGATCCAAGTCGTTCAGTCTGGTTACCTGGGAAATGTAAATAAGCAATACTTGTTAAAAGCGGCTCATAATGAAAATGTTATTTATGATTCTGTATCTCCTCTGAGGGGAACTAGCTTAGAATCCGGTTACAGATATTCAAGTAATGCTTACCTCTATCTAGAGGATGATACTGTAAGCCGTACAAATAGTGCTACATTTGATTATAGTTACACGACTAAGGCTGGTGAGAGTAAAACTGGAACTATTACCCTAAAAGTCATGTAATTAGTTTTCATAAGGTTGATTTCATCAGTTAGTAGAAACAAGCCCTGCAGATTCGCGGGGCTTTTTTTGCTAAGGGAGTAACCCTTAGGCCGCCCTGCAGCTATCCGATGAACCTTGGCAGCCGGATGAGCAAGATCTACAACGGCTAGAATTTTTAAAGCAACAGGTAGGAGAATAGGGGCTGTTATCCTTTTAGTGTGTATACCCTAGATCTAGATATGTTACTTTACACCCATTGAGAGACAAACAGAGCTGATGATGAAGAAAACGGCGATAGTTTTAGGGGCTACAGGCTTGGTTGGCCAATCTGTGGTTGAGCAATTAGTTAATGCTGCGCATATTGAAAAAATCATTAGCATAACCCGCAGCCCTGTGGCTTATTCATCCGCTAAGGTGGTGAATTATGTTGTTAACTTTGAACGTTTAGCCGCTTACAGCGCTGCTTTTAAGGGGGATATCTTGTTCTCGTGCCTTGGGACAACGCTTAAGCAAGCAGGCTCATTAGCAGCTCAGCGCAAGGTCGATATTGATTATCAATTTGAGGCAGCACAACTTGCGCTTAATAACGGCGTATCCCACTATTTATTAGTTTCATCCAGTGGCGCCAGTGAAAAAAGCAATAGCCCCTATTTAAAAATGAAAGGGGAGTTAGAAGTAAAAGTGGGCGCGTTAGGTTTTAATCGCATCAGCATTTTTCAACCCTCACTATTGCTGGGTGTTCGCAGGCAGTTTCGCTTAGGCGAAAGAATCGCAGCTTATATTCTCCCTGTGATTTGCAGCATCCCTTTTCTTAGGCGTTATCGCCCGATAACAGGCAATGAAGTGGCAAAAAAGATGGTGTTAGTTAGCCAAGAAGCTGGAGAACGATTGGAGACATTTAAATTAGATGAAGTTTTTGTCAAGAAGGGGCTATGGGCTCGAACATAGCATCCCAGCAGCCTAGCTCAATAGTTTAACTCGAACCATTTAGCGCCATGCTCTCGTATTGGCTCCAGTGTAACTTTTTAGCTTTAATCAAGAGGTATTAATTGAGCCGCTCATCGATAAACTTTGGCCGGAGTTCTAGCGCGTTTTGCCCCCCTATTGAAGACTATAAGTCATCTCCCAAGTACAAGCGGTGAGCTTTACCAACTTC
This sequence comes from Shewanella sp. SR44-3, assembly GCF_014163735.1. GTDB lineage: Bacteria > Pseudomonadota > Gammaproteobacteria > Enterobacterales > Shewanellaceae > Shewanella. The sequence continues at coordinate 17,996 of NZ_JACJDV010000009.1, forward strand.
GGCGACAAGTTCATCCATATCGCCAAAGGACACCAAACCGGATTGTTTCGCGTAATGCGACCAATTAGAAACTATTTCCACCACAGCCTTTACCACCTTCTTAGCTTTCGCTTTACCTATGTCAGCAAAATGTGCCACAGCTAATAAATCGTCCAACTGAATATCTCGTGTTTTACCATTAATGGTCATTTGATGCTTACTTGTCCAGCCAGTACCATTGCTATAAGTGATATCGTAAGCTGGCGACAGCTGCCAAACACCAGACTGATCCATTAAAAACGAAATGTTCTTTGTGTGATCATCTTGGTTAACAGACACCACATTGAAAACCATCCGCAAGTAGAACTGCTCAATGTCTTTGGCCGATAAACCAAGCTCACGCATAACGCCTATCGCCTGCTCATAAGAGTAGCCACTAGATACATTGAAATCATAGTGAACCATACCACACAGCGATTGCATATGAATCTTGTCACCACCGTTAAGCCTGTCAAAGCGCTTGGTCATAAAGTGAGAACGGCCGTTTTCTTCAAATAAACGACATTCACTCATTTCAACCCCAGCATCTCGTGCCATTAAGTAATACGCATATTCAAGTAAACCAAAACCTTTCGGATCTGACAGCAACTCCTTATCTCTATTGTCATCAACACCGTCAAACTTTAACAAGTAGTAATCGAAACCTTCACCAGCTGGAGCTTGACCAGTTTTAATGACATTGGTTTCTTTATTCCACGCAATAACCGCTTTTGCTCGCGCCCCACCAGCAGATGTACCAACTAAAATAATTTGCTCAACAGTTTTGCGCCGCGCTTCCTGACTCTCATGATCAAGCGTCGCATTTAACTCAGCTTTTTCTTGGAGCGCCTTATTCGCCAAATCAACAAGCTCACTTAATTGAATCTCAGATACGCTGTCTTTGAGCGCACCAACCGTCGGCCTAAACTCTAAACCACCCATACCACGAGAGCCGATATAACAAAGACGCTCTATTGAACTGAATGATCCTGGATCGCGAGAATTACGCTCTAGCCACTGGTCAATTAATCTGTTACCAAACTTGTCCGGCAAACTATCGGCCAACATTCCTGGCAAACCTTTAAAGGTTTCTTCTGATAAATCACCAAACGAATAAGACTTACCGCTTAGCGGCATTTTAATTGGCGACAACTCTATACCCGAACGCTGAAAGTGCTTTGAATACTCAAAGAACCCCAATCCCCTTTGCCAAGAGACTGAGCCTATCAATGTATCCCACAGATATACATCAGCCTTTTCGATTACTTCTGCCATTACTTGTCCTTATCCCCATGTAATTGTGAAATCGTTTTATTCCACTTAAAACCCGTTGACGGCTCTTTTTCACCCTTAGGTTTTGATACACGCTTACGCTTTTGATTTCTTGCTGTAAGCAAAGATGCTGACTTAATTGGCGGCTCCGGCATAAAGTTATCTATTTCATGTAACTTGCCTAAGGCACGCATTACAGCTAACACTTTTATCATTCCAACGCTTCGTTTACCGCTCTCTAAGCTCTGAACAGTTGAGACATTTACGCCAGCTTTATCAGCCAACTCCAGTTGCTCCAGCCCTTCATTGAGACGCGCCTGTAAGAATCGCTTTCCTATCACTTCCAAGATAGCTGTATTACTTTTTCTATCGAGTTCCATAATAGTGTTAATTTCCGTCATTGAGTCTAAATATTGAGATTATAGTGTAAAAAAACATTATTAGCCAAATTGTTTAATAGTGTAAAAAAGTATTGTTATGCAGCTAAAATCGACGGTGTAGCGCTTATTTCCACTATTAAAGATTCGAATTAATAGTGCTAGTCACGAATTAATAGTGCTAGTCATGTTTATGGATTTAAAAATGAAAGGGGAGTTAGAAGTAAAAGTGGGCGCGCTAGGCTTTAATCGCATCAGCATTTTTCAACCCTCACTATTGCTGGGTGAACGCAGCCATTTTCGCTTAAGCGAAAGAGTCGCGGCTTATATTTTCCCTGTGATTTTCAGCATCCCTTTTCTTAGGCGTTATCGGCCGATAACTGTCAATGAAGTGGCAAAAAAGATGGTGTTAGTTAGCCAAGAAGCTGGCAAGCGACTGGAGATGTTTAAATTAGATGAAGTTTTCGTCAAGTAATCATTGATTTTTCAATTAATACAGATGGTTAATTGCAATACAAACAGTCCCGGTAAGCTCGGGCACAGCATCCCAGCAGCCTAGTTCAATCGTTCTACTCGAGCCATTTAGCCTAACACCTTCCAGCCAGCATGAAGTTGCCATTTAGATCTACAATCAGCATGTTTCGTCTTGTGCATCATGATTAGGTTTTGGCACGTTTTAGACCCAAAGCTTGTTTGTAAGATGTCCAAGCTTCGCTTGGATTAACGTCGCGGGTCTTCAACCCACACCCGACCAAGAGGGAAAGTTCAACAGCAAACCCTCCCTCTTGGATCGCCCTCCATGCCGCCCCGACGAAGTTGTTGATCCTTATATTCAAGTAAAAATACCTAACGGCTCGACAGCACATCCTTGTGCTAACGAGCCTTAACCATCATCCCTGATGGTTACACGGCATTTTTACTTGAATATTTCGGCAACTTCGAGGGGGAGTTGGTGTAATCTTTGCCGGTAGTGTCAATTGAGGGCTTGACGTGTTGATTTTATGAGTTAAAACATCAAGCTCATGTGTAAGCTAAAGTGAGGTGCATAAGGTGATAAAGCTAAAACGATATCAAGTGATTACCTGCCAACTAGTATAAGAAATGACTACCTCGGAAAAGCAAATTCCTATAGCATACCAATTTACGTTGGGCGTGGCAGCGGCCAAGTCCAACACGCGATTTATGCTTTGCAAACGGCACAAGGCATAAATACTAAGACGTTAGGCTTCAAGAGGGAGTATGGACAGGAAATTATATTTATCAGTATCAAAGAAAACCGAAGGCGATTTGTCTGATTTTTTCGGGGAGCTGCATAAACACAAAATAGTAGACAAATATGATGTGGGTATTGTTTCTGATCCTGTTTACTATTTTAGGCAAAATTTTATAGATGAAGTTGTTAACAACGGCTTTAGTTCTATGCTCAAATTCTCAATTGCAATGGACGATATTACAACACCGAGCATGCATATTGACGACATAGAGCTTGTATTTCATAAGTTTGTTATGACACTCAAACCTATTAAAACGTTAATCATTATCGATCCTTATTTTTACCCGAAGATCTCAGATATTGACGAGATTTCAAAGAAGTTCATCGGCTTAATTTCGCCTATAATTAATGATTTGAAGAAAATCATCGTTATTTCAAATGGTAACAATAAGTTTTCGATAGATGGATATATTAGCAAGCTGCATGAAGTGAATCAGAACTTAGAGGTGAACAATCATTTTTCAAATGATTTTCACGATCGCTTTTGGCTCAACGCTGTGGAAAATAAAGGGATTGTTGTAGGGACATCGGTAAATGGTATTGGTAAAAAGATCTCCTTAGTTGATTCGCTAGCAAGTTCAGACGTTGAGCAAGTACTAAAAGAGCTATCTTCAATTATCGGAGATTAAAAGCCTAATCGGGTAGCCAGAGGTATCTAGCCTCCAGCTCCCACACCACCCTGCATGCGGCTCCGCACTGGGCGGTTCATTTAGAACGCCTAACCTAGACTTTCTGGTTAGGGTAATGAACTGCGATCCATCCATCTCTTAGTGAGCATAAACCCGCTTTCTTAAGATATTCATTACTCAGCGCTTGCTGTATCCCCGGAGTTTTTGAGCTTCGCCATGGACCCTTGCTTGTGATCCCACAGCCAACGGCCACTTGGATCCTGACACCACGTTTAAGTAAGTTTTGTACCTTAGTCCTTGGCTTTCGCCAAAAATGAGTTGGGGCTGAGTCTTGTGGGGACTGCCAAATGACTTAAAATAGGCTGTAATCTTTAAGTCTAATGGGCACACACAAACTGAAATGGTGAATCATGGTGATTTGTGAGACGACCGTCTGAGACAGGACGTCGAAGCGAGCTACAGGGATGTATATACGCGTGTCGTTGAGTAAATGCCATGGCGAGCCTGTATGGCAGAGTCTCAGTGACAGATTTATGGGTATTGATCTCACAAGAAGTCGGGGTGTCTATGAGACTTTTTTATGAAAGAAATGGGCCATGGCAAGCCTGTATGTGGGAATTTCAGTGATCCGCGTTTGAGATTTAAGCGTTCAGTACAAATTGTTTAGCACACTTATGTCGAAATCAATGCGCTAAAGCGCTAACTTTCTGCCATAAAAAAGGGCATCGAATTCGATGCCCTTTTGTTTGTCTGTGTTATGACTCTCGAACAGAGAGGCTTTACTTCACCATGCGCTTGTATTTCAGGCGGTGGGGTTCGACGATGTCGGCGCCGTAGGTGGCTTTGAGCCAAGTGGAGTATTCGGTGAAGTTGCCTTCATAGAAGTTCACCTTGCCTTCGTCACGGTAATCTAAGATGTGGGTGGCGATACGGTCGAGGAACCAACGATCGTGGGAAATCACCATGGCGCACCCTGGGAATTCCAATAAGGCTTCTTCCAGTGCTCGCAAGGTTTCAACGTCCAAGTCGTTGGTAGGTTCATCGAGTAACAGTACGTTACCGCCCGCTTGTAATAGCTTGGCTAAGTGGACGCGGTTACGCTCACCGCCGGATAAGGTGCCGATGATTTTCTGCTGATCGCCGCCACGGAAGTTAAACCGGCCTACATAGGCACGGCTTGGGATTTCCATGTTGTTGATGCGCATTATGTCTTGGCCGCCAGAGATTTCTTGCCAAACGGTGTTTTTGTCGTTCATTGAGTCGCGGAACTGCTCAACCGAGGCAATTTGTACTGACTCGCCCACTGAGATGCTGCCGCTGTCTGGCTGCTCATCGCCGGAAATCATTCTAAACAGGGTAGATTTACCCGCGCCGTTAGCACCGATAATGCCGACGATAGCGCCTTTTGGCACAGTGAAGGTCAAGTCATCAATTAAGACGCGATCGCCGTAGGATTTGGTTAGGTTAGTAATTTCAATCACCTTGTCACCTAAACGAGGCCCTGGCGGAATGAATAACTCGTTGGTTTCATTGCGTTTTTGGTAATCATTGGTGTTCAATTCTTCAAAGCGGGCCATACGGGCCTTGCCTTTAGATTGACGGCCTTTTGCCCCTTGGCGTACCCATTCCAATTCCTTGGCTATGGTTTTCTGACGGGCGCTTTCAGTGGCTGATTCTTGCTTTAGGCGATCATCTTTTTGCTCAAGCCACGATGAGTAGTTGCCTTCCCATGGAATACCTTCACCGCGATCAAGCTCTAAAATCCAGCCTGCTGCGTTGTCGAGGAAGTATCTATCGTGGGTAATGGCGACCACGGTGCCAGCGTATTCTTGTAAGAAATGTTCAAGCCAAGCCACGGATTCGGCGTCCAAGTGGTTGGTTGGCTCATCGAGTAACAGCATTTCAGGCTTTTCAAGTAGCAAGCGACATAAAGCCACGCGGCGACGTTCACCCCCAGACAGCACGCCGATTTTGGCATCCCACTCAGGAAGACGCAGCGCATCGGCGGCTCTGTCTAGAATGTGGTCTAAATTGTGGGCATCTTGGGCTTGGATAATGGCTTCAAGTTCGCCTTGCTCTTTGGCTAGGGCGTCAAAGTCCGCATCTGGCTCAGCGTAAAGAGCATAGACTTCATCGAGGCGTTTAATGGCATTTTTAGCTTCGCCGACCGCTTCTTCAATGGCTTCGCGCACGGTTTGCTCTTCATTAAGCTTAGGCTCTTGAGGCAAGTAACCAATTTTAAGGCCTGGCATAGGGCGAGCTTCACCTTCAATTTCAGTATCAAGGCCTGCCATGATGCGCAGTAAGGTAGATTTACCAGAGCCGTTAAGACCTAACACACCAATCTTGGCTCCGGGGAAAAAACTTAAGGAGATGTCTTTAAGGATTTGCTTCTTCGGCGGGACAATTTTGCCCACTCTAAGCATGCTGTATACAAATTGAGCCATGTGAGTTCTCTGCTGTTCTGAATAAGCGCTAGTTTATCAACTTGCTTGTCTATCTGCTAGATGAGTCAAGCAGGAATCATTTAGGATCTTATTAGTGAAATAAAAGCTTCATAGACTGTAGGTAAGATAAATTCATCTGGACTAGACCAGTGTTATCGGAGTCTATTTTGTCAACATTAAAATCAAGGCTAGCGAGTTCTCAATGGCTGTTAATCATCTATGCATCAAGTGCTGCCTTTATGACGTATTTCAGCATGTATGCGTTTCGCAAACCTTTTACCGCTACAGCTTACCTTGGCGTAGAAGGCTGGGAGTTTGCGCTAGATTATAAAGTCGCCTTAGTGCTTTCACAGGTGTTTGGTTACTTATTGTCTAAATTCATTGGTATTAAAGTGGTGTCAGAAATGCCTGCCTCAAGGCGGGCCTGCAGCATTTTAATCTTGGTTTTATTATCAGAAGTCGCGTTAATCGCCTTTGCCGTTTTACCCGCCCCTTATAACGTTGTTTGTCTCTTTTTTAATGGTTTGCCTCTGGGGATGATTTGGGGCTTAGTTTTTGCCTTTCTTGAAGGCCGCAGAGTCACTGAAGTGCTAGGTGCTTGTTTAAGCATTACTTTTATTGTGGCTTCTGGTTGGGTAAGGAGTATTGGCCGCTATTTAATTGTTGAGTGGCAAGTGCCTGAATTGTGGATGCCGGCGCTTACAGGGGTAATTTTTATCCCGTTATTGCTTATCTCTGTGCTTGGGCTCGCTAAGCTACCGCCGCCTGATGCTAAAGATATTGCCATGAGGGCTGAACGTGTCCCGATGGATGCCAAGGCTCGTTGGGCATTTTTCAGCCGTTATGCGCTGGGACTTGTGTTGTTGGTATTGAGCTTCACCTTGCTCACTGGGCTTAGGGATTTTCGCGATAATTTTGAAGCTGAGTTATGGCAAGCCTTGGGTTTTGGCCGTGAGAGCAACCTTTTTGCCTACACAGGAGTAAGGGTTGCCTTATTAGTGTCTGTGGTGCTGGGAGCTATGGTTTTGATCCGCTCTAATATCAAAGCATTATTTGCCAATCATTTTGTGATCTTGTTTGGCATTGGGCTTTTCGGTCTTTCCACTTGGTGTTTTGAGCTGGGTTTACTTGAAGCTAAAACATGGATGATTATGCTGGGCGCAGGGATCTACATTGCTTACATCCCCTATAACTGCTTTCTCTATGACAGACTTATCGCCTCGCTAGGGGTGACTGCTAATGCTGGATTTCTTATTTATCTTTCTGATTCTGCTGGCTATTTGGGTAGCGTTGGCATCTTGTTGTATCGCACTTTTTCTCAAGCTGATATGAGCTGGTTAGATTTTTTTATCACAACAACCTATGGGGTGGCTGTGGTTTCAGCAAGCCTGGTTGCCATGTCGTTAGTGTATTTTTCTGGAATATTGTCACGGCGACAGCCTGACATTGCTCCTTCGCATTCCTTAATATCAATTAAATAGAGGCATATTATGAAACATCTGCAAGCTGTTATTTTAGACTGGGCCGGAACGGTTGTTGATTATGGCTCAGTAGCGCCAACCAGTATTTTTGTTGAGGCTTTTGCTCGGGCTTATGATTTTAATGTGTCCTTAGCTGAGGCTAGGGTGCCGATGGGCATGGGCAAGTGGGATCACATTAAAGCGCTAGGGGCCTTACCTAGTCTTGATGCTCGCTGGCAAGAGCGTTTTGGTCAGTCGATGCAAACCCATGATGTTGATTTTATTTATCAAACATTTATGCCATTGCAAAAAGCTAAGGTCGCTGAGTACGCCGCTCCTATAGATGGCGCGCTAGTGGCAATAGCATGGATGCGTGAACAGGGGCTTAAAATCGGCAGTTGCTCGGGCTACCCCAAAGAGGTGATGGATATTTTAGTGGATGCCTCTGCGGCGCTAGGTTATAAACCTGATGCTGTGGTTGCCAGTGATGAGCTGGCGCCAGGCTCGCGCCCAGGCCCTTGGATGGCATTGGAGAATGTCATTCAGCTTGGGGTTAATGCTGTGTGGCGCTGCGTTAAAGTCGATGATGCTGCCCCTGGTATTGCTGAGGGATTAAATGCAGGCATGTGGACTATTGGCATTGTCAAAACCGGCAATGCAGTGGGGATGACGCAAGCTCAGTGGCAAGAGCAAACTCCTGAGCAGCAAGGTGCATTGTTAATCCATGGCCGTGCTGAGCTACTTGATGCAGGGGCTCATTATGTGGTGGACTCATTAGGCGATATCCCAGAAGTGCTACTTGAGATTAATGCTCGCGTCGCCAGAGGTGAGCGCCCTTGAGTTACCAGTCATTTTGGTTCGATGAGGCTTGTCGTCAACAGCAAGATCTATGTACCCCGCCTTTAGTGGGTGAGGTGCATGGGGATGTGGTTATTGTTGGTGGGGGCTTCACTGGCTTGTGGACTGCCATCATGCTTAAGCAGGCAACGCCTGAGCTTAAGATCATTTTGATCGAGCGCGACCGCTGCGGAGCTGGTGCATCTGGTCGTAACGGCGGCGCCATGCTGACCTGGTCGGCTAAATTTATGGCATTAATACGGGATTATGGGGTCGATGAAGCCATAGCGTTAGTGGCGGCCTCTGAGTCTGGCGTCGGCAATATGGCGCAGTTTTGCCAAGCTCATGGCATAGAGGCTGAACTGCGTCTTGATGGTTGTTATTACACGGCGACAAATATTGCTCAGCAAGGGGCAATGGCTAAGATTGCTGCATGCCTTACTGCCCATGGTATTAATCATTGGCAAAATGTTGATTTGAAAAAATTGTTAGCGGCCACGGGCTCAAAAGTCCACAGTGAAGGGCATTTTAATCCTAATGCGGGCAGTGTTCACCCAGGGAAACTTGTGCTGGGGCTTAAAAGGTTGGCGTTAAAAATAGGAGTTCAACTGTATGAGCAGTCAGCGGTGACACAGATGCAACTCAAGGCTAAATTTAAACGTATTATTACCGTTCACGGCTGCGCAATCGCGCCTAAAGTCGTGCTTGCTACCAATGCGTGGTTGCCCGAACTGGTACCTGAATTTACCCGCAACATAGTGTTAGTTTCTTCTGATATGGTGATCACTAAACCTATGCCTGATGCGTTACAGCGTTTGGGGCTAAACCATGGCGCAGCGGTTATCGATATGCGCACTTTTGTGCATTATTACCGGACAACAGCAGATGGCCGTTTAATGCTTGGCAAGGGGGGCAATCGTTTTTCTTGGGGCAATAAAGTCAGGCCATTTTTTGATGCAGCCAGTGCCTATGAAGGGCAATTGGCAAACAAGCTTAAGTGGTTATTTGGCGATCAACAAATGGAGATAGAAAGGAGCTGGACTGGGGCTTCAGATCGCTCCGTCAGCGGTATGCCATTTTTTGGCGAGTTAACCCATAGCCCTGGGGTATTTTATGGCAGTGGTTATTCAGGAAATGGTGTCGTGGCAAGTTACCTTGGCGGAGAAATTCTTGCCGCTTTAGTCACAGGTAAGCGCAGTGGGCTTGCTGCATCGGTTTTGGTTAATGGCCATTTAGGACGCTTTCCCTCGGAGCCGATACGCTTTATTGGCGCTAATTTAGTGCGTCAAGGGATCCGTGGTGGGGAAGAGCGAGAAGATGCAGGCCGCAGGGCACTGCCATGGCAAGCTTGGCTGGGAGGTTTTGCTGCTAGCGCTGGTAAAGCTTAAATGAAAGGGGCGTGAGGATGGAGCTTGTATCTGTCTTGAGCCTTAGACATAATCAATCGGCATTATATTAGCAGGAGTGGCTCGAGTTAATGTTGTTATATCAAAGAATTGCTAAGCATTTACAAGCGTTAATTAGCCGCGGCGAGTTTAATGTTGGTGCAAAGTTACCTTCAGAGCGAGATTTGGTTAGCCTGTTTGTATCAACAAGGATCACGGTTCGTGATGCATTATTGCGCTTAGAGGCTGAAGGTATTATTTATCGTCGTCAGCGCAAGGGCTGGTTTGTGTGCCCCAAAAGGCTAATTTGGGATCCAAGCGCTAAGGTTAATTTCTACGCATTAGCCCAGCAACAAGGCTTTAGTCCAGAAACTCAGGTGTTATTGTTAGGCCCATTACAGCAAGCTCAGTACTTAGATAAGAACTGGTTGACTGAATTTGGCGAGCTTGAGCTTACTCAGTTAGTGCGTAAACGCTTTCTTGATGGTAGGCCTGTGATGCTGGAAGAAATTCATTTCTCCAGTGACAAATTTCCCAATATTAACCAGCAGGATTTGAATGGCTCCATCACTGACATTATGGCAAAAGATTACGGCATTATAGTGGCATCAGAAACCAGCACGATTTGGGTCACCACTTTACCTGATGAATATAGCCAAGCGTTAGAAACCAATAATGGCGCCGCATGTTTGAAGATTATTCGCCGCCGCTTTGATCAAACTAATGCACTTGTGGATATTAATGTCGAGTACTGGCTTCACAGTGCCATACAGATGACAGTCAATAGCCATTAATAAAAGTCAAAATAGCCCAGATATTGTCTGGGCTATTTTGTGGCTTTTTACTTTAGATTAACTGCCTTAGCTTAACGGCCTTAGATGATGAGTTAACGCCACAGCTGCTGGGCATTATTTATGGCTTTAAGCAGCAAATCGATATCTTGTGGATGAATATCACCTATGTTGCCGATGCGAAAGCAGTCTGCTTTTGACACTTTCCCCGGATAAATCACATAGCCTTGTTGTTTTAATGCAGCGTAAAAGTCTTCAAATTTATAGCTTTTTTCCGTGGGTGCATGGAAAGAGCTGATAATAGGTGATTGCCATTCCCGTGCAAGTAAGGCACTAAAGCCTAGGTTTGCCATCCCTTCGACTAAGCGGCGCTGGTTTTCTTGGTAACGCAGGGCACGCGCAGCGACACCGCCTTCAGCATCTAATTCATTGAGAGCTTGCTGGAAAGCACGCACCACGTGGGTGGGGGAAGTAAAACGCCATTTTCCCTGCTGAGTCTCCATCATGTGCCATTGGGCGTAGAGATCAAGGCTTAGGGATCTTGCTTGGTCTTTACAGGCTTCAAGGGATGAGCGTTTGGCAATAATAAAGCCAAAACCAGGCACGCCTTGTATGCATTTATTGGCTGAGCTGATTAAAAAATCAATGCCAAGTTCGCCGATATCCATTTCAATGCCACCAAAACTGCTCATGGCATCGACAATAAGGCATTTATTATGCTGTTTTACTCGTTTTGCTATGGCGTTAATGGGGTTAAGCATGCCAGTTGTGGTTTCGCAGTGCACTAAGGCGACATGGGTAATGCTGGGATCACGGCTTAATATGGCTGCAATATCATCAGCTGCAGGAACACTCGTCTCAGGGTAATCAAGGCTTGTTAGCGCCACCCCTAATACCTGGGCGATTTGCTTCATGCGTGCCCCATAAGCGCCATTGTTAATCACAAGTAGCTTATCTTTTTTACCTAACGCACTGCCTATTACGGCCTCTACACTGGCGGTGCCACTGCCTTGCATGAGCACAGCGCTATAGCCTTTGCTGGCTGTTGCTAGTGACACTAAGCGGCTGCGGATATCTTCAACAACACCTGTGTTGTAATCCTTGTCCCAGGTGCACCAGTCTTTGAGCATAGTGGCTTTGACTGTGTCTGTGGTCGTCAGTGGTCCGGGGGTTAATAGTAAGTAATTACGTTCTTGTTTCATTTGTCTTCCATGGGTCGTTAATCAAGATTCCTCATTACTTTATCACTGGTCTAGTCCAGTATTATTGCAGTTTGATGAATTCATCTCGGTCACCTTTTTTGGGAAATAATAGCCATGCTGTTTTGCTAGCTGCTAGCTGCTAGCTGCTAGCTGCTAGCAGAGAATGCTCGTGGTTATCACAAAAATGTCATTAATTTGTCAATTAAAGCTTCTAGGATTTAACGCTTCTGGACTAGACCAGTTGACTTAATCTGAGGATAACTTGAAATGAATCATTTTCTCTGGCTTGTGCCTGCTTTGTTGGCACCATCTGTCATGGTAAGTGCGCAAACAAGCCAAGTGATGGGCACTATCACTGACGAACATTCACCTTTGCCTGGGGCTAAGGTGGCCATAGAAGGCAGCGATATAGTTGCGACTAGCGATTTTAAGGGCAGATTTTCCCTGACTCAATTAGCGCCAGGCGCCTACCGCTTAAGAGTGACTTATCTTGGGTTTGAACCACAAATAAAAGAGATTAACGTTAATTCCCAAGGGCTATTGCAACTGGGTGAAATTAACTTACGGCCCCAGCATCAAAAAATGGAAGTGCTTCAAGTTAGAGGGGCAATTCAGCGCGGGGAAATGCTGGCCTTAAACAGCCAAAAAAACAGTAACACTATGATTAATGTTATTTCAGCGAATGAGATAGGCAAGTTACCTGATAGAAATGCCGCAGAGGCTGTGCAGCGGATCCCTGGGGTATCCATTGAGCGAGATCAAGGAGAAGGCCGTTTTGTTGCGGTGCGCGGGTTACCCGCCCAGTGGAACAGCGCCACTTTAAATGGAAATCGCATTCCAACCGCAGAAGAAGAAACCGTAAGCCGAGCCACGGCGTTTGATTTTTTTCCCTCTGACATGATTGAGTTTGTTGAAGTCACTAAGGCGTTAACACCGGATCAAGAGGGCGATGCCATCGGGGGGAATGTTAACTTTATAACCCGTAAAGCGGCCACTAAGCAGACATTTAAGTTTAATGCTGCCGTGGGTCAACATCAACAATTTGACGATGGAGTGGATTATTCTGCCAATGCACTTTATGGGGATCGCACTGAGGATGGCAAGTTAGGTTTTATTATTAATGCCAACCTGTGGAAAAGAGATTGGGCCACAGATAACTACGAGCCAAGGCGCGACAGCGATGCCGGGATTTATCGCTTAGAGCTTAGGGATTATACCGGAACCCGCGAAACTTATGGGCTCAGTGGTGCAGCCCAATATGAGCTTGATGACGGTAAATTGTATGTGTCTGGCATGTATGGCTCTTTACGTGATGATGAATTGCACTATAAACACAGGTACCGTTTTGATAAGTCTCGCATTGAATTGCAGCACATTCGCAATGAATTAATTACTGAAATGACCGGCTTTGAATTAGGCGGCGAGCACTTTATTGGTGATGCCTCAAGCCTTGATTGGCAGCTGGCAAATTATGTGAATGATTTTCACTATGGCAATGTTCCATCTGCTGATGATGCCAGTTATTTCGTGGTGCGTTTTGATCAAAAAAATGTTGCTTATCAAGGGCTAGAAGATCGAGGTCAAGGGAATAATGCCTATAATATTATCGATGGCGGCAAAGATGATGGCAGCTGGCCGTCAACCCATTTAGACCGGGATTTCAATATGGATCCTGGGTCGATGAAGTTGTCTTGGGTTGAGCTATATAAGGTGGCAGTAACTGAGCGCGATAACATAGTGGCTCAAATAAACCTTAAACATGATTTAAACGACTCGCTGCGACTTAAATTTGGGCTTAAGTACCGAGATAAAGAGCGTGATGCTGACTTTGCTGATGAGTTTTATCGCTGGGATGAAACTAAAGGGTCAGTGCCAGTATTGGCCGATTTTACACTGTCAGATCAGCCTGGGAGAAAGGATTACCTTGCTGATTCAGGGGTTAACTATCAAGGGCAATTTTCACAGGTGGCGGACACCAACGCCTTGGCAGCTTTTTGGCAGCAAAATAAAAATAACTTCATATTGGATCAAGATGAATCAGAAATGCTTTCCAATGGTGGCGGCCTTGGACGTAACTTTGATGTTGCCGAGCAGCATATATCGGCCTATGGCATGGCAAGTTGGGACATTAATGAACAGTGGTTTCTGTTGACTGGTCTTAGGTTGACGCAAACGCGGACTAAGGTCAGTGGTTATAATTATATTGTCGATGAAAAGCGCTTAGTTGAAGCAAAGGAAACTAAAGATTACTTGTCTGTTTTGCCAGCTTTGCACCTGAAATATTCTCCTGATGAATTAAGCAATTGGCGTTTAGCCTTGACCCGCAGTTTTAGTCGCCCAGATTTTGGTGCCTTGTCGCCAGGGGCAAGCTATTCTGAGGCTGATAATGAGCTAACCAGTGGTAACCCTCAATTAGAACCTACCTATTCGGATAATGTAGACCTACTCTATGAGCACTTTTTTGAAGAGGTTGGTGTGGTTTCTGCAGGGCTTTTTTATAAGAAAATTCAAGATCCTATATTTATGGACACCATAATCGGTGACTATAAAGGCAAGTCTGGCATTAACATTAATCAACCTCAAAATGGTGATGATGCCAGTTTATGGGGCGCAGAGTTGACGCTTAATCACAGCTTTAGCTTTGTTCATGAATCTTTAGCTAATTTTGGCGCTATGGCCAATTATACTTGGATGGATTCATCCATGAGTCTGCCTAAACGCGATGACACTAGCCGCATCCCTCGTCAAGCTGAGCAGCTTTATAATGTCTCGTTATATTTTGATAATAATGAGTTTTCAGCTCGCATTGCCTTAAATCATAAGGGAGATTACATAGAATCTCATGGTAAAAGTGCCGCTTTTGACAGTTATTATGGCGCTTACACCAGTGTCGATTTTTCCGCGACTTACACTGTATCCCCAAGGGCGCAGGTGTATTTAGAAGTGAATAATTTAACCGATGAACCGCTGCAATACTTTCAAGGGGATAAAAGTCGTCCATTGCAAGTGGAGTATTATGGTGTACGTGGCATGCTCGGATTTAGTTATGGCTTCTAAACGTGAGAGGTTATAGATGTTAATCGTTGTTTTTTAGTGCTTAAATTAAGACTGCCTTCAGATTTTGAAGGCAAGTCTTAGGTTAGCCTTTGACTGATAAGTTTATTTTTATCTTCAGTTATTATGAACAGAGTTAACGGCTTATGAGACAAAGTTTCATCACCTTTCGGCTGGGATTGTTGCGCTTTGCAGAGTAGAATACCGCGCAACCTTATAATAAAAACTTGCAGTTGGAGTGACCAATGCTAAACAAAGCTATGAATATCGCGGATTATGATCCACAACTATTTCAAGCCATTGAAGATGAAACCCGTCGTCAAGAAGAGCACATAGAGTTAATTGCATCAGAAAACTACACCAGCCCTCGCGTGATGGAAGCTCAAGGTTCACAGCTTACCAATAAGTATGCAGAAGGTTACCCAGGCAAGCGTTATTATGGCGGTTGTGAATACGTCGACGTAGTCGAGACTTTGGCCATCGAACGTGCTAAAGAATTGTTTGGCGCAACTTATGCCAACGTACAGCCTCATTCAGGATCGCAAGCCAACAGCGCTGTGTACATGGCGCTACTACAACCTGGCGATACCGTGCTTGGGATGAATTTGGCTCATGGTGGTCATTTAACTCACGGTTCACCGGTTAACTTTTCTGGCAAGCTGTACAACATCATTCCTTACGGTATCGATGAAGCGGGCAAGATAGATTACGTTGAGATGGAGCGCTTAGCCGTTGAGCATAAGCCTAAGATGATGATTGGCGGCTTCTCAGCGTTTTCAGGCGTTGTCGATTGGGCCAAAATGCGTGAAATCGCCGATAAAATTGGCGCGTATTTATTTGTCGACATGGCTCACGTTGCAGGTTTGATTGCTGCTGGCGTGTATCCAAACCCTGTGCCTCATGCCCATGTGGTGACATCGACAACCCATAAGACATTAGCTGGCCCTCGTGGCGGTATTATTTTATCGGCAGCAGACGACGAAGACTTGTACAAAAAGCTGAATTCAGCCGTGTTCCCAGGTGGACAGGGCGGCCCATTGATGCACGTTATCGCGGGTAAAGCGGTTGCCTTTAAGGAAGCATTAGAGCCAGAATTTAAAGTGTATCAACAGCAAGTGGTGAAAAACGCTAAAGCCATGGTTGAAGTGTTCCTTAAGCGCGATTATAAAATCGTTTCTGGCGGCACAGATAACCACCTGATGTTGGTTGATTTAATCGGCCGTGAGCTTACCGGCAAAGAAGCCGACGCCGCCTTAGGCAGCGCTAACATTACTGTGAATAAAAACTCAGTGCCTAACGATCCTCGCTCTCCGTTTGTGACTTCAGGTGTTCGCTTAGGCACACCTGCTATTACACGCCGCGGTTTTAAAGAAGCCGAAGCTAAGCTACTTGCTGGCTGGATCTGTGATGTGCTTGATGATGCGCACAACACTAAAGTTATCCAGAGCGTTAAAGCTCAGGTACTTGCCCTGTGTGCTAAATATCCTGTATACGCTTAATTCTAAGGGCAATTTGATAGGTTTCAGTTAACCTTAACGCCCAAATAGGATAGACTTCAATGGCCGCAAAACTTAAGTCTTGCGGCCATTTTGTTTTTTGCGGGAGCCCCCAATGCATTGTCCATTTTGTAGTGCCACAGATACCAAAGTCATAGATTCAAGGCTGGTGGCCGATGGTCATCAAGTTCGTCGCCGCCGAGAGTGCACCTTGTGCCATGAGCGTTTCACCACTTTTGAAGGTGCTGAGCTTGTGATGCCTAGAGTGATAAAGCGTGACGATACTCGCCAACCTTTCGATGAAGATAAACTCAGAGGCGGTATGCTGCGCGCTGTCGAAAAGCGTCCAGTGTCTATGGATCAGCTCGAACAAGCTTTATCTAAAATCAAATCTACCTTGCGGGCAACTGGCGAGCGTGAAGTGAATTCAGAGATGATAGGCAACTTGATGATGGAGCAGCTGATGCACTTAGACAAAGTGGCTTATATTCGGTTTGCTTCAGTTTATCGGGCCTTTGAAGATGTTTCTCAGTTTGGTGAAGCCATAGCTAAGCTTGAAAAATAGCAGCCTTGAAATCGGCGATTTTGCCCATATTTAGGTGTGAATCCCAAGCTTTTTAGCCACTTTAAGCCCAAATCAACCATTAGGTGTTAACCATGCCAAGCTGGTCAAAATTTGACATTGAAATGATGAGCCGTGCCATCCAATTGGCAGAACGAGGCCGTTATACCACTCGCCCCAATCCCTGTGTGGGCTGCGTGATTGTTAAAGATGGCGTCAAGTTAGCCGAAGGTTACCATCAAAAAGCAGGCTTTGGACATGCTGAAGTTAATGCCCTTGCGGCCCTTAAATCCGCTAATTTATCCGCACTAGGCGCTACCGCCTACGTGACCTTAGAGCCTTGCAGTCATTTTGGTCGCACCCCGCCTTGCGCCCAAGCCTTAGTTGAAAGTGGTGTAAGCAAAGTGGTGGTCGCCATCACAGATCCCAATCCACAGGTTGCCGGTAAAGGCATTGCTATGCTGCGCGCAGCAGGCATCGAGGTTGAAGTCGGTTTATTGGAAGCCCAGGCTCTTGAGTTAAATTTAGGCTTTATGAAGCGTATGCGCACCGGCTTGCCTTGGGTAACGGTAAAACTTGCCGCAAGTCTTGACGGTAAAACCGCGCTTTCAAATGGGGTGTCTAAATGGATAACCGGCGATGCGGCGCGACGAGATGTGCAAAAACTGCGCGCCAGAAGTTGCGCGCTAATCACTGGCATAGAAACCGTATTAGCCGATGACCCAAGGCTTAATGTGCGCTATCAAAACCTTGGCAGTCTTAAAGATGAGCTTGATATTACAGAGCTTCACCAGCCAGTAAGGGTGATCCTCGACAGTAAAGCGAGGCTTACCACAGATAAGTCACTTTTTAGCATCATTAGCCCTATTCTTTTGGTCAGCACCCAAGACTATCCTGCGGATATTAAAGTGCAGTTTCCTGCCCATGTACAATGCCTAGTGTTAACGGCTGATACCGATGGCAGGGTACCGCTATTAAGCTTACTTGAGCATTTAGGAAAAACCTGTAATCAGGTATTAATTGAAGCCGGCGCCACCTTAGCGGGTAAGGTGCTCGAGCTTGGGCTTGGGGATGAATTATACCTATACCAAGCGATGAAGCTATTAGGCAGCCAAGGGCGTAATTTAGTGACATTGCCAGATTTTCAGGCCATGGATGATATTCCAAGCTTGCAGCTACAAGACAGTCGCCAATTGGGTGAAGATAGACGCTATATTTTTAGACTTGGAATAGAATAACGCGTTTAGACTTGCCAAGCGTTGTCGTGAAAATAGCGTCATGATAGATAACAGAATCTAAGATAAGTGAGCCAAACATGTTTACAGGAATAATCGAAGCCTTAGGGACGTTAACTAAGGTTGAGCGCCATGGTCAGGATATTCGCCTCACTGTGGATAGCGGCAAACTTGACTTAAGCGATGTAAAACTCGGCGACAGCATAGCCACCAATGGTGTGTGCTTAACGGTAGTTCAGTGCTTAAAGCAGGGCTATATGGCAGATGTGTCTGGTGAAACTGTGGCATTAACTGGTTTTGCCCGCTATAAAGTGGGCCAGAAAGTGAACCTTGAAAAGGCGCTTACCGCCACCACTCGTTTAGGCGGTCACATGGTCAGCGGTCATGTGGATGGCATGGCAGAGGTGATGCAGCGTCAAGCTCGTGGCAAGGCCATCGAGTTTTGGCTAAAAGCCCCCAGTGAGCTTGCCCGCTATATTGCCCATAAAGGTTCAGTGACCATAGATGGCGTGAGCCTTACGGTTAACGAGGTTGATGGCGACAGTTTCAGGCTGACTATCGTGCCGCACACGGCTGGCGAGACTACTTTGCTTGACTTAAATGTTGGTGACCAGGTGAACCTTGAGGTAGATCTTATTGCCCGCTACCTTGAACGCTTAATGGGCGCGAATGAACCCTCGGCCAAAGGCGGCGTGACCATGGAGCTACTGGCGCGCTCAGGATTTATGAAATAGTGATAGGGTAACGTATAACAGCTTGAATTAATGCATGACTAATTTTAACACTTCAACTTGATAGAAGGTCTCACAATGGCGCTACATAGCATAGAAGAAATCATCGAAGATATCCGTCAGGGTAAAATGGTTATTTTGATGGATGATGAAGACCGCGAGAATGAAGGTGATCTCATCATGGCAGCTGACTTAGTGACGCCTGAAGCCATCAATTTTATGGCGACCTATGGCCGTGGCCTTATTTGCCAGACCATGACTAAGGCGCGTTGTCAGCAGTTGAACCTTCCTTTAATGGTGACCAACAATAACGCCCAGTTTTCCACTAATTTTACAGTTTCTATCGAAGCGGCTACTGGTGTGACTACGGGGATTTCGGCCCACGATCGTGCTGTGACGGTAAAAGCTGCGGTAGCCAAAGATGCCAAAGCCGCTGATTTAGTTCAGCCCGGGCACATATTCCCATTAATGGCTCAAGATGGCGGGGTGTTAATTCGCGCAGGCCACACGGAAGCCGGTTGTGATTTGGCTCGCCTTGCAGGTCTTGAGCCATCTGGGGTTATCGTTGAAATTTTAAATGAAGATGGCACCATGGCCCGTTGTCCTGACCTTGAAATCTTCAGTGAAAAACACGGCATTAAGATAGGCACGATTGCAGACCTTATCGAATATCGCAACACTAAAGAAACCAGCGTAGTACGTGAAGCCGAATGTAAACTGCCGACTCGTTTCGGTGAGTTCAAGATGGTGACTTTCAGAGACACTATCGACAATCAATTGCATTATGCTTTGGTGAAAGGTGAACTTACTGGCAACCCATTAGTTCGAGTGCATTTACAAAATACCTTTAACGATTTATTGCATTCAGAACGAGACCAAAAACGCAGCTGGCCATTAGAAAATGCCATGGAGCGTATCGCTGCAGAAGGCGGGGTACTAGTGCTACTGGGTAATCGTGAACATTCAAGTGACATGCTGGCGAAAGTGAAAGCCTTTGAAGCCGAAGACAATGGCCAAGCGCCAGCATCAGCTAAATGGCAGGGAACTTCTCGCCGGGTGGGCGTGGGTTCGCAAATTTTGGCAAGCTTAGGGGTGAGTAAAATGCGCCTATTAAGTTCGCCTAAGCGTTATCATTCATTGTCAGGTTTTGGTTTAGAAGTGACTGATTATATTTCTGAATAATTTACTCTAGGCAAAATTTAACAATTCTCATTAATTGCATAGCGCTCGGGGCGTTTTGCTGTGATATCATAGCGCCTCTTTTCGCCCCGAGCGGGGTGCTTTAGCTAAAGTTAGGTAAGATAATGAACATAGTTCAAGGTAATATCGAAGCGAAAAATGCCAAAGTGGCCATCGTTGTGTCGCGTTTCAACAGTTTTTTAGTTGAAAGCTTACTCGACGGGGCGATTGATACCCTAAAGCGTTTTGGTCAAGTTGCTGATGAGAATATCACAGTGGTACGAGTACCAGGCGCAGTCGAATTACCCCTTGCGGCTCGTCGCGTTGCGGCTAGCGGTAAGTTTGACGGCATTATTGCACTTGGTGCAGTGATCCGTGGTGGTACTCCTCATTTTGATTTTGTTGCCGGTGAATGTAACAAAGGCCTAGCTCAAGTTGCACTTGAGTTTGATTTGCCTGTGTCATTTGGCGTGTTAACTACAGATACCATAGAGCAAGCTATTGAGCGCTCAGGTACTAAAGCGGGTAACAAGGGCGGCGAAGCGGCTCTAGGGTTACTCGAAATGGTTAACGTGCTGCAACAATTAGAACAACAGCTGTCATAGTAGGAAAAGTAATGAAACCTTCTGAGCGCCGCAAGGCACGCCGTTTAGCTGTGCAGGCTATTTATTCATGGCAATTAAGCAAAAACAATGTTGCTGACGTTGAACATGAATTTATCACAGAGCAAAATATTGATGGCGTGGATGTCGCTTATTTTCGTGAATTATTGGCCGGTGTTGCCTCTAAACATGAACAAATTGATGACTTGCTTAGGCCACATCTAGACCGTAAATTTGAAGATGTCTCTCCAGTGGAGAAGGCTATTGTACGTTTGGCGGCTTACGAGTTAACCTTCCGTAAAGATGTACCGTACAAAGTGGCCATCAATGAAGCGATTGAGCTTGCAAAAGCTTTTGGCGCTGATGATAGCCATAAGTTTGTTAACGGACTCCTAGATAAACTAGTTAGACGTTAAACTATAAGTAAAACGGTATCTTAGGATGCCGTTTTTCATTTTCACCCCATACTCAATTTGTAGAAGGTGGGCGGAGAGCTCCGCACCAGACGGTAAAGTGAAAGAATTCCAACTCATCGAGCACTATTTTCATCGCCAAAACCAGCAACGTCGTGACGTGAAGCTGGGCATAGGTGATGATTGCGCCTTAGTTCAAGTCCCCGAAAATAAAACCCTCGCAATCTCCTGCGACACCTTAGTCGAAGGTGTGCATTTCTATGCCGATATGCCAGCAAGAGAGCTAGGTTATAAATCCTTAGCGGTTAATTTATCTGACTTAGCCGCCATGGGCGCCGAACCTGCGTGGATGACTCTTGCCTTAACCTTGCCTGAAGTTAATCAAACTTGGCTGCAAGGCTTTAGCGAAGGCTTGTTTGAAGCTGCGGATTACTACGGCGTGAATTTGATTGGGGGTGACACCACCCGCGGACCGTTAAGTATCAATATCACTATCCATGGTTTAGTGCCTAATGACACCGCGCTCAAGCGCTGCGGCGCAAAAGTGGGCGATTGGATTTATGTTACTGGCACCTTAGGGGACTCAGCCTTAGGTTTGAATCTTTTAGCCGGTAAGGTGCAAGTGAATGCTGACAATAAAGACTACTTAATTGGTCGCCATTATCGCCCCACACCTAGAGTACTGGCGGGCCAGTCATTGCGCTCATTGGCAAGTAGTGCCATCGACTTATCCGATGGACTGATGTCCGATCTTGGCCATATTCTTAAGGCTTCACAAGTGGGGGCCATCATCGATGTCGGCAGTATTCCACTTTCTGAGGCGATGAAAGATAGCGTTAGCCAGGATGATGCTTTAAGTTACGGCCTCACTGGTGGTGAAGATTACGAGTTGCTATTTACTGTGCCTGAAGCGCAGCGTGGCGCACTGGATACTGCACTTTTGCATGCTGGGGTTAAGTTCAGCAAAATTGGTCAAATCTCAGCAGGGCGTGAACTTAAATTGCTCCTCGATGGCCAAGCTTTCATACCTAATTTCAGCGGTTTCGAGCATTTTTAATGAAGTTTCTCACCCAAGACAGTAATGTCGCCAAGTTATCCCTTGCTAACCCGGTGCACTTTCTTGCTTTGGGTTTTGGCAGCGGACTGGCAGCCAAAGCGCCTGGTACCTTTGGCACCCTTGCCGCCGTACCTCTGTATCTATTGCTGGCACAACTTAGCCTACCTTGGTATCTGGCCATCACGGTATTTTGCTGCGTTGTTGGCATCTATATTTGCGGAAAAGCGGCCAAAGACATGGGGGTGCACGATCACGGTGCTATCGTCTGGGATGAAGTCGCTGGGTTATTGATTACCATGATTGCCGCGCCACAAGGCGTTATCTGGCTAGCCATAGGTTTTGGCTTATTTCGTTTCTTCGATATTGTTAAACCTTGGCCGATCCGCTGGCTCGATGCCAAAATTCATGGCGGCTTTGGCATAATGATCGATGATGTGCTGGCCGGTGTATTTGCCTTCTTGAGCTTACAGCTCATTATCTTCTGGCTAGGCTAACAGGATTGCAGATAATCAATATTCAAACATAAAAATAGCCGCTCATAGAGCGGCTATTTTGTGTCAGTGAGCGTATCAATATTTACGCTGACTGCATAAGCTCCCTGGCGTTAGCTAAGGTATTTTCTGTGATCACATCGCCACCCAGTAGACGCGCTAGTTCTTGTACTCTTTGTTCATTATTCAAGGCTTGCATTGTGGTTTCAGTGCTGCCGGCTTTATTAAATTTATTCACAAACATGTGCTGATGACCATTGCCTGCCACTTGTGGCAAGTGAGTCACGCACAAGACTTGAGTTGAGTCCCCTAAACTTCTAAGCATACGGCCAACTACGGCCGCAGTGGGCCCCGAAATCCCTACGTCAACCTCATCGAAAATGAGCGTTGGGGTGGCGACTTTCTTGGCGGTAATGACTTGTATGCCCAACCCAATACGTGACAGTTCGCCCCCAGAGGCGACTTTTGCCAAAGGCTGTAACTCTTGTCCTGGGTTAGTGCTGACTAAAAACTCTACGTGATCACAGCCATTGCTGCTAAGCATTTGCGCATCAAAATTTACCGCTATGGTGAATTTCCCTTTAGGCATGTTCAACTCATGAATGGAGCGAGTCACCAGTTTATCGAGCTCCTTGGCATAGCGGCTGCGGCTCTGATTGAGTTTCTGGGCATGAGTTAAGTAGGCTTGCTTAGTGGTTTCTAGTTGGGCTGCTATTTCATTAAGCTTGGTTTCATCACCGTCAATGTCAGCCAGCTCTTGGGACAGTTGCTGATGATGAATCGCAAGCATATCGGCACTGACATGATGCTTTCTTGCCAACTGCATGGCCTTAGAAAGACGCTGCTCAAGCTGAGCAAAGTATTCAGGATCAAGCTCTAAATGACTTAAGTAATCTTCAAATTCACTGGCACTTTCTTGTACTTGGATCAAGGCTTCATTAAGCATTACAGCCACATTAGCAAGCTTTGGATCTAAGCCTGCTAAGGTCTCTGCCAAGGATACGGCTTTATTGAGCAAGCTCTCGATATTGGCTTCGTCATCTTCACACAATAATGACAGACCCGCTTGGCAGCTTTCAATTAATTCACTGCCATTGGCGAGGCGCTTGTGTTCTTGCTCAATTTCTTCAAATTCTTCCGGCTTTAGACCAAATTCATCCAGTTCTTCGACTTGGTATTGCAGTAATTGCTTACGGGCAATGCGCTCTTGCTGACTTAGTTGCAGTTGCTTAAGCTCGCTTTCAATTTGTTTGCTTCTTTGATAGCTGCTGCTGACAGCATCGAGCAAGAGCTTATGATTAGCGTAACTGTCTAATAGGGTAAGCTGGTGCTCACTTTTTAGCATGGCATGGTGTGCATGTTGGCCGTGAATGCCAATGAGCAACTGACCTATATGTTTAAGCTGAGCGACGGGGACAGGATTGCCGTTAATATAGGCGCGGGTGCGGCCATCGCTATTTAGGGTACGGCGTAAGATACATTCATTATCGAGTTCAAGATCGTTATCCTCGAGCCAGCGCTTGGCAAGCGGCACATCATCTAAGCTGAAACGGGCACTGATCTCGGCTTTGCTTGAGCCTGGACGTACACTATTGGCATCGCCTCGGTTACCAAGGCATAGGCCTAAGGCGTCGATGGCAATAGACTTACCAGCACCGGTTTCACCTGTGATGCTGGTCATACCGGCTCTGAAATCTAATTCAAGAAAACGTACAATGGCAAAATTATTAATGCTGAGTTGGCAAAGCATAGTCAAATCCCGTTCGATAAATGTACAAACACTGTATTGATAAACAGTATACACTGGTTTTTTATACAGTAAAGTGGGCTGAGTGATTTTTGAGTTATTTTTTATGCTTATCAAGTGTGAGTTTTGTATCTTACTGATATATATATTTTAGTGTTAATTCCTATTTAAGTTCTGTTGTCTTATCAACGATAAGCTCACTGTTTATATCAGTAGAGTTAGTGCCCCGTTTAAAAATTTACTTCAAGTTATGTGTAGTGTGTTGCCCATAGCATAATTTGGATGATTCTGATAAGTTCATTAAATACAGTTGATTAGCCGTACTCACTGGAGGGGATCTTATTGGAAGCACTTAAGGCGAAATTGATCGATTTAGAAGAATGCTTATTCGAGCCTAAGGTGAGGGGAACTTATGCCGAACTTGATAAGCTACTGGGGGATGATTTTATCGAAATAACTGCAGCGGGTAGCCAATTTGGTAAACAAGCCGCATTAGCGCGACTGCCTTTTGAG
This sequence comes from Shewanella sp. SR44-3, assembly GCF_014163735.1. GTDB lineage: Bacteria > Pseudomonadota > Gammaproteobacteria > Enterobacterales > Shewanellaceae > Shewanella. Next base: position 42,767 of record NZ_JACJDV010000009.1, read on the forward strand.
TCGCCACCCCTAATTCAAGCCCAAGATTATCAACTTAGACTGCTAGCAGCAGATTGTGCCCAACTCTTGTATCGCGCGACCATGGTAAAAGCGGGTGAAACTGAGGCAAATGTATCGCTTAGATGCTCCATTTGGCAGCTGAGAAACCAGCAATGGCAAATGGTTTATCATCAAGGTACTGCTATAAGCTAAGGTATCTTGACATAAGGCAAGCTCACTAAGTCATACAACACGGCGTTTATGTTTTGCCAATAGCGGATAAATACTCAAATCTTAGCTGTGATTTAATTGATAATTAACATGGGCTTAGCCTGTAGCTAACTAGGATGTGAAATATGCAAGATGAGAAATGGCTGTTTGACACTGCACTTAAAGGCAAGATAGTGACGTTAAAGCCATTACAGAGAGTGCATGCTGCGGCTTTGGTGGACGCTGCGTCTGAAGGCCAACTGTGGGACTTATGGTTTACCAGTATTCCAAATCAGGATTCTGTTGATGCTTATATTGATTTAGCTTTATCAGAACGAGCGCTAGGGCGGGCCTTGCCTTTCGTGGTGGTTGATAATCTCAGCCAAAAGATTATCGGCAGCACGCGTTTCTGCAATGCTGATTGTGCCAATAAGCGAGTGGAAATTGGCTATACTTGGTATTCAAAAAGCTATCAAAAAACTGCTGTGAATACAGAATGTAAATACCTTCTCTTGCACCATGCATTTGAACATCTCAAGGCGATTGCCGTTGAGTTTAGGACACATTGGTTCAATCAGGCTTCACGTACTGCAATTGCTCGCTTAGGGGCCAAACAAGATGGCGTGATCAGAAATGCACAGATAATGGCCGATGGCAGCTATCGAGATACCGTGGTGTTTTCGATAATCAACCATGAATGGTTAGCGGTGAAAGCGAATTTAGTGTTTAACATGCAAACTCGCAATAAATAACTGGCTGTTGAAACTTGTGAGTGTCAGAAGCGAGAAAGTGGCTTTTTAGCTTGCGCCACTCATTTTCGCGATTAACGAGCAGCGGCTAACACTGGATCACTCTTCATAGCTTTCGATGAGATTATTAACCGCTTTTGATATCAAGTCTTTTTTCATTGAAGTGCGGCAAACGCTCTGGTTAAACCAGAAACTCATGGGCTCATCGAAACCTATACCGTGCATATAGTTGTAGATAGCTTTACGTAGCCCCTCGCCAAGCATTTCATGATCTGTGCCTGTGGGATCGGTAAAGTCTACATCGTTTTCAGCGAATAAGATTTCAGGGCGCTCAGCTAGGGTAATACCAAATTGTTCAGGGTTCATGCCGATGGGGCTGTGAACCGTGGCGACAAAGCGGTGCCAGTAAGCTGACTGGAAACAGCCTAACTCCATCATCTGACGTACCATTTCAAGAGAATCAATGGTTTCTTGCTCGGTTTGGGTGGGGAAACCATACATCAAGTAAGCATGAACCATGATCCCTGCATCACTGAAGGCCTTGGTGACATGGGCGACACGCTCAACACTGACGCCTTTTTTCATCAGTTTTAAAAGGCGATCGGATGCCACTTCAAGCCCGCCGCTTACCGCGATACAACCTGAGTCTGCCAGTAGCTGGCAGCGTGCTGGGCTAAAGGTTCGCTCGAAACGAATATTGCCCCACCAACTGATCACCACACCGCGCTCAATTAAGCGTTTAGCAAAGGCAAATAAGGTCTTTGGCGGCAAGGCTTCATCAACAAAGTGAAAACCTGTTTGCCCAGTTTCTTCAATAAGTTGTTCGATGCGGTCAACCAGAATATCGGCGCCAGCGGTGTCGTAGCGGTCGATATAGTCTAGGCTGACATCGCAAAAGCTGCATTTACGCCAGTAACAACCATGGGCTATGGTGAGTTTATTCCAGCGACCATCACTCCAAATACGGTGCATGGGGTTGAGCATTTCACATAACGACAGGTATTCGCCCAAGGGCAGACCATCGTATACTGGCGCACCGACTTCACTTTGGGGAATATCGTGCAGCTGGGCATTTTGATTTAAGTGCACATGGGGCTGACCATTTTCATCCTCGGCGAGAAAGTAAGTGCGTACTAGCTCATCGATTTCGCGCTGGCCTTCAAAATATTCAAGCAGGGTGATAAAGGGCCGCTCACCATCATCGAGACAAATAAAATCGACAAATTCAAACACTCTAGGATCTTTCAGTGCCCGAAGTTCAGTATTAATAAAGCCGCCGCCTAGTACTATGGGGATTTCAGGATTGATGGCTTTACAGGTTTGCGCAATACGTAAGGCGCCCAGCATGTTACCGGGGAAAGGCACGGTTAATGCGACCACGCTTGGCTGGGTTTCTTCCAGATACTGCTCGACTAATTGTTCTAGAATTTCTGAGCTGAAGCTCGGTTCACCCATTAAGGTTTCGTAGAGATTATCAAAGCTTGGGTTAGCGGCGGCTAATTGCTCGCCATAACGGCTGACTTCAAAGTAAGGGTCAACCCCTTGCGTGATGACGGTCGACAGATCGTTAATAAACAGGGTCGCGAGATACTTGGCTTTATCTTGCACCCCAAGATTACCAAAGGCGGCTTGTAATACATCGCCGGATACCGCTTCCATTTGTGCAATCGCATCAAAGGCTGGGCCTTCGGGTAAAAAACGCCGCGAGTTAATCCGCATGGCAAGGCTTGGATCCTTGCCCTGCAAAAAGCGAATCGCGCTCTCAACGGTCAAATGATAACGGTCAAATTCAGCCAGAAAATTAAAGATGGCATCGGGCAATTCATCGTCTTCAAAATGTTCGAAATTTTCTTCCACATGCTGGCGAATGCTCTCAAGCGCTGGGGCCGTCATCATCTCAAGAAATAGCTCAATCGCAGGATCTCGCTGCACCGCCTCATAGCCACGTGAGCGTAAAAACCCCGTCAAATATGCCGTTGCCGGATAAGGGGTATTTAGCTGGGTCATAGGTGGAGTCATTAGAAGAACGGTCATAGCCTGCCTTGAGCGTAAAATCGGATAAAAATTGGCTCGCATTCTAGCAGTAAAAGTCACTCAAATCCCTTTAATTAAGGATGGTTTTGAGATAGCCGCTGCCAAGTTGGCGCATTTGTTTTTCCCCCCAGGCCACGCGTTGATGTAAATAGGGGCTTAAATGGTTAGGATTACGGCTGCGAGGGCTCGGCAACAGTACGGCTAGCCGAGCGGCTTGATTAATGGAAAGCGAGCGTGCCGATTGATTAAAATAATGCTGGCTGGCGGCTTCCACGCCATAAATCCCTTTACCAAATTCCGCCACATTCAAGTACACCTCTAAGATGCGTTTCTTGCCCCAAACCGCTTCAAGACTCACCGCTAGCAGGGCTTCTAGACCTTTGCGAATAAAACTTCGCTCCGGCCAAAGCAAGAGGTTTTTTGCGGTTTGTTGAGTGATGGTACTGGCGCCGCGCAGGCCTTGCCCCTCTTCATGCTGGTTAAGGGCTTTAGTGATGGCGGTAAAATCCATACCAAAATGCTTAGGAAACAGCTGATCTTCAGCGGCTATCACGGCCAGCGGCAAGTGCGGTGGCAGTTCATCTATACTTACCCAATGTTGGGATACTGGATATGCGCTTTGCAGCATAAATGAAGTGGTCGGCGGCGGTACAAACCTTAGCAGCAGTAGAAATAACGTCATCACTAGTAAAAAACGCCATGTGGCAAACCAAGTCCAACCAAAAAAACCGCGTTTACGAGCTGTCATTAACTGCCTTATCTAATGGTGAATGAGCCTATAGGGCTGTGGGGGCTTTAATGTGCAAGAGTATAGGGTATTGCGCATTAAGACCCAAGGTGAATAAAGGGCTTAACAATATCTTGTAGTGATAACCGTGCCAGTCATGTTTATTGATGTTTATTTAACTTTAACTTATTGATTTGTTTTTTTGAAAAACTGTTTGTTTACGTTAATTATTTATCTCATTGAAATAACCTGGGAGCACTTGCGATAAGCAAGTTTATCCTTGTTCTGTGATTGCTATTTTTTTTTGCTCTTTTATCTATTTCATTGTTACTCGGCGTCAGCAAACCATCGGTAATTAATTTTTGTATTGTCCGTGTCATAACAGGTCTTAATACATCGAGATGGACGGCTATTTCGTGAGCATAGAGGCTGGTTCTATCGGGTTCTCGGTCAATAACAACGAGAATTAAAAATCTAAGTTGAGATAAATTATTGGCAGAAAAGTAATTTTCAATATTTGTTACTAACAGGCTCACTTTGCGCATTATAGCTAGCGCTTCTAAAACTGAATCCTGCTCCTGATGGGATAAGTCAGTAGCATAATTAGCCAGCATCACCTTTGTTGGTAACTCTTTGAGAAAAACATAATTATTTAATCTTTATCCTAGCTTAGTGAGTGTGGTTATTTCAGGAGGGCAGGCTAACCAGTCGTTATAGGCTTCAAAAACAGCTTGGGTATATTTCATCTCATGATGATTTTGCAAAGCTTTATCATCAAGCCACTCTTCATAAAGAAATAAATTGCCCTTAGTGTCTTGATGCAGAGCAAACTTCAGGCAGCCAGGCTCTATCAAGGTTGTGGGAATGATGTTCATTATTGCTGCTTTTGCTAGATCAAAACATTCAGTTTTAGGGGTGATCTTGGCAAGAATAAATGTGTGTTCAGTCATAGTATTATTTTCCACTTAGTACAAATGTAGTTATCACGGGAACTACATTTGTCGTTGAGTCAAGATAAGCAGCGTCGAGTATTGGAAACGCAGCCCGTCCATACCCAAGATGATGAAAAATATTAAAAGAAAAAGCGCTAAGTTTCCCTAGGCATTCTTTTAGGCTTTAGGTATAAAAGTAGTCCTCTTTGTTGAACATTTTAGGTGTTAGGTAAATGCTTATGGCGTATCGCCGCGTGGTGATTAAATTGGGAACGTCTGTGTTGACTTCTGGTAGTAAAAAGCTGGATAAGGCGCACATGGTGGAGCTGGCTCGGCAGATGTCAGTATTGATGAAAGCGGGCGTGGAGGTGGTCTTGTGTACTTCGGGCGCTATAGCCGCGGGGCGTGAGCATCTTTCTTATCCCATATTACCGGACACCATGGCTCATAAACAATTATTAGCCGCAGTGGGTCAAAGTCAGCTAATTTTAGCTTGGTCGCAACTGTTTAGCCTCTATGGCATCTATGTGGGGCAACTGCTGTTGACTCGTGCTGATCTTGAAGACAGGGAGCGCTACCTCAATGCTCGTGACACTATCAATACACTGATAAGTAACAATATAGTGCCCATCATTAATGAGAATGATGCGGTTGCTACCAATGAAATTAAAGTGGGTGATAACGACAATTTATCGGCGCGGGCGGCGCTTTTGTGTGACGCGGACTTGCTGATTTTATTGACAGACCAAAAAGGTCTGTTTGACAGTGACCCAAGAAACAACCCTAACGCTAAGCTGATTGCCCAAGTGCAAAATATCGATGATAGTTTGCGCTTGCTCGCAGGTGGCTCGGGTTCTGCCCTTGGCACCGGCGGCATGGCAACCAAATTGGAAGCCGCTGACATTGCTCGTCATGCGGGCATTGAAGTCGTGATAGCCTCAGGGCACCATGAAAATGTGATCATTAAAGTGGTTGAGAAAGAGTCAGTTGGCACTCACTTTAGCGCCATCGATAGCCCACTTGAGAGTCGTAAACAGTGGATTTTAGCCGGTCCCGCCGCCAAGGGCTGCTTAGTGATTGATGATGGCGCAGCGAACGCTGTGATTAATCAAGGCCGTAGTTTATTGTCTAAAGGGATTATTAGAGTTGAGGGGGAGTTTGCTCGTGGGGTGACCCTGCGTATTGTTGATATTAATGGCAGAACCTTAGGCCGAGGCATAAGTCGTTATTGTGCTAAGGATGTCAGTCAGATTTGCGGTAAACATTCCGATGAAATTGAATCAATCCTAGGTTATGACTATGGCGATGCCGTGGTGCACCGTAATGACATGGTGGTACTGGACAGCTAGTCCTTATTACGCGATGAACTTACAGATGAGCAGATAATCCATCGGATGAATAACGAACTGACGGATAATAAGGTGAATAGGGGGGATTGATATAAAGCGTCAGTAAGTCCTGACGCTTTATTTTACTAAAAGTTTATTGGGAATGAAGATAGGCGCTGGGCAAGGCTTCTAGAGTGATGCGATTTACGGTGGTCACTCCCCAAACACCAATAAAAGCCAGGCTCATTATGACTGAAGCCAAGCGGATCGCTTGGGCATACTCCATCACATAGGTGAAGTATTTACGCTGAACTTGATTAGTAAAATAGACCGCAGGCCAGATAAATACTGCGAGGTACATGGCTGGATACTGGGTTGAACTATCGCCATAGAATTTTTCAAAAGTGATGATGACAGCTGTCATCAATAATGCCACCATTCTTATTTTGTGCTCGGTTTGCTCCGAGAGTTCCCATCTGGGCAGTCCTGTTGCCATGTGTCCTCCTGAATCTCAAGTGATTAATCCGTTAACACCTCTTTAGTTATAATGTGCTTCTGCTGGATTTTCAACCTGACAGTCTAGGGACTTAATCATTTTCAATAATTTTTTACTTCAGCCCTTGTAATTGTTTGTCATGTCCCAATATAGGGTACTAAGGAAGATATGAGTGGCAATGATTAAATCAGGCTTGCGCACTTGAAAAGCATAACCCTGCGCCCCATATCGATAAACAGTAAACAAAAATTAGATTGAACTACCGGAGAACCTCATGGGCAAAATTATTGGTATCGACTTAGGCACAACAAATTCATGTGTGGCTGTCCTTGACGGCGGTAAAGCACGCGTTCTAGAAAATGCAGAGGGCGATCGTACAACGCCTTCTATCGTTGCTTATACCGATGATGAAATTATTGTTGGCCAACCTGCAAAGCGTCAGGCTGTGACTAATCCAACGAACACATTCTTTGCTATCAAGCGTCTAATCGGTCGTCGTTTTAAAGATGACGAAGTTCAACGTGACGTTGATATCATGCCATTCAAAATCATTGGTGCTGATAACGGCGATGCATGGGTTGAGCAGCGTGGCAACAAGATGGCGCCACCACAAGTGTCTGCTGAAATCTTGAAAAAGATGAAGAAAACCGCTGAAGATTTCCTCGGTGAAGAAGTGACCGAAGCGGTAATTACCGTTCCTGCATACTTTAACGATTCACAACGTCAAGCCACTAAAGATGCTGGCCGTATCGCAGGTCTTGAAGTTAAGCGTATCATCAACGAGCCAACAGCAGCAGCATTAGCTTACGGTATTGATAAAAAGCAAGGCGACAACATAGTTGCAGTATACGATTTAGGTGGTGGTACATTCGATATCTCTATCATCGAAATCGACAGCAATGATGGCGACCAGACTTTTGAAGTACTAGCGACAAACGGTGACACCCACTTAGGTGGTGAAGATTTCGATAACCGTTTAATCAACTATTTAGCTGATGAGTTCAAGAAAGATCAAGGTCTTGATTTACGTAAAGATCCTTTGGCTATGCAGCGTTTAAAAGAAGCCGCTGAAAAAGCAAAAATCGAACTTTCAAGCACCACACAAACTGAAGTTAACCTGCCTTACATCACAGCAGATGCAACAGGTCCTAAGCATTTAGTGGTTAAGATCACTCGTGCTAAGTTAGAGTCTTTAGTTGAAGATTTAATCCAACGCAGCCTTGAGCCATTAAAAGTTGCGCTAGCAGATGCTGACTTATCCGTTTCTGAAATCAACGAAGTGATTTTAGTCGGTGGTCAGACGCGTATGCCTAAGGTACAAGAAGCAGTAACTAACTTCTTCGGCAAAGAGCCACGTAAAGACGTTAACCCAGATGAAGCCGTTGCTGTTGGCGCAGCAATTCAAGCAGGTGTATTGTCTGGCGAAGTAAAAGACGTACTACTACTTGACGTTACACCACTATCTCTTGGTATCGAAACCATGGGTAGCGTAATGACTAAGCTTATCGAGAAGAACACCACTATCCCGACTAAAGCACAGCAAGTATTCTCAACCGCTGACGACAACCAGAGCGCTGTGACTATTCACGTGCTTCAAGGTGAGCGTAAGCAAGCGAGCGCTAACAAATCTCTAGGTCAGTTTAACCTTGAAGGTATTGAGCCAGCACCACGCGGCCAGCCACAAGTTGAAGTGATGTTTGACATCGATGCCGATGGTATCTTACATGTGTCAGCGACTGACAAGAAAACCGGTAAGAAGCAAAACATCACCATTAAAGCTTCTTCTGGTCTGTCTGATGAAGAAGTTGAGCAAATGGTACGTGACGCTGAAGCTCACGCCGATGAAGATGCAAAATTTGAAGCCTTAGTTCAAGCGCGTAACCAAGCTGATGGCTTAGTTCACGGCACTAAGAAGCAAATTGCAGAAGCTGGCGATGCGCTACCCAGTGACGAGAAAGAAAAAATCGAAGCTGCAATGGCCGCTGTTGATGAAGCGAGCAAAGGCAAAGATGCTGAAGCTATTGAAAAAGCCACTCAGGCACTGATTGAAGCTTCTGCTAAATTGATGGAAATCGCTCAAGCTAAGTCTCAAGCTCAAGGCGGCGAAGAAGCGCAAGCTAAAGATGCTGGCCAAAGCAATGACGACGTAGTAGATGCTGAGTTCGAAGAAGTTAAAGACGACAAGAAGTAATTAACTGTTTTAACAGTTAGCTTCACTACTACGGGCGTTGAGGTCTACCTCAAACGCCCGTTTGTCCAATTAATTTAAGCTAAGTTTTACCACTTATCTTGAGATATTCGAGAAAAACAACACTATGTCAAAGAGAGACTATTACGAAGTATTAGGCATGGGTCGCGACGCAAGCGAACGTGACATCAAGAAAGCCTATAAGCGCTTGGCCATGAAGTATCACCCGGATAGAAATCCAGGTGATAAAGCGGCTGAAGCTAGCTTTAAAGAAGTCAAAGAAGCCTATGAAATTTTAACTGACGGCGATAAGAAAGCCGCCTATGATCAGTTTGGTCATGCAGGCGTTGATCCAAATCGTGGCGGCGGTGGTCATGGCGGCGGTGATTTCGGTGACATCTTTGGTGATGTTTTCGGTGATATTTTTGGTGGTGGTCGCCGTGGCGGTGGTCAACGTCAAGCCGCCCGTGGTAGCGACTTACGTTACAACCTAGAATTGTCTTTAGAAGAAGCGGTTCGTGGACTCACCAAAGAACTGCGTATTCCGACCTTAGCAGCCTGTGATTTATGTGATGGCAGCGGCGCTAAAAAAGGCAGCTCAGCCACGACTTGTGGTACCTGTCATGGCCAAGGCCAAGTGCAGATGCGTCAAGGCTTCTTTGCAGTGCAACAAGCCTGCCCAACCTGTCATGGTCGCGGTAAGATCATTAAAGATCCTTGTGGTAAGTGTCACGGTGAAGGTCGCTTCGAGAAGAGCAAAACCTTATCAGTTAAGATCCCTGCTGGCGTAGACACGGGCGATCGTATCCGTTTAGCTGGCGAAGGTGAAGCGGGTGAATTTGGTGCCCCAGCTGGGGACTTATACGTTCAAGTGAGCGTACGCGAGCATGGGATTTTCACTCGTGATGGCAATAACTTGTACTGTGAAGTACCGATTTCATTCAGCAAAGCTGCTTTAGGTGGTGAGATTGAAGTACCGACATTAGACGGCAAAGTCAGCCTTAAGATCCCAACTGAAACTCAGACAGGCCGTATGTTCCGTTTACGTGGCAAAGGCGTTAAGTCGGTTCGTAGCCATGCTATTGGCGATTTACTCTGTAAAGTTGTGATGGAAACTCCGGTTAACTTAAGCGAACAGCAAAAAGAGTTGTTGCGTGAGTTTGAAGCAAGCATGACTGGCGCCTCGAAAAAACACAGCCCAAAAGCTGAAGGTTTTTTCGATGGGGTGAAGAAGTTTTTTCAAGACTTAAATAGCTAAGCCGTTTAGTTATTCAGCCATACTTAAGAAGCCACTCAGATGATGAGTGGTTTTTTTATGCCCAAATGGGTAGACTGCGCGTCTCGCTCTCTTGAAAATGTCCATTGAATGTCATCATCTAACGCTACTGTTTCAGCCAATTCCCCCGCTATTCACACTGTTACTCATTCAGGTACTCATTCGGCTGATGCCGTTAAATCAGTCGCTTTCAATGAGCTTGGTTTATCAGACGCCTTGGTCAGTGTGTTACCTGCAAAGCTCAGTACTGCCACCCAAGTGCAATTACTGGCTATACCGCCGGCACTTGCTGGAAAAGACATCTTAGCCTTAGCGCACACGGGTAGCGGTAAAACCTTAGCCTTTGGCTTAGTGCTATTAGAAAAGCTGCTTTCACAATTAAAGAATGAGCCCTATAAGGGCGCACAGGCCCTAGTGATAGTGCCCACTCGCGAGCTTGCCCAGCAAGTGTTTTCAGTGCTTGACGCTTTGGCAAACAAACTGGGCATACGCTGCCAACTTTTGTGTGGCGGCTTGGATGTTGAAGCCCAGCACTTAGGGTTAAAGCTGCAACCCCAACTTATTGTTGCCACCCCAGGTAGGCTGCTGGCCATGGCCCAAGGCAAGAGCCTTCTGCTTGATGAGAGCCTTCAGCGAGATGATAGCCATCAGCGTGATAAAACAAGTCTTCAGCGTGATGATAGCGGCCTTCAGCCCATCGAAGAACGGCTTAAATTAACCGAGATTAAGTATTTAGTGCTCGATGAAGCAGACCGATTATTGGAAATGGGCTTTTGGCCTGATCTGCAAAAAATCATCGCCTTTATGCCCGCTAGTTGCCAAAAATTGCTGTTTTCGGCGACCCTGCCAGCGCCATTGCGAGAACTTGGTGACAGTTTGCTCTACAAACCCCAGCGAATTGAAGCAAAAGCTGCCAGCACCCAAGTATCTGAAATAGAAGAGCGGGCCTATTTAGTCAATAAAGGCAGTAAGGCTCAGGCGCTGATCGCTCTGCTAAAAGATGCCCTGCTGAAACAAGCAGATAATAAACAAACAGGCATTAAACAGCCATCGCTGCAGACCTTAGTGTTTATTAACGGTAAAGATGATGCCGACAGCCTAGCCAAAAAGCTCAACAAGGCAGGACTGAATGCCAAAGCCCTCCATGGTGATAAAGAGCAAAACATCCGTGATCAGACGCTAGCAGAATTTAAGCAAGGCACAGTCACTGTGCTGGTGGCCACAGATTTACTGGCAAGAGGGATACATTTGTCAGAGTTGCCCCAAGTGATTAACTTTGCCTTGCCAGAGGCTGGGGCCACCTACGTGCACCGTATTGGCCGCACAGGTCGTATGGGGGCTAAAGGCTTAGCTATTTCGCTGGTGTGCCATGGTGAGTCTCAATACCTTAAGGCAATAGAAGCCTTTACTCAAAGACCGCTTAGGCTCAATGCCTTAGAAGGGTTTCCTGTCACGGATAAACCTGCCCCAGAAACGGCGGCTAATGCTAGTCATACCGACAAACCTAAGCGTGCCCCAAGGGATAAACAGGCTAATCGACGCAGCATGAACAAGAAGAGCATTAAAGATTTTCAAAGCAAAAAGTAACTCGGCAAGATAGCAGTTGATCACTGTTTTTATATACAGTAATATGAGTTTCCCTCATTACTGTGATTAACCTATGCGTAAGATCATTCATATCGATATGGACTGCTATTTTGCCGCCGTTGAAATGCGTGACTTTCCTGAATTTAAAGGAAAACCTTTGGCCGTGGGTGGCCGAAGTGATCGCCGAGGTGTCATCAGTACCTGTAATTATGAGGCAAGAAAATTTGGGGTGCGCTCAGCCATGTCGAGCCACAAGGCTTTGCAGTTGTGCCCTGACTTGGTATTAGTGCCAGGCCGCATGGAGGTCTACAAGTCAGTCTCAGCGCAAATACGTAGCGTGTTCACCCGCTATACTGACATCATAGAGCCCCTGTCCTTGGATGAAGCCTATCTGGACGTCACAGACAGCCCTTACTGTAAAGGCAGCGCTACCCTGATGGCCAAGGCCATACGTGAAGAGATATTCGAACTCACAGGGCTCACGGCTTCAGCCGGCATAGCGCCGATTAAGTTTTTAGCCAAAATCGCCTCAGATTTAAATAAACCCAATGGCCAATATTTGATCACCCCAGAGCAAATCCCTGCATTTGTAAAAGACTTACCCTTAATTAAAATTCCTGGTGTAGGCAAGGTGACCGCCGCTAAGCTTGAGGTATTAGGCCTGCTTAATTGCCAAGATGTGCAGCAATACCCCAAAGATAAACTGATCAATGCCTTTGGTAAGTTTGGCGTTGTGTTAATCGATCGCGCCCATGGCATAGATCCCAGAGGACTGAGTATGGATAGGCTGCGAAAATCCGTCGGGGTAGAAACCACCTTAGCCCAAGATATTTATACCTTAGAGCAATGCCATCAAATTCTGCCAGGGCTTATTCAAGAGCTGGCAACCCGCTGCACAAAAAGCGCTAAGCAGAGGCAAATTCACAAGCAAGTGGTGAAACTTAAGTTTTCAGACTTTAAACAAACCACCATAGAGCACAGAAGCGATGAGCTAAACATTAACTTGTTTTACCAGTTACTGTCCCAAGCGTTAGCCCGCAGTCAAGGTCGTGGGATACGCTTATTAGGGGTGAGTGTGGGCCTGAGTGATAGCCAAGTCAGTGAGTACACGCCAGCCCCTTACGGTGCCCAGCTTGATCTAGGGCTTTAGTCACCGCAAACTTTCCCCTCATAATCCACTCGATAATAGGCGCTCAATGATAGGTAAACTAATGAAGGTTAGTGCAGTGCTTATCAAGATGGCAAAGGCGCTTTGAGCGGTATGAATTTGATAGCGCTGCGCTAATAAATATACGCTTGCTGCAGTGGGCAGTGAAGCCAAAATTACTCCCATGGTGAGCCATTGGCCTTCAACCTTAAATAAACACAGTAAGGCATAGGCGGTTAATGGTTGAAGGATAAGCTTGAGAACATTAATCAGACTAAGCTCAATGACTAATGCCTTGTCCCAGCGCTGACTGCCAGAATCTCTATGCATGGCTTTGGTAAGCACCATGCCGATGGCAAACAGGGCACAAGGGCTTGAGGTGTTACCCACTTGATGCAGCATTTGGCTGAGGCTCTGTGGAAGGCTTAAGGCCGCAGCAGAGACCGCAACGCCTAAAATACTGGCGATAACGATGGGGTTTGAACCTAAGGCTTGTAGCATGATCATTAGTGGGTGTAGCCGGGGACTACTGGGGAGGACCGTGGGCTCAACCTCGGTATATTTAGCCGCTTTGCTGGTGGCAATTTCTATGCTCACTAAGGCAAAGGCGAACATGATAACAGACAATAGACTGGCGATAGCTGCAGCCACTAAGGCACTTTTATCTTGGGGAAATAGCATAGTCAGTAAAGGAATGCCGATAAAAGCTGTGTTGCCAAAGGTGGCATTCAGGGCTCGAATTGCCCCAAGTGCCGATTGTTTGGGATTAGCCCAAAGCGATAATCCTAGCGCAATCACATAGGTGGTCACCATGCTCAGGCTTAAGGCAAAGATAAAGCCCCACTGGGTGATGGAGGCGAACGGGGTTTGCGCTAATGCGATAAACATGATGGCGGGAAATGCCACATAATACACATATTGATTGAGGACGTTATCGCTGTCGCTGGGAAGGACTTTGCTTTTTTGAACTAAGGCCCCAAGTAACATAATGCCAAAAACGGCGGCTATGGGTGTGAGGATAGGGCTCATGACTAGGTCCTGCTATTGGTTATATACACATTAATATTTTTGGTATCAATGCATTAGGTGAAGAATATGAATCACCTAATGCAGGGCCGATTAATGCGAAGCTAACCTTTAGCTTATAAGCTGATGCCGATGTTAGACACACCAGCGTCTATGACATCTTTGCGTAGGCCTTTTACTAGCTCTGCATTGATATCAGGATTGGCTTCTATGATCGCTAATAAGGCATCTTGAAGTTCCTTTTCTTCTTGCATGACTTCGTGGGCAAACACATAGTCATCCAAGGCATCATCGGTTAAGCTTTCATCACTAAGGGCTTCAATGTAATTTGCCACAGTACTCGATGATAGTTTACTGATATTAATGATATCTTCTTCATTTTTACCATCAATAGCAGCCATCAACATTCCTATGCCAACGGCTGCATCCATAGCAGGATAAACCCCGTAGGCTTCAAACTGACTTGGATCTGGAGTGTTGTCTTCGAGGCGCTGTAGATGTACGTCTATATTAAACTTAAGTTTCTTATCGTACTGCGACTGCCATAACAATTCTAAGGCAGTAGACAATACTTTTGGCTCACCAAATTCACAAACTTCGCTAAAAAGTTGGTAGTTAGGCAGCATGCGCTGGCACAGAGCAATGGCAAAAAGTTGCTTTTGTGGTAGCGAGAGGGCTTTAAGGCGTTTGAAAAAACCTTGTTTATTGGTCATGGTTAATATCCGCTGATAGCTGTGTTATCACTTGATTTGCGGCCGATTCTACCTTAGTTAACTCATCAAGTAACTCTAGTATTTCCGGTTCAAGATCAAGAATAGAGGTTTGTTTCTTCAGTGAAGACTCCAATGCATGGCAGAGCTTCTGAGTATTTGGCACCCCGCAATAGAGGCTTGCGCCATGTAATTTGTGTACCGTATAGAGCATTTTGTCTTGATCTTGGTCCGCAAAAGCCTGTTCGATTTGCGCTATGGTCTCAGGGAGCGATTTAACCAACATCTTGAGCATCTCTAAGGCTAAATCTATTTTTTGATTCACTTGCGTCAGACAAAGCTCCCAGTTAAGGGTTTGCAAGTCAAAATGGGTAAACTTAGGCTTACTGATCCAGCGCTCAATAACGGCTTTAAGTGATTTTTCGTCTATGGGTTTTGGCAAGTAGCCATCCATGCCGCTGTTTAAAATACTCTCCTTTTCCTCCGCCAAGGCATGGGCTGTGACCGCGATTATAGGGGTGTTGCGATTCATCGATTCTTGGCGAATGAGTTTTGTCGCTGCAAGCCCATCGATCCCAGGCATTTGGATATCCATAAAAATCAGATCAAAATGTTGCCCTTGAGCAAGCTCCACAGCGGCTTCACCGCGATTAGCTGTGACGACATTTGTGACGACTTCCTGCAGTAAGGTATCGATAAGCATCAGGTTGGCTGGATTATCATCCACTGCCAAGACTGTCATGCTTTGACGTTGATAGCTTTGCTCTTTTGGTAACTCAGGAATGATCAAAGTTTTGGCTGGTGGATAGATAAGCTGTCTTGCTAGGGCATAATCGCTTATAGGAGTAATGACTAAGTTATCAACACTATTACGCAATTGGCTAACCATGGTTTCGTGCTCAAAACAGTCGTGCAATAAAATAAGGCTGCCGACTTTCGCTCTGGCTTGTTGCAACAACAGCCCCAAGTCTTGTGCGCTATCGAAACCATGGCAGCTGATAATTGCATAATCATAATGGTTATTTGAGTTGGCTAAGGTGCCAATGAGCTCGGCAACCTTACTAAGGCTGGTTAGGGATAATTGCCAAGATGTTAAACGGCGACTCAAGGTTTCACGGGTCAAAGTGCGTGGTTCATACAAGAGTATCGATTTACCTTGTAACACATCCATGGGCAGTACTTCGCCGATTTGAAATTGGCTTAGGTTTAAAGGCAGAATAAACCAGAAATTCGAGCCTTTTTCATTACTTGAGGTAAAGCCTATTTGGCCCCCCATCTTGTTGATCAAGCGTTTAGTAATAACCAGGCCAAGTCCGGTGCCGCCAAAACGTCTGGAGATGGAAGAGTCAGCCTGACCGAAAGCTTGGAACAAGTATTCTTGTTGACTTTCATTGATGCCGATACCTGTGTCGATGACTTCACAGCGCAAGGTCACTCTATCATCGGTTTCGGCCACCAAAATAATTTTAAATACCACACTGCCAGAGTCGGTGAATTTGATGGCATTGCCCACAAGGTTAGTGATGATCTGATTGACACGCATGGCATCGCCACTGACGTTTTCTGGTACATTATCGTCGATATCGATGACCAGCTCTAATCCTTTGGATTGTGCACTTGGCGCGATAATTGTGATGGTTTCAGCGACCGTTTCACGCAGTGAAAATGGCATTTTCTCCAGTTCCATCTTGCCAGCTTCAAGTTTGGAGAAATCTAAGATGTCGTTAATAATGCCTAATAAATTACTGGCGCTGCGTTCAATGGTTTTAATGTAGTCGAGCTGACTTGCATGGAGCGGTGTTTTTATTAGCTGCCTTGCAAAACCTATCACCCCATTGAGCGGAGTACGCAGCTCGTGGGACATATTGGCCAAGAATTCTGATTTAATTTGGCTCGCTTCTTGAGCGCGCTTCTTGGCTAAATCTAACTCGACGTTTTGAATCTCAATCTGCTCTAAGGTTTCCCTTAGCTCAAACGTGGCCTGGTCGATATTTTGCTGCATTTCATCATGGTATTCGCTCAAAGAGCCTGCCATGGCATTAATGCCGCGCTTTAATAAGTCCAGCTCTCCGATAAGGTTGCCATCTAAGCGCGCATCCAACTTACCTTCACGAATTTTAGCCACCACCCGCACCATTTCAGTAATGGGAAAGTTCACATGTTTCACTAAGCGGAAGGTAAAGAATAAATTGAATTGCACCCCAATGAGCACGATAACAAATGCGGCAATGGCGGCCCTGTGTTGCTCTAATAACGCATTTTCTTTATTGAGCAATATGGCAATGTACCCCAGTAATTGCTGGCCTTCTTTATTTTCCATGCTGGAGTCTGGTATGGCTTGGCTACTGGGCGTTGCCGTATTTGTAATTCCAGGCGCCAATTGAGCAAATAAGTTAATGCCAGTCTTGCCAGTATTTGAGACAATTGGCATACGGATAATTAATGAGTCATCTAAGGTTTCAAATTCATCGGGATTTAAGCTTTCTAGCGCTTGTTTGTAGCGCATGCTTTCGAAATCTTTGTGATAATGGGATGTCACAAACAGGTGATTTTGCACATCGAAGATGGCTATGGAGCGAATAAGCGCCGAATTACTCAGTTGAGATGCGGACAGTAAACGTTTGGTAACTTCACGGTTATCAGCCAATAGACCGAACTCGCTGGCAATCGCTAAAGGCTCCACTATGCTTCGACCTTGGGCAATTAAGGTCTCTTCGAGCTCATAAAAGCGGTTTATGGTAAAGTAGCTGCCCAGTAAGATACCAACCAATACGGTAGGGGCTAATGCCAGTACCAAGACCCAAGAGCGCAGACTGTATTTGGTCAGATTATTAGCGCTTTTCATAATTGTGGCTTGGATCCCTAACACATAAGAAATGATATTAAGTCTAGACTGCCAGAAATGACGCACTCTTGACTAGTAATTTATTAATATTCGAGGCCTAAATGGCGCAATTTTTTAAAGAAAAAGCGAATAAATCTAAGCAGCTATCTTCTAAGCTTAGTTTAAACGTCACTCAACTTGATCATCTCGGTGCCGGTATGGCCCAACATCAGGGGAAGGTTGTATTCATTGCTCAAGCCTTACCCGGTGAGCGAGTGACGGCGCAATTTACCGATCAAAAAAAGAGTTTTGCAAAGGCAAAATTGATTAAAATCGAACAAAAAAGCCCCCAGCGTATTGATGCTAGCTGCCCGCACTACGGTCATTGCGGTGGTTGTGATTTACAACATCTTGCCCTAGATGCCCAGCAAACCCACAAGCAGCAAAGCTTGAATGAATTGATGGTGAAGCTTTCTGGCAGTGATAGCATTGAGCCACAAGTGCAAGTCGCGCCTTTAGTGTCAGCGCCTTGGCATTATCGTCGCCGCGCACGGTTAGCAACCTTCTTTAACAACAACGATAAGAGCTTAAAATTAGGCTTTCGCGCCCTAAGCAGTAACCAAATTGTGCCCATTGAGCAGTGCCCTGTATTAGCTGAGCCATTATCGGCGCTGATCCACCCGTTTGCTGTGTTGTTGTCGCGCTTAAAAGCTAAGGCAAGCTTAGGTCATCTCGAGTTGACTCAAGCCGATAACGGCACGTTTGCCGTGCTGCGAGTCACCAAAGTCTTGCCTGCTGCCGATGTTAGGGTCTTGGTGAG
Source organism: Shewanella sp. SR44-3 (assembly GCF_014163735.1). Taxonomy (GTDB): domain Bacteria; phylum Pseudomonadota; class Gammaproteobacteria; order Enterobacterales; family Shewanellaceae; genus Shewanella. The sequence goes on from NZ_JACJDV010000009.1 coordinate 60,800, forward strand.
TTTTGCGCTTACCCATGACATTCATCTTTTACTGCAAGATGGTAATGGTGAGCTAACGGATGTCAGTACTGTAGTGCCTTCTAAGAGTGAGCCTGCATTACAGGTTAAACCTGAATTACAGGTTAAGCCTGCTGCAATAACCTTACCTGAGTATTCCTTAAGCCAAGGGCAAATCAATTGCCAATTTACCCCAGGTAATTTTGTGCAGGTGAATGCTGAAGTTAATCAGCGCATGGTAGAACAAGCGGTTAACTGGCTTGATTTGCAAGTAGGTGAGCGTGTATTAGATTTATTCTGTGGCGTGGGAAATTTCAGTTTAGCGCTGGCAAATCGCGGCAAGATACTGGCTGGACTTGAAGTTATCGGTGTTGAAGGTGTGCCTGAAATGGTGCAGCAAGCTCGAGATAACGCTAAACGCAATAACCTGGGGAACTTAAGCTTTTATCATGCGGATTTAAGTGCCGACCTTTCAAATGAAAAATGGCTAGGGAAAATCGATAAGCTATTATTAGACCCCGCCAGAGCTGGAGCTTTTGAAAGCTTGCAGTGGCTACAGAAGATGAAGCCTAAAAAGGTGGTTTATGTATCATGTAATCCAGCAAGCCTTGCCCGTGACAGCAGTGTGCTGCTCAATCAAGGCTACAAGTTAACACAGCTGTGCATGATAGACATGTTCCCGCAGACGCACCATATTGAAGCCATGGCGCTGTTTGAAATTGGCTCTTAACATAGGTACGACTTGACCTGTTTTGTGATAAAAAGCTTATATTTTATTCACTTGAATGGGATAGGATTGACAATCTAGTTTGAATGTTCAAGATAAAGCTTTTTGATGCTTTATATATTTAAATTGTACCTAAAGTACTAGGAAGACGACTATGGTCTCTGTTCGTGAAGCACACTTTAATGCGCCAGATTTTCAATTAGATGAGTGGGTTGACCGCTATATTGAACATCCTGAAGATGCGCAAATTGTTCTCAAACTCATTACTGAGTTAGCGGCGCTTGGCTTTAAGTCAAACGCCGAGCGACAAGAAGTGATGGAACGTGCTCGCGAAATGATAGAGATTTTAGCGCCGCTAAACATGGACATAGAAACCTTGCAAGCCGCGCTGCTATTTGTGCTGCTGGATGCAGGCAAGTTGACCGAGCTTAAGGTCGAGGAAGATTATGGTCCCAAACTTGGCAGTTTAGTGTCAAGTGTTGTCACCATGAACGCCATTGGCGCTTTAAAAGCCAGTAAAGATAATCGTAGCGGCGAGCCGCAAATCGATAATATCCGCAAGATGCTGCTGGCTATGGTGGAAGATGTGCGCGCCGTGGTGATAAAACTTGCTGAGCGGGTGTGCTTATTGCGAGCGGTCAAAAACGCCGATGAAGAAACACGAGTGCTGCTTGCCCGTGAAATTGCCGACATTTATGCGCCTTTAGCTAACCGCTTAGGCATAGGCCAGCTCAAATGGGAGCTTGAAGATTTATCCTTTCGCTATCTGCACCCAAATACTTATAAAGACATCGCCAAGCAGCTGGATGGTAAGCGCCTCGATCGAGAAACCTTCATCGATAAGTTTGTGACTCAGTTGCAGCAAAAATTAGATGCCGATGACATTCGCGCCAAGGTCTATGGCAGACCGAAACACATCTACAGCATTTGGCGCAAGATGAAAGGTAAAGATTTAAAATTTGATGAATTGTTCGATGTGCGCGCCGTGCGTATTGTCACCGATCGTCTGCAAGATTGCTATGGCGCGTTAGGGGTAGTGCACACCCTTTGGCATCATATTCCCCGCGAGTTTGATGACTATGTCGCCAACCCTAAACCTAATGGCTACCAATCCATCCACACGGTAGTGGTGGGGCCAGAAGGCAAAACCGTTGAGATTCAAATCCGCACCGAAGCCATGCATCAAGATGCTGAGCTTGGGGTGGCGGCTCACTGGAAATACAAAGAAGGGCCGCAAGCTGGCAAACAAAGCGGTTATGAGGAAAAAATTAACTGGCTGCGTAAAATCTTGCAGTGGCAAGAAGACGTGGCCGAAAGTGGCAACTTGGTGGATGAAGTGCGTAGCCAAGTGTTTGAAGACAGAGTCTATGTCTTCACGCCAAGCGGTGAAGTGGTGGACTTGCCGCTAGGCTCGACCGTGCTAGATTTTGCCTATTATGTGCACTCTCAAGTGGGGCATAAGTGTATTGGCGCTAAAGTCGATGGCCGCATTGTGCCCTTTACTTATCAAGTGCAAACCGGTGAGCGCATTGAAATTATCACCTCTAAGCACCCCAACCCTAAGCGCGATTGGTTAAACCCAAATCTTGGTTATATTAAGTCGTCTCGTTCGCGTTCTAAAATTCAACATTGGTTTAAGCAGCAGGACAGGGATAAAAATATTCCTGCGGGCAAAGAAATGCTTGAGGCTGAACTGTCTCGCATCAATCTTAAGCTTAAAGATGCTCAAGTGGCGGTTGAGCGGTTTAATTTAAATGGCATGGATGACATGCTAGCGGCGCTAGGTGGTGGCGATCTTAAATTAAATCAAGTCGTTAACTTTATCGAAAGTAAAGTTCGCAAGACGCCAGATACCGAGCAAGAGATAGTTGAAGAAATTATAAAAAAAGCCCAGCCCCGTAAAGGTAACAGTGGCAAAGGGCAGGTTGAGGTTAACGGTGTCGGTAATTTATTAAGCCATATAGCTCGTTGCTGTCAACCCGTACCTGGGGATGAAATTTTTGGCTATATCACCATGGGGCGCGGTATTTCTGTGCATCGCAGTGATTGCGAGCAAGTTAAAGAGCTAATGCGAGTTCACCCAGAGCGTGCTGTCGATGTGATTTGGGGCGAAAATTATTCCGGTGGTTATCGCCTTCGAGTACGTGTCATCGCCCATGACAGAAGTGGTTTACTACGTGATATCACCACAGTGTTAGCGGCGGAGAAGTCCAATGTGATGGCCATGAGCTCATCATCAGATGTTAAGACGCAAACGGCGACAGTGGAGCTGGAATTAGAGCTTTATAATCTTGACGGTTTAGAGCGGGTAATGGCAAAACTTACCCAAGTGGAAGGCGTGATTGAGTCACGGCGCTTATAAGGCTCAGTAAAGCGTAACGTCATTGATGTGCCAAGCATGTAGACGACAGACATTAGACGGAAAGTGGCAGAAAATAGGCAGTAATATGAGCACCGAGAAAACAGTGGGTTTACAGGCTTTACTGGCAATCATGGAAAAACTGCGAAACCCAGAGACTGGCTGCCCTTGGGATCTGGCTCAGCGCTTTGACACTCTAGTGCCATTTACCATTGAAGAAGCTTTCGAGGTTGCCGAGGTGATTGAGCATCATGACTTAAGCCATCTTCCCGATGAATTGGGTGACTTGTTATTTCAAGTGGTGTTTTATTGCCAGCTTGGTAAAGAACAAGGCCTGTTCGATTTTGCAACCGTGGTGGAGCGAATTAGCGCCAAGCTTATCCGCCGCCATCCCCATGTGTTTGGCGCGATGCAAGATGAGTTTGCCGCAAATGGTGCCAAGTCTGAGCTCAATACCCAAGCACTTAATGCCGCCTGGGAAAATGCTAAAGCCTTAGAGCGTCAGCAAAAACAGTTATTTTCAGTGCTCGATGACATACCCCAGGCCTTACCAGCGTTAACTCGGTCATTAAAAATTCAAAAACGGGTTGCCAAAGTCGGTTTCGATTGGCCCAATCTTGCGCCTGTGGTGGCTAAAATTCATGAAGAAATTGATGAAGTCATGGTTGAAGCGCGACTGCTTGAGAGCGACCCTGAAACTTATTTGTCAAAAGTAAAAGATGAAATGGGCGACTTGTTGTTTGCCGTGGTGAATCTTGCCCGCCATTTAGGGGTCGATCCGGAATCGGCATTGCGCCAGGGGAACCATAAATTTGAGCAGCGCTTTCGCGGTGTAGAAGCCTTAGCCGATGCAAGCGGGAAATCCATGGAAGCCCACAGTTTAGAAGAACTCGATGGCTATTGGGATCAAGTAAAAGCGCGTCTAAAGGCGGCTCATAAGGAATAATCTCTCTTTTATCTACCTTTAGGTTTGTCGAATCTCAGATGCTTTGGTATACTATCGCCCCGTCCTAGTGCTTTCTTACAAGCACGTTTTTTCTACTCTCTTATTCTCAGGTTCAGCATGACTACAAGATATATATTCGTTACTGGTGGTGTGGTTTCATCACTAGGAAAAGGTATTGCAGCAGCATCGCTCGCAGCAATTTTAGAGGCTCGGGGCCTAAACGTAACTATCATGAAGCTGGACCCCTATATCAACGTCGATCCGGGTACCATGAGCCCAACTCAGCACGGTGAAGTTTTTGTTACTGAAGACGGCGCTGAGACTGACTTAGACTTAGGTCATTATGAGCGTTTCATCCGTACCAAGATGAACCGTCGTAATAACTTCACCACCGGCCGTATTTACGAAGAAGTCTTACGTAAAGAGCGCCGTGGCGATTACTTAGGTGCCACCATTCAGGTTATCCCGCATATCACCAATGCGATTAAAGAGAGAGTCATCGAGGGCGGCGAAGGTCATGATGTGGCTATCGTTGAGATCGGCGGCACTGTGGGTGATATCGAGTCATTGCCATTCCTTGAGTCAATTCGTCAATTAGGTGCTGAGCTTGGACGTGATCGCACCCTATTTATGCATTTGACCTTAGTGCCTTTCTTAGGCGCTGCTGGCGAAATTAAAACTAAGCCAACCCAGCATTCTGTAAAAGAGCTGCGTTCAATCGGCATCGCACCTGACGTACTGGTTTGCCGTGGCGATCGCGCTGTACCTGCTAATGAAAGAGCGAAAATATCGCTATTTTGTAACGTAGAAGAACGCGCTGTTATCTCACTAAAAGACGTAGACAGTATCTACAAAATTCCAGCACTGTTGCGCTCACAAGGTCTAGATGAATTAGTGATCAAGCGTTTTAACATAGATTGCAAAGAAGCGGATCTGTCTGAGTGGGAAAACGTTATTTATCAAGAGGCTAACCCAAATGGTGAAGTCACCATAGGTATGGTTGGCAAGTACATCGAATTACCTGATGCCTATAAGTCTGTCAATGAAGCGTTAAAGCATGCGGGCCTTAAAAACCGTGTGACTGTGAACATCAAGTATATTGATTCGCAAACCGTAGAAGCCAAAGGCGATGAAGTCTTACAAGGTTTAGACGGTATTCTAGTGCCAGGCGGCTTTGGCGAGCGCGGCGTTGAAGGTAAAATCCTTGCGGCCAAGTTTGCCCGTGAAAACAAGCTGCCATACTTTGGTATTTGTTTAGGTATGCAAGTGGCGTTAATCGAGTTCGCTCGTAACGTAGCTGGCATGACTAATGCCCATTCTACTGAATTTAACCCAGCATCAAAGTTCCCAGTTGTGGGCCTTATCACAGAATGGATAGATGAAGATGGCAAGCTTGAGTTGCGCCATGAAGCGTCTGATTTAGGCGGCACTATGCGTTTAGGTGCGCAGTTATGTCACCTTAAAGAGGGCACTAAAGCGGCGCAGGCTTATAAGGGGAATACCTGTATTGAGCGTCACCGTCATCGCTATGAAGTGAACAACAACTATATCGACCGACTTGAAAAAGCGGGCTTAGTGTTCAGTGGCTTATCATCTGATCGGAAACTGATTGAGATGATAGAAATTAAAGATCATCCTTGGTTTGTTGCCGGTCAATTCCACCCTGAATTTACCTCAACGCCCCGTGATGGCCACCCATTATTCGAAGGCTTTATTGCCGCTTCGTTGAGCCATCAAAAACGTATCTTAGGTTAATGAATAAGCCGCTAGTGATCCTAGCGGCTTTTTTTATCTTTCCAAGCGAGTTCACGTTTGTTGTAAACACAGTTGATGCAAACTAAAATACATTCTATCCTATAGACACAGAAGCTTAATTTCTTACCAAACTGAAAGTTAAATACCAATAATTAAGTATTTTTAAGCAATTACTGTCTTATTTATTGGTATTGATTTTCTTTTCAAACTTAAACTTTCAATATTACTCAAAATTACGAGGGAATTATGGCTAACATTATTAACGTCATTGGTCGCGAAATCATGGATTCTCGTGGTAACCCAACGGTTGAAGCTGAAGTGCATTTAGAAGGCGGTTTCATCGGCATGGCTGCTGCACCATCAGGTGCCTCAACGGGTAGCCGTGAAGCATTAGAATTACGCGATGGTGATAAGAGCCGTTATTTAGGCAAAGGCGTATTAAACGCGGTTGCAGCAGTAAATGGTCCAATTGCTGACGCGTTAAAAGGTAAAGATGCGCTGGATCAAGCACAACTTGACCAAATCATGATCGACTTAGATGGTACAGAAAACAAAGCTAAATTTGGCGCTAACGCTATTTTGGCGGTTTCTTTGGCTGCCGCAAAAGCTGCTGCTGCTGCTAAAGGTGTTCCTTTATATGTCCACATTGCTGATTTAAATGGCACGCCTGGTGTTTACTCTATGCCTTTACCTATGATGAACATCATCAATGGTGGCGAGCACGCTGATAACAGTGTCGATATTCAAGAGTTCATGATCCAACCTGTAGGCGCTGCGACATTCCGCGAAGGCCTGCGTATGGGCGCAGAAGTATTCCACAGCCTAGCTAAAGTGCTTAAAGCTGATGGTCACTCAACAGCAGTCGGTGATGAAGGTGGTTTTGCACCAAACTTAGCGTCTAACGAAGCTGCTCTTGCTGCAATCAAAGTTGCAGTGGCCAATGCAGGTTACGAGTTAGGCAAAGACATTACTTTAGCGATGGATTGTGCAGCGTCTGAATTTTATGACAAAGAAGCCAATATCTACGATCTTAAAGGTGAAGGTAAAAAATTCACCTCTGAAGAATTTAACTTCTTCTTACAAGGTCTGACACAGCGTTACCCAATCGTGTCTATTGAAGATGGTCTAGACGAGTCTGATTGGGATGGTTTTGCGCATCAAACTAAACTAATGGGTGATAAAATCCAATTAGTGGGTGACGATTTATTTGTAACCAACACTAAAATTCTTAAGCGTGGTATCGACAACGGCATCGCTAACTCTATCCTCATTAAATTTAACCAAATTGGTTCATTAACTGAAACCTTGGCTGCAATTAAAATGGCGAAAGATGCGGGCTTCACCGTTGTTATCTCTCACCGTAGCGGCGAGACTGAAGATTCAACCATTGCTGATTTAGCTGTAGGTACAGCCGCTGGTCAAATCAAAACGGGCTCATTAAGCCGTAGCGATCGCGTCGCTAAGTACAACCAATTATTACGCATTGAAGAAGCGTTAGGGTCAAAAGCACCTTATAACGGTCTTAAAGAAGTGAAAGGCCAAGGTTAATTTTTAACTTGAGCTAAAAAAGGCCACCACTAGGTGGCCTTTTTTGTTGTATTATAGCCAAACTTAACTCCACCATTAGTCGATAACTATCGGTATTATGAATAGATTATTACTCGGCCTGTTTATTCTTCTGGCATTACTTCAGTACCGTCTCTGGTACGGTGATAACAATATGACGCAATATGTGCATTTGCAAAAGCAAATTGCCAGTCAGGAGCAGAGTAACCAAAAATTAGTGGAGCGCAATCAAGTCCTTAAAGAAGAAATTATTGATCTTAAAAGCGGCACCGAAGCCTTAGAGGAGCGTGCACGTAATGAACTTGGCATGGTAAAACAAGGCGAAACCTTCTACCGTGTTGTGGGCATTGAGCCTAAAGCCGGCGCTGAGTATGAATAATGACTCTGCCAACTTGTTGATTTCTGATTAAGACATGTCCATGACTCAAACATTGCCACTTATCCCAAAAAACATCGCCATAGTTCCTGCAGCAGGTATAGGGGCTAGAATGGCTGCGGGAATACCAAAACAATACCTAACCCTTGGGGCCCAGAGCATTCTGGGGCACACTTTAGATGCATTACTCTCTCATCCTCAAATAGCCCAAGTCATTGTCGCCTTACATCCTCAAGATGATATGTTTACTGCGTTACCTCAAGCAAAACACCCTAAACTCATCACAGTGATTGGCGGCGGTGAGCGGGCAGATTCAGTGTTAGCAGCATTAGCTGTCGCCCCAGAAGATGCATGGGCACTAGTGCATGACGCCGCAAGGCCTTGCTTAACCCATGGTGATATCGATAAATTACTCGCATCAACTAAAGCATTTCCCCAAGGGGCAATTTTGGCAACTCCAGTTAGAGACACCATGAAGCGCAGCGATGCCAATGGGGTTATCCATCACACGGTAGACAGAGCGCTGTTATGGCATGCATTAACGCCGCAATATTTTCCGGTTGAGACTTTATTGAAGTATTTAAGTGACGCGCTTAAAGCTGACGTATTCATCACAGATGAAGCCAGTGCGATGGAATGGGCGGGGATCGCTCCAGGGCTTATTAGCGGCCGCGCCGATAATATTAAAGTGACTCACCCTGATGATTTGCAGTTGGCAGAGCTTTTTATGGCGCACTTGAGCGAAACGCCTTTGGACAAATAAGTGGCTCAGCAAATTATTAATTCAGCTGACTAGTTCAAAGTGCGAATTTAAAGTGCTAATTCAAAGTGCTAATTCCAAGTGCTAATTCAAAGTGCTCGTCCAAAGCATTAATCCAAATTACTGGTGCATGAGTGTGTAGACTTATGCTCAAACGAAAGGCAGAAATAGATGAAACTCCGAATTGGTCATGGTTTTGATGTGCATAAATTTGGTGGTGATAAGCCGCTTATTTTAGGGGGGGTCACTGTGCCTTATGAATGTGGTTTGATTGCTCATTCGGATGGTGATGTGGTGCTGCATGCCGTGAGTGATGCGATTTTAGGTGCCATGGCATTAGGCGATATCGGTAAGCATTTTCCCGATACCGATGATGCCTTCGAAGGCGCCGATAGCCGCGTATTACTGCGCCACTGTTACAAATTAGCGCTACAAAAGCAGTATCAATTGGGCAATTTAGATGTGACTGTGATAGCACAAGCTCCCAAAATGGCACCTCACATTGAAGCCATACGTCAGCTGCTGGCGCTCGATCTGAACACTGACATAGACAACATTAATGTAAAAGCGACTACCACTGAACAGTTAGGTTTTACTGGCCGCAAAGAAGGCATCGCTGTCGAAGCTGTTGTCCTGATGCAACAAGTGATTTAAAGAGAATCTGATAAATGAATGAATTACATTACCTGCACGGCAAGCCTCAATCTCAAGGACTACTACGGACTAAAAACAGTGACTTTATCGTTAATGAAATCTTACCTTTTAGCCCCACAGGGGAAGGTGAGCATCATATGCTGCACATTCGTAAAGAAGGCTTAAATACTGTCTTTGTTGCTGAAATGATTGCCAAATTTGCCAAGGTTCACCCAAAAGAAGTGACTTATGCAGGCCAAAAAGACAAGCATGCCATCACTGAGCAGTGGTTTGGGGTACGCATTCCAGGTAAAGAGATGCCCCAATGGGATGTGCTTAACAGCGACAGCCTGACTGTGCTTTCAAGTTCGCGCCACGGTAAAAAATTGCGCATTGGCGCGCTACTGGGCAACCAATTTATCCTGACGCTTCGAGGGATCACAGATGTCACTGAGGTTAGTGAGCGTTTAGCCTTGATAGCCAAAACTGGTGTGCCTAACTATTTTGGTGAGCAGCGATTTGGCCATGACGGTAAGAATTTGGTCATGGGGCGGCAAATGCTCGCGGGTAAGAAAGTCAAAGACCGCAAGAAAAGCAGCATGTATTTATCAGCGGTGCGTTCAAACATTTTTAATCAAGTGGTATCGCACCGTTTAGCTGCCCAAGGAAGTACACCGCTTGATGGTGACTGCGTGATGCTTGCGGGCAGTCGTAGCTACTTTGTTGCAGACACTTGGGACAGCACAGTACAAGCTCGTCTCGATGAGAAAGACATTCAATTATCTGCGCCGCTTTGGGGCCGCGGCGCGCCATTGGCTAAAGGGGAAGCCGCCGAACTTGAAGCCGCCGCATTAGTGGATTATGCCAGCGATCTTGAAGGCTTAGAAAATGCTGGATTAGAGCAAGAAAGGCGGCCGCTACTGCTTGAGCCACAAGGGCTTAAGTATAAGTTTACTGCTGATGTTTTGACTTTAGAATTTATCTTACCCGCTGGCAGTTTTGCTACTTCTATTTTGCGCGAAGTCTGCGTTTATCAAGATGTAAAAGAAAGGCAATGGCAGGAGCTTGTGAGCACGCAAGCCCAATCCCTTGAAGCGAAAGAAAGTAACGAGGCTAAACCTTAGCATGATTAATATTTTAGTCAGCAATGATGATGGGGTGCAAGCCGAAGGGATCCGCTGCCTAACTGAGGCCCTGAGCGCCTTTGCGACAGTATTAACAGTGGCTCCGGATAGAAATTGCTCTGGGGCGAGCAATTCTTTAACCTTGACTAATCCATTAAGAATTAATAGTTTAGGCAACGGCTTTATTGCCGTTAATGGCACGCCATCGGATTGCGTTCATTTAGCGATTCGTGAGTTATGTAAACAAGAGCCCGATATCGTAATCTCAGGTATTAATGCTGGCGCCAATATGGGCGACGATACCCTGTATTCAGGCACAGTTGCCGCCGCCATGGAAGGGCGTTTCTTAGGCTTACCAGCAATAGCAGTGTCTTTAGCGGGTAAAGAATTGCTGCATTATCAAACCGCAGCACATTTTAGCGCCAAAATAGTGCAAGGCCTGTTAGCGCATCCAATAGCTAAAGATCAAATTTTAAACGTGAACGTGCCAGACTTACCTATTGAGGCGATAAAAGGCATTAAGGTAACCCGCCTTGGTGCGCGCCATAAAGCCGAGGGCATGGTGAAAACTCAAGATCCTGCGGGACGTGAGATCTTTTGGCTAGGCCCTGTGGGTAAAGAGCAAGATGCAGGCGAAGGTACAGATTTTGATGCCATAAGCCAAGGTTATGTGTCTATTACGCCATTAACCGTGGATCTTACTGCTTATAACCAGCTTGCTGGATTAGAACACTGGATAACAAAACTATGACTGGAACAGTATCAACACTGGCATTAAATTTAGCCAGGAAACTCTATGAAACTGGCATTCGTAGTCAGTCAGTGTTGAATGCTGTTGCTAATACTCCAAGAGAGTTATTTCTGGATGATGCCTTGGCGCACAAGGCCTATGAAAATACCGCCTTACCCATAGGCCAAGGCCAAACCATTTCTCAGCCTTATATAGTGGCGAGAATGACTGAGCTATTGTTGCAAACTAATCCTAATAAAGTATTAGAAATTGGTACAGGCTCAGGATACCAGGCCGCAATTTTGGCGCAGCTAGTGCCGCAACTGTGCACTATTGAGAGAATAAAAGCACTGCAAATCCAAGCAAGACAAAGGCTTAAGCGATTGGATTTACACAATGTATCTTTTAAGTACGGCGATGGTTGGCAAGGCTGGCATAACAAGGGGCCGTTTGATGGTATTTTAGTGACGGCAGCGGCAGCGAAAGTCCCCGAAGCCTTACTCACGCAACTTAGCGATGGCGGCGTATTACTTATTCCTGTCGGGGAAGATTCACAACAACTGCTCAAAATCACCCGTAAACAACAGACCTTTGAGTCGCAAATCATCGAAGCAGTTAAGTTTGTGCCACTTATCAATGGTGAGCTAGCCTAGGGCTTGTTGATCTTTGCCGTTGAATTTTGTTCGAGATAAAACCGTTTTAATCGCGGCGAGTGAATTGCAGCCTAGTAATCTAAGCAACTATCACTTAACTAAGAGCCTCTCAACAAAGAGTAAAACGGTTTTAGCCGAACCCTTTGGGCAGCGTTTGTTGGTCATTTCTACTGCGTTATCGACTTTTTATGTAGAATAACTACACCGCAAAGCCTCTGCCTTGTATAAATGGCCAACAATTCACCGCAAAAACAACCGTGAAAGATCAACAGGCCCTAGCTATTTACTCAATACATTAAGAACTGCTTGCTAAATAGCGAGGTTTGAATTACAAACTGCGGTTTACTTTGCCTTAAAGGATAGGATTGGATGACAAGCTTTTGGCCAACATTGTTGTGTATTATTTTGTTTGCCTCTGGCTGTAGCTTTCAGGCTCAGCGCCCTGCACCTGTGGAAAGCTTATCTAGCGTAAAAGGCCAGAAACATTACAAAGGCTCTATTAAATCTCAGCAGTATCGAGTTAAAAAAGGCGACACCTTGTACTCCATTTCTTGGGGAGCGGGGAAAAACTTTATGCAAGTTGCAAGGCTTAATCATTTAACTCAGCCCTACACTATTTATCCCGGCCAAATTATCAAGCTCAGCAGTGAAAATTACCCTAATACTTCAAGTCCAACAAGGGCTCAACCTTATAAAGCACAAGGGAGAGGCGTTGTCAGTGGTGGTATCAGTCAGCCCTACCAAGTCGTTAATACTCCGAGTAAAACTTTAGTTGGACAAACAGCCAACTCTGTCCTAGCACGAGAAAATAAAAGTGTAAATACGACAAAAAAAGAACTTGATCCCAAATTAAAGTCTGCGTACTCTGTAACAAGTGCAAAACAAACTGTTAACTTAATCACCAAAGAGCAAGCTAACCATTTACCCGCACAAGTGAGTCAATGGTATTGGCCAGTTTTAGGAAAGTTAATAGGCACATTTTCAGAGACGGAGCAGGGCAATCAAGGTATTAAGATTGCGGGCCGACGCGGAGATCTAATTAAAGCGGCGGCTGATGGTAAAGTCGTTTACGCAGGCGATGCATTACGTGGTTACGGCAACTTAGTTATTATCAAACACAATGATGATTTCCTCAGTGCTTATGCTCACGCAGAGACGATTTTAGTCAAAGAAAAACAGCTAGTCGCAGCGGGTCAAGCCGTTGCAAAAATGGGTGATAGTGGCGCTAACCAAGTTATGCTCCACTTTGAGATCCGCTACCACGGAAAATCAGTTAACCCATTAAAATATCTACCTAAACAATGAATTGTTTAGAGAACTTAACTAGGGAGGGTGAATAAGTGACGTAGATTAACGTTTTTCAGGTTTGGGAGAGCGCATTATGAGCAGAACATCTAACACTGCAGTAGCAGAAAAGCTTGTAGATTTATCCACAAAAACCAAAAAAGAAGGTGCGCAAAAGAGCGACAAGGCAGTCGATTTAGTGCAGCAACTCGAAATTGAACAACAAGTTCAAGAAGATCTTCAAAAAAACCTTGACGCCACTCAGTTATATTTAGGCGAAATAGGATTTTCCCCTTTGCTAAGTGCAGAAGAAGAAGTGTTCTTCTCACGTAAAGCCCTCAAAGGTTGCGAGAAATCTCGTAATCGCATGATCGAAAGTAACCTAAGACTGGTGGTGAAAATTGCCCGTCGCTACAATAATCGTGGTTTGGCCCTGTTAGATCTTATCGAAGAGGGTAACTTGGGCCTGATCAGAGCGGTGGAGAAGTTTGATCCTGAAAGAGGTTTCCGTTTTTCTACTTATGCCACGTGGTGGATCAGACAAACTATAGAACGTGCGATAATGAATCAAACTCGCACCATACGTTTGCCAATCCATGTGGTAAAGGAACTTAACGTCTATTTACGTACTGCAAGACAGCTAGCGCAGAAGCTAGATCACGAGCCAACGGCAGAAGAAATTGCCGCCAAACTTGATGTCTCTACCAGTGACGTAAGCCGGATGTTAAAGCTTAATGAGAAAATTACCTCAGTAGACACCCCACTGGGTGGCGATAATGAAAAAGCACTATTAGATGTGATTGCCGACGACGATAGCGTAGGCCCTGATTATCAAGTGCAAGATGAAGACTTATCCAACTCTATTGTTGGTTGGTTAAACGAGCTCAACACCAAGCAAAGAGAAGTACTAGCACGCCGTTTTGGTTTATTGGGTTACGAGCCATCAACACTGGAAAATGTTGGCGCAGAGATAGGTTTGACTCGAGAACGTGTTCGTCAAATTCAAGTGGAAGCGTTAAAGCGTTTAAAAGACTTGTTAAGCAGTCAAGGTTTGTCAGTTGAAGCTCTCTTTAGAGATTAAGGAGGAGTTAGATACTAACAGCGAGATTACAGTCACAACTCGCTAAGGGCATGAAAAGGACAGTTAATGTCCTTTTTTTACGCCTAGAATTTAGTATGGTTTAACTAAAACCGTAAAAGAAATAGGCCAATGCAGTTATGCATTGGCCTAGCTAGATTTACAAAGGTCTAACGTTGCTTTTTTCGCTATACATCAACGCTTATTAAAAACCAATAGCTGAGTATTGATAGAATTAGAAACATCGTTAATCGCTGCACTACTGTCAATAATTTCAATGACACTTTGCATGTTTTCATTGGAATTATCTTTTATCTTACTCATGCTCTCATTGACTTGATTGATCATCGCCGACTGCTCTTCAGCTGCAGTTGCAACTAATTGACTAATCATCACAATACGCTCATATAACTCAGTGTTACTTTCTTGTGTTGCTTTAATCTCAGTCATTGACTCTGAAGCAGCCCTAGCTTGTTCAACAATATCATTCATTTCATTCAAGGCTGTTGCAGAGGAATTTTGTAAATTATTCATAATATTATGAATGTCAGTTGTTGATTGCGCTGTTTTTTGAGCTAGACCTCTTACTTCATCGGCCACGACGGCAAAGCCTCTGCCGTGCTCCCCAGCTCTTGCAGCTTCAATAGCTGCGTTTAACGCAAGTAAATTGGTTTGTTCAGATATCGAATTAATAACATTAAGGGCTTTAACTATGGTTTCAATATTCCCACTAAGAGAACTTACCACGCCTGACACTTCACCAATGCGTTTCTCTAAACCAGTAATATCATCTTGAGCTGACCCTATAGAGCGCTTAACCTCTGTGGCATTTTCTTGAATGCTCGCCGCAGCATCAGATGCATCAGCGGCATTCGCGGCTACATCCTGAACGGTAATGCTAACTTCTGCTAATGCAGCTGCAATATGCAGCGTGTTCTCAAGGTTTTTCTCAATACCTTCAGTGGTACTTTCAACCTTACTTTTAAGCTGTTCAGCGACATGATTCAGCTTAGTGCTATCTTGTAATATATGCTTAAAAATGGTTTCAAGCTTTTGCACAAAGGCATTGTAACCCACCGAGACTTGAGCTAATTCTTTTTTACCATCTTCAGGTAGTCGTATTGATAAATTTGCATCACCGGCGCCCATTTTTTGAAATAGGGCTGCAAGTTGATTAATCGGTTGGCTAATACTGTTGGTCATTAATAGTGTTACGATTATCGAAAAAACAATCACAGCTAAAGTCAAAAACATAATGTTGCGCTGTGATTCTTTTAATCCTGCAAACACCTCATCGTAGGGTACCTGAATAATCACATACCAACCCATACTGCTAATATAGCTAGATGCTAGGATCTGTTTTTCACCATTGATTTCGACAATTTTATGATGGAAATCAGTACTATTTAATAATAATTTAGCTGTTTCTGGTGTATATATTTCAGACAGAGAAACCGTTTCAGACTCTTGATAATCCTTATGAAATTTTGCATTGCCATTATCATCAATTAAGAAAACAAAACCTGACTGCTCAATGCGGAATTCACTTAACATCTTGACTAAGCGATCGAATGACTTCCCTGTTCCCGCAAAACCTCGGCCGTTTAGTTGCTGAGTATTGACATATAGCGTTGTATCTTTGGTTCTAGAAGAAGTATAAATACTGACAGAATCAACCTTTCCACCATCTTTATAATCAAAATACCAACCATCATTCTCAGGTGTCATCACTCGAAGGAAACCGTCAAGGTTATTCCAAAAACGATGAGTCTCCCTATCAGAAAAAGATAACCGAGTGATATTATGCTCAAGCGCAATAGTTTTGAGATGATTTATGAGAATCTCTTCACCATTACTTGGTTGACCTGTTTTTAGCCAGTTATCAATAAATTTATCGTTGGTTAGATCTACAGCAATGGCACGCATTAACTCAATTTCTTTGTTAATTTCGGTATTAATGCTTTTGATTAAATAAGGTAGCTCAGTATTAATCGCACGTGCTTCAATAATATTTTGCGATGAGACTTGAGTTAAACCACTGATAATCAAGGAGGTAAGTAAAATAAAACTAAAAACAGTAATAGTTATTTGTTGTTTTATGGACAAACGATTCATTGGCTGCTTCTCTATTAGCTAAATTAGATTACGCGTATTCATGTCTGAAGTGCATAACACTTAGGCGGCTTTAGCCACCAGGTAATCCTGCATTAATTTTGCAGGAGTTTCAAATCCAAGTGTCTTGCTTGGACGATGATTAAGTTGTTCAAAAACAGGGATAACCTCTGCAAGTGTTGTTGCCTTAAAATCTGTGCTCTTTGGCCAATGCTGGCGTAATAATTGATTGGTATTTTCATTCAATCCACGCTCCTATGAGTTGTAAGGATGAGTAAAATAAACGCAGACACCTAAGACCTCTGTAATTAACACGTAATAAGCGTTATCATTGTCAGCTGTGATGGAGTGAAGCGCTGCCGTATCTGGGTTTAACTATGTTATCGTAGCAGCTTTTTGCTGAACAACACTTTTTAGGACTCATCAATGTTGACGCGGTTTTTAATCTGTCCATGATTGCTTTGGCCATTACTGACAGTTATTGCACTGTGCTGATGGTATTTCTTACCGTATCGGCGTAAATATAGATTGAGCTTGCCGCTGTATAGATAAATGCACTCATGACTCGTTGACGGTTTATTTTTTGGCGTTGGTTCGCCCTAATCAAGCCCGTTTTTTACTTGTTTGTGCCTGTTACCCGCTACAATGCACTTACAATTTGAATCTATGTTAATTATAGAATAACACTTTTCTAATAACAAAACAGTAGAATAAAAACGTAAAGCCAACTGATAGAACATGCTAACCAAAAATTATACTACAAAGAGAACACGAAGCTAATCTCATTCCAATTAGTTTACTCAAAGAACAAAATTTAAAGCTTATTGTATTGACAGATAAATATTATTCTGCCAAATATTTCATCTTGTCCATCCCACTTGGTAAGTTTTATTTTCAATAAAATCAATGGCTTGGTTTGACCTTGCTCAATGGGTAGCGAGTTTTCGTTCGGATATCAAAACTGGTTTTATTTCTTTTTTACGCTTTCTCTCGACGGCAATAAAAGTCTTGGCTGGCTAACACAAGGAAAATAATATCCACGAGATCATGGCTTAGGTTGATGTAAGGGTGGGGGCTTCGATGAGTTTTAAGTGTTGAAACTGTGATATTGGTTAGTTTCTTTAAGATAAGAGACTTAAGCAGATGGGCTATGTTGCAAAAATTTCTCTTTAATTAACAAGCTATGACCTCATGCTGAACGACTTCCTTGCCAGGGGGCTGATCTTTCAAGGTTATTTGCAGCTAATGGTTGGCGATTTATATAAGGCAGAGTCTTTGTACTGTCGTTATTCTACATTAAGAAGCCGGTAACGCAGGAGAAATGAGCAACAAACGCTGGCCAAAAGTTCGACTAAAACCGTTTTACTCTTTTCTGAGGCGCTCTTAGCTAAGTGATAGTTACTTAGATGACTAGGCTGTAACCCACTGCCGCGATTAAAACAGTTTTATCTCAAACAAAATTTAACCGACAAAGATCAACAGCCCCCTAGCTAGATACGCTGAATCATCAGGTTTTTACGAGCTTCTTAAGTTCGTAAAGTAAATCCAAGGCTTGTTTTGGGCTAAGTTCATCAGGATTAATCGTGGTTAGCTTATTGAGAGCTTTTTCACCCCTCATAGGGACGGGTGATAAGCTGAGACTTTGCTGCTGTGGCGCTATTCTAGATGTACTCGCCGTTGATGCCTGATTATCGCGGTTCTCTAGTTGATGTAGTTTATGTTTAGCAGCTTGAATAACATGACTTGGCACCCCTGCTAATGCGGCGACTTGCAGACCATAACTCTTACTAGCAGCCCCTTCTTGAACTGCATGCATAAAGGCGATAGTGTCATCGTGCTCTATGGCATCTAAATGCACATTGTTGGCGCCTGGGATCAAATCTGGTAATTGCGTTAGTTCAAAATAATGAGTTGCAAATAGCGTCATCGCTTTGAGTTGTAATGCCAAATACTCAGCCGCCGACCAAGCGAGCGACAAACCATCGTAGGTTGAGGTGCCGCGGCCTATCTCATCCATTAATACCAGACTTTGACTGGTGGCATTATGGAGAATGTTGGCGGTTTCTGTCATTTCGACCATAAAGGTTGAACGGCCAGAGGCCAAGTCATCTGAGGCGCCAATGCGGGTGAATATTCTGTCGATAGGGCCAATAACGGCGCTATCAGCAGGGACAAAACAGCCAATGTGGGCCATCAAACTTATTAAGGCCACTTGGCGCATGTAGGTCGACTTACCGCCCATGTTAGGGCCTGTGACGATAAGCATGTGACGCTTTGCATCTAAGCTGACGGGGTTGGCAATAAAGGCTGTACTGCTAACGCGCTCGACTACAGGGTGGCGACCGGCATTAATTTGAATGCCGGTTTTTGAGACCATTTGCGGCTGAGTGTAATGCAGGCTTTCGGCGCGCTCGGCAAAACAGCAAATGACATCAAGCTCAGCGGCGGCGTTGGCAAAGTCTCTGAGCTCATTAAGCTTAGGAAAAATTAAATCAAACAATTGATCCCACAGCTGTTTCTCTAACGCCAGAGCTTTGCCTTGGCTTGAGAGGACTTTTTCTTCATACACTTTAAGCTCAGGAGTTATGTAGCGCTCTGTGCCTTTTAAGGTTTGACGGCGCTGATAGCTTAAAGGCACTTTATCGGCTTGCAGGCGGCTGACTTCAATATAATAACCATGGACGCGGTTATAGCCGACTTTTAAGGTGCTGATCCCCGTGGCTTGTTTTTCTCTGGTTTCAAGCTCAGTTAAGTAATCTGTAGCGCCTTCACTTAAGGCACGCCACTCATCAAGTTCGCTGTGATACCCGCTGCGAATAACGCCGCCATCGCGAATAAGCATAGGCGGGCTATCGACTATGGCATTCTCAAGTAACTCATGCTCGGCAGGAAACTCGCCAATCAACTGGGCTAACTTAGTAAGCAGTGGAGTTTGGCATTGGCCTAAGGTGTGTTGCAAGTCAGGCAACAGACTTAACGCTTGGCGCAGGCGAGCGAAATCCCGTGGCCGTGCGCTTCTTAATGCGAGGCGAGCCATAATGCGCTCGATATCACCAATGGATTTAAGTTGTTGGTGAAAATCATCAAACAAATTGGTTTCGATTAATTCAGACACGGCATTATGGCGAGCTTCGATGATTTTTTTATCACGAAGTGGCTGATGTAACCAGCGCTGAAGCATGCGGCTCCCCATGGGGGTGGCGGTGTTGTCCAATACCCAGGCTAAGGTGTGCTCGCGCCCGCCAGATAAATTCTGGGTTAGCTCCAAGTTACGTCTGGTGGCCGCATCTAAAATGATTGAGTCCGCCTGATTGAAGCGCACTATGGCGTTGATGTGCGGCAGGGCGGTCTTTTGGGTGTCTTTCACGTACTGCATTAAGCAGCCTGCTGCCTGTAAAGAAAGGCGTGCATCGCTAATACCAAAGCCATGTAAATCTTTGGTGCCAAATTGCTGTAGCAACAAGTTTACGCTGGTATCGAAATCAAATTCCCATTCAGGGCGGCGACGTATGCCTTTTAAATGATTGATTAAGCTTAGGTTGCTAAAGTCTTCACTGTAGAGCAGCTCCACAGGGCGGGTGCGCTGCAATTCAGCTTCGAGAGCTTCTTGAGTATCTAGTTCTGCAATCACAAAACGCCCCGATGAGATATCGAGCGTCGCGTAACCAAATCCTACTTTGCCTTGATAAATGGCGGCTAATAGGTTGTCTTGGCGTTCTTGCAATAAAGCTTCATCGGTTAAGGTGCCTGGAGTGACTAAGCGCACTACTTTGCGCTCAACCGGGCCTTTAGAGGTGGCGGGATCGCCCACTTGCTCACAAATTGCTACGGACTGACCAATTTGAACAAGTTTTGCCAAATAGCCTTCAACCGCATGATAAGGCAGGCCCGCCATAGGGATAGGATCGCCGCCACTTTTACCACGGGCAGTTAAAGAGATGCCTAGCAGTTCTGAGGCAAGTTTGGCATCTTCATAGAAAAGTTCGTAAAAATCCCCCATACGATAAAATAGCAGCATCTCAGGATGGGCGGCTTTCATGGTCAAATACTGACGCATCATGGGGGTGTGCTTTTCTAACTCAGAAGAATCGATACTTGTCATCTAGGGGCTTCACTCTTTTGGTAATCAACATGTCGGTAATCAAAATAAGGTGTTAGCCAATACTGTCGTGCTAAATGGTCATCATGAATGCGGCTGGTGCATGTGCACTTAGCAAGGGTGGTTGACTCATTTTTAGGGTGACAATATTGGCACGGCAATATTAACAATTTTTTGTTGATAAATATCCAGTAAATCGCACTTAGTGGTAATCGAGGCTGTTTTTTAATAAACCTAGAGATAACAGGGCAGATTATGGTGAATTTACCCCTCAATAAAAAAGTCGCACACAGTACTTGATACTGTATGATTATACAGTATACTAACCAGCATATTAAGGCACTAGATTTAACCTCTGCCTACCCGTTACGCGGCTACATTGAAGGGAGACTTGTCCCCTTAAGCCGTAATGATAGTCAGCAGGGGTAATCTGTTTTGCCAAGTACAAGATATTAATTAATAAGTGAAAATTATACTTTGAGAGGGACTAAGATGAAAGCTGATCCAAATAAAGAGAAGGCACTTGCTGCGGTACTAAGTCAAATTGAAAAGCAGTTTGGTAAAGGTTCAATCATGAAGCTTGGTGAAGACCGCACCATGGATGTTGAGACCATCTCTACCGGTTCACTTTCATTGGACGTAGCCTTAGGCGCTGGCGGTTTACCTATGGGGCGTATCGTTGAGATATATGGCCCAGAATCATCGGGTAAAACCACCTTAACATTGGAAGTGATTGCAGCAGCTCAACGTGAAGGTAAAACCTGTGCCTTTATCGATGCTGAGCACGCATTAGACCCAATTTACGCCAAAAAGTTAGGCGTAGATATTGATAACTTATTGTGTTCACAGCCTGATACCGGGGAGCAAGCTCTTGAAATTTGTGATGCATTAACTCGCTCTGGCGCGGTTGATGTTATCGTTGTCGATTCGGTTGCAGCGCTAACACCAAAAGCTGAAATTGAAGGTGAAATTGGTGACTCACATATGGGCCTAGCAGCGCGTATGATGAGCCAAGCAATGCGTAAGCTTGCTGGTAACTTGAAGCAATCAAATACCTTACTTATTTTTATTAACCAAATTCGTATGAAAATTGGCGTGATGTTTGGTAACCCAGAAACCACAACTGGCGGTAACGCACTTAAGTTTTATGCATCAGTGCGTTTAGATATTCGCCGCACTGGCGCCATTAAAGACGGCGACGAAGTAGTGGGTAACGAAACCCGCGTTAAAGTGGTTAAAAACAAAATTGCTGCGCCCTTTAAGCAAGCTGAATTCCAAATTCTTTATGGTCAAGGTATTAACCGTACTGGTGAGCTAGTTGATTTGGGTGTGGCCCATAAACTAGTTGAAAAAGCCGGTGCTTGGTACAGCTATAAAGGTGATAAAATTGGTCAAGGCCGCGCCAATGCCGGTCGTTACTTAACTGAAAATCCTGCAATTGCTCAAGAAATCGATACTCTTTTGCGTGAAATGTTATTGAACTCAAATGCACCAAAAGAATCGTCTGCAGACGTTGATGACAATGTTGACCCAGAAACGGGCGAAGTATTTTAACATCGCAGCTTAAGCCTTTGTTAAATAAATACTTAGCTTGAAGCATCAGCAAAAGTATAATTTTGAGTTACAGTGTGAAGAAAGTCGTGATAAGCCTAGTTGCTTGTCACGACTTTTTTAATTTTAGGCTTCTAGCCATTTTCTAAAATTTGCGGTGCGGGTTTTGCTGGTCACTAAGGCTTCACTGTAGCCTTTGATATACAGGGCGAGTGTTTCTTTGGTGTAGGTTTCAAATTTAATTAAGCTATTGATATTAATGATGTCGGCGCGGTTAATCCGAAAGAAGACCTTAGGATCGAGCTGAGCTTCTAATTGGCTGAGGTTATTGTCAGAAAGGATATGGTATTGGCCTTGCTTATCACCGGCCAAAATAGTGCCGTTGGCGGCTCGAAAACAATGGATCTCTGCGATATTAAGCATCTCGCTGGTACCCTGTTGCTTGATGATAAATCGTTGTTTAAACGAGGTGGCCTCAATTTTTGAGCGCTGCTCAAACAATGCTTGATAGTTGGTGACAGCTTGGCTAAAGCGTTTAAAAGAGAAAGGTTTAAGCAAGTATTCTATGCCTTGGTTTTGAAACGCATTCATCCAGTAGTCGTTATAGGAGGTGGTAAAAATGACTGGGCAGGGCACATCGATTTGCTCTAGGGCGCTAAAGACTTGGCCATCACTGAGCTCTATATCGCTAAAAAGTAAATCTAAGTTCTGCGGTTGATTGAAAAACTCAATCACAGCATCGACACTGCTTAAGGTGGCAATGATTTTAGCCTCTGGCCACTGCCTTTGTATGTAGCCTGCGAGCTTTTCTGCTGCCAAGGGTTCATCTTCTATGATGGCGATTTTCATTACTACAACTCCGTTTGAACGTTAATGACAACCTTAAAAGGTTGATTATTTCTCTAATCTTTAATTGAGGCACCCAACACTCAATGCTTAATACTCAGCTCTCAGCACCTAGTACCTAGCATCTAACCTCTAAATCTACCAAAGGCAGGCTAAGGCAGAAGCTGGCTGCTGTTTTTTCTATGCTAATCGGTTGGTTAACGATTAAGGTGCAACGTTCGCTTAAATTCTTTAGTCCAAGATGCAGGCTCTTCGGATGGTTCGTATGGGATTTTGGCCTTAAGTCATTGGTTATCAATAAACGGTTCCCTTGGTTGGTGATTGTGATGCTCATGGGCTGAGTAGGGCTTGCCTGATTGTGTTTGACAATGTTCTCTAAAGCTAATTGCAAGGCGCCGGGGATGAGCTGCACCTGGTTAGGATTTAAGGTTAGCGTAAGTTCGAAAGTAAACGCATTTGGGAAGCGTTTCGCTAATA
Organism: Shewanella sp. SR44-3; assembly: GCF_014163735.1. Classification (GTDB taxonomy): domain Bacteria; phylum Pseudomonadota; class Gammaproteobacteria; order Enterobacterales; family Shewanellaceae; genus Shewanella. The sequence goes on from NZ_JACJDV010000009.1 coordinate 83,873, forward strand.
AATGCAGATAACTGTCTGCAAACTCGAGTTCCCTTTCAAGACTAATTAATTGGTTTTTATGGGCTTCAAGCATGTAGCGATATAGGCTGCAAAAGGCATCGAGAAAGTCATCGGCTTCATCGGGATCTTGCTGAATGAGCACTGAGAGTACATTTAGGTTATTGAATAAAAAGTGCGGGTCAAGTTGCTGCTGTAATGCACTTATTTTACTGTTGGCCAGTTGGTTTTGGGTCTGGATATGGGCGAGTTGTTGCCGCCTGACTTCATTGAACAGCAGCGCTGCAAGTAGTGTCCCCCCTAGTAACAGGTGCAATAAAATACTTAAGATAACCGTTAAGGAGATATGGCGAAAGTCTAGGTATTCTATGCCTATGGCCCATTCAAGGCCCAAGACGAGGGCGCTATTGAGCACAATAAAGATTGCCGCACTACTGAGGTAAACCTTTGCAATGGCATTAATGCTGACCAATTGCCCTTTAATCAAGCGCTGATAGCTTCGATAAGTGAGCCATTGGGCTAAAAAGCATTGCAGCGCTAGCCAAAATGGTCCATCGGGATGGTAGTTTAACGGCTCTCCCACTGAGGTTTGCGCCATGGCAGTGTAAAATACCACTAGATGGGTCAGGCCGAGTACAGCCAAAATGTTGAGTAATCTAGTGGTATGTTTTTTCATGATTTTATTATTGTTTTTTGTCATCAGGAAGGCGCTGAACTATCTTACCTTGTGCATCCAAAAACTCAAGTACTGCGCTACCTTCCTTGTCTACCACCATACGAATGCGGGTTTGGCCCTGTTTATCGTGCAGCTTTAACATGGCATCGCCGTTTAATGTGCCATAGAAAGCCCGGTTATTGGCACTAAGCAAGCCTTGCTTTTCTAACTGTTCAAGTTTTGCTTTGGCATCCAGATCGCCCTCTTTACTGGCTTTCTCTAACGCCATGTGTTCAATCATTGGGAATGTAGAACGGTCGGTGATCCTCATTCCTGTGACCATGTAATCGCCATCTTCAATGTGCTGTAATGCCATGGTTTGATCTTGGTTGTAGCGATCAAACGACATGTGCACCCCGTGACTTACTTTACCATTTTCCTCTTTGCCCATAAAGATAAGCCCGCCGTTTTCTGTGCCTTCATCGTTGTAAAAAATCATCCCAGGTCTTGAGCCTACATCGACAAATTCTTTGCCCTTGTATATCCCTTTTGGTGAGAATTCAGAGTTGGCGATAACGATTCTTGGCAGCCCGTTATCCTCCAATACCTTGATGCTTTTTACTGTGAGGTGCTCAAAATGCTGAGTCCCCATAGGGCTGATAGCTGTATATGCCGTGAGGGCGGTTAAGCCAATGGCAAGTGCTAAATTAACGACTTTTTGAGTGGCGAGTTGTTTTTCGATTGATTTCATTTTCTTGTCCTTTAGCAAAGATTTAACTCTGCGGTATTGGTAAGTTGCTTTGATGGATTGAGAATAAATAGTGTTTCAAAGTGATGCGATGGCATAAGGATAAGCGGCAGAAAAAGTGCAATAAGTGGGGGGAAATAACCCTGTGGAATTTTGTTGGTTGACTAATAAGGTCTAGATGTTAACTATGGTTAAGGATTTTTTGCCAAGGAAAACCATGAAATCATTTGTTATCCCGCTAATCGTGAGCTTAGTGATCTGTTTGTTATTACTTGGTTTAGCCATCACTTTTGGTGGCCCTAAACCTATCGCAGCACTAGACAGTATCAGCGAGCCCTTTAAAAACCTCGATTATAGTGAGTTGCCAGAGGTCAGTTATTTTGATGCCAGAGACAACCAAGCCTTAGCCTATCGATTTTATGCTCCATCTTTTTTGTCATCGGCAGTTAAAGAGCAGATCCAAACAGGTGGCCCAACTCAGGCTCGCACAGGAGTTCAAATAACGGAGCGGGGCAGTGTGGTGTTGGTGCACGGCTCTTCAGCAAGTAGCCAGAGCATGCATCAACTCGCCTTGGCATTTTCTCGAGCGGGTTTTAGTGCTTATTCGTTAGATATTCGCGGTCATGGTGAGTCAGGTAAAAGTGGTGATATCGACTATATAGGCCAGCTAGAAGATGATTTGGCGGATTTTCTCAGCGCCGTTAAGCCTGTTGGGCCAAAAAGTTTGTTAGGATTCTCCTCTGGTGGCGGTTTTGCATTGCGATTTGCTGGCAGTGATAGACAAGCCATGTTTGAGCACTACCTGCTGCTGTCACCTTTTATTAGTCAAGATTCACCCACTAGTCGCAATAATGACAGTGGCGGCTGGGTCAGTGTTGGGGTACCAAGGCTGGTTGGAATTAGCATCTTGAATACATTGGGACTTAAACAGTTGAACTATCTGGAGGTGATCCGCTTTGCCTTAGCAGAAACTCGCAATGTTAAGCTGACTTATCGCTACAGTTATGCCCTTGCAACAAATTTCAGACCATTGAGTGATTATCACACCAACATTGCGGCCGTTAAGCAAAGATTAACTGTGCTTGTCGGGGGAAAGGATGAGCTGTTTTACCCTGAACAATTCTCCAGCGTATTTGATAGCACTGAAGCAAAAGTGATAAGCATTGCCGATGTTAATCACGTTGGGATGATTTTATCTCCAGCGGCCATCAATACTGCGGTGGCTCAGCTGGCAGCGAAAACCGCGCCAGAATAGCGTGATTGCTATTAAGCCTTAGATATTGCAGCAAGCCTCGCACAGAATGAAGGTTTGAGTATATAATGCTGGCAATAGAGCTTGTTATGAAAATAACATATAAGAATTCAATATTTTTACAATTTAGGGCGATGTCATGTTTGAGACCACCGCGAAGTTAAGAAGTGCTTTTTTGGCCTATTTTGAAACTCAAGGCCACCAAGTTGTCGACAGTAGTTCATTAGTCCCTCACAACGATCCAACCTTGCTTTTTACCAATGCGGGCATGAATCAATTTAAAGACGTCTTCCTGGGTATGGATAAGCGCAGCTACAGCCGCGCGGTGTCTTCTCAGCGCTGCGTGCGCGCCGGCGGTAAGCATAACGATTTGGATAACGTAGGTTATACCGCCCGTCACCACACCTTTTTCGAGATGCTAGGTAACTTTAGTTTCGGTGATTATTTTAAAGAAGAAGCCATACGTTTCGCGTGGACCTTCTTAACCGAAACCTTAAAGCTGCCAACAGAGCGTCTGTGCGTCACCATCTATGAAACTGACGATGAAGCCTTCGAACTTTGGAACAAAAAAATCGGAGTTGCCGCTGAAAACATTATTCGCATCGGTGATAACAAGGGCGCGCCTTACGCCTCAGATAACTTCTGGCAGATGGGTGACACTGGTCCTTGTGGTCCTTGCAGTGAGATATTCTACGATCATGGCGATCATATCTGGGGTGGCCGTCCTGGCACACCTGAAGAAGATGGCGATCGTTTTATTGAAATTTGGAACATAGTATTCATGCAGTACAACCGTCAAGCCGACGGCGCTATGCTGCCGCTGCCTAAACCATCAGTTGATACTGGTATGGGCATTGAACGTATTGCCGCTATCATGCAGGGCGTACATTCAAACTATGAAATCGATATTTTTAAGCAGTTAATTGCTAAAGCTGCTGAAATCATCGGCGTAACTGATTTAGAAAATAAATCACTTCGCGTGATTGCAGATCATATCCGTTCTTGTGCCTTCTTAATTGCTGATGGCGTGATGCCATCAAATGAAGGCCGTGGTTATGTACTGCGCCGTATTATTCGCCGCGCAGTGCGTCACGGTAACAAGTTAGGCGCCACCGATACTTTCTTCTTTAAATTGGTGCCAACCTTAATCAGCGTTATGGGTGATGCAGCTAAAGGCTTAATTGACACCCAAGTGATTGTGGAAAAAGCCCTTAAAGCCGAAGAAGAGCAGTTTGCCCGCACCTTAGAGCGTGGTCTTGGACTACTTGATAACGCTTTAAATGAGTTATCTGGCAAGGTGCTCGATGGTGACACGGCATTTAAGCTGTATGACACCTATGGCTTTCCAGTGGATTTAACCGCTGACGTGTGCCGCGAGCGCGATATCACAGTGGATGAAGCCGGCTTTGAAGCGGCCATGGCTGAGCAGCGTAGCCGCGCACAAGCCGCCGGTAACTTTGGCGCCGATTACAACAAACAGCTCATTATCGATGAAGAAACACAATTTTGTGGTTATAAAGGCCTAAGCGGTGAAGCAAACGTGGTTGCCTTGTACTTAGATGGCCAAGCCGTGAATGAATTGACTCAAGGACAAGATGCGGTTGTGGTACTCAACAACACTCCATTCTACGCCGAGTCTGGTGGCCAAGTGGGTGATAAAGGCGTACTTAGCGCACAAGGCATCAATTTTAGCGTGACTGATACGCAAAAGTTTGGTCAGGCTACGGGTCATCAAGGTAAAGTGCTTGAAGGCAGTATCAAAGTGGGCACTAAGCTTGCTGCAGAGGTTAATAAAGACTTACGTCAGCGCACTGAGCTTAATCACTCGGTGACTCACTTGTTGCATGCAGCGCTTCGCCAAGTGATTGGCACTCACGTGACTCAGAAAGGCTCACTGGTAAATCCAGAACGCCTGCGTTTTGACTTCTCGCACTTTGAAGGCGTAAAAGCATCAGAGCTTAAGCAAGTCGAAGAGTTAGTGAATAGCCAAATTCGCCGTAACCTTGAACTAAATACCGCAGAAATGGCCATAGAAGAAGCTAAAGAAAAAGGCGCGATGGCGCTCTTCGGTGAAAAGTATGATGCTAACGTACGTGTGGTGACCATGGGCGATTTCTCTATTGAGCTTTGTGGTGGCACCCATGTGGGCCGCACCGGTGATATTGGATTATTTAAAATCACCTCTGAAGCGGGTATCGCTGCCGGTGTTCGCCGTATTGAAGCTGTCACAGGTGCAGCGGCCATGGCTTATGTGGCCGAGCAACAAGCCATGCTTGATGAAGCTGCAGGGTTACTCAAATCAGATAGCGCTTCTGTGATAGCTAAGCTAAAGGCACAGTTAGATAAAACTAAACAACTTGAAAAAGAGCTGTCGCAACTTAAAGACAAATTAGCAGCGGCTGCGAGTGCTGACATGGCCGGTGATGCGCAAGACATCAATGGCGTGAAAGTACTAGTGAAAAAACTCGAAGGTGTGGACCCAGGTTCACTTCGTGGTCTACAGGATGAACTTAAGCAAAAGCTTAAGTCGGCAATTATCCTGTTAGGCACAGCTAAGGACGGTAAAGTTAACCTGATTGCCGGCGTGAGTAACGATTTGACCGCTAAAGTTAAAGCGGGTGAGTTAGTTGCTATGGCCGCTCTGCAAGTGGGCGGTAAGGGCGGTGGTCGTCCTGACATGGCGCAAGCGGGTGGTACTCAGGTTGAAAACTTAGATGCAGCGTTAGCATCTGCAAGTGCTTGGATAGCTGAACGCCTTGCATAAAAGTTGATAAAACAGCCATAGGTAAATGAAATGCTCATAGAAAGTGTAATAATTTCGCTATGGCTGGTAGCAACAATCCTATATAACAACTATATAAGATTAGGGCTTGTGTAGATTTATTGTGATTTAGTGGTATAAAACCAAGGCTAGCTTTGTTTTAATCACTTTTAAAGGGTGTTTTCGGAGCATTAGGCTCACAAAAATAATTTTTTCTATTCGTTAAGCTTAATAAAGTCGTGTGTTTAGCACACAACGCTATTACTTTATATTAAGCTAACCTTATAATAACCGCATATTACGGATAAAGCGTGTGTATGCAGATTGAACTAAAGGAGCAATCGAATGCTGATTTTGACTCGTCGTGTGGGCGAAACTTTAATGATAGGTGATGAAGTTACTGTGACTGTTTTGGGTGTAAAGGGTAACCAAGTCCGGATCGGTGTTAATGCACCTAAAGAAGTCTCGGTTCATCGTGAAGAGATTTACCAACGTATCCAAAACGAGAAAGCGGATCCATCTTCAGAAAGCGGTAATTTCTGATCCGGATCGGATTGAACACGCTTTAACATTAAAGTCAGCTTAAGCTGGCTTTTTTTTTCGTTATTTTTTGTGTTAGACATCTCTGTATAGGACCCCTTCTGCGCCTTAAATTATCTCTATACCCATAGGTTGAGTAAGTGATTAATCGGGGTGGTGTGGATTATGCTGCAGATCGTCATTTGGAGCAGGAAATAAAAATTCAAGCTTATAAATCCAATGTTTATGATGACGCTAAATACAGGGCCGTGATGTGTAAACTTGAATGAAATTTTTCACCAATTAGTGCGATAACATCTTCCGTATGAGCCATAAAAACAACAATATGCTTAAAAACACTTCAAACAGTGTAGGTTTCCTAAAAAGGGTTTGACTTATTTTCGTCAAACAGTAATATGTGCGCCAAGAAAACGGAGAGGTGGCCGAGTGGCCGAAGGCGCTCCCCTGCTAAGGGAGTATGGGCTTTAAATTCCTTCGAGGGTTCGAATCCCTCCTTCTCCGCCATTTCTTAAAATAGACGAACGATGCGGATGTAGCTCAGCTGGATAGAGTACCTGGCTACGAACCAGGCGGTCGGAGGTTCGACTCCTCCCATCCGCACCATAGTTTATTAATGTGATATTTGAATGCGCGTGTAGCTCAGCTGGATAGAGTACCTGGCTACGAACCAGGCGGTCGGAGGTTCGACTCCTCCCACGCGCACCATTCACACTTTGTTGTATTTGTTGACAACAACGTGATTAGCAGAATATCACTATAATACAGATTTCGCGCGTGTAGCTCAGCTGGATAGAGTACCTGGCTACGAACCAGGCGGTCGGAGGTTCGACTCCTCCCACGCGCACCATGTTTTGCGGAGAGGTGGCCGAGTGGCCGAAGGCGCTCCCCTGCTAAGGGAGTATGGGCTTTAAATCCCATCGAGGGTTCGAATCCCTCCTTCTCCGCCATTCTTTACTGTTAGCATTGGCAAGTTAGAGGCCTATGACTATAGTAAGAATGGCAAAGTAATTGAAGTAAGTAAGTAAGAAATAAATTTGCGCGTGTAGCTCAGCTGGATAGAGTACCTGGCTACGAACCAGGCGGTCGGAGGTTCGACTCCTCCCACGCGCACCACATTAAAAAGCCTCGCAGTAGCGAGGCTTTTTTTTGTTCCGATTTTAAGTTTTAAATTCTAGCTTCTAAATTCAAACTTTCTGCAGCATGTAACCTATTGTTCTAGCGAGCAGCGTCTATAGTGTACTTATCGTAAATCACATGGACGTATCCCATTATGCGCACCGCTGCTAAATATTCATTACTGCCACTATTCGTCATACTTTACTCTGTGACTGTTGCTACTCACGCAGCAGAGCCCGTCCAACCGCTCTCAGAGCTGAGTTATGTGCCTTTCCCTATGGGTTATGACTATATGGACAAGAAGGCATTGCTCGAGCTTGAGAAGGCCATAAAAACACGTGACAGCAAAGTCGTACGTGAACATGCTTGGAAGCTGTGGGCCGGCATTATGCAGCCAGCGCCAGATTCAGATTGGCCGTTATGGATGAGTTGGCAAAACTCCTCTAAGGTGTTTGCTGAAAAACCTCTTAAAGGGGAGGTAAGCAATTTAAGCATGCAAAAAATCCATCACACAATGAGAGCACAAAATAAATTACATTCGCCTAAGGTGAATACCCCGTCTCCTCTGTACCGCGTTCCTGACTGGATCTTGCAGCAATATCCAGATTCGGTCAGTTATGATATTCAGTCTCAGACTTTTTCAATTAAAGACGGCAAGTATTTCCTCTCCAATGGCGACATCATGATCGCGACTGAATCTATTTCTGAACAAGGAGTAAAAAGTTTAGTCGATGGTGGCCTAACTCAAATCAGTACGTTAGATAAGTTACATAAAGATGGCATTAACGGCCTGAGTGTTAATCCTTGGAGCATTGTCACTAAGCACATGTACTGGCCTGTAAAGCAGGACGGCGTAACGGGATTACCTGTATGGTGGGATAAACAATATAAAACCGATTTCTCTGGCTATGTGGGCTATGAGACCTGGGATCGCGCGATTGCTATTGATCCCAGTGGCGCTAAAGCCGGTACCAATGTGGAAGTGAGCTACTTATATAATTTGCATCAGTATGATGGCACTCCTCTACCTACAGCACATAAAAATGTTAAAGCTTACTCCATCAATGATTTTTATCACCATAAAGTGACTCAGGCTGATTGGGATACATTTGATAAAAATGATCAAGCCATCATCCACAGTGCTAGCCTCTGGGCTAATGGTCGTCCTTTTGAAGTGGGGGATTTCTTAGTGACAGTGGCGATGCACATCAATACTAAGCAGCTGCCTGACTGGACATTAGAATCTGTGTGGTGGTCAGACACACCTGATGAAGGAGAGTATTCAACGCACAGACCGTCTCTAAATCATGCCAAGGGCCCATGGAAGCATTACTTGTTAACAGAGGCGTTTCAAACCCAAGCCGATAAAGACGGTAACTTACCCATAGCGGTGAATCCTTACATTGAGGGGGTCACTCATCCAATCGCGACAAATTGCAGGAATTGCCATGTCAGGGCCGGCTGGCCGGCAGCATCAAAAACCTTACCTAATGGTGCGAGTTATCAAAACCCCCTATGCCAAGGACTATTAACGGCGTTAGCGCCTGAGGATACTTGTTTTAAATCCATCTTATTGACAGATTTTATGTGGATAGTGCCAGACAGGGCGAATTAACATAAAAGAGAAGTGCTGCAAGAAGATCAATAAAGGAGAAGCATTTGCGCTTCTCCTTTAATGTTAATGACAGTCAATTAATGACCTTGGGTGAGCGGTTATTTACTTATTTGAGTGCCGTTTTCGGCTGATTCATTAGCATAAAACTGCGTTTCATCTAATTGACCTTCGCTCTTGCCGACAACAACGGCTGTCATCATATCACCGGTGACATTGGTGGCGGTGCGGATCATATCGATTACCCTGTCTATAGCGGCGATAAAGGCGATACCTTCAAGTGGCAGCCCCACCACACCTAAAGTTACCGTTAGCATCACCATGGCGCTACCAGGCACGCCTGCTGTACCTACAGAGGCGACAGTTGCAGTGACTGCAATGAGCAGGTAATCCATCATATCTAATGGAATACCATAGATTTGCGCAATAAAAATGGCGGCAATGGCAGGGTAGATCCCGCCACAGCCGTCCATATTCATGGTCGCGCCAAGGGGTAACACAAAGGCGCTGTAACGCTCAGACACGCCCATAGACTCAGTACAACGGGTGCTTGCTGGCAGGGTACCAAAACTTGATGCGGTGCTAAAGGCCACAATCTGCGCCGGTAGCGCTTTGCGGAAAAACTGCACTGGGCTTAGGCTTGCGGCAAATTTAACTAAACCACCATAAACAAAAATGATGTGGATAAGCGCCGCAATATAGATGGCGATGATAAATTTCCCTAAGGGCAATAAGGTGCTTAAGCCATATTCGCCCACGACCCATGCCATTAAGCCAAATACGCCAATAGGTGTCAGTTTTAATACCATGCGAGTCAGCTGGAACATGACTTCTGCGCCCGCTTCAAACATTTTTTTTAGCGGCTGTGCTTTTTCGCCTACGGTATTAATAGCCATACCGACCAAAGCGGCAAACACTATGATTTGTAATACCTTGCCTTCAGCGAGTGAAGCAAAAGGATTGACAGGGATCATATCCAGTAGCACTTGGCCAAATCCTGGAATATTACGCTCACGTATTTCAGAGCTTGCAAGCTCCAAGCTGCCGCCCATGTCGATTGAGCTGCCTACGGCCAAACCAATAAATGATGCCGCTGTGCCTGTGAGCATAAACATGCCTAAGGTTTTAAAGCTTAAGCGCTTAAGGTTAGTCTGGGAACCCAATGAAGTAATGCTGACCACAATAGCGCATAGTACTAATGGAGCAACTAACATCTTGATCGCGGCAATAAACAGATCCCCAAGAGGCTTGAATATCGCGGCTGTTTCGCCTAAGAATACCCCAGCTAGGGCGCCAAACATAAAGCCTGCGAGGACTTTCTGCCAGAATGGGATACGTGCGAGGGCGTTAACTATCATGGTAATTCCAAATAATGTGGCTAAATGCATAAAAAGCGTGAACGGCATTGTATTGAGTGCGACATGAAGTAACAATGTCTTTTTGGTATAACTTATCACCATAATATATGAGCATAACATTCTGAATAATCATAAATTAACTAGCTGGTTAGGGCATGGCGTAAGAGGCAAGTTGTAAGTGGAGCCATTAAGCCTTATGTTTTCGGGTGCCTTTATGGCTGCGACTGTACTTCCCGGCGGCTCAGAACTACTCTTGTTTGGTTTTTTAACCGCAAAACCTCAGGCTTGGGTTGGGTTGCTTATTGCCGCTAGCCTCGGTAATACCTTAGGTGCAATGACCAGCTATGCGCTTGGTCGAGTCGGACGTAAGGTGATAACGCCAGAAAAATTAGCCTCTAAGTCGACGAGTACCAGCTTGAATTGGCTTGAGCGTTACGGCTATTGGGCTTTATTGCTGTCTTGGTTACCTGTAATAGGTGACATACTGTGCTTATTGGCAGGTTGGCTTAAATTACCTCTATTGCCCTCAAGTTTGATGATGTTAATAGGGAAAACCCTACGCTATGGCGTGTTTATAGGGCTGTTTTTTGGTGGCTCAGAAATGTTGGTCTAGTTAATTCGTTAGTTGTTTTCAGTTATTTTTTGCGTGTCACAATCTGAATGAATTGTGTACAGATACTCTTGGAGAAAAAATGAATAATAGATGGATATTAGCCTGTACCATCAGTGCTATTTTGGCCGCTTGTAGTCAGACACAAGATAAAACGGGACAGAGTTCAGAAGCGTCGCAAAAAAGTGCTGCTAGCATTACCCTGTTAGAGCAAAGCATGCCAGCCGTTGGTGAGGTAGGGATCCCCTATAAGAAGTACCAACTTAACAATGGCCTTACGGTCATTTTACATCAAGACAAGTCTGATCCTTTGGTGCACGTGGACGTGACTTATCATGTGGGTTCAGCTCGAGAGCTCAATGGCCGTAGCGGTTTTGCTCACTTATTTGAACACATGATGTTCCAAGGTTCACAACATGTTGCCGATGAACAGCATTTTAAACTTATTACTGAAGCTGGTGGCAGTCTAAATGGCACCACAAATACAGATAGAACTAATTATTTTGAAACAGTTCCCAGTAACCAACTGGAAAAAATGCTCTGGCTAGAAGCCGACAGAATGGGCTTTTTGTTGCCAGCAATTACGGATGAAAAATTTGAACTGCAACGTGAGACGGTTAAAAATGAACGGGCGCAGCGTGTTGATAATCAACCTTATGGCCGCTTGAATGAGCGCTTTAACCAGGCCCTTTATCCTGAAGGTCACCCATATTCTTGGCCTGTGATTGGTTGGCCTGATGATTTAAACCGCGCCAGCACCCAAGATGTGAAACAGTTCTTTACTCGTTGGTATGGTCCCAATAACGCCACTTTAACCATAGGTGGTGACTTTGATGAGCAACAAGCTCTGGCTTGGGTTGGGCAATATTTTGCTGACATTCCTAAAGGCCCCGAGGTGAAGCCTCAAGCTAAAACCTTAGTGACGCTAGATAAAACCCGTTACATATCAATGGAAGATAAAGTGCATTTGCCATTGATTTACATAGGCTTTCCGACGGTGTATGCCGGTCACCCTGATGAAGCTCCATTGGACTTGTTGGCCAATATTTTAGGGGGAGGTAAGACATCACTATTTTATAAAAACTTAGTCAAACAAGGTTATGCTGTTCAAGCCAGTGTGAATCACCCTTGTCAGGAGTTGGCGTGTCAGTTGTCTTTGTATGCCCTAGCTAACCCAAGTCGCGGTGGCAAGCTCAGTGAGCTTGAACAGTTAATTGTTCAATCCATTGCAGAATTTGAGCAGCGCGGCGTTACCGATGAAGATTTACAAAAAGTGAAAGTGCAATTCAAAGCCAGCACCATTTTCACTATGCAAAGCGTCTCTGGCAAAGTGGCAACCCTTGCCAGTAATCAAACCTTCTTTGGCACACCTGATTTACTTGCAGAAGACTTGGCGCGTTATCAAAATGTAACTAAGGCCGATGTGATGCGAGTATTCGCTACTTACATTAAAAACAAGCCCATGGCAGTCATGAGTGTGGTACCTGAAGGTGGGAAAAGCTTAATTGCTAGCGAAGATAACTTTACTCCAGCAACGGCTGAACCTGCCCAAAGTGCAGTGGAGTTAGCAGCTAACGCAAAGACAACGCTTGAGGGGAACACCACGGAGCTTCAGAGTAACTTTGACCGTTCTGTGATCCCAAAAGCGGGTGTTGCACCAGTGATGACAGTGCCTAGTTTGTGGCGTGAAACCCTAAGTAATGGGATAGAAGTCATGGGGACTCAGAGTCTTGAAACGCCAACCGTTGAATTACTTATCTATCTTGAAGGTGGGCACGGTTTAGCCCCTGTTGCTAAGGCTGGTCTTGCAGGGTTAACAGCAGCAATGCTCAACGAGTCTAGCACCTTGCGCAGCACTGAAGCCTTGGCTCAAGCATTAGAGTTATTAGGCAGCGATATCAGCTTCGGCTCATCTGATAGCCAAAGCTATATCAAGATATCAAGCTTAACTGAAAACCTTAGTGCTACATTGGCGATAGTGGAGGAAAAGCTATTTTCTCCAGCTTTAAATAATGATGATTTTGAACGCCTCAAAGAGCAGCAATTACAGAACTTGCAGCATTTGAGTTCAGATCCCAACTACCTAGCAAACCAAGGCTTTGCCAAACTTTTGTATGGCGATGAAACTAGCTTAGGTGTCAGTAATACTGGCACGCTAGCAAGCGTGAGTGCGATAACTCTGCTTGATGTGCAACAATTTTATCAGACCCAGTATTCAGCTGCTGTGGCAAAGATGGTTGTGGTGTCCGATCTTAATAAAGCAGAGGTTATTCCTATGCTCAAAGGTTTTAGTAAATGGCAAGCAACTCCAGTAGAACAGCCTAAAATTGCAGCTCAGCCAGTACTTGCCAGCGGAAAAATACACTTAATAGATAAACCAGGGTCTGCCCAGTCGGTGATTTATATAGGTAAGCGGGCACTTCCCTATGATGCGACGGGAGATTATTTTAAAGCTTATTTAATGAACTATCCTTTGGGCGGTGCATTTAACAGTCGGATTAATTTAAACTTGCGTGAAGATAAAGGTTACACCTATGGTGCTCGGAGTCAGTTTTCAGGTGATGATAAAACGGGTCAGTTCTTAGCATCTGCAAGCGTGCGAACCGATGTCACTGGACTTGCGTTAATTGAATTTATTAAGGAAATTAAGGCTTATCAAGCCCAAGGAATGACGGCCGCCGAGCGTGATTTTATGCAAAACTCCATCGCCCAAAGCCAAGCATTAGACTATGAGACGCCCTATCAAAAAGCAGGTTTCGTGCGTATGATCCAGCGCTATGATTTAGCTGATGATTTTACTGCTAAGCAAGATGCAATTATTAAGTCGGTGAGCTTAAATGAGCTAAATAAGTTGGCTCAGTCTCAGCTCGTATTGGATAACATGACCATCTTAATCGTAGGTGATAAAGCTGCGTTAACTGAGCAGTTAAAAGATATTGGTTATCCAATTCAATTGATGAATTAAGCTTACGGCTATTGAATATTATCAAAATACCCTAATATAGGTTTGAGGCTCATCACAGAGCCTCAAGCTTAGGAATATGACCTGTTAGCAGAATTTATCTTAATTTAAGAATGATTACAGGAAATAAACTTGTATAATCTCGGGTCTGTTGCAGACAGATTTGCGACCGACGACTTAAATAAGAGAAGAGAATATTGATGTCATTCAATGAAATAGTCGACCAACTTAGTGATGCACAAGGCCGTGATGCCTTATTGGGTATGTTACGCGGGATCGAACGTGAAGCGCTGCGTATTGGCCCCGATGGTCAGTTGGCGCTGGATGCTCATCCTAGTGCGTTAGGCTCGGCATTAACTCATTCTCGGATCACCACAGATTACAGCGAAGCACTGCTCGAATTTATCACCCCAGTGCATAAAAGTATCGACGCGCTACTTGAAGATCTCACCCAAACTCATGCTTTTACTGTGCGCAACCTTAATGGCCAAAAATTATGGCCAGTAAGTATGCCTTGTTACGTTGGTGATGAGAAAAAAATCCCAATTGCACAATATGGCAGCTCCAATACAGGTATGATGAAAACCTTATACCGCAAGGGCCTAACCCACAGATATGGCGCATTAATGCAGATTATTTCAGGGGTGCACTTTAATTTTTCAGTCTCCAATGAGCTGTGGCAACGCCTTTATGAACTTAGCGGCACTAAGCTTGGGTTGAACGACTTTATTTCTGAATCTTATTTCGGTTTAATTCGAAATTATCGCCGTTTAGTATGGATTTTACCTTACCTTTTTGGCTCATCCCCTGCTATTTGCAGCTCGTTCATCAAGGATCAAGAATTCGACTTCGAGTTTATGAAAACCGGTAAAGGAACCTTATATCTTCCTTATGCGACATCATTGCGCATGAGCGATTTAGGCTATACCAACAAAGAGCAAGATACCCTTAATATTAGCTATAACTCCTTGCCTGAGTATTTAGAAGGCATTCGTGCGGCGATTAAAATGCCATCAAAGAAGTTCGCTAAAATTGGCGTTAACCTTGATGACGAGTTCCAGCAGCTTAATAGCAATATTTTGCAAATCGAGAATGAATTTTATTCACCCATTCGCGCCAAACGCGTCACTAAACGTGGTGAAAAACCCTCTGATGCCTTGTCCCGTGCGGGGGTTGAATACATAGAGGTGAGGGCGTTGGATGTAAACCCATTTAGTCCTGTGGGCATAGATGCAAACCAAGTCCGTTTCTTGGATTTATTTTTACTGCATTGCCTGCTGAGTCCATCAGAGAACAGCTTCTTTGAAGATGAAACTGAAATTGCAGCTAATTTAAAGTCTGTGGTATTAGAGGGGCGTAAACCGAGTCTACAACTGACCAAGAACGGCCAAGCTATCCCTATGGCAGATTGGTTGCAACAGATTTTCGACTCCATGAGCAAGCTCGCAAAATTACTGGATGGTGAGCATGAACATGCTTATCAAACTGCGCTTTTTACATGGGAAAAGACCATTGCAGACCCAAGTAAAACCCTGTCTGGTCGTGTATTGGATGAAATTATCACTAAGGGCACAGATCATTTCAGCTGGGTGAAAAACTTAGCTGAAGATTATCACAGTTTTTTGAGTCAATATCCGCTATCGACAGAAGTGACTGAACGTTATCAAGCAGATGCTAAAGCATCACTTTTGGCTCAAAGCGAACTAGAGGCAAGTTCTAACCAGCCATTTAGTGCCTATTTAGATGATTACTTTTCTGACGTGAAGGTGTAACTCATATAATGCGGACGCTTTTCACTGCGATTTTTGCTGTCGTGTCATCAGGAATACTGCTGCAGGGTTGTGCTTCATCGGCAAACGATATGTTGCCGTGCGGCACAGTAGCTGCATATTTAGCCCCCGAACCTCAACAGAATAAGTATCGGGTTGTGGTTACTCATTTAGATAATAAAGCGGTGATTTCACGGCCTACTTACCAATTAGTGCCAGGCCGTTATGAATTTAAGCTGGCTGAGCTTATCGATTCAAGCAGCCTTAAAGTCTCCTTAGCGGCAAGAAAGACTAAGATTTTAGTGATAGATGTTAAGGCAGATACCCTTTATCACCTTGCTGCTCGCTTTAACACTGATAAAATCTACCTAGGTTTGGATGAAGATTATTGGCAGCCCATTATTGCTGCACAAGAGCACAAAAGCTGCACTATGGCTAAAAGCCGCCAACAAGGTTAAATACCGCTCATAATGCCTTACTTAAGTTTGGGGTTTGCATCTTAAGCACTTAGATGTAACACTGAGTTAAGACTTTGAAGCTGTAGGTTTTTAAATGGATTTGTCCCTGTGCCAATACCGAACTCGTCTTATGCTAACCTTACGATTTATGAACGATATGATTGTTGAACACAAACGCTTATTTTTGAGTGTGACTCTAGGCCTAAGCTTGTCAGCATGTGCCACTTCCCCCCCCAAAGAGCCAGATAACATCTGTGCCATCTTTAAAGAGCACAGTAGCTGGCATGATGCCGCCATTAACACCCAAGAAAAATGGGGAGTTCCAGTGCATGTGCCATTTGCAATGATGTATCAGGAAAGCTCATTTAAACACGATGCAGCGCCGCCAATGGAGTACTTTTTAGGCTTTATCCCTACGGGACGTGCTAGCGATGCCTACGGCTATGCTCAAGCAAAGACTATGACCTGGGATGATTACGTGCGCGAGACGGGAAATTCTTGGTCTAGTCGCAGTGATTTCGATGATGCGATGGATTTCATGGGCTGGTTTATTTATAAAACCCATAAAATTAATGGCGTGTCTAAGTGGGATGCCAATAAGCAATATCTTAATTATCACGAAGGCTGGGGGGGCTATAAACGCCGCTCTTATAATGCCAAGCCCTGGCTTATTAAGGTCGCCAAAAAAGTCGGCAATCGTTCGTATCGCTATGCAAAGCAATACAAGCAATGTAAAGATGAACTGAATTCGTCTTGGTTCTGGTAATAAGCATTGAATGGGCATAGTTTGAATATATTCTGATAAAAAAGCCCTGTTAATAGAAATATTAACGGGGCTTTTTTATGCCTGCTTCAGACTCTTTTTAGTGCGCTTTTCAAGGTACATAGCAGAATCTGCTTGCTTAAAGGCTTGATGCCAATCCCCTTGATAGTCAGCGACACCGGCACTAAATTTTACTTGAAGTTCTGACTTAGGGTTATTGAGTAGTTTGGCCAGTTCAAGCAGTTCTGCTGCGAGCTTATGTTCAGGGCCATGGCAGATAAGCACAAATTCATCGCCGCCAAAACGGCCTAATAAGGCTTTGTGAGGCCAAGTCACTTTCATGGCATTGGCTAGAGCAACAATGGCATTATCACCCGCTTGGTGGCCATGAATATCATTGATAGTTTTGAGATTGTCCATATCAATGATCACCAGAAAGCTGCCCAGTTGTGGTTTATGGTGCCACTGGCTTAATCTCTCTTCAAATCGCTTGCGATTGTATAAACCTGTCAATGTATCTGTGTTTGCTAGTCTTTGTATTTGTTGTGATTTTTGGTATAGGGCAATAGCATTGCTGGCTTCGTGAGTGAGTATGCCTACTAGGTTTCTATCATAGTCATTAAAAGCACCACGGTTGCCACTGTCTAAATTGAGCATGGCATAGAGTTTACCATCGATATGAATAGGACTAGACAGGGTTGACCGTATAGGTTGAGATGCAGCGGTTAATAAAATATTTTGTTCTTCATCGCTTAAACTACTGCCAGCATTGATCTGGTGCATGTCGTCGACCACCACCACACGATCGCAGCGGCCGTCGGTTAATCTATATTCGAAGGATTGCTCCAGATGAAATTTAAGTTTTTGTAATTCTGATAAATCCAAACCGACGGTACATTCAAACTTAAGCTCGTTAGTTCTGGGGTTTACCAAAATAATACTGCCCATTTCGGCGCCATCGATAACGCCAACCGCTTTTTGCAGTAGTGCATCCAAGAAGTCATGTTCGTCTTGGTATTGGCTAGAGAGGTGAACTAATTCATAGGTAGCGTCATTGATGTTAACGACTTGCTCTAAGTGCTGCCACAGACGAATGATCCGACCTTGATGTAAATAATAGCTTAGGCTGTAGCCAAACAAATACACTATGCAGATAAGGGATAAAGACAGGAAATCATACTGACTACTTGGCATGGCAAAAATAAATACCGAAATAAATAAAATCAGTGGCAACACTAATAATACAATATGGTATCTAAAATCTAACGTGTCTATTTTCTTACGCTTGAGGCTATCCCGTTGCTTCACCAAATATCATCCATATGAGCTAAATCTTAGTTATTATAAAACCTTTTTTTATAGCATGCACTGAAACAGGATAATATTCTAGTCAAATTAATAGGCTAGCGGGTTTATGCCAAGTTTACATAGATATTTTATGCTTGGCATAATCCCGAGCATGTCCATCAATTGTGGTTGGCTTTTACCCACTCAAGTGGCGCCTGGTATTGCTCCGGTAGCCATTGTGACAGCAATGTCAGGCTCTGACTGAGCTCGGCTTGATTTTTAGCTGATAAGTTAAGGTGGCCGACTTTTCGTCCAGGACGTACCGCTTTGTCGTACCAAAATAATTCTCCATTACTCAGGCTCAGCCAGTTATTGTCTTTTTCAACACCGATAAGGTTTATCATCACGGTTTGGAAATTCACTTTAGGCTCTGGCAGAGGCAGGCCGGCGATGGCCCGTAAATGCATTTCGAATTGACTGATATGACAAGCGCTTTGTGTCCAATGACCTGAATTATGTACCCGTGGGGCAAGCTCGTTAACCAGTAGTGTATCGTCAACCCTGAAGCATTCCATGGCCATCACGCCCACATAGTTAAGCTCATGCATTATACTGCTCAACATGGTTTCGGCTTTAGTTTGCAATGACTCAAGGCGTGCTAATGGTGCCAGAGAGGCCATTAAAATGCCATTTTGATGCAGATTAAGCGTCAAAGGGTAAAAAACGCATCGCCCATCTTGGGTTCTTGCGCCCACAAGGGATATTTCTTCATCGAAATTAATCGCTTGTTCGGCAATGGCTTCATTGCGCCAATCGTCAGGAATTTGTGTGTGCTCTGATTGTTTTAACCAATGCTGGCCTTTGCCATCATAGCCGCCAGTCCGTCGCTTGAGTAGTACGCGATCACCATAGCGTTGATGCAATGCTTGCGCTTGCGTTTGTTGTGACACCAGTTCCCAAGGCGCGGTAGCGATGGCAAGTTCATCTAATAGGGATTTTTGACTGTACCTGTCTGCAAGACGGGCAAACACTGGCGCGTTAATAAAGTGTGGATGCTGACTGAGCTGCAAGCTAAGGCTGGATTCTGGCCATTGCTCACGTTCTGCTGTGACAATGTCATCAGCGCCGAGCACAAGGGGCTCTGCCTGAGGCGACATAATATCAATTGGTTTAACATGCAGTGCTAGGCGTTCACCTGCGTGAGCCATCATGGCGCCGAGCTGTCCATTACCTAAAACCCAAATTGTGTGTGGCTGTTTCATTAATCGACTCTCGGATCGGGATGCTCTAATACAGCTTGAGTTTGCTGCTCTCGAAAAGCCTCAATACGACTAGCAAGGGCGGAGTCATGATTTGCTAACATTTGCGCCGCCAGTAACCCTGCGTTAAATGCACCTGCTGTGCCTATGGCTAAGGTACCAACAGCAATGCCTTTGGGCATTTGCACTATGGACAATAAGCTATCCATGCCTGATAGCGTTTTACTTTGCACTGGGACGCCAAGTACTGGTAAGCGGGTTTTTGAAGCTATCATTCCAGGTAAATGCGCCGCGCCGCCAGCGCCGCCAATAATTAGTTTAAAACCGCGATTAACCGCTAAACTTGCAAATTCCATTAATTTATCGGGAGTACGATGAGCGGAGACAACTTCTACGTGATAGGGGACTTGCAGTAAATCTAAGATGTCGGCAGCGGCTTCCATGGTCGGCCAATCACTCTTAGAACCCATAACGATTGCAACTTGGGCAGACATGAACACTCCTTAACGTACTTATTATATGTAGGGTTACAGTATCGCAACTCTTCAAGGGCAGCCCCTTAAAAAAAGAGCTAGATAATACCATGACCGCCCATTTCTTGGGGGCTTTCAGTGTTTTGTAGGGCTAAAACTCAGTTTTAAATTACGAATGCTCAGCGGCGCAAATACAGTGAGCACACACAGGCAGTGTAGTGGGGGGGCAGGGGGATAAGGAGAAGAAGACAGGCTAGAGTGAATAACAGCGCTGTCTTATCTTCTTGATAACTTAAGTTTAAAAATTAATTTCAACTTCTGAGCGTAAGCTGTTGGCGATAAAACAGTTAACGTGGGCCTTATCGTGCATCTTGGTTAAGGTTTCATGATCAACCTCAACCCCTTCGGCAAATATGACTTTGGGGTTTAAAATCATCTTAGTGACCGCAAGCTTTCCTGATTCGGTTTTACCTAAGTCAGCGCTGGCATCATCAATGTAGCTAGCCACTGGCAAGCGCTTTAAATGAGCAATTGCAAGGAATGTCAGCATGTGGCAAGAAGAAAGGGCGGCGAGTAGGCTCTCTTCTGGATTTATTTTATCTTCACTGCCTTTGTATTCAGGTGCTGAAGAGGCGTTGACCACTTGGCCACTGCCATAGGCGATTTGGTGATCGCGGCTAAAATCGTCAGCGATTTGCACTGAGTTGTCCCAGCTTACCGTGAGTTGAAATCCCATCTTAAAATATCCTCAATTGAGTGAGTGTGCAGGCTCGATACATTACAGCCTGTCGGCGCCAGGGCCAATGCCAAAATAACGCTTATAGGCTTTGGCAAATGAGACATCGCTCTGATAACCAACATCGAGGGCAACTTTAATGACTGTATCGCCTCGCTGCAATTGTTTTTTTGCTTGAGTGAGACGTAAGTGGGTTAAAAAAGCCAGCGGCGCTTGATTTAGGTAGCGATTAAAATAACTCACAAAACTGGCTCGAGAATAACCGCCGCTGGCAGCAAGACTTTCTAATGTCCAAGGGGCACCAATTTGACGATACATGTGTTGCAACACCATCGCCATCTTTGGGTCTTGTAATGCATAAAATAGCCCCATTTCCGTGGTCGGTGACTCGGCTAATTGCCTGAGCAGGGCAAGGAAGAATACCTCGGACAGTCGCGATAAAATAACGTCGTTGGCATGAGCCCCAAGGTGAGACTCGCTAATAATACTCTGTACTAAGCTTTTTATTGCCCCGATTTGCTGGGCTTTCGTGATGACTAAACAATCGCGAAATTGCTGCAGTACTGGGTGTTGCTGATCGCTGCCAAAATCGAAATACCCGCAGATAAGTCCAGTGCTGTTTTCCAGCGGAACTTCCATGGGGTAGGCGATAAACTGGCTGGGCTCATTCTCAGCGGCATTACTAAGTTGAGCCTCGGGGCTGTAACTGAGTAGATGAGCGCTATCTCGGATGAACAGCACCATGTCTCCAGCATTGAGCAAGGTGCCATTATGCTGATTGCTGTGAAGGTAAGCTTTACCTGAACTTATTAAGTGAAAGTTCGCATGACCATTACCTGAAGTGTCAGTGCTCCAGCTGTCGCAAACTAAGGTTCGGTGAAAGAAGGAGCGGTGAAAGACAGTGGCGCTCAGATGAAAACTTGATAGTAATTGATTTAGCAAAGCTCAACTCCAAAGATGAGCTGAGCAATAAGTTAGACCTAAAGGCATAAAGTTAAGCTTTTAAGACATACTGGCTTAAGCTTGCCTTAATTATGCTATCCCTGTTGACAATAACTCAGCTGAGTCAAGTGAGACACTCGAATATGAGTTATTGATTTTATGTACAAAACAGGATGAAATCATGAACAAATTACTAAGCCATTTACTGACCGTTGTTACCCTAAGTGCGCTTACAATAAATGTGGCCAATGCAGCACTGCCAATAGCCAATGCTGAAGGGGTTGTTGAAATTCATTTGGAGCAGCACGGTGGTCATTTCAGCGCTAGAGATACCTTAGTTTCACTTAAGGCGGGTAAATATCAATTTGTTATCACAAATAAAGCCGAAAAATTAGCGGGTTTTCAACTACAAAACTTCACCACTCATGAAGCATTAGACATGTTTCCATTAGAGCCGGGTGAAACCCGTCGCAGCGAGATAGTTGAAGTGACTGAGCAAGGAGTACGTTTTCGTTGCCCAATTAACCCAACACCTTGGTAATAAGCTCTTCGATGACTTCTACAGGTTGCGCACCTGAGAGTAAATATTGTTGATTAAACACTATTGCAGGCACAGCTTGTATCCCGCGGCTTATCCATAGCTGCTCGGCTTCTTTTACCTGTGCAGCAAAGCGTCCATCTGTCAGTATCGTTCTGGCTCCATCAGCATCTAAGCCCACTTTAACAGCGGCACTGACCAAGACTTCAATATCATTAGGATTTTGCTGTTGGGTAAAATAGACATCGAACAAGGCTAATTTTAGCGCGGTTTGCTTATCAGATTGACCCGCCCAAAATAATAATTGGTGAGCAAGAAAGGTGTTGAAAATTCGTGAGTCAGCTTGAAAGTTAAATTCAAAATGTAATTCTTTGCCTAAATCAGCTAAACGCTGACGGTTTTGCTGACTTTGTTCGGGAGTGGAGCCGTACTTTTGGGCTAAATGTTCACCTAAGTGTTGCCCTTCAGGCGCTAAATTAGGGTTGAGTTCAAAAGGATGCCAATTAACACTGACATCAAGTTGCGGGTACTGACTCAAGGCTTGAGTCAAGCGCTTGTAGCCTACAATACACCAAGGGCACATAATGTCTGAGACGATATCAATTTGCAGTTTAGCGGCAGCGGCCATAATTAAATCCTAAGATGGTGTATAACAAGGGAACTATTTGTCTTTGAGTATCTCTTATCTAGAGTGACTTTTGTAGTTAATGCTGAGAACAGTGGCTATAGGAGGCCAATTTTAAAATTGTGCTGGACATTTATTCTAAACTGGTCAAAAGTTCAGGTAGAAGGCATTTTTGGCTATACTTTGCTTGTTTACAGGAAAAGCGCCATTGAAGGATAAATGAAATATTTCATTTTTTTTACTCATGTCCTCTTGTGATCTTGAGCACATGCCCCCAAGTCTATTTATGTGACAATGAATTACAGGGCAATAGGAACCAAGCAAGAATACAGAAAACCAAGTACCAAAAATCGCAACACTAAAATTAGAATGCATATACGTGTGCAAAGTGTAATACGAGTAGACAGCTATTTAAGGACAATTTATGAAAATAAATCTTTCTGGTCACCATGTTGAAGTCACAGATACCGTTAAACAACACGTCAATGAGAAGTTCGCAAAGCTTGCCACCCATTTCCCCACTCTTATCGGATTAGACATTATCATAGCCAAAGAACATGGCGAGTATGATGTAGAAATCAGTACCAAATATGAAGGCGGCCGTATTTCGGCGAAAGGCAATGATTCTGTCATGTATCCCGCCATTTCTAGTGCTGCTAAAAAGCTTGATGCCGCACTAAAACATCGTAAAGGTCAACTCAAAGCCGATTTGCATCAAAAACCTAATGTCACAACTCCTGAAATCGCCCATGAGATAGTGCAAAATATGGACCTCCGCTAAGCCTGCAAATTAGGCTAGCGAGACAATGAGCTTCAATAAATTTAAGCCATAAAAAAACGCAGCGATTGCTGCGTTTTTTATTATTCATTTTATGACTATTCGACAATTTCAGCATTATGATAAACGTTTTGCACGTCATCACAATCATCAAGTGCGGCCAAAAATTTCTCAAAGGTGTCAACGTCTTCACCTTTGATTTCAGTCATGGTCTGGGGAACAAAGGCTAAGTTCTCTACCTTAAAATCTATCTCTGGAAAAGCTTCTGTTAAGGCGATTCGAGCATTGCTAAACTCAGATACAGGAGTGAATACGCTGATGATGCCATCTTCCAATTCTACATCTGTTACATCCACATCAGCCATCATTAATAGCTCTAAAATAGCTTCATCATCATCGCCATCAAATACGAATACAGCTTGATGATCAAACATGTGTCCAACAGTACCTGGGCCGCCTAATTTAGCATCATTCTTAACGAAGGCTTGACGCACTTCGGTGAAGGTACGCTTGCCGTTATCGGTTAAGCAGTCAACGATAACCATGCAACCACCTGGACCAAAACCTTCATAGCGAGCGGTATCATAATCTTCACCACCACCACCACGGGCTTTTTCAATACCACGTTCGATAACATGAGCGGGCACTTGATCTTTTTTTGCTCGGGCAATCAAGCTGCGAAGGGCTAAATTACCATCTGGATCGACGCCGCCCTGCTTAGCACAAATATAAATCTCTTTACCGTAACGTGAATAAATACGTGTCTTCTGTCCAGCGGTTTTCGCCATGGACTCTTTCTTATTTTGATATGCTCTGCCCATCTTGATCTCGTATCTGTGTTTGAAAAAATTGATGCCGATTCTAACAGGATTATTTGCATCTGTTTAGTTCAGCATCACAAATTATTACTCTTATTAGCCAGCAACTTGGCTTTAATGCTAATGACTTACTGGAATGCCGCTGATGCATTGAGTGGGTTTTAGCTTTATTCTTTGAGCTTAAAAGATTCTCGATTTAAAAAACTGTTGCTAAATGTTATCAAACTGTGTTTTATTACGAGGTGAGTCTGAATAATGCCTTGAAGCGTAAGCTGCTCAAACCCGTGTGGGCAAGGCTTTATATAGACTCAATTGCTATTATCCTTTATGGTTGGTGAGTCATAATTAATAGAGAGTTAAACCCATAATGTCAGAGACACAGAAGCCTACAGTGCAAAATATGAGTTCGAATACGGCCATAGTGACTGTGCTGTATTACGAAGCACCAGCTGGGCTGATTATGCATAATGAGATTTTGACGGGTTTGGCTGTTAGCGAGTCAGGGCGGGTTATGATCCCGCAGCAGTTTCGCCGTGGTAAGTCAATTATTGCTGTGCTAGAAGGTGAATGCACTATATTGAATTCACTAGGTGAACGTGTTTATGCACAAAAAATCTTAGGCTAATGGCTTGGATTAATTTTTTAAATTAATTACTTATATTCAGTTAGCAACACAGCTGGGTTGTATTAATGACCTAAGGGTTTTATTTGAGCAGCCTTCTCAATCAATTCATCTGCGAGCACTGCTCAAATCATCCATTAACGACTGACATCAGCGAGTAACTTCTTCGCCAATCGTGCAAGCTGCTCTGGATCCTGTTGGGTATGAGCAAAGGTTCTAAGTCCATAAATCCCCATCATCAGATATTGTGCTAATTCTTGGCTAGTGGCTTGGCTGTTAATTTCATTACTTTGCTTAGCGCTATCAAACACTGAGATCAGTGCTGCTTGCCATGCAGTTAAATTTTTGTTGATAAGTGTTTTAATATCATCATCTTGCGTGCCCACTTCATTTAATGTTTTGGTCAACAGACAGGCTTTTGTCATGTCGTCTGATAAGCATTCATTAAGGATTTCATTAAGGTAGTCACTTAAATTAGCTAAGCTTGAATGATTGTTGTTGAAAATATCAATAAACTGTTGATTTCGTTCGTCTTGATATTGACCAATTGCGGCGAGCAGTAAGCCTTTCTTATTTTCAAACGCACAATAAATTGACCCCGGATGTAATCCCGTGGCTTTGGTGAGATCTTGCATGCTGGTTTTAGCGTAGCCTTTGGCGGTAAACACGCTCATGGCAGCACACAGAACAGCTTTGCGGTCGAACTCGGCATTTCTCATAAAAAGAGCTTTCTTGAGGCTTAGTAAGGTAATTCTAACCAGCTTTGAAAAATTATACAAAAATACTTGAATGAGGATTCAAATAAGATTATCTTGAATGCTCATTCAAGAAAGGGGTATCACATGCCAGCTAACTTATTTCAAGCTTATACACTTAATAGCAGCTTAACC
Source organism: Shewanella sp. SR44-3 (assembly GCF_014163735.1). Classification (GTDB taxonomy): domain Bacteria; phylum Pseudomonadota; class Gammaproteobacteria; order Enterobacterales; family Shewanellaceae; genus Shewanella. The sequence goes on from NZ_JACJDV010000009.1 coordinate 109,442, forward strand.
TTATCAAACAGAATTTTAATGGCACCGCTGACGCGTTGTATGGCTGATAATGACTTAGTGCCCACTCAGGCAATGGTCGAATACTATGCCCGCCGCGCAGAAGCAGGGCTTATCATTAGCGAAGCGACCATCATTAGGCCCGACGGCCAAGGCTATCCTAATACGCCTGGTTTATTTACCCCTGCACAAATTCAAGGTTGGCGGGCTGTTACAGATGCAGTGCACAGTAAAGGTGGCAAGATATTTGCCCAGTTGTGGCACACGGGCCGCGTGGCTCACCCGCACTTTTTTGGTGATGGCAAGGTGTTTTCAGCCTCAGCACAAGCGGTTGAAGGCAGCGTACCGAGAATGCGTGAACTCACTTACCAAACTCCCACTCCTGCGAGCTTGGACGACATTAAGCTGCTGGTGGCGGACTATGCTCAAGCGGCTGCAAATGCTATAGATGCAGGCTTTGATGGCGTAGAAATACACGGCGCGAACGGTTATCTGATTGATCAATTCTTGCACCATGACAGTAACCGCCGTGAAGATGAATACGGCCAAACCCCGGCAAACATGTCACGTTTTGCTCTGGAAGTGGTTGATGCTATTACTGCACGCATTGGCGCCGACAGAACGGCACTGCGGTTATCACCTGGTGCATATTTTAATATGGGCGCAGATAAACGTGATCGTGAGGTATTTGATTATTTATTACCACAGCTTCAAAAGCGCAAGCTGGCTTTTTTACATATTGGAATTTTTGACGATGCCATGGAGTTTGACTACTTAGGCGGAAGGGTTTCCAGTTATGTTCGCAGTGTTTATAAGGGCACCCTGGTAGGCGTTGGCAGCTATACCGCAGAATCTGGTAGTGCTGCGATTGAGGCTAGCAAGTTTGATTTATTAGCCATAGGCAGGCCCTTTATTGCCAATCCAGATTACGTGGCTCGCGTGCGCGAAGGCAAAGAATTGCTTGCCTATTCTGATGCCATGTTGGCAGAGTTAGTGTGAACATCAGCATAGTTACCACTTTTTAAGGAACGCATTTTCAGCTGAAAATGAACATTTAGTTTTCATCAACCCCAAATTTCGATGATATTAGGTTCCTGCCGCCACAGCTTATGCTGTGGTTTTTTTTACCTAAATTTTACCTAGCTTTTACTGTTTCACTCAGTATTATGAACTAAATTATTGGCTTACCAATCTGTTGTCATTCAGGGGCAGGCTTACGATGCTAAAGGTTGAATAGAATATTGCCAGCTAGCAATAAGTCGGTGGCATATTAAGTGGGCGACATATAAGTAGGCAATATCAAAGATTAATGCTTTTCCCTCGCCGCCCGTTAGCATGTATATTCGCTATTTAGTTGCAGTGATGATTTTTAATAACCAATTTGATAACTCATTCGCTAGCTCATTCAATAACTTATTCGGTAAAGATAATAATGAAAACAATACTGAAAAAAGTGCTGCTGGTGGTTAATCCCATGACCAATAAGCGCAAAGCCGCTTGGCAAGTCAGGGTGACTACAGCGTTAGAGCAGAGAAAATGGGCCTATCAGCACTACCAAACATCATCATGCCTCATCCAGAATCAGGCTTTTTTTAGTGATAATCTCGATAAATTTACTGATGTTATCGTGCTCGGCGGCGATGGTACCTTGCATATTGTGGCTAACTGCATGGCTTATAGCGATATTCCCATGAGCTTTATTCCCTGCGGCACGGGCAATGATTTTGCTCGGAGTTGGTATGGTGAGATCAGTGATGAGCAGTTACTTGAATGTGTGTTGTATGGACAGGTGAGCAGCATTAGTTTGGGGCAAGTTAATCAACGTTATTTTATCAATGTCGCTGGTGTTGGCTTTGATGGCGCATTGCTACAAGCAAGCCTAGGACGGAAAAGTTATTTCCCTAAATTGAGCTATTTACAGCAAACTTTAGAGCGCCTGTGGGGCTATCAAGGCCAAGAACTTGAAGTTAGCGCTGTTAACGCTAGCAAGAACGAGGCTAAAAATAGGTTGAGATCATACTCGAAATCTAACAGTGAATTTGACCATAAATCGGCTTGCGAACGTGAGCCAGAGCTTGCGGCGTTGATTGAAAGTTGTCAGCGGCCAAGCTTTATGCTCGCTATCGCTAATGGTCAGTATTTTGGTGGCGGCATGATGATAGCGCCTCATGCCCATGTAGCGGCGCCGCGGCTGGCATACTGCCATATTCAAGATTGCCGCTGGTCAGATAAACTCATCAACCTGCTGCGAATATTCTCAGGCGCTCACTTAGACGCCCCTATAGTTCAAGCTGGGCAGATCCATAACGGATTCAGCATACTCAGTGTGGGCATCCCAATGGAAGCCGATGGTGAATGGTTAGGTTTGAGTCCCGCAGAAATTACTGTACACCCAAATGCATTGAAGCTTAGAGGGGGGAAATATCTAGTTACTTAGAGAATTAGCTGCTTAGAGAGTGAGTTGGTTGTGATTAGTATTAAGCTGCTACAAGGTAGCCATCAGGCCAGCTCTTCATTATAATCAAATTATCATGTTTTAATTTAAGGCTAGAACACCGTGGAAAACAAAACCGCTCGCTTTACCGTCTTAATGGACCCACTTAAAAAGCAAGCCTTTGAGCAGCTCTGCGCTGCACAGGACTTAACACCATCTCAAGTGACGCGGCAATTGATCCGTGAATATCTTGAAAAACACAATGTCAGTTTGGCAGATATCCACAGCGTAGCAAATCCACAAGTGAAGCGCTGACACTGGTCAGTTTGTGATAATCGTATTATAATGCAGTTATCATGTTTTAGCTGTGTAGCTTAATGCTGAAATTTGGTTTCAACTAAGCAGAATATACGGTCAATGTTACGAATACAGAGAGTAGAGAATACTTATGAGCGACGTCATCCCACCATGTCCTAAATGTGAATCACCTTATGCCTATTCAGACGGCACGTTACTTATTTGCCCTGAGTGCGCTAACGAGTGGAATCCCAATGAAGTGGTAGTCGATCCTGATGCCATTATACTAAAAGATGCCGTAGGCAACTTATTAGCCGAAGGCGATAAAGTCACGCTAATCAAAGATTTGAAAGTCAAAGGCTCTTCATTGGTGTTAAAAGTCGGCACTAAAGCCGTCATCAACCGTTTTGTCGCCGGCGATCATGATATCGACTGTAAAGTCGACGGCAACGGCCAGATGATGCTTAAATCACAATTCGTGAAGAAGCAGAACTAATATAAATTTTAAGCTTACGCGTGCAGATGAAATGTCGAGCGCTAGCCATAAATAAAAATCCCCGCGACAGCCAAGTCAGCGGGGATTTTTTATGGGCCTAATATACTCTATAAATTTAAAGGTAAATCTGAGCAATAACCCTTTGTCTTAAATAATCTTACAGTTTGGGCTTTAGTACCTGAATGGTGGCGCAAAGCTTCACTAGACACATCATGGCAATTTGCGAGTAGACCGTCCATCTCATGGACGGGATGCTCGACTTTTTTAAATCAAGAGTCAAGGGCGGACTTGCTGCGTGTCGATGAGTGAATGCCATGATGGGGCTGTACACTAAAGTTCAATCTGCCACTTTGTTATAGGTTTTTTTAAATAATAACTACCGTAAATTTTCCAAACGGTGATTAAGGGAAGACTTGCTGCGAGTAGGTAAGAGAATGCCATGATGGGCTGTATGCCGATACTAAAACGTTACTATGCACTTATTTATGTTCTCGTGTGGACATTTTGTGGGCACAACAGAAACAAAAAGAGCTTAGCATTGCTGCTAAGCCCTTCTATAAACTGGTGGGGCGGCGGGACTTGAACCCGCGTCCAGTGTACTGGTCAACCCAAATTGGACACTTTTAGTTGAGAATTTTCAAATTCTACAGGTGACAGATCACCATTAGCAGAATGAAGTCGCTCCAAGTTGTAATATTTCATGTAAGCAGTCACATCTTG